>NZ_JBWKWW010000004.1:0-564620 GCF_059422425.1 Pseudomonas sp. GW821-FHT01E05
TTTAAGGACGTGAGATGTTTATCGCCTGATCCATCGTCATCGCGGGCCAGTCGGATCGCCGCCCGCTCGCTCCTACAGGTCAATCACACCATGATGGGGATTGGCGCTGCTTTTGTAGGAGCGAGCGGGCGGCGATCCGACTTGCCCGCGAAAAATCTCAAAACAATCAACGCAGGCGAGCCAGACCAAGCTCTTCAGCCTCTTGCTGATAGTCGAGAAGAACCTGGTAGTCGCCTTCAGATGCCGGCAACACTTCCCGCAACCCAAGGGTTTCAGCCACGTCGGGCAACTCCCGCAAAGTCAGATTCATCACTTCACGAATCCGCTCGGCCTGTTCATCAGTCAGCCCTGCGACACCGATATACGGCAAGGTCGGGCTGAACGCACTGCGCGCCACCACCCGCAATCCCGAGACGTCTTCTTCGGCATAACGCGCCAGATAGGCAAAGGTGACACTGTCGATGGCCGCCAGATCAGCCTTGCACTCACGCAACCAGCGTAAGCTCTCACGGTGGCTGCCGCTGATGGAGACACGGGAGAAAAACCGGCCGTCCTGTTGCAGCGGTGCAAGCCGGTGGCGCAGCAGGTTCATGCCGCTGTTGGAGTCCTCGCCATTGATCACGCCATGACTGCCAAACAGCTCCGGCAAGGTCTGGCGCGGCTCATCGGCACGGGTCAGCAGCAGGCTGCAATGGTTGCCGTCGCAGCTGTCCGGCAGGTCAAAGCAAGGTCGGCCAATAACCCGAACCCGCCCGCGCAAAGCAGTCATCAGCGGATAACCACAGGTTTGGGTCAACAGCAATTGCGGGGCGAGCCAGAGCTGCATCAGCTCCAGACCTTCGGCACTGCGACGGGCAACGCCGAGCCGTTCCAGAATACGGGTCAGCCATTGTTCGTTGGCCTGGCGCACCTGCTCGGGTGCGACGTACATCGGTAGTTCTGCGTAGCAGGTGGGCATTGTCAGGCTCCTATTTCCAATGCGGCACAGCATCCGGTAGCAGCTGCCGCCAGGCTGCGTCCGGCCGCGCAGCGGTCGCATATCGAACAGCTCGGTTTTTCTGAAAAATGTGATAGTCCATTTTACGACCGCTGCGCGGCCGAACGCAGGCTTCGCCAGCTGCTACGGGAGATTTGCGTCTCGCAATCAAAATCAATCAAACGGATGCTCCGGGCTGTCTACCGCCGCCAGCCCATGTCGACGAAACAGCTCACCATAACCTCGCACCAGAAATCCGCCACTGCGCGCCAACCATTGTGCGCGCCGGGCACGGTACACCCTGGGCAAGTAATACCAGGGCAACCCCGGCAGGTCGTGATGCACCAGATGCAGATTCAGATTGAGAAACAGCCAGGTCCAGGGCCACGCCGCTTCATTGATCACCGTGCGTTGCTCGGCTTGCGCATACGGACGGTGTTCATAGCAGGAACGGATCATCGCCACCGACAACGCCGGCACGCTGATCAGCAACAGGTAATGCCAGACCGGCACCACGCTGTAACGGGCGATGAAACCCAGCATCAGCAGGGTCAGCGCGCCATGGGTCAGCCACATCAGCCAAGCCTCTCGCTGGCCTCGACGCAAGCGCTGCAACTCTTCCCTCGCCAGCGCCAGCAATGCCAGCGGTGCTCCCAATAACAGACGACCGAGCACGGTCTTGTTCAGCCAGTGCAGGCTACGCTCGAACTGCGAGCTGGCCTGCCATTGGTGTCGGCTCAGGTAACGGCTTTCCGGGTCGCGACCGGGCAACGTCAGGTCTTCGTCACGGTGGTGCAGCAAATGGCTGTCGCGGTACAGCGTGTAGGGATACCAGACCGCCAACGGCGCATAACCGAGAATTTTATTCAGCCAGGTAAAACGCGTTGGATGCCCATGCAACAGTTCGTGCTGCACCGACATCCACAGCACCACGATGGGAATCAGCAGCGCTGTGCTCAGCCACAACCCCAGCGCCGGGCTGGCCAGCAGCACGCCAAACCAGGCGCCGTAGACGCCAACCAGCAACAGCCAGGTCGGCCATTCCGTCCGCCCTGTCAGGCTAAGACGCAGGGTATCGATTTCTTTTTGTTGGGCGAGATCAAGATAATTGGACATGGCTTGGCTCAGAGCAGGGACCCAGCCAACAGACGAACGTCGGCTTCATCCCCTTCTGTGCATTAGCGCAGGGAAATCTTGTAGATCGATTGGTTATTTACTTAGAAGTGAAAGCGGAGCCCGATTGCCGGGCTCCGTTGAAGATGGCTCAGTGGCCGAACACGCCGACCTTCTTGGCTCTTTTGTCTGCGCGTTTTTCATCGGCGGTTTTTGCTGGTTTTTTCTTTGCTGCTTTCTTTGATTCCATGCCTTTGGCCATGATGCACGCTCCACTCATATGGGATGTAACATGAGGTATAACACCTATTGCGCAGCAGCGTTTTATTTCAGCGATTTATAATTTTTTACCCTTCTGCGCCCTTCATAGCTTTTCATAGACCTTATCTCAAGCCATGCCAGACCTACATTTCAGCCTGCTTGCCGAGCCGCTGCGCCCTCTGCTGAACAAGTTCTATCGAACGCACAATTCGCCGATGCGCGCTGCCAGCGAAGGGCAATTATGGGTAGCCAGGCGGGGGCAAATCATCGCTGGGTTGTGCCTGACAGCGGTTGCCCAAGGGCATTGGTTGACCGGGTTGTTTGTCGATCCGGCAGGCCGGGGCCAAAGGATTGCCACGCGGTTGGTCGAACATGCCATGGCGCACGTCGATGGGCCGGTCTGGCTGTTCTGCCATCCGGATCTGCAACCGTTCTACGAGGGGCTGGGATTTTCCCTGGGTCCGCAGCTGCCGCAGTCCCTGACCGATCGTCTGGCTCGCTACGCTCGCAGCAAACCCCTGATCGCCATGGGTTGGTTCGGAGTCGGATCGACTGATGTTGTGCTTCGTCAATCCGGGGAATAGCCGAGATAAGCGTAGCGCCCATCGCGGGCAAGTCGGATCGCCGCACCGCTCGCTCCTACTCGTCCGCTGCAGGATCCATATCCGGGAACATCACCTCGATAAAACCAAACTTGCTGAAATCGCTGATTCGCGATGGGTACAACCGGCCGACCAGGTGATCGCATTCGTGTTGCACGACACGCGCATGGAAACCTGAGGCGATGCGCACGATCGGCTCACCCTTGGGGTCGAAACCTTCATAGCGAATCTGTTGATAACGTTCCACCGCACCGCGTAAACCCGGCACCGACAGACAGCCTTCGAAGCCTTCTTCGAGCATCGGACCCAAGGGTGTAATCAGCGGATTGATCAGAATGGTCTGCGGTACGGCTTCCGCCTCCGGATAGCGTTCACTGTGCTCGAAGCCGAAGATCACCAGTTGCAGGTCGACGCCAATCTGCGGCGCGGCCAGGCCAACGCCACCCACATGTTCCATGGTCTGGAACATGTCATCGATCAACTGCCAGAGTTCCGGGCTGTCGAACATCCCGGACGGCACCGGCGGGGCAATGCGCAGCAGGCGCTCATCACCCATTTTCAGAATTTCACGGATCATGTTCAGGCTTCGTCAGTGGTCGGCTTGAGCGAGTGATCCCGTCCCAATCCCGAAACGTGTTGTTTTTCGTCGTCCCCGTTGAAGTCCTTCTCGCCAGGTTGCTTGCCTTGGGTCGACATGTGATCGATCGTCGCGTTCATTTCCGCGCCGAGCAACAGCACCGCCGCAGAAATATAGAAGTACAGCAGCAACACGATGATCGCACCGATACTGCCATACATGGCGTTGTAATCGGTGAAGGTTTTCACGTAATAGCCAAAACCCAGAGAGGCGATGATCCACACCACCACCGCCAGCACCGATCCCGGGGTGATCAAGCGGAATTTCTGTTTCACGTCCGGCATGGCGTAATACATCAATGCCACGGAGACCATCAGCAGCAAGACGACCAACGGCCAGCGCAGAATGGTCCAGATTGTGACGACAAAGTCCTCCATGCCGATTTGCCCCGCCAGCCAGCCCATCACTTTCGGGCCCATGACCATCAACGCGGCGGCGACCAGGAGCATCCCGGCGATGCCGATGGTGTAGAAAATCGACAGCGGGAAGCGCTTCCATATCGGGCGCCCTTCGACCACGTCGTAAGCGGCGTTCATGGCGCTCATCATCAGCCGCACGCCGGCGGACGCAGTCCACAGCGCGATCACGATACCCACCGAGAGCAGCCCGCCCTTGGATTGCTGGAGCTGGTCGATCACCGGGTTCACTTGTTCAAGGGCCTGGGGCGGCAGCACCAGTTCCGATTGCAGACGCAGCCAGGAGAAGAAGTCCGGCAGGTGCAGGAAACCGATCAGGGCGATGAGAAACAGCAGGAAGGGAAACATCGAGAACAGCATCTGATAGGCAAGTGCCGAAGCATAAGTCGACATCTCGTCGTTAATGAACTCCGTCACCGTGCGCATCATCACGCGATGCAGGGGCAAGCCTTTCAAATCCGGAAAAATCATAGCGTCTCCTTTCGCCGCATAAGGGTTGAAGTCGGTGGCGACTCAGAGGCCATTTTCTACATCAAAGTAGCTTAGTTGACCGCTTCGAAACAAATTCGTTGTTTGACCGCCAATGCCCGACACAAACATCGCCGGCGCTACTCAAGGTATTTCTACCACTAGAAACAGAGGCCAAGCGTCATGGCGTAAAGATTGACCCGCAGCCATTGCGCAGAGTTTCATCTGTTTTCATTACGTCATTTCATCGCCGTGCGCAGGTTTGGCTTTATGTTTACCCCTCAACCCCCGAGAATGCGCAACGTATTCAGGCCGTGGCGCTGAAGATCCAACCCGTAGGAATGTTATGAAACTCAATAAAGCGCAGGCCATTGCCCGCAGAAACCAGGAACTCGGCGGTGCCGTGCTGGGCGTCAATAACTGCCACTTCACCGAACTGAACCGCAACAAGAACATCTGGTGGTTCGATATTCCCCTCAGCCGCCTGGCCATCGGTCAGTACGAGTGGATTCACTTGTTGCTGCACACCCCGAGCACCGATCAGTTGCTGCACTTGAAAGTGCCGACGGTGTTCCTGCGCGAGAAAATGGAAGGCCTGGTGGTGCGCAACCAGGGCAAACGCAAATCTACCGTGAGCCTGGAGTTGAGCGCCGACAAGGACGCCTTCCTTGAAGACGTGCGCCCGGCCGGTACAGGCGTGAATTTCGCGAAGTTTTTGCTGTAACCGTCAAAGTTTCCAACGCCATACAAGCCACCGAAAAATCCGGAATCCGCCAAAGATTCCGGATTTTTTTATGCCTGTCACACAGGATCCGGATACTGCGGTAAACGGGATCAAGTGCAAGACCGGTATAAAAACCCTCGATTGAAGTTTGCTTTCCCGCTTTTTTGCCGATTTTCGGTGAATACGGCACACTACCGACCCCGAGCACCTGCTCGGTTTTTTTAACTCATGCAGAAGCCGTATGACCCGCTCCCCGTTCCGCCGTCTTGTGTTTGGCGCCTTGCGCCGACTGTTGTACCTCTGGGTTCGCTCGGAGACGATCAATCAGTCGTCCTTCACCCTCAAACTCGACCGCAGTCGTCCGGTGTTCTACGTCCTGCAAAACCCATCGCTGACCGATCTGGCCGTGCTCGACACTGAATGCGGCAAGGCCGGTCTGCCGCGCCCGGTGTTGCCGGCATCGGTGGGCAATCTGCTGGAACCTGCCGCATTCTTCTACCTGACGCCGGAACCCGACTGGCTTGGCCGCCAGGACAAGCGCGGCGCGCCGCCGGTACTGACCCGACTGGTCAGCGCCTTGAGTCAGAACGCCGCACAAGACGCGCAAATCATCCCGGTCAGCGTATTCTGGGGCCAATCCCCGGACAGCGAATCGAGCCCCTGGAAGCTGCTGTTCGCCGACAGCTGGGCCGTCACCGGGCGTCTGCGCCGCCTGTTGAGCATCATGATTCTGGGACGCAAGACCCGCGTGCAGTTCTCCGCGCCCATCCATCTGCGCGAACTGATCGAACACAATAAAGGCCACGAGCGCACCGTGCGCATGGCCCAGCGCATCCTGCGGGTGCACTTTCGCAACCTGAAAGCGGCGGTGATCGGCCCGGACATTTCCCACCGGCGCAATCTGGTCAAAGGCCTGCTGAATCAGCCGTTGGTCAAGCAGGCGATCCTCGAAGAAGCCGAACGCGAGAACATCTCCCCGGAGAAAGCCAAGGCTCAAGCGCTGCACTATGGCAATGAAATCGCTTCGGACTACACCTTTACCGCGATCCGCTTTCTCGAAGTAGTGCTGAGCTGGTTCTGGAACAAGATCTACGACGGCATCAAGGTCAACCACATCGAAGGCGTGCAAGCCGTCGCCCAGGGTCACGAAGTGATCTATGTGCCGTGCCACCGCAGCCATATCGACTATCTGCTGCTGTCCTATCTGCTGTTTCGCAACGGCCTGACCCCGCCGCACGTCGCCGCCGGGATCAACCTGAACATGCCGGTGATCGGCGGCCTGCTGCGCCGTGGCGGGGCGTTTTTCATGCGCCGCACCTTCAAGGGCAACCCGCTCTACACCTCAGTGTTCAACGAATACCTGCACACCCTCTTCACCAAAGGTTTTCCGGTGGAGTACTTCGTCGAAGGCGGGCGTTCGCGTACCGGGCGCATGCTGCAACCCAAGACCGGGATGCTCGCCATCACCCTGCGCAGCTTTCTGCGTTCGTCGCGGATGCCGATTGTCTTCATCCCGGTGTACATCGGTTACGAGCGGGTTCTCGAAGGCCGGACCTACCTCGGTGAGTTGCGCGGAGCGACCAAGAAAAAAGAATCGATCTTCGACATCTTCAAGGTCATCGGCGCGCTCAAGCAGCGATTCGGCCAGGTTGCGGTCAACTTTGGCGAACCGATCAAACTGGCCGAATTCCTCGACCAGGAACAACCGGACTGGCGCTCCCAGGAGTTGGGTCCGCAGTTCCGTCCGGCCTGGCTGAACGAAACCACCAACCGTCTTGGCGAGCGTGTGGCCCGGCATTTGAACGAAGCGGCAGCGATCAACCCGGTCAATCTGGTGGCGTTGGCGCTGCTTTCCACCAGCCGGCTGGCCCTCGACGACCGCGCTATGGCCCGGGTTCTCGACCTCTATCTGGCGCTGCTGCGTCGCGTGCCGTATTCACCGCATACCACGTTGCCGCAAGGCGATGGCCGGGCGCTGATCAAGCATGTGAAAGACATGGACCTGCTTTCCGAGCAGAGCGACGCCTTGGGCAAGATCCTTTATCTGGACGAGCAGAATGCCGTCCTGATGACCTACTACCGCAACAACGTGCTGCATATCTTCGCCCTGCCGGCGCTGCTGGCGAGCTTCTTCCAGAGCAGCTCGCGCATGAGTCGCGAGCAGATCCTGCGCTACACCCGCGCGCTGTATCCGTACCTGCAATCGGAGCTGTTCATCCGCTGGTCGCTGGAAGAGCTGGACGCAGTGATCGATCAGTGGCTGGAAGCGTTCGTCGAGCAAGGTCTATTGCGCTTCGAGAAAGAGCTGTATCTGCGCCCGGCACCGAGTTCGCGACATTTTGTGCTGCTGACCTTGTTGTCCAGGAGCATCGCCCAGACCCTGCAACGCTTCTACATGGCCATCTCGCTGCTGCTCAACAGCGGCCAGAACAGCATCAGCGCCGAAGAACTGGAAGACCTGTGCACCGTCATGGCCCAGCGCCTGTCGATCCTGCATGGCCTGAATGCGCCGGAATTCTTCGACAAGAGCCTGTTCCGTCACTTCATTCAAACGCTGCTGGATCTCGACGTACTACGTCGCGATGAGGCCGGCAAACTGAGCTATCACGAACTGCTCGGCGAACTGGCCGAAGGCGCGGCCAAGCGTGTATTGCCGGCGGAGATTCGCTTGTCGATTCGTCAGGTAGCGTTGCATCGCAGTGAAGATGCGGCCGATCAGGTCGATGCCCCGCAGCAAACCGACTAGATTGTTTCAGGCGCCAGTCTTCTTCTGGCGCCATCGATATGGAGATCCCGATGAAAAAATTCTCTTTACTTGCCATCACTGCCCTGCTCGGAGCCTGCCAGACCCTGCATCCGTCCCCCAAAGCCAGCCTCGACGGCGAAGTGTTCTACCTGCAACGCATCGCCCTGCCGCCAACGGCGATCCTGAGCGTCAGCCTGCAGGATGTTTCCCTCGCCGACGCACCTGCCGTTGTAGTGGACGAACAGCGTGGCCCGATCAAAGGCCAGGTGCCTCTGCCCTTCCACCTCAGCTATGACCCGGTGCAAGTCAAACCCGGTCATCGCTACTCGGTCAGTGCGCGCATTGAAGTGGATGGCAAGCTAAGGTTCATTACAACCGAACACCACAGCGTGCAACTCAATGGCAAAGATCTACAGCCGTTGAAAATTCGCGTCGACGCAGTACGTTAATTCCCTCTCTTGATTAAGGAAGCTGCCATGCTCCGTCCTTCCCTTCGCTTCGCCGGCCTGTGTGCGGGCTTGTTGATTTCCGCCAGTGCGCTGGCCTTGTCTCTGAGTGATCTTTCGCAAAAAGACGCCACCGGTGGGCTCAAGGATGCATTAACCCAAGGCGCACAGATCGCCGTCAAACAACTGGGCACTCCGGGCGGTTTCAGCAACAACCCGGACGTGAAGATCGAGTTGCCGGGCAACCTGGGCAAGGTTGCCAAGAAAATGAAGCAGTTCGGCATGGGTGCCCAGGTCGACGAACTGGAAGCCAGCATGAACAAAGCGGCTGAAGCTGCGGTACCGCAAGCCCAGGCGTTGCTGGTCGATGCCGTGAAGAAGATGAGCGTTGACGATGCCAAAAGCATTCTCAGCGGCGGCAAGGATTCGGCGACCCAATACCTGAGCAAAACCAGCCGCGAGCAAATTCGCGTCAAGTTCCTGCCAATCGTCAAGCATGCAACCGATCAGGTCGGCCTGGCCAAACAATACAACTCCTTCGCCGGCCAAGCCGCGACCCTCGGTGTGCTCGACGCGAAAAATGCCAATATCGAAGGTTATGTAACGGAGCAGGCACTCAATGGCCTGTTCGAAATGATCGGCAAGCAAGAAGCCGCCATCCGCCAGAACCCGGCGGCAGCGGCCACCAGTCTGGCGAAGAAGGTGTTTGGTTCGTTGTAGAAAGCGAAGAGCGATTACGCGGCCCGTAGGTGCTGGCGCGGCCTGCGATCTTTTGATCTTCAAACCTCGAAAAGATCGCAACCTTCGCCAGCGCCTACGCCCAAGCCTTTTTGATGTCCTGCGTGTCACGCAGAAAGAAAGCCCACTCTCGCCCCCGCTTCTTTTTCTCGAAAATTTTCAGTTCTACCAATCCATTCAGCGTGGCCGAAGCCGTGTTGTACGAGCAATCCAGATTTTCCTTCACATTCACTGCCGTGAACTCCTTGGCCATACCGCTTTTGGCCACCTGAAACACAGTCCGTTGTTTTTCGCTCAATTGCTTGAAAAGCCCGGACTCCTCCAGCCATCGATCAAACCCTTCGGCATACGCCAGACTCTTCTGATAAGCCGATGTGAATCCGGTCACTGCACGGACAATCACCGAGCACTGGTAGTCGATGAAATAGGTCAGATCCAGATCATCCGTTTCGGTATGCAAATAAGACCGGCCATATTTCACCGGCGCATTACGTAACAGAATGCTGATGGAGATGTAGCGGAATGCCGAGAAGTCATTCTTGAACATGAACCAATAAAACAACGCCCGCGCCACACGGCCATTGCCATCACGAAAAGGGTGTTCGTAACCGAGGGCAAAATGCAGGGCAATCCCCTTGATCAGCGGATGAAGGTAATCGTTGCGCGTGGGGTCATTGTGGGATTGATTGATCCAATTCGACAATGTGTGGAGCCTGGCCTGAATACCCGCTGCCGGTGGCGGTGTATGGACCGTATTGCCTTCGCCGTCCTGAACGACAACCTCGTCATTGACCCTGAATGCGCCCGGTGAGTATTGTCCGTCGTCGATGCCCTCGACACCGACCCGGTGCAGCTGCGCGATCAGCTCGACACTCAGCGGCTCATGACGTTTGTCCCAGGCAAAGATCATCATCTTGTAGTTGCCGATAACCATCCGCTCATCCGGGGTACGCGGCAGTCGGTTGCGCTTGAGCATATCTTTGGCAACCAACGTAGTAGTCGCCGCGCCTTCCAGCTGGCTGCTGCTGATGGCCTCGTCTTCGATTAAATCATTGAGCAAATAGTTGAAATGCGCTCGCTCACCGATCCTGCTGGTCATGTACTCCAGAGCAGCGGTGCTCGCGTGGCGGTCGACAGTCGAAAGAGTCTTGTGCGCTAGCGGCGTCAGAATGAACTTGCCCCATTGGGTGGGTTCACCCAACGGCAGAAGGCTGGAATATTGAGCAGAGCGGGCTTTCTTGACAAGTGCCCAGCACAACGTTGCATCAAGGCCTGGCGCCCAGCGATAACGCAGCTCGTCAAACGGCAGGTATCGCCCCTGATCATCCAGCGGCTTGAGCAATGCCAGATAGTCAGGCAGTTTTTCTTTGTAGGGCGAGGTCCCCAACAGATCGAAAACGCTGTCCGGGTTTGCGGGAGGACTTTTGACCATTACTGTCTCAAAAACACCAAAAACTGAGTTCTGAGTACAGCACAAACACAACACTGTCTCAATATTTATAAAAATTGAGACAATGAAAACACAGAATCAAGCATTGATCGTTCCCACTCCCGCGCGGGAATGCATCCCGTGACGCTCTGCGTCACATACAGAGCGGACGCGGAGCGTCCATGGCAGCATTCCCACGCAGAGCGTGGGAATGATCACAATGTGTGCCGCTTGATCAGACCTGCTCTTTCTTCACCCTGAACCACGCCGCATACAGCGCCGGCAAAAACAGCAGCGTCAGCGCTGTGGCCACAATCAGCCCGCCCATGATCGCCACCGCCATCGGTCCGAAGAACACGCTGCGTGACAGCGGGATCATCGCCAATACGGCGGCCAGTGCAGTCAGTACGATTGGCCGGAAGCGTCGCACTGTGGCCTCGATGATCGCTTGCCATGGCCGCAGTCCGGCAGCGATGTCCTGTTCGATCTGGTCCACCAGAATGACCGAGTTACGCATGATCATCCCGGACAGCGCGATGGTGCCGAGCATCGCCACGAAACCGAACGGCTGGCGGAACACCAACAGGAACAACGTGACGCCAATCAACCCCAGCGGTGCGGTGAGAAACACCATCGCGGTGCGGGAGAAACTGCGCAGTTGCAGCATCAGCAAGGTCAGCACTACGACAACGAACAACGGTACGCCGGCCTTGACCGAGTTCTGCCCACGGGCCGAGTCTTCGACCGTTCCGCCGACATCCAGCAAGTAACCGTCCGGCAGTTGCGCCCGAATCGGTTCCAGGATCGGCAGAATTTGCTGGACCAGGCTCGCTGGCTGCTCCTGCCCGTAGATGTCGGCACGCACCGTCACGTTCGGCAAGCGGTTGCGGTGCCAGATAATGCCTTCTTCGAAGCCATATTCCAGCGTCGCGATCTGCGACAGGGCCACGCTTTTACCGTTATCGGTCGGCACCGCGAGACTTGGTAGCAAGGTCAGTTCGGTGCGTTCACGCGGCGTGCCGCGCAACAGAATCTCGATCAACTCGTTGTCTTCGCGGTACTGGCTGACGCTTACACCTGTGAGCGAGCTTTGCAGAAACTTCGACAGGTTCGCCGTGCTAACGCCCAACGCCCGTGCGCGCTCCTGATCGATGTTCAAGTAGATGACCTTGCTCGGCTCTTCCCAGTCCAGATGCACGTTGACCACATGGGGATTCTCACGCACCTTGGCCGCGACTTTGCGCGCCAGCGCACGGACTTCTTCGATGTGCTCGCCGGTAACCCGGAACTGCACCGGGTAACCAACCGGAGGACCGTTCTCCAGTCGCGTGACCCGTGAACGCAGGGCCGGGAATTTTTCGTTGAGGGTTTCAATCAGCCAGCTGCGCAGGCTTTCGCGATCCTCAATGGACTTGGCCAGCACGACAAATTGCGCAAAGCTCGCCGCCGGCAGTTGCTGATCCAGCGGCAGATAGAAACGCGGCGAACCGGTGCCGACATAGGCCACATAGTTGTCGATGCCGGCGCGGTCCTTGAGCAGGCCTTCCAGACGCTTGACCTGATCGGCGGTGTTGCTCAGCGAGGCACCTTCGGCCAGCTTCAGGTCGACCATCAACTCCAGTCGCCCGGACGCCGGAAAGAACTGTTGCGGCACGAAGCGAAACAGCACCACCGATGCCACGAACAGCACGATGGTCAGGCCAATGACGGTTTTGCGCCGACGCACGCACCATTCCACCAGCCGCCGTACCCGTTGATAGAACGGCGTGCCATAAGGGTCTGGATGAGCGCCGCCCGTACCGTGTTTGGCGGCATGAATCTTCGCAAGGTCCGGCAGCAGTTTTTCGCCGAGATAAGGTACGAACACCACGGCGGCAATCCACGACGCCAGCAATGCGATGGTCACTACCTGGAAGATCGAACGGGTGTATTCGCCAGTGCCCGACTGTGCAGTGGCAATCGGCAGAAACCCGGCGGCGGTGATCAACGTACCAGTGAGCATCGGGAACGCGGTGCTGGTCCAGGCATAGCTGGCGGCCTTGAGCCGGTCGTAGCCCTGTTCCATTTTGATCGCCATCATTTCCACGGCGATGATCGCGTCGTCCACCAGCAAGCCCAACGCCAGTACCAGCGCACCAAGGGAAATCTTGTGCAGGCCGATCCCCAGGTAATACATGGTGGCGAAGGTCATCGCCAGCACCAGCGGAATCGCCAGGGCGACCACCATGCCGGTGCGCACACCGAGGGAGAAGAAGCTCACCAGCAACACAATCGCCAGCGCTTCGATCAACACCTGAACGAATTCGCCGACGCTGGTTTTCACCGCGGCCGGCTGATCGGAAACTTTACGCAACTCCATTCCGGCCGGGAGATTCTTCTGGATGCGGGCAAACTCGACTTCCAGCGCCTTGCCCAACACCAGAATGTCACCGCCGTCCTTCATCGCTACAGCAAGGCCGATGGCGTCGTCGCCCATAAAGCGCATACGCGGCGCCGCAGGCTCGTTGAAGCCACGGTGAACATCGGCGACGTCGGAGATATGGAATGTGCGATCGCCGACCCGGATCGGGAAGTTCTTGATTTCTTGTACTGTCTGAAAACTCCCCGAGACCCGCAATTGCAAGCGTTCGCTTGAGGTCTCGAAGAAGCCTGCGGTGGACACCGCGTTCTGTTCTTCCAGGGCTTGCTGTACGGCGGCCAATGGCAGCCCGAGGGTGGCCAGCTTGACGTTGGACAGCTCGATCCAGATCTTCTCGTCCTGGCGCCCCAACAGATCGACCTTGCCGACATCCTTGACCCGTTGCAGCTGGATCTGGACGCGATCGGCATAGTCCTTGAGCACCGCGTAATCGAAACCGTTGCCGGTCAAGGCGTAGATATTGCCGAAGGTGGTGCCGAATTCATCGTTGAAAAACGGCCCCTGAACACCCGGCGGCAAGGTCTGGCGGATATCGCTGATTTTTTTGCGGACCTGGTACCACAGCTCGGGGATCTGCGCGGAATGCATCGAGTCCCGGGCCATGAAGGTCACCTGGGATTCGCCTGGGCGGGAGAACGAGACAATCCGTTCGTACTCACCGGTTTCCATCAGCTTCTTTTCAATGCGCTCGGTGACTTGCCGCGACACTTCCTGAGCCGTAGCACCCGGCCAGTTGGTGCGAATCACCATGGCCTTGAAGGTGAACGGCGGGTCTTCGCTCTGGCCCAGCTTGGTGTAGGACAACGCGCCGACGACTGCCAGCAACAGCATCAGGAACAGCACGATCTGGCGATTGCGCAGCGCCCATTCGGAAAGATTGAAACCCATCGGGGACTACTCCTTGACCGCCAGATTCACCACGCGATTGGAGCGATCCACCGGACGCACTTGCTGGCCCTCGTGAAGCACGTGCACACCCGCCGCCACCACCCAATCATTGGCGTTCAGGCCTTCAAGGACCGGCACGGTTTTTTCGCCGAATGCACCAACCCGTACCGGAGCACGCTTGAGGGTATTGTTGGCGCCGACGACCCAGACGTAGGTCGCGCCGTTTTCTGCGGTGAGTGCCGAGAGCGGCACCGACAGCGGCACGACACCCGCGGCCTGAATGAATACCCGGGCACTCTGGCCGAGTTCGGCCGCAACTTTACCGGCGGTGAAGGTGATGCGGGCGGCAAAGGTCCGGGACTTTGGATCGGCGGCCGGTGACAGTTCGCGAATACGCCCGGCGAATTGCTGACCCGGTTGCGTCCACAGCTCCACCGAAACGTCCTCACCGACCTTGAAGCGGCCAACGTTCTGTTCCGGCAGGCTGATCAGCACTTCCCGCTCGCCATCGGCGGCCAGCGTGAAGACCGTCTGCCCGGCCGACACCACTTGCCCGACCTCGACCGCGCGCCTGGCGACCACGCCATCCTGTGGTGCACGCAGTACGGCGTAGCTGGCCTGATTGTTGGAAACATCAAACTCGGCCTTGACCTGCTTGAGCCGTGCAACGCCAGCGCGGTACAGGTTTTCTGAATTGTCGTACTGCGAGCGGCTGACCATCTGCCGGTCCATCAAGGTCTTGTAACGGTCACGTTCGGCGTGCACCAGGTTCAGATTGGCCTCGGCTGCTGCGAGTTGCGCACGAGTCGCTTCCAGTTGCAGGCGCACGTCCTGGGGATCGAGCTCTGCCAATGGCTGGTTGGCCTTGACCCGCTCACCCTCTTCGACCAGTCGTCGGCTGACTTTGCCGCCGATACGGAACGCCAGATCCGGCTCGTAACGCGCGCGGACTTCACCGGGATAACTGTCCATTGCCTGGGCCGAAGGCTCTGGCTGAACCACCATGGCCGGACGCACGGTGATTTGCGCTGGCTCTTCATGACCGCACGCAGACAACAAAAAGGCCAGACTGACTGGCAACGCGAGGGACAAGGCATGGCGGAACATGGTGAAGGACCTTTCGCTAATGGTGCTCTGAATAATTATACTGACCAGTATGTTATTAATAGCAAACTCACCAGTCCAGTATTAAAAGCGAAGAATGTCTAACACTCTTGCTGCACCCAGCGGTCCCGGCCGCCCTAAAGACCTGGCAAAGCGCCAGGCCATCCTCGATGCGGCGAAAAATCTGTTTCTGAGCAATGGCTATGCGAACACCAGCATGGATGCGGTCGCGGCAGCGGCCGGTGTATCGAAACTCACGGTCTACAGCCACTTCAACGACAAGGAGACGCTGTTCTCCGCAGCCGTGGTGGCCAAGTGCGAGGAGCAACTGCCGACGCTGTTCTTCGAGCTGCCGGACGGCATGCCAATCGAAAATGTGCTGCTGAACATCGCGCGCCGCTTTCACTTGCTGATCAACAGCGACGAATCGGTGAACCTGCACCGTTTGATCATGGCCCTGGGCAGCCAGGACCCGAAGCTCTCGCAGATTTTTTTCGAGGCCGGACCGCAGCGCATGCTGCAGGGCATGGAACGGCTATTGACGAAGATCGATCAGGTCGGCGCTTTGAGCATCGATAAACCACTCAACGCCGCCGAGCATTTTTTCTGTCTGCTCAAGGGCGCAGCGAATTTTCGCCTGCTCTACGGCTGCGGCGCGCCCCTGAGCGATGAAGCCGCCGAGGCGCATGTGCGGGAAGTGGTGGAGTTGTTTATGCGGGCTTATCGGGTTTGAGCAAGAGTTCTTTGTCGCCTGCTGATGATCGTTCCCACGCTCTGCGTGGGAATGCCGCCCGTGACGCTGCGCGTCACATTCAAGAGCGTCCAGTGAGGCGTTCCCACGCAGGAGCGTGGGAACGATCAGCAGGCGCCTACGCCTTGAGCGCTTTCTTCGGATAGATATCGTAGCGGCTGGATTTACCGTCCAGCGCATGGCTGGGCTTCGGCCCCTCAATGCAAGGCGCCTTGCGCGGGCGCTTGACGACGACTCGGTGGCTGGCCAGCGCCAATGCGGCTTCAAGCAAGGCCGGCGCATCAGGATCATCGCCGACCAGCGGTCGGAACAAACGCATTTCCTTCTTCACCAGCGCAGTTTTCTCACGATGCGGGAACATCGGGTCCAGATAGATCACCTGCGGCGGCTCCCCTTCCCAGTTGCGCATGACCTCGATCGAGTTGCCTTTGAGCAAGTGCATGCGCGAGACAATAGGCGCCACCTCAAAGTCCTGAAGCCCACGGGCCAGACCATCTTCCAGTAACGCGCCGATCAATGGCTGGCGCTCGATCAGACTCATTTCGCACCCCAGACTGGCCAGCACAAATGCATCCTTGCCAAGCCCTGCCGTGGCATCCAGCACCCGCGGGCGCACGCCTTGGGCTACACCGACTGCCTTGGCGATCATCTGGCCACTGCCGCCGCCATACAGCCGCCGATGGGCAGCACCGCCCTCAACGAAGTCCACCCGTACCGGTCCCGGTGCATCCGGACCGAGCTGTTGCAGCTGCAAGCCCTGCTCGGTGACCTGTAATGCGAACTCGGCATCGTCCATCAGCAATGGCAAACCGAGTCGCTCGGCCCATTGCTCCGCTTGCGCGGCAGACGCTCCGGCTAGCGCCTGGACTTTGATGCGGCAGGCCGCTGGTTGCTCACTCATGGGGAAACACGCTCAAAAAATTAATGATCGGCAAAAACTGCCGATAAAAGAACTATCAGGTATTTTGCCAGAGCTGAGCGTCGACCGAGAGAAATGTCAGACATTCAAAGCACAATCACAGGCTTTATCTCGCCCTACGGCGACTACAGCCTGCGCAACTCCCAAGCACTGAGCGGCGTCAGTCACCTGTGGCAGGATTTCTTTGCCCGGGCATTAGCCGACCAGGTGGGCGATGCGACGAGTGTTGCTGGCGAAAAAACGTTGGTTGCGGTTGATGGCCCGATCGAGCCAAGCGGTGGCACTGATCTGCTCACGCAGATCGTTACGCAACGTCATTGCGATGTTCAGGACACCCGGATCCACCCGCCAGAGCCGTTGTTCCTGCCGATTGCCGAGTTCGAAATGGACCTGGCGGACAAGCCGGCCATCCCGTTCCCACCGGAAGAAATCGCCGCGCAACAAAAGCAACAGGACTTCGAGAGCGGTTGGGTTCGCCCAATCGTGCTGAACGCCGGCCAACCACTGCCCGAACCCGGCCCGGCGCCGCAACCCCGCCCGCTGCACCTGCCGATTGCCGAGTTCGAGCTCGACCTGCTGGACAAACCGGCGATCCCGTATCTGCCAGCAGAACTTGCCGAACAACAGAAACAATTCGACTTCGATAACGGCTGGGCACGCCCGCTGATCCTGCAAAACCTGCGCCTGGCCGCCTGAAACTCAAGCCCCGGACACTGTCAGAAACTGCACGACAACTGCTGGCTAATCAGCCTTTGAACAGTTGATTGATCTGCCCGAACGGCATGGCATGGTCGGCAAAGTCAAAGGTACCGCGTCCGTGAACTTCCTGAGCGGCGGTATAAAACGCGCCATAGGCCGCACGCGCCAGCGCAGAACCGACACTGATACGTTTGACCCCCATGTCGCTCAGCTGCGCCACCGTGAGATGGACACCACCGGACATCAACACATTGACCGGTTTGGGCGCCACGGCCCGGACCACTGCAAGGATCTCTTCTTGCGTGCGCAGCCCCGGGGCATAAAGCACATCGGCTCCTGCTTCGGCGAATGCCTGCAAGCGGCGAATGGTGTCTGGCAGGTCAAGCTTGCCATGCAAGAGGTTCTCCGCGCGGGCCGTCAGCATGAACGGGAATGGCAGACTGCGCGCCGCCGCAACCGACGCTTCGATCCGCTCGACAGCATGTACAAAGGAATAGATGGGATCGTCCTCATGGCCCGTGGCATCTTCAATCGAGCCACCGACCACACCGGCAGCCGCCGCGCGCAGGATCGTCTCGGCGCAACCCTTAGGGCTGTCGGAGAAGCCATTTTCCAGGTCGACCGCGACCGGGAGATCCGTTGCGCCAACAATCGCCTGGACGTTTTCAAGGGTGTCGTCCAGGGACAACGCACCGTCCGGACGGCCTCGAGAAAATGCAAAACCGGCACTGGTGGTCGCCAAGGCCGTATAGCCAAGACTGGCGAGCATTTTTGCCGAACCGGCGTCCCATGGATTGGGAATCACGAAAGCGCTGTCACGCTCATGAAGTGCCTTGAAAGTCTGGGCACGAAGGGTTTGCGCATCCATTTGCTCGCTCCTGAAGAGGGGATTGGTCCACCTCAGAGCAAGCCGAGTTGCTCCGCGGCGGGCTCTCTGTATAGCTCAGGCAACGCCGGCAAGCCAGGCAAACGTGCCATTAGCTTTGTGTGAAAACGCCGCGCCAGTTCGGCGGCCAGGCGATTATCGGCAGTGTGCAGAAAGATGTAGGGCGTGCGCCCCTCTTCGATCCAGACCGCGATTTTCTCCACCCATGGCAGCAGGAACGGATCGTTAGCCTCAAGCTCGGGATGACCGATAAAGCGAACCTGCGGGAACTGGGTGAAGGCTGCCGGACGTGGCGGCACCTGGGGCTTTTTCGATTGTGCATGCAGCACCGACGGATCGCTCGAGGTGCAACTGAACAAGGCTCGCGGATCGAGGCAAATGCGCTCGACGCCACGGTCGAGCAAAAGCCGGTTGAGCATCCGTTCGGCATCGCCTTTGGCGAAAAACTCCCGATGCCGTACTTCAACCGCCAGCGGTCGTTCCAGGCCATCGATAAAACCGGCCAGTTCCGCCAGACGCTGCGGTGTAAAGCTTGCCGGCAATTGCAGCCAGAGCGGTGAGACGCGCGCACCGAGTGGGCTGAGCAATTGCAGGAAACTTTCGGCGGCGGTCAATTGCTCGCGCAGGTCGCCGCCGTGGCTGATATCTCCCGGGAATTTGGCGGTGAAGCGAAAGTGCTCGGGCATGGTCTCGGCCCAGCGCTGCACCGTCGTGACAGCGGGACGCGCATAGAAGGTGGTGTTGCCTTCCACGGCGTTGAACACTTGGGAATACAAACCGAGAAACTCCGTCGGCCGTGCGCTTTGCGGGTACAGGTACTCACGCCAGGCGTTTTCGCTCCAGGAAGGACAACCGAGGTAATAAGGGAGCAGCATCAAATGTGCAGATCGAGCCCCAGCACTTCCATGTCCCACTCGACATAGCCGGCAGTGGTCAGGTAGCTGGCCAAGGCTGTGGCAACGCTTTTGCTCATGGCGCGATGGAAAATCATGTCTTGCTGGCGGGCGGGAAGATTGCTGGTACGACCAGCCGACGCTTGGGGGCGTGCGCTGAGCGGCGTATCGGACTGAAGTTCAATCTCGCCATCCTCAAGGGAGTCGTCCACCACCACATTGCCTTTGCGAGGCTTGCGCTTGATGGGGTAGGACTGAGATGAAATGCCGTCTATACGCATAAATGCATGCTCGGTATCAGTGATGGCAATTTAGCGGCACCTAGCCGACTAAGCAAATGCCTTGGTGATAACTAGAGCACAGAAAATGCAAAAGGTTTAAACGCGGGAGCAAATTGCTGGGCAAACCTGACGATTGGCAGGCTCACACATCCCCTGTAGCAGCTGGCGAAGCCTGCGTCCAGCCGCGCAGCGCTCGTAAAATCAGGCACCGCGGTTTTTCAGGTTAACCGTGGAAGCAGGATTTACGAGCGCTGCGCGGCCGGACGCAGCCTGGCGGCAGCTGCTACAAATCGCACAGTTTGCCCACCCTATTGGCTGTTACCGCGCTTTCGGCGTCGCCACTTTATCGCGCAGATACACCGGCTGCGCCTGGTCAGCAGGAATCGCTTCACCACGCTCCCAGGCAAAACGAGCCAGGGTCAACAAATCTTCGGCATGAGGCAGCATGCTCGCGTCCTGCCCCGTCAGGCTAACCGCAATCCGCTCGGCATAACCCCAACCGGTACCCGCGCCAAACCACTCGCCATTGGCATCGGCCGGCAAGGCTGCCACCTCGGGTGGCAGTACCGCTTCAGCGCCGACCAGGCGCATTTCGCCGGCCGTTTCGCGGTAGCAGCCCCAATACACCTCATCCATTCGTGCATCGATGGCCGCAGCGACCTGGCTTGCGCCATGCTCGCGAAATGCACGTTGAGCCAACACCGCCAGATTCGAGACCGGCAACACCGGACGCTCCAGAGCAAAGGCCAGGCCCTGAACCACGCCGATGGCGATCCGCACACCGGTAAACGCACCCGGCCCACGGCCAAAAGCAATTGCGTCGACCGCCTGCAAAGTAGTCCCCGCCTCGGCCAGCAGATCCCTGATCATCGGCAAAAGCTTCTGCGCATGCAGACGCGGGATCACCTCGTAATGGCTCGTGACCTTGCCGTCATGCAGCAAGGCAACGGAGCAAGCTTCAGTCGCGGTGTCCAGGGCCAGCAAGGTGCTCATCGATGTTTCCGTCAGAGTGAAAAAAAGTGCGCCAGTATAAACAACAACGGCCCGCAAGCGGGCCGTTGAACGTAAAGCAAAATCAGACTTATCGGCTCAGCGCTTCAAGCACCTTGCCAGTGATCGCTTCAACGGAGCCAACGCCAGCGATGTGGCTGTACTTCGGCTTGCCTTGAGCGTCGGCGAGCTTCTGGTAGAAGTCCACCAGCGGCTTGGTCTGGGCATGGTAGACCGACAGACGATGACGCACGGTTTCTTCAGTGTCGTCTTTGCGCTGCACCAGCTCTTCGCCAGTGACGTCGTCTATGCCAGCCACTTTCGGCGGGTTGTAGACGGTGTGGTAAACGCGGCCGCTGGCCTCGTGTACACGACGACCGGCGATACGCTGAACGATTTCTTCGTCATCGACGGCGATTTCAACCACGTGATCCAGCTCGACACCGGCCTTGACCAGTGCTTCGGCCTGCGGAATGGTGCGCGGGAAGCCGTCGAACAGGAAACCGTTGGCACAGTCAGCCTGACTGATGCGCTCTTTGACCAGATTGATGATCAGGTCATCGGACACCAGGCCGCCGCTGTCCATCACGCTCTTGGCGATCAGGCCCAGCTCGGTGCCGGCTTTGACGGCAGCACGCAGCATGTCGCCGGTGGAGATTTGCGGGATGCCGAATTTTTCGGTGATGAACTTAGCCTGAGTACCCTTACCGGCCCCGGGAGCTCCCAGCAGAATTACGCGCATCGATGTGCTCCTCAATTTTTTATTTAGATAACGTCGGATTCGCCTCGTGGGGCCAATCCCAAAAATAGGGTCGTGACCGCCCAAACGGCCAAAGGCTGATCAAGATACACAGCAGGCACGGACCACACAAGCCGCCGAAAGTAGCAACAACCCACGCTCATGTTGCCCTTTCGAGGAGGTGTACCAAGTCGCAACCCAATAACAAACTGTCGCCTGGCAGCAGCGCTCACTCCTCTCGAAGCGAGCGCCAGGGTGACGCGCCAAGTCACTGACACAGCCGAAAAAACCTTAGCCGGTATTGCGCAAACCAGCGGCAATCCCCGCCACAGACACCAGCAACGCCTGCTCCACCGGGCTGCCCTGCACCGCGTCCTGTTGCCGGGAACGCGCCAGCAATTCAGCCTGTAATAGATGCAGTGGGTCCAGGTAAGTGTTGCGCAGACGGATGAACTCAAGGGTCTCAGGGCTATGTGCAAGTAGCTGCGACTGGCCGGTCAAACCCAACACCACGCCACAGGCCTGCGACAATAGGTCGCGTAAATGCGCCCCCAAAGGCAGCAATTGCGGCTCGACCAATCGCTCGTCATAAGAACGGGCGATATCCGCGTCGGCCTTGGCCAGGACCATCTCCAGCATATCGATGCGCGTGCGGAAGAATGGCCACTGCTCACGCATCTGCGCCAGCAGATCGCCTTCACCACGCTCCAGGGCTTTGCTCAAGGCCGCTTCCCAACCCAGCCAGGCAGGAAGCATCAAGCGCGTCTGGGTCCAGCCGAAGATCCACGGGATCGCCCGCAAACTTTCGATCCCCCCCGCGCGACGTTTAGCCGGACGACTGCCCAATGGCAAACGGCCCAACTCCTGTTCCGGTGTCGACTGGCGGAAATACTCGACGAACTGGGGATTGTCCCGCACCACTGCGCGATAGGCACTGACCCCATCTGCCGCCAATTCGTCCATCAACACCCGCCAGGCCGGTTCTGGTGGCGGAGGTGGTAATAAGGTGGCTTCCAGTACCGCAGCCAGGTATAGATTGAGGTTCTGCTCGGCGATGTCTGGCAAACCGAACTTGAAACGAATCATTTCACCTTGCTCGGTGGTGCGGAAACGCCCGGCCACCGACCCCGGCGGTTGCGACAGAATCGCCGCATGGGCCGGGCCACCGCCGCGCCCCACGGTGCCGCCACGACCATGAAACAGCAACAGCTCGACTTGCTGCTCGCGGCAGATGTCCACCAGCCGCTCCTGCGCGCGATATTGCGCCCAGGCCGCCGCCGTAGTGCCGGCATCCTTGGCCGAATCGGAGTAGCCGATCATCACCTCCTGCGGTCCCTGCAACCGCGAGCGGTAGCCCGGCAGGAGCAACAGCTTCTCGATCACCGGGCCGGCGTTATCCAGGTCAGCGAGGGTTTCGAACAACGGCACCACACGCATCGGCCGCAACACTCCGGCCTCTTTGAGCAGCAGTTGTACCGCGAGCACGTCGGACGCGGCGCCTGCCATGGAGATCACATAGGAGCCAAGGGAGGCCGCAGGCGCGGCAGCGATTTCCCGGCAGGTCGCCAGCACCTCGGCCGTCTCGCCCGAGGGTTTGAAATGCGCCGGCAGCAATGGCCGCCGATTGCTCAGTTCACGCATCAAGAAGGCGACGCGCTCCTCCTCGCCCCAGTCGCCATAACGCCCCAGCCCGAGGTAGTCGGTGATTTCGGTCATGGCCGCCGAATGCCGCGAGGAGTCCTGGCGCACGTCCAGACGCACCAGGAACAACCCGAAGGTCACGGCCCGGCGCAAGCAATCGAGCAACGGACCATCGGCTATCACGCCCATGCCGCACTCATGCAGCGACTGATAGCAGAGTTCCAGCGGGTCGAGCAGGTCACGGTTGTTTTGCAAGACGTCGGTGCCCGCCACCGACGCACCGTTCAGGGACGCGTGCGCCCAATTGCGGGTCGCCCGCAGGCGCTCACGCAACTGTTTGAGCACCGCGCGATAAGGTTCTGCACTCTCCCCGGCCCTGGCGCGTAATTCGTCGCTGGCCTGCTGCATCGACAGCTCGGCGGCCAGGTGATCGATATCGCGCAGGTACAGGTCGGCGGCCATCCAGCGCGACAACAGCAGCACCTCGCGGGTGACCGGCGCCGTGACATTCGGGTTGCCGTCACGGTCGCCGCCCATCCACGACGCGAAGCGAATCGGCGCTGCTTCCAGCGGCAAACGCAAGCCCGTGGCAGCATGCAACGCCTGGTCAGCCTTGCGCATGTAGTTGGGGATCGCCTGCCACAGCGAATGCTCGATCACCGCAAAACCCCACTTGGCCTCATCTACCGGGGTCGGTCGGGTGCGGCGGATTTCTTCGGTGTGCCAGGCTTCGGCGATCAACCGCTGCAAGCGCTGATGAATCTGCTCGCGCTCGGCGGTGGTCAGATCGCGGTGATCCTGCGCCGCCAGTTGGGCTGCGATGGCATCGTACTTCTGGATCAGGGTGCGCCGCGCGACTTCGGTCGGATGCGCGGTCAACACCAGTTCGATTTCCAGTCGCCCCAACTGTCGGGCCAGCGACTCGGCGCCATGCCCTTCTGCGCGCAAACGTGCGAGCAACTCTGGCAACACCCTCGACTCGAACGGTGCCGGTTGCGACTCGTCGCGCCGATGGATCAACTGATACTGCTCGGCAATGTTGGCCAGGTTCAGAAACTGATTGAACGCGCGCGCCACCGGCAGCAACTCGTCCTCGCTCAACTGGTTCAGGCTGGCGCTCAGTTCGGCGTCCGCCGAGCCACGGCGATCCGCCTTGGCCCCCTTGCGAATTTGCTCGATCTTGTCGAGAAACCCCTCCCCGTACTGTTCACGGATAGTGTTGCCCAACAGCTCACCCAACAGGTGAACATCTTCGCGCAAGCGCGCATCAATATCGGTCATCTACGTGTTCTCCAGCAGACTCGGGGCGGCTCGGAAGGCTCAAGAGTGCCGCTCGCGCCACGTTCTTACAAGCCTGCGACGAATCGACTTCAAACATTGCGCGATAGAGCTAGTCTGAATGTATGCCGTACAACGGCTGATCACCGGCCCTCGCCGGTCACTCATCACTGCCTGCCACGAGCAGGTGATCATAGAGGTCGCTATGAAAATCCGTGAGCTCGCCCAACATTGGGAAGAAAATGCCAAAGGTCGCTTGACCAAGACCGGCTACACGATCCGTCTGGACGTAGAAGCCGCCGCACGCCTGGCGGCGATTACCGAGATGTACCCCAAACGGCAACCCGAAGAACTGCTCGGTGAACTGATCGGCGCCGCGCTGGAAGAACTCGAAGCGAGCTTTCCCTACGTCAAAGGCTCGCATGTAGTCGCCACCGACGAAGAAGGTGATCCGCTCTACGAAGACATCGGCCCTACCCCCCGTTTCCTCGCGTTATCAAAGCGCCATTTGCACGATTTGTCCGCGCGGACAGACAAGCAAAAACACTGATTACGCCGCCCCTTCCCCGTCGAGAAAGTCGGTACTTCTGAACCCGTTCCGGGGGAACAACAAAAAATCCGGACACCCATGAGGATTCCGGATTTTTATGCCTTGGCGCCCATTTTTCTTCCGTTCGATTATCGCCCAAAACCCGCCACAGCCAATTGAATCGCTCTAACCATCCAACGCACCATTCCCCCGCACCTACAAAAACCAATAACAACAGGTTTGACACCATGACCCTGCGCCCTGCCCGCTCTGGCTGATCCACCCCACCCGTTCCTTCAGTTCGACACTTTTGTCTGCTACCCGACGTTGCGGCAGCGCCCTGCTTCACCCCTAACAATTAGAGAGCCCGATCACATGAAGCCATTCACCTCCCTCCCAGCCACTCCTCACGCTCTGCTGGCCATAGCGCTGGCGAGCGCGGCATTGCCGGTCATGGCCGAGGAATCCGGCTTTCTCGAAGACGCCAAGGTCAACCTGAACCTGCGCAATTTCTACATCAATCGCAACTTCACCAACCCGACCAAGACTCAGGGCATGGCCCAAGAGTGGACTCAGAGCTTCATCCTCGATGCCAAGTCCGGGTTCACCCGGGGCACCGTCGGTTTCGGCATGGACGTGCTCGGCCTGTACTCGCTGAAACTCGACGGCGGCCGCGGCACCGGCGGTACGCAGTTGCTGCCGCTCGATCACGATGGCCGCCCGGCCGATGACTTTGGCCGCCTGGGCGTGGCCTTCAAGGCGAAGCTTTCCCAGACCGAACTGAAAGTCGGCGAATGGATGCCGGTCTTGCCGATCCTGCGTTCGGACGATGGTCGTTCGTTGCCCCAGACGTTCCGTGGTGGTCAGATCACCTCGAAGGAAATCGACGGCCTGACCCTCTACGGCGGCCAGTTCCGCGCCAACAGTCCGCGTGACGACAGCAGCATGAGCAACATGTCGATGACCGGCAAAGCGGCATTCACTTCCGACCGCTTCAACTTTGAGGGCGCCGAATACGCCTTCAATGAAAAACGCACCCAGATCGGTCTGTGGAACGCCGAACTCAAGGACATTTACAGCCAGCAATACCTCAACCTGGTGCACACTCAGCCCTTGGGCGACTGGACCCTGGGGGCCAACCTGGGCTTCTTCTATGGCAAGGAGGACGGCAGCGCCCGGGCCGGCGATCTGGACAACAAGACCTGGTCCGGACTGTTCTCGGCCAAGTACGGCGGCAACACCTTCTATGTCGGCCTGCAGAAAGTCACCGGCGACAACGCCTGGATGCGGGTCAACGGCACCAGCGGCGGCACCCTGGCCAACGACAGCTACAACTCAAGCTACGACAACGCCAAGGAAAAGTCCTGGCAGCTGCGCCACGACTACAACTTCGCCGCCCTCGGCGTGCCCGGCCTGACCCTGATGAACCGCTACATCAGCGGCGACAATGTGCATACCGGGACCATCACCGATGGCAAGGAATGGGGTCGCGAGACCGAACTGGGCTATACCGTGCAAAGTGGAGCCCTGAAAAGCCTTAACCTCAAATGGCGCAACTCGACCATCCGTCGCGACTTCAGTAACAACGAGTTCGACGAGAACCGAGTGATCGTCAGCTACCCGATCAGTCTGCTGTAAGACCCAAAACGCTATCGCGGGCAAGCCTCGCTCCTACAGGGATTCGTTCACACAGGCGTGTGTCGATGCCGATCATGTAGGAGCGAGGCTCGCCCGCGATAGCGATTTACCGCTCAATCAAATCCCGGGCTATTCCCGCGATTCAACCCCCAACTCATCCCACACCGATTCAGCCAGATGAAAAGTCGCGTTGGCGGCTGGAATGCCGCAATAGATAGCGCTCTGCATCAGCACTTCCTTGATCTCGGCGCGGGTCACGCCGTTGCTCGCGGCGGCGCGTAGATGCAGCTTGAGTTCTTCATTGCGATTCATACCGATCAGCATCGCGATGGTGATCAGACTGCGGGTATGCCGAGGCAGGCCCGGGCGGGTCCAGATATCACCCCAGGCATGGCGGGTGATCATTTCCTGAAACTCCGAGTTGAACTCTGTCAGCGCATTCAGGCTACGGTCGACATGGGCATCGCCGAGGACCGCGCGACGCACTTGCAGGCCTTCGTCATAACGTTGTTTCTCGTCCACGAGCAGCTCCTCAGATACGCTTTTCGGCCAATAGAAAGGCCAATACCCGGTCACTGAACGCAGCGCCAGCCTGGACGTTGGACAGGTGCGCGGCATAGAACTCGGCGTATTCGGCAGCCTGCACCTGCTCTTGAATAAAGTGCCCGCCCGACGGCGGCGTAACCGCATCTTCAGTGCCGCAAATCACCAGCGTCGGTACCTTGATCGACGACAACTGCTCGCGGAAATCGGCATCCCGCACCGCCGCGCAGTTGGCTGCATAGCCTTGCGGTGAAGTGGCGGCGAGCATGTCGGTGATCTGTTTGGCCTGCTGCGCATTAGCCTCAGCGAAGTCAGGAGTGAACCAGCGGGCAATCGAGGCATCGCGCAAAGCAACCATCGCCGCCGGGCCGTCGCGCAGCACGGTTTCGATCCGTGGGTTCCACACCGAAGGATCACCGATTTTCGCTGCGGTGTTGCACACCACCAGTTTGCGCAGACGCTCACCGGCATTGATCCCCAGCCACTGGCCAATCAGCCCGCCCATGGACAAACCACAGAAATGCGCACGCTCGATATGCAACGCATCCAGCAGCGCCAACACATCATGGCCCAATAGTTCGATGCTGTAAGGCCCTGGCGTGACCAGCGAACGACCGTGGCCGCGGGTGTCGAAACGCAGCACCCGGAAATGCTCGGCAAAGGCCGGGATCTGGATGTCCCACATGTGCAGATCGGTGCCCAGCGAGTTGGACAGCACCAGCACCGGCGCATCTTCCGGGCCATCGAGTTGGTAGTTCAGTTCGCCATCGGCGAGTTGTACGAATCCCACAGCAGTCTCCTTCAGGCACTCAAAGCAAAATGTTCAGCCACCGCTCGCTCGACCCAGGTACGGGCCTGACCGAGGTAATGGGCAGGGTCCAGCAGACGATCAAGTTCATCGGCCGAGAGCTCAGCGGTCACTTGCGGCTCATCGCCGAGCACCGCGCGCAAATGACGCTGCTCGGCTACCGCCCGCTTGCAGCATTGTTCAAGCAGATGGTGAGCCTTATCGCGGCCCACACGCTGGGCGAGGACGATACTCACCGCTTCGGCCAGCACCAGGCCCTGAGTCAGGTCGAGGTTTTTCGCCATTCGCCTGGCATCGACCTCCAACCCTTCGGCCACCAGCAAGGCTTGCTGCAAGGCACCGGATACCAGGCAGCAAATTTCCGGCAGGGTTTCCCATTCGGCATGCCACAGCCCCAGGCTGCGCTCATGTTCCTGGGGCATTGCGCTGAACAGCGTCGCCAGTAAACCCGGCACGCGAGTCGCGGCACCGATCAGCACCGCAGCCCCCACCGGATTGCGTTTGTGCGGCATGGTCGATGAACCGCCCTTGCCCGGCGCCGCCGGTTCGAACACTTCGCCAGCCTCGGTCTGCATCAACAGACTGATATCGCGACCGAGCTTGCCCAAACTGCCAGCGATCAGCCCCAGCACCGCCCCGAACTCCACCAGACGATCGCGCTGGGTGTGCCAAGGCTGTTCCGGTAGCGTCAGCTGCAGCTCTTGCGCAAGCGCCTCGGCAATCGGCATGGCCTGCTCACCCAAGGCCGCGAGGGTCCCGGAAGCACCGCCGAATTGCAGCACCAGCAGGCGCGGCTTGAGTTCCTGCAATCGTTGCCGGCTACGGGTCACGGCCCCCAGCCAACCGGCGATTTTCATGCCCAGGGTCACCGGCGTCGCGTGTTGCAGCCAAGTGCGCCCAGCCAGCGGTGTGGCCACATAACGTTCGGCCTGGGCCACCAGGATTTCGCCGAGTAGCGCCAATTCGCGGTCAATCAGCTGCAAGCCGCTGCGCAGTTGCAACACTAAACCGGTGTCCATCACGTCCTGACTGGTGGCACCCAAATGCACATAACGCTCAGCATCGGCGTCATGGGCGGCGATCTGTTTTCCCAATGCCTTGACCAGCGGGATCGCCGAATTCCCCGCGGTGGCAATCGCCTCTCCCAGTGCGAAGAAGTCGTAATGTTCAGCGCGGCACGCCGCTTCAATCGGCGCGACAGCGGACTGAGGAATCAGTCCAACCCGCGCCTCGGCCCGGGCCAATGCGGCTTCGAAATCGAGCATGGCCTGAACCCGGCCTTGATCGCAGAACACTTCACGCATATCGCGGGCAGTGAAATAGGCATCGAACAATTGATTGCTCGGTCGTTCACTCATAGACAATCCCTTCGAGGCGTGCCCCCGAAACGGGCACACGCAGACAGATCAAAGATCGTGATGCAAATAAGCCGCCTGTTTCGGCAGGCGCAAACTGAACAGGAAGGCCACCGCCATCATCAACGTGACATACCAGTAGAAGGTGTTTTCCATGCCCATGGTTTTCAACCCCAGGGCAACGTATTCCGCCGAGCCACCGAAAATCGCGTTCGCCACTGCATACGCCAGCCCTACTCCCAACGCCCGAACCTGGGTCGGGAACATTTCGGCTTTAACCAATCCGCTGATGGAGGTGTAGAAACTCACAATCGACAACGCCAGGGTGATCAGCACAAAGGCCAGGAACGGGTTGGTGACAGTCTTCAGGGTCAACAGAATCGGCACGGTGAACAGCGTGCCCAGCGCGCCGAACCAGAGCATCGAGTTACGCCGGCCGATTTTATCGGCGAGCATGCCGAAAAACGGCTGCATGCACATATAAAGGAAGAGCGCGCCGGTCATGATGTAACTGGCCGTCTTGACTTGCATACCGGCGGTGTTGACCAGGTACTTCTGCATATAGGTCGTGAAGGTGTAGAAAATCAGCGAGCCACCGGCGGTGTAACCGAGCACTGTAATAAAAGCCGCTGTGTGATTGCGGAACAACGCGGCGATGCTGCCAGCGTCCTTGTCTTCGCGTATTTCCTTGCTGGTGGTCTCTTTCAACGAGCGACGCAGGAATAGAGAAATCAGCGCCGCAATCGCACCGATCACGAACGGAATCCGCCAGCCGTAGGCGCGCAGTTCGTCTTCGTTGAGGATCTGCTGCAGGATCACCAGCACCGAGACCGCCAACAGTTGTCCGCCGATCAAGGTCACATACTGAAATGACGCGAAGAAG
Organism: Pseudomonas sp. GW821-FHT01E05; assembly: GCF_059422425.1. Classification (NCBI taxonomy): domain Bacteria; kingdom Pseudomonadati; phylum Pseudomonadota; class Gammaproteobacteria; order Pseudomonadales; family Pseudomonadaceae; genus Pseudomonas; species Pseudomonas sp. GW821-FHT01E05. The sequence continues at coordinate 29,801 of NZ_JBWKWW010000004.1, forward strand.
CCGCGCTGTCCCTTGAGCGCGACTTCACTCATATAGGTCGCGGTGGTGCCGTATTCACCGCCCACCGACAACCCCTGAAACAACCGAGCCACCAGCAGCAACGCTGGCGCCCAGGCGCCGATCGAGTGATAAGTCGGCAGAAAAGCGATGACCAATGAACCGGCACACATCATCAGCACCGAGATCATCAGGGAATTCTTGCGCCCGTGCTTGTCAGCCACTCGACCGAACAGCCAGCCACCGATAGGACGCATCAGGAACCCGGCGGCAAACACGCCAGCGGTATTGAGCAACTGCACCGTGGGGTCGTCAGACGGGAAAAATGCCGGAGCGAAATAGATCGCGCAAAAAGCGTAGACATAGAAGTCGAACCATTCGACCAGGTTACCGGAAGAGGCACCGATGATCGCAAAGATCCTTTTGTTGCGTTCTTCGCCCGTGTAGTAGCTAGTCATTGTTGTCATGGTTTTTCACTCTTTGGGGACAGTGTGAGTCTAGACATACTTTGCAACAGCCCCATTCCGTATTGGCTGAGAGATCGTTCCCACGCTCGCGCGTGGGAATGCATTCCCGTGACGCTCTGCGTTACAAGAGCGGACGCAGAGCGTCCATGGCGGCATTCCCACGCAGAGCGTGGGAACGATCACTCAGTAATCGAAAAACACCGTCTCGGCATCCGTCCCCTGCAGGATCACGTTCCACTGATAAGTGCCTGACGCATCCGCCTTGGCCAGCAGCGTACGGCGACGCTCTGCCGGGACACATTCGAGCAGCGGGTCGGCTGCGTTGGCCGGTTCGCCGTCGAAGTAGATGCGCGTCAGCAAGTGTTTGACCAGCCCGCGAGCGAACACCAGCACCACCAGATGCGGCGCCTGGGTCGTGCCATTGAGGCCCGGTACCGTGCCTGGTTTGATGGTGGTGAAACGGAAGCGCCCTTCGGCATCCACCGGCACCCGGCCAAAACCTCCGAAATTCGGGTCCAGGGCTTTGTCCTGATCGTCTTCGACATGGTCGTACTTGCCGGCAGCGTTGGCTTGCCAGACTTCCAGCATCGCGTCATTGACGAAGTCGCCATTGCCATCGACGACCTGCCCGGTGATCGCCACGCGCTCGCCCAATGTCTCGGGCGTCGTCATGTCCTCACGGTTCAGCCAGGTCAGACCGATGTGGTAGTACGGGCCGACGGTGTGTGAAGTGGTCGCATTGAGCGTCATCTTATTTCTCCATCGGCGTGGCTTCGCGGCCGCGCAAAACGATGTCCCAGCGATAACCGAGGGCATAGGAAGGGATGGTTTTTTCCAGGTCGAAGCTGGCGATCAAGCGCTCTTTGGCGCGGGTATCGGGTACGCAGTTGTAGATCGGGTCATAGGCCAGCAGCGGATCGCCGGGGAAATACATCTGGGTCACCAGGCGGGTGAGGATGCTCGGGCCGAACAGCGAAAAATGGATATGCGCCGGGCGCCACGCGTTGTGGTGGTTGCCCCAAGGGTAGGCGCCAGGCTTGATGGTCTGGAACTGGTACCAGCCATCCGCGTCGGTGACGGTGCGTCCGGTGCCGGTGAAGTTCGGGTCCAGCGGTGCATCGTGCAGATCGCGCTCATGGTTGTAGCGACCGGCGGCATTGGCCTGCCAGATTTCCAGCAAGATCCCTGGCACCGGCAGGCCATCTTCATCCAGTACGCGGCCGTGAATGATGATCCGCTCACCCAGTGGCTCGCCCTGGTGCTGGGCGGTGAGGTCGTTATCCTGGTCTTGCAGGTAATCAGCACCGATAGTCGGGCCGGTGATTTCCGACAACGAATGAGGCAAAAACACCAACGGTTTGGACGGCGAGCGACTGTTGGTGGATTTGTAAGCCGGGTGCAGATACTCCGGCTGGGTGCCCGCTTGGGGGCGACGGTAACCAGGCTTGTCAGTCATCGATCATTCCTCTTTTCTTGTAAGTCAGCAGCGACCTGTCAAACGCGCTCGATCGCCAAGGCCAGACCCTGCCCCACGCCGACACACATGGTCGCCAGGCCTTTTTTGCCGCCAGTCTTTTCCAGATGATGCAAAGCGGTCAGCACCAATCGCGCACCGGTCATGCCCAACGGATGGCCCAAAGCGATAGCACCGCCGTTCGGGTTGACCTGCGCAGCGTCATCGGCCAGACCCAGTTCACGCAACACCGCCAAACCCTGGCTGGCGAAGGCTTCATTGAGCTCGATCACGTCAAAATCGCTGACGGCCAGACCCAGGCGCTCGGTCAATTTGCGCACCGCCGGCACCGGGCCGATGCCCATTACCCGTGGTGCGACACCGGCACTGGCCATGCCCAACACCCGGGCCCGAGCAGTCAGGCCATGTTTCTTCACGGCTTCCGCCGAGGCCAGAATCAATGCCGCCGCACCGTCATTGACGCCCGAAGCGTTGCCCGCGGTGACGGTTTTATCCGGACCGTTCACCGGTTTGAGTTTGCTCAGGGTTTCCAGCGAGGTGTCGGCACGTGGGTGCTCGTCCTGCTCGACCACAGTCTCGCCCTTCTTGTGGGCAATACGCACCGGGACGATTTCTTCAGCGAAGAATCCGGCGGCTTGTGCCGCCGCGGTACGTTGCTGACTGCGCAGGGCGAAGGCGTCCTGATCGGCGCGGGAAACCCGGTAATCATCGGCGACATTGTCGCCGGTCTGCGGCATCGCATCGACGCCGTATTGGGCCTTCATCAACGGGTTGATAAAGCGCCAGCCGATGGTGGTGTCCTCCAGCTTCATGTTGCGCGAGAAGGCCGCATCAGCCTTGCCCATGACGAACGGTGCGCGGGACATTGACTCGACGCCACCGGCAATCGCCAACTCCATCTCGCCACTGGCAATCGCCCGAAAGGCCGTACCGATGGCGTCCATGCCCGAAGCGCAGAGACGGTTGAGCGTCACGCCCGGAATACTCTCCGGCAAACCGGCCAACAGCAAGGCCATGCGCGCGACGTTGCGGTTGTCTTCGCCAGCCTGGTTGGCGCAGCCGAGAAACACTTCGTCCACCGCGCTCCAGTCCACCGAGGGGTTGCGTTCCATCAACGCCTTGATCGGCACGGCGGCCAGGTCGTCAGCGCGCACGGCCGACAGACCACCACCGAAACGGCCGATGGGGGTACGGATCGCGTCACAGATAAAGACTTCGCGCATCAGGCTTCTCCCGGTGCTTGGCCGTGGGCGGCTGCGGTACGCGCTTCAAGATCGCGCAAGGCGGTCAGCTCGACCTCGGTCGGTTCGGCGGTGTGTTCAACCTGATCGGCGAAGCGAATGGCCCAACCGGTAGCCGCGATCACCTGCTCACGGGTCACGCCAGGGTGCAGTGCGGTGACCACGAATTCGTGGCTGACAGCTTCCGGTTCCATGATGCACAGGTCGGTAATGATCCCCACCGGCCCGGCGCCCGGCAAGCCGAGGCGTTTGCGCGAATCGCCGCCTTCGCCATGGCCGACCGAGGTAATGAAGTCGAGTTTGTCGACAAACGAACGGGCCGATTGCTTGAGGATGATCAGCACGCTTTTCGCGGAACCGGCGATTTCTGGCGCACCGCCAGCACCGGGCAGGCGGACTTTTGGCTGGTGATAGTCGCCCACCACGGTGGTGTTGATGTTGCCGAAGCGGTCAACCTGCGCGGCACCGAGAAAGCCAACGTCGATGCGCCCACCCTGCAACCAATAGCGAAAAATCTCACCGGTCGGCACGACGGTATCAGCGGTTTCCGCCAGCTCGCCATCACCGATGGACAGCGGCAGTACAGTGGGTTTAGCGCCAATCGGGCCAGACTCGTAGATCAGCACCACGTCCGGCGAGGAGGTCAACCGCGCCAGGTTGGCTGCTTTGGAAGGCAGACCGATGCCGACGAAGCACACAGAGCCGTTCTTCAAACGGCGGGCGGCGGCGACGGTCATCATTTCATTGGTGGTGTAAGCCATTATTTAGCCTCCGAAGCGCGGGCCAGTTTGGCCTGGAATTCGCTGAAGTCAGCGCTGCCATGGATGTATTCGTTGATCCAGGCGGTGAAGGTTTCACGGTCGCGGGCAATCGGGTCCCAAGCCTGGTAGAAACGGTTGTCACGCTCGCTGTAACCGTGGGCGTAGGACGGATGTGCGCCGCCTGGCACGTGGCACACAGCGCTCAGGGCCCAAGTCGGCAAGACACAGGCATTCATCGGTGCCTTCAGGTCGTCGACGATTTCTTCGACGGTGACGATGCAGCGTTTGGCCGCCAGTGCCGCTTCTTTCTGCACGCCGAGGATGCCCCAGAGCAGGACGTTGCCTTTACGGTCGGCTTTCTGGGCATGGATCACCGTGATGTCCGGGCGCACCGAAGGCACCGCCGCCAGCACTTCTCCGGTGAACGGGCAGGTCACGCTTTTAATCAGCGGGTTGACCTTCGGCAAGTCGGAACCGGCGTAGGCCCGTAATACCGCGAACGGCAGGCCGGAGGCGCCAGCAACGTAGGCATTGGCAAGGTCGGCGTGACTGTGTTCTTCGATTTCCAGCGCATGCGGCCACTGCTTCTCGACCGCGTCACGCAACCGATGCAGAGAACCGACGCCCGGGTTACCACCCCAGGAGAAAATCAGCTTGCGAGCACAACCGGCCCCAATCAACTGGTCGTAGATCAGGTCAGGCGTCATCCGCACCAGGGTCAGGTCTTTCTTGCCCTGGCGAATGATTTCATGACCTGCCGCCGTTGGAATCAGGTGAGTGAAGCCTTCGAGCGCGACGGTATCGCCGTCGTTGACGAATTGCTTCACCGCTTCGTGCAGCGAAAGGATTTCAGCCATGGGGGTGGACTCCCGAATTCAGTAAACCGACGTGGAAGAAAAGGCGCGATGAGCAGCGCCGGAGTGACTGAAGATTAAGCCTCTAAAAAACGCCAAACAATCCGATAATCGACTAAGCGTTCGATAATCGAACATATTGTTGCCTAGCTATCGGTTACGCGTTTGATCAGATTGATCGTTCCCACGCTCTGCGTGGGAATGCATCCCGTGACGCTCTGCGTCACATAACGGCGGACGCAGAGCGTCCATGGCGACATTCCCACGCAGAGCGTGGGAACGATCTGAAAAACCCTGCAGTCAGGTCGCATCTGCATGACTGACCATGCCCTTGATCACCACCGCCGTCGTCGCCAACGCCGCCGGAATCACCAGTGCGGTCAGCACTTGTTCGAAGTTCCAGCCCAGGCCCAACAGCGTCGCGCCCATCCAGGCACCGAGAATTGCGCCAAAACGACCGATACCGAGCATCCACGACACACCGGTCGCCCGACCCTGGGTCGGATAGAAGCGCGCTGCCAGCGACGGCATCGCCGATTGGGCACCGTTGACGCACATGCCGGCGACCAGCACCAGGGTCGCCAACAGTGCGATGTTGCCCAGGCTCTGCCCAACAGCGTAGGCAAAGACCCCGGCCAACAAGTAGAAAATGCCGATGACTTTGTGCGGGTTGAAGCGGTCCATCGCCCAGCCCACGACAACCGCGCTGAGCACTCCGCCGAACTGGAACAACGCACCGATGAACGCGGCCTGCTCCATACTCGCGCCGCTGTCACGCATCAGCGTCGGTAGCCAACTGGTCAACAGATAGACAATGACCAGCCCCATGAAATAGGTCAGCCATAAGAGCAAGGTTCCAGTGCTGTAGGTACCGGAAAAAATCACCGCGAACACATTGCGGGCTTTCACGGTTTTCTGTTCTGGCACGCTGAAGCTGGCGGCCTGAGCGACGGTGGCCGGATCGATTGGCGCCAGCGCGTTGCGGACTTTGTCGGTACCGCGATTACGCACCACCAGATACCGCGCTGACTCCGGCAGCCAGAGCAACAGGACCACGGTCAGAATTAACGGCAAAATCCCGCCGAGCATCAGCAGGCTGTGCCAGCCGAACGCCGGAATCAGTTTCGCCGAAATGAAACCGCCACCGGCCATGCCCAGGTTGAACCCGCAAAACATGCTGGTGACCAACAGCGACTTGTGCCGCTCGGGGGTGTATTCGGACAGTAGCGTGGTGGCATTCGGCATACCCGCGCCCAATCCCAACCCGGTCAAAAAGCGCAGTATCAACAGTTGGTCAACATTGCTGCTGTAGGCCGATGCGAGACTGAACACGCCGAACAACAGCACCGCCCCCACCAGAACGACTTTGCGACCAAAGCGGTCGGCCAGCGGGCCGGAGCCCAGAGCGCCGAAGACCATGCCGATCAGTGCAGCGCTCATCACCGGGCCGAGGCTGGCGCGATCGATCCCCCAATCCTGCGACAGCGCTGGCGCAATGAAGCCCATGGCCGCGGTGTCCAGGCCATCGAGAAAGACAATCAGAAAACACAGGATCACCACCCGCCACTGGTAGCGAGACAGCGGTTGGGTATTGATAAAGGACTGCACATCAAGGCAGTTCCCTACAGCAGACTGAGGCTGATTCATTATTTTTATTCCACACAGGATGCGCAGGCGAACAGATGCCGACAACGGTCAGCGATTTCACAAATGGAGCAATACCGGAGTCAGGCGACCCGGGCTCGAAGGCAGAACCGGTGCAGGCAACGGCAGGCGGAGAAAGTGCTCATGGCGGGGGTGGCCTCTTCATTATTATTGGGTCGTCGCCCGGCTGATGGCAGATGACCAACAACGCCGGATGACGCTGCCGCGACATTAATGAAGCAAGGGAAACAGCGTCAATTCGCCAAACCCGTATCTGTTCGGTAAACGCACAGATACGGACCTGTAGAACCTAGGCAAACAACTGCGCGCTCAGATCGCGACTGGCGCTCAGCAGGCCAGGCAGAAAACGCTGTTCGAGCTCATTGCGGCTCACGCGTCCGGCGTGGGTGCTGACGTTCAACGCGGCAAGTACTTGCCCGGAAGCGTCGTACACCGGTACGGCGATGGAACGCAGGCCCTGCTCGAGCTCCTGATCGACGATGCACCAGCCTTGCTGACGGACCTGTTGCAGGCATTCGAACAGCGCTTCGGGGGTGTGCAAGGTGCGACTGGTCTTGGCTTGCAACTCGGCATGATCGAGATAGTCGTGGAGCGAAGCGTCGTCCAGCGCTGCCAGCAGGATCCGTCCCATGGAGGTACAGTAGGCCGGCAGACGTCCGCCCACCGACAGATCAACGGAGATGAGTCGTTGAGTCGTCGCCGAGCGGGCGATATACAAAATATCATCGCCCTCCAGCGTGGCCATGTTGCAGGCCTCATGAAGCTGCTCGCTCATGCGGTCCAGATAAGGCTGGGCCGAAACCGCCAGCGGCGTCGAGGACAGGTAGGCGTGGCCCAGGGTCAGCACCTTGGGCAACAGCGAATAGGTGCGCCCATCGGTGGTCGCATAACCGAGCTTGATCAAGGTATGCAGACAACGGCGCACCGCCGCCCGGGGAATTTCCGTGCGATGGCTGATCTGGGCAATGGTCAGATGGCGTTTGCGCTCCTGGAAGGCCTGCACCACAGCCAGACCACGCGCCAGTGAGGTCATGAAATCCGGGTCGCCGGTAAATGCCTGGATCCGCTTGGCCGGTGAGGCAACGATTGGCGGGGCCACTGAAGCGAAAGAATTGCGCAATTGATCGTTCATTTCAGGTCCTTTTCACCTGGATCGGCTTCTATTACAGGCTGCTGCGCAGTGCATATACAAGCTACGGGCAGTCAACGTTGGGCGATTATCGAACCATCAATCGATAATCGCAATTGCACCCTATCGCCGAAGCGACGGATTTCTTCTCAGGCACAGTCATGCCGGGAACCGCTGATTTACAGGAGCTCACACTTTCTGGATGAGCCGGCATCCCCCCTGGAAGCCAGCTTCTTGCCCCCCCCTTACAACTTGTACGTTTTGTTGTCGTCAGAAAACAGAAAGCAACACTGCGCCAGCAAAGAGTCCACTTGCCGATAAAACTTCCCAGTAACAAAACCATCATACAAAGTTGACGGTTTTTAACTTCTTGGCGATAGTGTTATTCAGATCGACCGTTATAATGCATCCTGTGTGGCGCGCGGTTTCTCTACGCCATCGGATTCAATCATCAGGCTACGCACGGTCCCATGGCGTATCCTGTAGCAACCGCCTGGCGGCTCATTCAAATATCAGCCGCGGCGCTTGCAAAAAAAAAAAAAGAAAACTGTTTCACGGCAGCTGTTCTTCTCTGGTGCCGTGGCCGCATGCAACAAGGACGCTGTTTAGCGGATCGCTGCCAAAGCCGAGACCTTTATTGGCCGGATCTGTGACACGATTTGATAAACATCAACGTTGTATTGCGTATCACCAGAATTTATCTCAACTCGATTAGGTAACAATGTGACGAAAGACGAACTGCGCGCGGAACTTGAGCGCCAGGAACAACGTTACAAGGATGTTTACGGCGGGGAGGTCACCACCTACGCCGCCCAGCCTGAACCAGAACGCAAGCCATGGCGTAAACGCGCCAGCATTCTCGACCAGGCGTTTACTCAAGAACTGCAGAAAATGGAAAAGGAACTCAAAGCCGAAGAGCGATGACCGCTCAGGCTTGAATCCTTCAGGGCTGGTCACGTCCCTGCCAGATAAAAGCTGGCCGGATCGTCGCCCCTATACTGCTCGCTACAAGCAAGCGGTTGCCACCTCAACCCAACCGGATGAGGCAAATGGCTCATGGCTAGCCCTCCAGCTGAAATTTCATATAACTTTTTCGGCTTCTCACTGACTCAAGAAAACCTCCAGCCATTCGATCATCGCCAACAAAATCAATGGCTTGCCTAGCCCTGCAAAAACCACGGTTTTAGGGTCCTCCTACACACTAATTCGTTGAAGAATGTTACCGATGAGCAGCTAGTGCATTGATTACCAGTGTTTTCTGGCATAATCGCGCCCCCTTACGACCGGGTCAGAAAACCTTCATGATCGATTTATTCAGCGGACTGGATGCTTGGGTGCTTGTGAGCCTCTTGCTCGCCCTGGCCTTTGTCCTCGCCTTCGAGTTCATCAACGGCTTTCATGACACCGCTAACGCGGTGGCCACTGTCATCTACACCAAAGCCATGCCGCCCCATCTGGCAGTATTCTTTTCCGGTGTGTTCAACTTCTTCGGTGTATTGCTGGGCGGGGTCGGCGTGGCCTATGCAATCGTCCACTTACTGCCGGTGGAGCTGTTGATCAATGTGAACACCGGCCACGGGCTGGCGATGGTGTTCTCGTTGCTCGCCGCCGCCATTACCTGGAACCTGGGCACCTGGTACTTCGGTATCCCGGCCTCCAGCTCGCATACCCTGATCGGTTCGATCCTCGGTGTGGGCGTGGCAAACGCACTGCTCAACGATATCCCGCTGGCGGATGGCGTGAACTGGCAGAAAGCGATTGATATCGGCTCATCGCTAGTGTTTTCGCCCGTAGCCGGCTTCATCGTGGCCGGCCTGGTGCTGGTAGGTCTGAAATGGTGGCGTCCGCTGTCAAAGATGCACAAGACCCCGGAGCAACGCCGCCAGATCGATGACAAGAAGCATCCGCCGTTCTGGAACCGTCTGGTACTGGTCGTTTCCGCGATGGCTGTAAGTTTTGTGCACGGCTCCAACGATGGTCAAAAAGGCATAGGCCTGATCATGCTGGTGCTGATCGGCATCGTTCCGAGCCAGTTCGTTCTCGATCTGGGCAGCACCACTTACCAGATCGAACGCACCCGTGACGCGACTTTGCACCTGAGCCAGTTCTATCAGCGCAACAGCGATTCTCTGGGGGAATTCCTGGCGCTGGGCAAAAGCGTTAAAGACGACTTGCCGGGGGAATTCCGCTGCAACCCGCAACAGACCGAACCGACCATTTCCGCCCTCCTGAGCACTCTCAAAGGTGTCGCTGACTATCACTCGCTGCCGGCCGAAAGCCGCATCGAAGTACGCCGCTACCTGCTTTGCCTGGACGATACGGCGAAGAAAGTCGGCAAGTTGCCGAGCCTCGATGCCCGTGAAAAAGCCGACCTGGACAAACTGCGTAAAGACCTGACCGCCACCACCGAGTACGCACCTTTCTGGGTGATTCTCGCGGTTGCACTGGCCTTGGGCCTGGGCACCATGATCGGCTGGAAACGTGTGGTGCTGACCATTGGTGAGAAGATCGGCAAGCAAGGCATGACCTATGCCCAGGGCATGTCGGCGCAAATCACCACTGCCTGCGCCATCGGCATGGCCAACATCTTCGCCTTGCCAGTGTCGACTACCCATGTGCTGTCCTCAGGGGTTGCCGGGACCATGGTCGCCAACAAGAGCGGTCTGCAAAGCGGAATGGTGAAGACCATCCTGCTGGCCTGGGTCCTGACCCTGCCTGCGACGGTGGCCCTGTCGGCCGGTTTGTTCTGGCTGGCCTCGAAAGTCCTCGGCAGCTGAATTTCAACCTGCTGCAAAAAAGGTGCGATCCATTTGGGTCGCACCTTTTTTTATGCCGATGGGAATGTGTTCAGCCCTGAAAAATCGCAGCCTGCGGCAGCTCCTACAGGGGAGCGCGTGCATTTGAGATCAGGCCGGCCGGCAGGCCGCCTCGCTTTTGATCTTGATGCACCGCCCCCTCGAGAGGCCGAGAGGAGGTTCTGCGCAGTGGGCAACCCGGCATGGATGCCGGGTTAGCCGCCCCCGGCCATGGATGGCCGATGGCGGCGGACCCACGGAGCAGGACCGGAGCGAGGGTATGCCGAGCCTAGGCGAGGCACCGAACGAAAGGGGCAAGAGCGCTTTGGTTACTTTGGACTGGGCCGGCACTCCGGATTTTCCAAAGTGACCCGCCGTAAGGGCGGAACCCTAAGTGGCTGTTACCGCAGAAATGGATATGTACACCAGCAAGAGCCAGACCGGCTGTCAGGCCGCCGCGAGCAAGCTCGGCTCCTACATTGATCGGTGTATCGCGCACAAAAAAAAAGGGCGACCGAAGTCGCCCAAAATGCCTTGCGTGCTCGTGTACCGGAAAGACTTAAGGCTTTTTGCGCTTATGTGCGTCTTTCCAGATGAAAAATCCAAAACCGGCAAAAAACAGAACCATGAGGCCGACTGTCGACACTCCGGCGATCACTACATTGTCGAAAAACATGACTGGCCTCCTGCACTTGCCCTGTTGCGATGGGGCTAAGTTAACCAATCGGGCGCAGGAGAAAATTGACCGGGATCAATAGCGCCCGAAACAGGGCGTAAAGGAGGGAAATAAATGACCTGCATCAATGGATGCTGGGTGTTTCAACGCTTCTTCGGTTTGTTTTTTGGCTTTTTCTTGGGTTTTCCCAACGGCATGGCCTGCTCGAATGCCTGGCGCACTTCGTTCAGACGCTTTTCATTGAGGTCATGCACGCGTTTGGCACGTTCGGAGTTCAGGTCTATCAGCTTGTCGTCTTGGCTCATGGCGTTGATTGCATCGTCTGGCTGTCGGTCGAATTCAGGCGCAGCAGTGACGCAATAACCGCACTGCACGCCGGGGTCTGCCAATAATGCGGTGTGATGCGGGCGCTGACCAGTCGAGAGATTGACATGAGCTCAATAATAGATGTGTCGACAAGATGTTTTCGACCCGCGCCTGCGATATCAGGCAGGCGAGCGGGATGATCAATGGCAGATTGCTCTGCAAGCGCAACAGGTCAAACCTCGACATCCACCCACAAACCCTGACGCGGTTGTTCGTCCATCAACGGCACTACAGGGACGGTGTTGTCCGCATTCAGTTCATTGCCAGGCACCGCCAAGTGCTCGTCAGAATCTTCTTCGGCTTCACGGCGGCGCTTGTTTCGCTCTTGCTGGCGCCGCTGTTCTTCGCGCAACAACACAGCTGAATGCTCGGCATCGCGCTTCGGCAGGTCGATGGTGCTTTCACTGGAGCTCGGTTCCACCGGCACGACAGGCGCAATATCCGGTCTGGGCCGGACAGGATCCTGTTGAGAGGTGATCGGCACGGCACTCAAGGGGAGCATCGGTGGCAGCATAATTAATAGTCTCCTGTCAGCAGGCTGTCGGCCGCCGGGGTAACGACTTGAGCCATCGGTCGCAAACTTGTGACCCGGTCGTCGCCACTCATGCCCTGCATCTCGGCGAATGCCTTAATGCGCTACCTTCCACGCTTATTAGTTTTTATGAGAGTCCTTTGGCTCTGAAGGCGTCGATCCGTTAAGATAGTCGGCTTTTTCAAGGCGGGAGTCAGGCAGCATGGCGCAGCAGTATCAACCGGGGCAACGCTGGATTAGTGACAGCGAAGCCGAGCTAGGTTTAGGCACCGTTCTGGCACAGGACGGTCGCTTGCTGACCGTGCTCTATCCGGCCACTGGCGACACTCGTCAGTATGCGCTTCGGAATGCGCCCCTCACTCGCGTGAGGTTCTCGCCGGGTGACATGATCACTCACTTCGAAGGCTGGAAAATGACCGTGCGCGAAGTCGACGACCTCGACGGCCTGCTGGTCTACCACGGGCTCAACGCGCAGAACGAAGTGGTTACCCTGCCGGAAACCCAACTGTCGAACTTCATCCAGTTCCGCCTGGCCAGCGACCGGCTGTTCGCCGGGCAAATCGACCCGCTGGCGTGGTTCTCCCTGCGTTACCACACCCTCGAACACACCAGTCGCCAGCTGCAATCGTCGCTCTGGGGCCTGGGTGGCGTGCGTGCGCAACCGATCGCGCACCAGCTGCACATCGCCCGTGAAGTCGCTGACCGTATCGCGCCGCGGGTTCTGCTGGCCGACGAAGTAGGCCTGGGCAAGACCATCGAAGCCGGTCTGGTGATCCATCGTCAACTGCTCTCGGGCCGCGCCAATCGTGTGCTGATCCTGGTTCCGGAAAACCTTCAGCACCAGTGGCTGGTGGAAATGCGACGCCGCTTCAACCTGCAGGTTGCGCTGTTCGATGCTGAACGCTTTATCGAAAGCGATGCTGCCAACCCGTTCGAAGACACTCAACTGGCGCTGGTGGCGCTGGAGTGGCTGGTTGACGACGAGAAGGCTCAGGACGCGCTGTTCGCTGCCGGCTGGGACCTGATGGTAGTCGACGAAGCCCACCATCTGGTCTGGCACGAAGACCAGGTCAGCCCGGAGTACGCACTGGTCGAGCAACTGGCTGAAGTCATTCCCGGCATTTTGCTGCTCACCGCAACCCCGGAGCAGCTGGGTCAGGACAGCCACTTTGCTCGTCTGCGCCTGCTCGATCCGAACCGCTTCCATGACCTGAACGCGTTCCGCGCCGAAAGCGATAACTATCGCCCGGTGGCCGAAGCCGTTCAGGAGCTGCTGGATCATGGCCGTTTGTCCCCGGCCGCGCACAAAACCATTCAAGGATTCCTCGGCGACGAAGGTGAAGCCCTGCTCGCTGCCGTCAACGATGGAGACGCTGAAGCCAGCGCCCGTCTGGTCCGTGAGCTGCTGGACCGCCACGGCACCGGCCGCGTACTGTTTCGCAATACCCGCGCCGCCGTACAGGGCTTCCCGGAGCGCAAGCTGCATCCATACCCGCTACCGTGCCCGGACGAATACCTCGAGCTGCCGCTGGGCGAACACGCCGAGCTGTACCCGGAAGTCAGCTTCCAGGCCCAGCCGGACGCCAACGAAGAAGAGCGCTGGTGGCGCTTCGACCCGCGGGTCGAATGGCTGATCGACACGTTGAAGATGCTCAAGCGCACCAAAGTACTGGTGATTTGCGCCCATGCCGAAACCGCAATGGACCTGGAAGACGCCCTGCGCGTGCGCTCCGGCATTCCGGCCACGGTCTTCCACGAAGGCATGAATATCCTGGAGCGTGACCGCGCTGCGGCCTACTTCGCCGATGAAGAGTTCGGCGCTCAGGTACTGATCTGTTCGGAAATAGGCAGTGAAGGCCGCAACTTCCAGTTCTCCCATCATTTGGTTCTGTTCGATCTGCCGTCGCACCCGGACCTGCTGGAACAGCGGATCGGCCGTCTGGACCGGATCGGCCAGAAACACGTCATCGAGCTGCACGTGCCATACCTGGAAACCAGTCCGCAAGAGCGCTTGTTCCAGTGGTACCACGAAGCGCTGAATGCCTTCCTCAATACCTGCCCGACCGGCAACGCCCTGCAGCATCAGTTCGGCCCGCGCCTGCTGCCGCTGCTCGAAAGCGCCGATGACGGCGAATGGCAAGTCCTGATCGACGAAGCGCGCGCAGCCCGTGAGCATCTGGAAAGCGAGCTGCACACCGGTCGCGACCGTTTGCTGGAGCTCAACTCCGGTGGCGCCGGCGAAGGTGATGCGCTGGTCGAGGCGATCTTCGAACAGGACGATCAGTTCGCCCTGCCGATCTACATGGAAACCCTGTTCGACGCCTTTGGCATCGACAGCGAAGACCATTCGGAAAACGCCCTGATCCTCAAACCAAGCGAAAAAATGCTCGACGCCAGCTTCCCGCTGGGCGACGACGAAGGCGTGACCATCACCTACGACCGCAACCAGGCGCTGTCTCGCGAAGACATGCAGTTCATTACCTGGGAACACCCGATGGTGCAAGGTGGCATGGACCTGGTGCTGTCCGGTTCGATGGGCAACACCGCTGTCGCGCTGATCAAGAACAAGGCGCTCAAACCAGGCACCGTGTTGCTGGAACTGCTCTACGTCAGCGAAGTGGTTGCTCCACGCTCGCTGCAACTGGGTCGTTACCTGCCCCCGGCCGCCCTGCGCTGCCTGCTCGATACCAATGGCAATGACTTGTCGACCCGGGTTTCCTTCGAGACCTTGAACGACCAGTTGGAAAGCGTGCCACGAGCCAGCGCCAACAAGTTTGTCCAGGCCCAGCGCGATCAGCTGACGCCAAGGATCAACGCTGGCGAAGAGAAGATCACGCCTCGCCACGCCGAACGGGTTGCTGAAGCGCAACGTCGTCTGGCTGCCGATACCGACGAAGAACTGGCGCGTCTGACCGCGTTGCAAGCGGTCAACCCGACTGTGCGCGACAGCGAGCTGGTCGCCCTGCGCCGGCAACGCGAGCAAGGCCTGGCCATGCTCGACAAAGCGGCATTGCGTCTGGAAGCGATTCGGGTGTTGGTGGCGGGCTAATTAGCCCTCTTCTCCCCCGAAAAAACAGGCTCGCGTAATGCGGGCCTTTTTATTACCAGTAAAAAACCGTCCGTAGATCGTTCCCACGCTCTGCGTGGGAATGCATCTCGTGACGCTCTGCGTCACCCCCAAAGCGGACGCAGAGCGTCCATGGCGGCATTCCCACGCAGGAGCGTGGGAACGATCTAAGACACCAGCCAAAGAAAGGTCGGGATCGCCAGCACCCGGCGAATCGGCCGATCAACCCGCACCTGGGAAACCGGAACGGCTTCTGCCGCGCAGGCCTCGCACCGGCTTATTCCTAAACGCTCTTGAGCCCATTACAAAATCATTGACATTAATGTGCCACTACCGCTTGCGGTCTGTGCACGCCCTCTATACTCCAGGCATTCGCCAGTGGCTATGGCACTCACGCGGGATGACACAGTGACGGGGCATGCTATGGATTGGCTTGGTTTGCATTTTATTGCCGAGCTTCCAGAGAGTGGACAGGTAGTACTTAATTGCACTCATAACCCCTTTCTGGTGCTGTTCGCTTACCTGGTCGCATGTGCGGCCAGCTTCGCCGTTGTGGACGTGGCCGAACGGGTTGGCCACGTGGAAAAACCCGCCTCCCAACGACTCTGGCGGGGGGTCGGAACATGCTGTCTGGCCGGTGGTATCTGGGCCACACACTTCATCAGCATGCTGGCGTTCCAGGCACCGATTGAAATCCATTACGATCTGCCGATTACCCTTTTCTCGCTACTGATCGCCTTGATTGCATCGTTGCTGGCGATGAATACCCTCAGTCACGCGCACCTGCGTATCAGGCAGTACGTGCAAGCGTCGGTGTGGATGGGCCTGGGGATCAGCACCATGCACTACACAGGCATGGCAGCGATGAACTCGAATGCGACTGCCTACTACCAACCCACGCTGTTTGGCTTATCCATCGTGATCGCCATTGGCGCCAGCCTCGCAGCCTTGTTGCTCTCGCGTTATCTGCGCAATGGCAGCGGCATGCTCCACCAATTGCTCAAATGCACCGCCAGCCTGCTCCTGGGAGCCGGAATCGTCTGCATGCACTACACAGGCATGTGGTCACTGTCCCTCGTGCTGCCCGTCGGGGCTCTCCAGCAACTCTCCATCGACAACAACCACATGCAGCTGGGCCTGACTGTTGCCGTCATCACCCTGCTGATCACCGGCAGCAGTATCAGCGCCGCACTTGCCGACAAAAAACTGCAAAACAAGGAGCACGACCTTTGCCGGGTCAACGCGCTGCTCAGCCAACTGGATCAGGCTCGCATGTCGTTGCAGCAAGTGGCCCATTACGACCCCTTGACCAACCTGATCAATCGCCGCGGTTTCAACCAGATCTTCGCCGAGAAAATCATCGAGAAAAGCACCGGCGGCGGCATGCTGGCGGTGATCTTTCTGGATATCGATCACTTCAAGCGCATCAACGACAGCCTCGGTCATGACGCCGGCGACGAGTTGCTGAAAGTCATCGCCAGCCACATCAAAAACGCGACCCGCAGCCATGACGATGTGGTTGCACGCTTTGGCGGTGACGAATTCTGCATCCTGATCAGCCTTCACAATCGCGATGAAGCACGGCACATGGCACAACGCATCATGCAAAAAATGAAGGAGCCCATCGAGTTGGCCGGGCGGCGCATGGTCATGACCACCAGCATCGGTATCAGCCTGTTTCCCGACGATGGAAAGACCTGCGAGGAGCTACTGAAAAATGCTGACCTGGCGCTGTACCAATCCAAAGGCAACGGCCGCAATGGCTTGCACTTCTTCAGTTCCAACCTGAAAACCAAGGCCACCCTCGAACTGCAACTCGAAGAAGAGCTGCGCAACGCACTGCGCGATGACTCCGGACTGACGCTTTACTACCAACCGATACTTGACCTCAAAAGCGGTCAGGTCACCAAGCTTGAGGCGCTGGTTCGCTGGCAACATCCGGTGTACGGCTTGTTGGCGCCCGATCGGTTCATAGGCATTGCCCAAGCCAACGGACTGATCGCTGAGCTGGACAATTGGGTCCTGCGCAAAGCCTGCAAGGACTTGAGTACGCTTTCCAGGCATGGCTGTGAAGAGCTGAAAATCGCCGTGAACTGCTCGGCCCTGAACCTGGCCCGCGAAGAACTCGTCGATGAAATCGAAAGTGCGTTACGAGCCGCCGGCGTTGCCCCGCAACAGCTGGAACTGGAGGTCACCGAAAACGCCCTGATGGGCAGTATCGCCAACACGCAGGTGCTGCTGCACCAGATTCGCGCCCTCGGCGTCTCGCTGTCGATCGACGATTTCGGCACGGGTTATTCGTCCCTGGCCTATCTCAAGCGCTTACCGCTGAACACCTTGAAAATCGACCGTTCCTTCATCCAGGACATCCCTGAGTCGACCCAGGACATGGAGATCGTCCAGGCCATTATCGTCATGGCCCATACCCTGCATTTGCAGGTGGTCACCGAAGGTGTCGAAACCGAGCAGCAATACGAATTCCTCAACCATTACGGTTGCGATTTCGTTCAAGGCTACCTAGTGAGCCGCCCGATTGCGCTGGATGAGTTGGGCCCGGTGCTAAACGAAATCAACCAGCGTAAACACCACTGTCCGGCCACCCTCAATCTTCTGAACGTTGCTCGCGGTACAGATGGACTAACGTCGCGGGATCTTTTTCCAGATAGCCTTGGCCACCATGCAGGCGCATCAGCTGTGCAGCCAGTCCGCTGATGGGCGTTGCCGAACCCTGCTCGCGGGAAAATTTCACTGCCGTGTCCAGGTCCTTGAGTAATGTGCGCACGTGCCATTTCACCGGTTCGAAACGGCTTTCAGCCATTTGCGGGGCAAGGATCTGCAGCGGTCTGGAATCGGCAAAACCACCGGCCAACGCCTCGACGATCAACCTTGCATCGACACCCGAGCGCTCCGCCAGGGCCACTACCTCAGCGATCACCAGCGCATTGCACGCGACAATCATCTGATTGCAAGCCTTGGTCACCTGACCCGCGCCAACAGCGCCCATGTGAGTGACCCGCTGCCCCAGGCTCGAGAGGATTGGCCGCACGCGCTCAAGATCCGCCGCATCGCCACCGACCATGATCGCCAGGCTGCCTGACTCGGCCCCCGAGGTACCGCCCGAGACCGGCGCATCCAGCCAGCTCATGCCCGTCGCGCTCAGCAACTGTGCGGCCATTTCCCGGGTGGCGGTCGGCTCCAGACTGGAGAAGTCCACCAGCAATTTCCCGGCCATTGCCCCCTGTGCCACGCCAGCCGTGCCGAACACCACCTCTCGCACCACGGCCGTATCGGCCAGGCACAGCATCACCACATCGGCCTGCTGGCACAGTTCAGCAGGTGTGGAGACTTGCTGCGCTCCGGCCTCGACCAGCGGCGCGCATTTTTGCGGATTGCGGTTCCACACTGTCAGCGGATAGCCCGCTGCCAACAATCGTCGGCACATCGGCAAGCCCATCAAACCGATGCCGGCAAACGCCAGGGAAGGTAACTCAGCACTCATAAATTACTCCTGCCCAATTAAAGAACGCCGAATATTGGCCGATTCAACATGATTCAGGAAAGGATTCCCCCTGGCGTACCTAAGGTTGAACCCTATCGCTCGGGTCAAAGTCGCACTGTAAAGTCGCAAGATCCCATTCCGTGATGGCTCGATGACATCTCGTCACCGAGCCGACCAGTCCAAGTACGTGGCGCACAATGACTTCTAAAAACAACCCTGCCAACGATATATCCGAATTGACGCTCATATCCCCGGATAAACCCTCAGGGTCGAAACCATTGACCAGCCCGCGTCCCCTCGCGAGCCAACAGTACCTGTACTACACCGAGACCAATACCGATCGCATCCTCGACAACCTCGATGGCCTGCGCGACATGGTGTTCCCGCGTGCACCGCACCTTGAAGACGACAATGAACTGCGCCGTGAACAGGAATTTCCTTCGGTCTGCCTGATCGGCCTGGGCCGCTGCGGATCGAACATTGCTCTGGACGTAGCGGAGCTGGTGTACAACGCCCGCAAGTTCTACCTGAACGAATTCAACAACGAAGACAAGCCTTACGCCGACAAGGGCTACAGCCCTGCGCAGTGGATCCGTAACAACCTGCGCCTGGGCCCGAACAAAGCCACCAAACCGGTGTTTCTGGTCGAGCCATTGGTCATGCTGGGCGACCTGGACAAAGACATTGCCGGTCGCATCCGTTTTTCCCGTAAAGGCGAAAAAAGCGGATTCCTGCGCGACTACAGCAAAATGAAAATCATGGACCTTTCGGAAGTCCACGCAGGCGGTGCCGGTAACGCACCGATCCTCGGTCAGTACCTGGCGAAGATCATCCTCAACAAGGACACCCAGCGCTTTTCAAGCCCCGACTGGAAAATGATCCACTCCTACCTGATCGACTCTTGCGGGATCAAGGCCAACCAGTCGCGCCTGTACTTCTCGATCTTCAGCGCAGGCGGAGGTACGGGCTCGGGCATGGCCTCGGAGTTCGGCCTGGCCCAGCAATACTCGTACATGAACAAGACGTTCGACACCAAACCGGTGGACGAACATGACAGCAAGAGCGGCCACTCCTTCGTATTCGAACCGATCTTCACCAGCGGCATTTGCGTACTGCCGAACATTTCCGATCACCGTAGTGAAATGTCCGAAGCGCTGCACATCAACGCCGGTCGTTTGCTTTGCAAATACCTGTCGGAGGAATGGGACTTCTCCTACAACTTCGACAATGAAGACAGCAGTGAAGCCAGCGTCATGGGCCGGATCCGTCCGTGGAACGCAATGATGCTGATCTCCAACGACATCATGCGTTACGCCGAGGAAAGCGATGACGGCAACATCCAGAACATTGATGTCAATGCCATGGAAAAGCACGCCAACCAGTACATCTCTCAGCAGATTTTCAACATTCTCACCGCCCAGGCCGTGACCACCGACTACGACCAGAACTACTTCCGTCGGGCCGGTATCGACATTGGCGAAACCATTCGCCTGGACGCCAACGATCTGTTCATGAGTCTGGCCGGCCCGGTGGCCATTGCCTACGCGGAATCCGTGGTACCGGAATCCCCGGCGCCGTCGAGCGACAAATTCAAAGTCTTCGAGAAAGAGCCGCAACGTCTGAACATCGACGACCTGTTCTTCCGCTCCATCGACTTGCCGCACTTCAACAAGGTTACCCAGGCCATCGAAGGCATCAGCCTGCTGCCGATTGAATCCAAGCGCTATCGCGCGTCGCTGGAGCAGTACAAGAATTCGGGTTACGACGCTGCGGCGCTGCACGATCTGCACTTCTTCAAGAACTGCTCCTCGGTGGTATCGATCGTATCCTTGCCCAAGGATTACAAGCTGTCGTACATGGATCTGAACCGGTTGAAGACCCACCTCAACAGCCTGTTCCCCAACACCACGCTCAAGCGTTATGCCCTGGTGATCGGTGCCTCGGCCAACTTGTCGCTGACCACGTTGATCGCCAAGAGCCCGTGCCTCTCCGACGACTTCCTGACCTTGATCGTGGCCTTCATCAAGCGGTGCTTTGCGCGTAATCCGTACCGTTTCGATGACACGCTGGACAACTCGATCCTCGACTTCATCATCAATGAAGCGTTCGACGAAGACCTCATCGACGATCTGCTCAACGAATTCGAAAACCCGGCAAAAATCCTCGATACCAACTGGTACGCGATCAAGCCGATGTATGAGAAAAAGTACCGCGAGCTGATCAACGACAAGGACAAGTTCGTCTCGATCAATGACATCCGCCTGTCTCGCGATTGCGTGAAAAAGGCCATCAAGTACCTGCGCGAGATCTATCGCCATCGCATCGGCAAGACCAAGGTTATTTCTCTGAATAACCATACGGGCAAGACAGCTAACTGAAATCGCGCGGTTGATCGTTCCCGCGCTCCCGCGTGGGAATGCATACCGTGACGCTCTGCGTCACCGCTGAGACGGACGCGGAGCGTCCAATGAGGCGTTCCCGCGCAGAGCGTGGGAACGATCTCTACAGGCACACTCACTCGCACTTTGGCCAAACCAGTCAACCAGATTGAGGGCTTTGACCATTGCCCCATTCGCCGCCCAGCGCCAGTATTTGCCGGCTTTTTCTACAGTCCTCCCCAATAAAAACAAAGACAAAAGACTGAGGGATTCTGGCGATGCTCGGCTATACGACTGCACTTTTATACATTGATCGGCAAACGGTCGATTCGCCCCCCATGGGCAATCCGACGACGCTCAATGTCTGCGACCGGCATGCTTTGCCAGTTGCTCACAACCTGAAACAATTAAGCGACACTGGCTTTGTTCCGCCAACTGTTCCGCCCCTCAGTATTTTTATCGCCAGCCTCGATCAGATGGGGCGTTTCTCTACGGCACCGTGCCATCACTCAGATCGCGGTTACTCACCTACACACTTTTACGCTCAGAATGACAGCACCAATCTGGTGCGATCATTCAGGGCCGTGCCCTTTCCTGGATCAAAATCCAGGGCGAAACGACCACTGCCCACAACTGTGGATCGCGCTCCAGAAGATCCTGGGCCCGCGACGCAGAGACCTTCGCAAGCACATCACTGGTCAACCAGGCAGCCACTTTCTCGGCCTGATTCTCGGCCACCGCCTCTGCAACTGCGATCAAATCCAGAGAGGTATCGACCCACAATAGGGCACCCTTGGCAAAGAACGGCTCAAGCTCCTTCCAGGTAATCGATGCGGTTTCTCCAAGCAGTTTGGCATAGAGGGTGCTAGGTTCTTGAGTCATGGGTCTCACCAGGAAAAAAATCGGCGCAATGATAACGCCGGTGACCAGGCAGAAAAACCCAGTTGCAAATGAGTGACTGATCGAAAAGTTCAGGAATGCCAAGGATTGCCGCTCAATTCAGGCAAAATCCCCGCCGCAATTCTGTCTTTTTCTGTCAATTAAGCGACACACCCGGGTTTTGCCCCCAGCAGCCAGCTTTCCAAGCGAATGACCGGCGCTCTACACTGTACCGGTACAGTTGCCGGGGGCATTTCCGGAGAGATACTCAAACTATCTAATCCGGTTCTGCAGCTATGGCCGCCAGGACTATAAAAACTACAACAGCAAGAGTGGAGCACTATGAATAAGGCTACTAAGCAGATTTCCAGACTGTTTGCCGCTATGGTTCTGGCCGGGGTTGCCAGCCATTCGTTCGCAGCTGACACCATCAAGATCGGCATCGCCGGCCCTAAAACCGGCCCGGTCACTCAATACGGCGACATGCAGTTCATCGGTGCCAAAATGGCCATCGAGCAGATCAACGCCAAGGGCGGTGTCGACGGCAAGATGCTCGAAGCCAAGGAATACGACGACGCGTGCGACCCTAAACAAGCCGTGGCCGTCGCCAACAAAGTGGTCAACGATGGTGTGAAATTCGTTGTCGGCCACCTGTGCTCCAGCTCCACTCAACCGGCTTCGGACATCTACGAAGACGAAGGCGTGATCATGATCACCCCGGCCGCCACCAACCCGGACATCACCACCCGTGGTTATAAACTGGTGTTCCGCACCATCGGTCTGGACAGTGCCCAGGGCCCTGCCGCCGGCAACTACATCGCCGACCACATCAAGCCGAAAATCGTTGCCGTGCTGCACGACAAACAGCAGTACGGTGAAGGCATCGCCACCGCCGTGAAGAAAACCCTCGAAGGCAAAGGCGTCAAGGTTGCCGTGTTCGAAGGCCTCAACGCCGGTGACAAGGACTTCTCCTCGATCATCCAGAAGCTCAAGCAAGCCAACGTCGACTTCGTCTACTACGGCGGCTACCACCCGGAACTGGGCCTGATCCTGCGTCAGTCCAAGGAAAAAGGCCTGAACGCCAAGTTCATGGGGCCGGAAGGCGTCGGCAACGACTCCATCTCGCAAATCGCCCAGGACGCTTCCGAAGGCCTGCTGGTGACCTTGCCGAAGTCTTTCGACCAGGACCCGGCCAACAAGGCGCTGGTTGACGCGTTCGCCGCCAAGAAGCAGGACCCGACCGGTCCGTTCGTGTTCCCGGCCTACTCGGCAGTTGAAGTGATCGCTGAAGGCATCAAGGCAGCGAAGAGCGAAGACACTGCCAAAGTGGCCGCCGCTATCCGCGCCGGCACCTTCAAGACTCCGACCGGCGACCTGTCGTTCGACGACAAGGGCGACCTGAAGAACTTCAAGTTCGTGGTCTACCAGTGGCACTTCGGCAAACCTAAAACTGAAGTTTCGCCTCAGTAACCTGGCTCCCTGAGTAATAGAGCCCACTGCGCAAGCAGTGGGCTTTGTTTTACGAGGTTAATGGGTCAGGGTCCCGCGATCCGGGAGCTGACTTACCTGAAAATCTTAAAACCGTCACCAGCGGTTCGCTGGCAAACGTTCGTGCGAAGGTGGCCACAGACCACACAGCCCGGGCCGGAACATGACTCCACCAGTGAAATGCGTATCAGGTTTTTAGGAGCGTTGTAATGCCTGAGATCTATCACTTCTTCCAACAGCTGGTTAATGGTCTGACCATTGGCAGCACCTATGCCTTGATAGCCATTGGCTACACAATGGTTTACGGCATTATTGGAATGATTAACTTCGCCCATGGCGAGGTCTACATGATTGGTTCCTACGTGGCCTTCATCGTCCTTGCCGGACTGGCCATGCTGGGTATCCATTCTCTGCCGCTGTTGATGACCGCCGCCTTCCTGGCGACCATCGTTGTAACCAGTGCCTACGGCTACAGCATCGAACGGATCGCCTACCGCCCTCTACGGGGCAGTAACCGGTTGATCCCGCTGATCTCGGCCATCGGCATGTCGATCTTCCTGCAAAACTCCGTACTGCTCTCGCAGGACTCCAAGGACAAATCGATCCCCAACCTGATTCCAGGCAGCTTCAGCTTCGGTCCGGGCGGTGCACAGGAAGTGCTGATCTCCTACATGCAGATCCTGGTGTTCATCGTGACCCTGGTGGTGATGCTCTGCCTCACCGCGTTCATCTCGCGTTCACGTCTGGGTCGGGCCTGCCGGGCCTGTGCCGAAGACATCAAGATGGCCAACCTGCTGGGCATCAACACCAACAACATCATCGCCCTGACCTTCGTCATCGGTGCGGCCCTGGCCGCCGTGGCGGCTGTACTGCTGAGCATGCAGTATGGCGTGATCAACCCGAACTCCGGATTCCTGGTGGGCCTCAAGGCCTTTACCGCGGCAGTTCTGGGCGGCATCGGCAGCATTCCGGGCGCCATGCTCGGTGGTCTGGTGCTGGGGGTAGCCGAAGCATTCGGCGCCGATGTGTTCGGTGACCAGTACAAGGACGTGGTGGCTTTCGGCCTTCTGGTTCTAGTGTTGTTATTCCGGCCAACCGGCCTGCTGGGCCGTCCGGAGGTTGAGAAAGTATGATCAGGAATCTTAAACAGGCGCTGTTCAGCGCCCTGCTGGTCTGGGCCGTGGCCTATCCGGTACTCGGTCTGAAACTGTCCATCGCCGGCATCAACCTCGAAGTGCAGGGTGCCACTACCTCCACGCTGATCATCATCGCCGCCTGCTCGGTGCTGATGTTCCTGCGCGTGCTGTTCGACCGCCAATACACGGCCGCCATGCGGTCCGTGCCCAAAGGTAAGTTGATCCCGGCCAGCGCGAGCCACTTCCTGACCCTGCCCAGCACCCAGCGCTGGTTCATCATGGCGTTGATTGCCGTTGCACTGGTGTGGCCGTTCTTCGGCTCGCGCGGAGCGGTGGATATCGCCACGCTGATCCTGATCTATGTGCTGCTCGGCCTGGGCCTGAACATCGTGGTCGGTCTGGCGGGGCTGCTCGATCTGGGCTACGTCGGTTTCTACGCCGTGGGCGCCTACAGCTATGCGCTGCTGTCGCACTACTACGGTCTGAATTTCTGGATCTGCCTGCCCATCGCCGGACTGATGTCTGCGACCTTCGGCTTCTTGCTGGGCTTTCCGGTGCTGCGTCTGCGCGGTGACTATCTGGCGATCGTGACCTTGGGCTTTGGCGAGATCATCCGTCTGTTCCTGCGTAACCTGACGGGCCTCACTGGCGGACCGAACGGCATCAGCAACATTCCCAAGCCGACGCTGTTCGGCCTGAGCTTCGAAAGAACGGCCGCTGAAGGCATGCAGACCTTCCACGAGTTCTTCGGCCTGACTTACAACCCGGTCAGCAAGGTGGTTTTCCTCTACCTGGTTGCGTTGTTGCTGGCGCTGTTCGCGCTGTTCGTGATCAACCGCCTGCTGCGCATGCCGATCGGCCGTGCCTGGGAAGCGCTGCGTGAAGACGAAATCGCCTGCCGTGCCCTGGGCCTGAACCCGACCGTGATCAAGCTGTCGGCCTTCACCCTCGGTGCCTGCTTCGCCGGTTTTGCTGGCAGCTTCTTCGCCGCACGTCAGGGTCTGGTCACGCCGGAGTCATTCACCTTCATCGAATCGGCCACCATCCTCGCCATCGTGGTATTGGGCGGCATGGGCTCGCAATTGGGCGTGGTCCTCGCGGCTGTCGTGATGATCCTGTTGCCCGAGCTGATGCGTGACTTCAGCGAATACCGCATGTTGATGTTCGGCGCCTTGATGGTGCTGATGATGATCTGGCGTCCACAAGGCCTGCTGCCCATGCAACGTCCTCACATGGAGCTGCGTAAATGAGCAGAGAGATTCTGAAAGTAGATGGCCTGAGCATGCGCTTTGGCGGATTGTTGGCAGTCAATGGCGTAGCCCTGAGCGTGAAA
The DNA here is from genome assembly GCF_059422425.1 of Pseudomonas sp. GW821-FHT01E05. Taxonomy (NCBI): domain Bacteria; kingdom Pseudomonadati; phylum Pseudomonadota; class Gammaproteobacteria; order Pseudomonadales; family Pseudomonadaceae; genus Pseudomonas; species Pseudomonas sp. GW821-FHT01E05. The sequence continues at coordinate 55,538 of NZ_JBWKWW010000004.1, forward strand.
GAGAAGCAGGTGGTGTCGATGATCGGCCCCAACGGCGCCGGCAAGACCACCGTGTTCAACTGCCTGACCGGTTTCTACCAGCCAACCGCCGGCACCATCCGGCTCAACGGTGAAGCGATCGAAGGCCTGCCCGGCCACAAGATCGCCGGTAAAGGCGTGGTGCGGACCTTCCAGAACGTGCGGTTGTTCAAGGAAATGACCGCCGTGGAAAACCTGCTGATTGCTCAGCACCGGCACCTGAATACCAACTTCCTGGCGGGTCTGTTCAAGACGCCAGCGTTTCGCCGCAGCGAACGCGAGGCCATGGAATACGCCGAGTTCTGGCTCGACAAGGTCAACCTCAAGGAGTTCGCCAACCGGCCGGCCGGCACCCTGGCGTATGGTCAGCAGCGCCGTCTGGAAATCGCCCGCTGCATGATGACCCGTCCAAGCATCCTCATGCTCGACGAACCGGCCGCCGGCCTCAACCCGCGGGAAACCGACGACCTCAAGGCGCTGATCGGCACCCTGCGTGAAGAACATGACGTGACCGTGCTGCTGATCGAACACGACATGAAACTGGTCATGAGCATCTCCGACCACATTTTCGTGATCAACCAGGGCACGCCTCTGGCCAACGGTACACCGGACCAGATCCGGGACAACCCTGAAGTGATCAAAGCCTACCTGGGGGAAGCGTAAATGCTGCAGTTCGATAACGTTTCCACCTTCTATGGCAAGATCCAGGCCCTGCACAACGTCAACGTCGAAGTCCGCCAGGGCGAGATTGTGACCTTGATCGGTGCCAACGGCGCCGGCAAATCCACCCTGCTGATGACCCTGTGCGGTTCGCCGCAAGCCCATAGCGGCAGCATTCGCTACATGGGCGAAGAACTGGTCGGCCAGGACTCCTCACATATCATGCGTAAAAGCATCGCAGTGGTCCCGGAAGGTCGCCGGGTGTTTGCCCGTCTGACGGTGGAAGAAAACCTCTCCATGGGCGGTTTTTTCACCGACAAGGGCGATTACCAGGAGCAGATGGACAAGGTCCTGGGCCTGTTCCCGCGACTCAAGGAACGCTTTATGCAGCGCGGTGGCACCATGTCCGGTGGCGAACAGCAGATGCTCGCCATCGGCCGTGCACTGATGAGCAAGCCCAAGCTGCTGCTGCTCGATGAGCCGTCGCTGGGTCTGGCGCCAATCATCATCCAGCAGATCTTCGACATCATCGAACAGCTGCGCCGCGATGGCGTGACGGTGTTCCTGGTGGAACAGAACGCCAACCAGGCGTTGAAGATCGCCGACCGCGCCTACGTACTGGAAAACGGCCGGGTGGTGATGCAAGGTACCGGTGAAGCGTTGCTGACTGATCCAAAAGTGCGCGAAGCCTATCTGGGCGGCTAAGCATTGCTGCAATCATAAACAACGGCCTATGTGGGAGCGAGCTTGCTCGCGATGGCGGACTGTCAGGCAACGTCAATGTTGACTGTCAGGCCCTCATCGCGAGCAAGCTCGCTCCCACATTTTTTTGTGTGAACCAATTATTTTTTGCCGCGCTGTAACGAACCCGAATGACCTGGCTCTACTAGGGTAAGTAAGCGCAAACGCTTCCTTGACCAAGCCCACTACTGGAGAGACATCATGACTGCTACCACTCGCACCCTGTCCGCCGCCGCCCTCGCCCTGGCCATGGGTTCTGCCCTGAGCATCGCGGCTCTGCCGACCACCGCCCATGCCGCAGCCACCGACATGGAAAAATGCTTTGGCGTCGCCATGAAAGGTAAAAACGATTGCGCCGCAGGCGCTGGCACCACCTGTGCCGGCACCTCGAAAGTCGACTACGAGAGCAACCACTTCAAACTGGTACCTAAAGGCACTTGCGAGAAGACCGCCAGCCCGACCTCACCGACCGGCTTCGGTCAACTGGCCGCCTACAAAGCCAAGTCGTAACCCCACCTCTGCCTGAGTGTTGATGATGACCACTTCATTGCTGCACAGCGTACATCCTCACACTCAGGCATTGGCGTCCGAACTCCCGCCCCGCGCGGGGCTGGGGCTCAAGACCGGGCACTTCGGTGAAGTACTCGGTATTCGCCCGGACATCGGTTTCTTCGAAGTCCACGCTGAAAACTACATGGTCGCCGGCGGCCCGTTTCATCACTACCTGGGATTGATCCGCGAGCAGTACCCGCTGTCGCTGCATGGCGTCGGCCTGTCGATTGGCGCTGAAGGTTCATTGAACACCGAGCACCTCGACCGCCTCGCCAAACTGATCGAGCGCTATCAACCCCAGTCCTTTTCCGAACACCTGGCCTGGTCGAGCCACGGCCCGGTGTTTCTCAATGACCTGCTGCCGCTGGCCTATGACGAACCGACTCTGAATCGTGTCTGCGAGCATATCGACCAGGTCCAGCACCACCTGAAACGCCCCATGCTGCTGGAAAATCCGGCGACGTATCTGCAATTCCAGCGCTCCAGCATGGAAGAAACACGTTTCATCGCTGAAGTCATCCGCCGCACCGGCTGCGGCTTGCTGCTGGATGTGAACAACGTCTACGTCTCCTGCATCAATCACCAACGCGATCCGTTGGCCTACATCGACGCACTGCCGCTGCACGCAGTGGGCGAGATTCATCTGGCCGGGTTTGCCGAAGACACCGACAGCCTCGGCGACCGCCTGCTGATCGACGATCACGGCGCCCCTATCGATAACGCTGTGTGGACGTTGTACGCGCACGCTCTGGAGCGCATTGGCCCGGTTGCCACGCTGATTGAGCGCGACAATCAGGTACCTGCGTTTTCCGTGCTGTGCGCCGAGGCCCGTCAGGCCGATGAGCTGCTGGGTTACTCCGAGGTTCGCCGATGAGCACTCAAGCCGATTTCGCCGCCGCCCTGCTTGATCCTCAACGCCCCTGCCCTGACGGGTTGCTCAGCGCCAACGGCGCTGACCCGGATAGCCGCTTCGCGGTGTACCGCAACAACGTGCAGAGCTCGCTGATCAACGCCTTGGCAGACAGTTATCCGGTGGTCTTGCAACTGGTCGGGGATGAGTTCTTTCGGGCGATGGCCCAGCACTATGTGCAGACATTTGCGCCGACCAGTCCGTTGATCAACGACTACGGCAGCGACTTTGCCGACTTCATCGAACACTTTGCCCCAGCCGCTTCGGTGCCTTATCTGGCGGATGTCGCACGCCTGGAGCGCTTGCGGGTGATGGCCTATCACGCGGCGGATGCCGATACCGTCGAGCCTGCACAGGTTGCAGCAGCCATGGGCGCCCCCGAAAGCCTCGCAGCGCTACGCATTCATTTGCATCCCTCAATCTTCATGCTGGACTCGGCGTACGCCGTGGTTGCGTTGTGGGCGGCCCATCAGACTGACGCACCGCCCCAGAACCTTGAGCCGTATCACGCGCAAAGTGCCCTGGTGCTGCGTAACGGCCTGCAAGTCGAGGTTTTCGCCATCGATGTCGGCACAGCGACCTTCATCCACCGTCTGCAAAGCAACTGTCCTTTGGGGCAGGCCGTGGCCGATGCCTTCGACGTTGCATCGGCGTTCGACCTGAGCCAGTGCCTGGCACTGCTGATCCGCCACAACGCCATCACCCACTTGGAAGACGACAAGGTATCGCCATGAACACCCACGCTGAACACCCGAATGCCATCGCCCGCCTGATTGAACGGATCATCGAACTGCTCGGCATGATCCCCCACAGCCTGGTCGCCTTCGTTGCGCGTTTTTCTATCGCGGCGGTGTTCTGGAAGTCCGGCCAGACCAAGGTCGAGGGTTTTGCCGTGGACCTGATTTCCGGCACCTTTGAGCTGGGCACACCGCGCCTGGCGGACTCGACGATTCCGTTGTTCCAAAGCGAATACCACGTTCCGCTGCTGTCACCGGAACTGGCGGCGCACATGGCGGCCTTCGCCGAACACTTCTTCCCGATCCTGATCCTCGTCGGCTTCGCCACACGCTTCTCGGCCCTGGCGCTGCTGGGCATGACCCTGACCATCCAAACCTTTGTCTACCCGGACGCCTACCCGACTCACGGCACCTGGGCAGCGATTCTGCTGTACCTGATGGCCGGAGGTCCGGGCGTGCTGTCGATCGATCAGCTGATCGCCAAACGTTATCGTTGAAGCCGGTCCAGCGCTTCACCACTGCGCTTGAACCAACCTATCAGGTAGTCGGCCAACACCTGCGTGCGCTTGGGCAGGCCGCCCTGATACGGGTGCACCAGATACATCGGCATGCTGCGGGTCTGATAGTCGCGCAACAGCCAGCGCAAACGGCCATCGGCCAGCTCCGTCTGCAGCAAGTAAGAAGGCAGGCGCGCGATCCCCGCATGGGCCAGCGCGGCCTTCTTCAACAGGTTGTAGTGGTTGCTGGCGAACGGCCCCGAGACGCGCACCCGCAACAGTTCATGTTGCTGGTGATAGAGCCACTCTTCCCGGCCGCTGTAATGACTGTTGAGCAGGCAGCGATGATCGGCCAGCTGCGAGGGTGTCTGCGGCTCGCCGAACTGTTCAAGATAAGCCGGGCTGGCACAGGTCATCTCGTGCCAGGCCAGCAGCGGCTTGGCCACCAGCCGCTGGTCATTGGCCACGTCTGAACGAATCGCCAGATCGAAGCCATCCCGTGACAGATCGTGATAGCTGTTGTTCAGATCAAGTTCGATCTGTACCTCAGGATATTCCCGGGAAAACTCCAGCAGCAGCCCATCGAAAAAAGTCTCCCCCAACGACACCGGCACCGTCATTCGCACGGGCCCCGCCATATCGTCCTTCAAACGTGCCAGGGCCTGACGCGCGCGCTCTACCTGAATCACCAGTGCCTGAGCTTGCGGCAACAGCGCCGCACCCGCCGCTGTCAGGCTCAAGCGCCGTGTTGTTCGCTGCAGCAGCACCACGCTGAATCGTGCCTCCAACAGGCTGATGCGCTTGGACAGCTGCCCTTTGCTACACCCCAATTGCTGCGCTGCCAGAGTGAAACTACCGGCCTCGATCAACACCGCAAACGCCGCCAGATCATCCATTTCGCTCATGGATTGTTTCCATTTGAAAACCAAAGGTTGCCCATTAGCGCGCTTATCAACGGAAAAAACCACACTAAACTGAAACTTCGTCCAACCCTTTGAGGAACAGCACGATGAAAATTCTACTGATTGGCGCCAGCGGTACCGTGGGCTCAGCCATTGATCGCGAACTGGCACCGCGCCACGAAGTCATCCGCATCGGCCGCAAGAGCGGTGATTTCCAGGTCGACATCAGTGACAGCGCATCAATCCACAAACTGTTCGAAAAGACCGGTAACTTCGATGCGCTGATCTGTGCCGCTGGTAGCGTCAACTTCGTGCCGCTGGCCAACATGACCGAAAAAGACTTCGCCCTTGGCCTGCAAGACAAACTGATGGGCCAGGTCAACCTGCTGCTGATCGGCCGAGACTTCGCCAATGACGGTGCCTCATTCACCTTCACCACCGGCATCCTCAGCCACGATCCGATTCGTACCGGCAGCTCGGCAGCCATGGTCAACGGTGCCCTCGACAGTTTCGTGCGCTCAGCGGCTATCGAATTGCCGCGTGGACTGCGCATCAACTCGGTCAGCCCGAACGTACTGGTCGAAGCCATGGGCAGCTACGCGCCGTACTTCCGCGGATTCAAACCGGTTCCAGCCGCCGATGTGGCGCTGGCCTACGCCAAAAGTGTCGAAGGCTTGCAGACCGGCCAGACCTACCACGTGGGGTAATGGTCCCCCAAACAATCGTCCGAACGCGGCCCGAACCTTCGGCCGCGTCTATAAAAGCAGGTACACCCGCGGATTCGCGGGTGTATCGGACTTCATGCCAAGCCAGGCTTGTGATGTGCGCTATGCCTGAGTAACGTGGCGGCACTTGTCAGGAGACCACTCGATGCGTGTTGCCCGTTCCATAGTGATGCTTGCCCTGTTGCCTCTGTTCGCCGGTTGCCAGCTGCTCCAGAGCCAACCTGAGAAACCGTCCACGGCGGGCCTGACCCGCATGCAGGGTGAACTCAGTATGGCCAACGGCAAACTGATGTTTCAGCCGTGCCGGGAAAACAAACTGTATGTCGTCAATGACACCGGCAGCACCAGCGTCCTGCAAGAAGCCGCTACGCTGGCGGGCACGCAGCACAAGATTTTCGCTGATGTGCGTGGCCGGGTTGCCGCTGACAAATCATCGGATGCTGGCGCCCGGCTCGACGTGCAGCAGCTATACCGCATCGAACGCTCGGGCGCGACCTGCGAAGACCCCAACTTCCAGCGGCTGATCCTGCGCGCCAGCGGCAACACGCCCGACTGGAACGTCAAGGTCAATACCAAGGGCATGGTGATCGAGCGCGCCGGCCAGCCAGCGCTGGCGTTGCCATTTCTGGAAGAACAACTCGGTGATGGGCGTTTCAACCTCAGTAGCGAAGCCAATGACCAACACGTTGAACTCTGGATCTCGCCACAGCGCTGCGTCGACAGCACCCATGGCAGCGTTCAATTCATGAGCGCCGAGCTGCGGGTCAATGGCCAGGTAGAACGTGGCTGCGCGTATTTTGGTGGTTCGCGTAACGACTGATTCGACGAGCTGCTGTTTTAGCCTCACTGGAACGCCCCTTTGAGGCTTATAATCGCCGGTTTGTGAAACGCCTTTGGCGCATTTGTGCGCCCCGCGAACCGGATCCCGTCATGTTACGAATCACCGAACTCAAGCTGCCCATCGACCATCCCGAAGAAGACCTGCGGCCTGCCATCGTGCAGCGCCTGGGCATCGCCAGTGATGACCTGCTCGACTTCACCTTGTTCAAGCGCAGCTACGACGCGCGCAAGAAGTCTTCCGAACTCTGCTTCATCTACACCATCGACCTGCGCGTGCATGATGAGGCGAAGCTGCTGCACAAGTTCGCCGATGACCGTAACGTCAACCCGGCGCCGGATGTCAGCTACAAAGCCGTCGGCCAGGCCCCTCAGGACCTGAGCGAGCGGCCGATTGTGGTCGGCTTCGGGCCGTGCGGAATTTTCGCCGGGCTGCTGCTGGCGCAGATGGGCTTCAAGCCAATCATTCTTGAACGTGGCACTGAAGTTCGTCAGCGCACCAAGGATACCTGGGGTCTGTGGCGCAAAAACGTACTCAACCCCGAGTCCAACGTGCAATTCGGTGAGGGTGGCGCGGGAACCTTCTCCGACGGCAAGCTTTACAGCCAGATCAAGGATCCGAAACACCACGGCCGCAAGGTTCTGCACGAGTTCGTCAAGGCCGGTGCGCCGGAAGAAATCCTCTACGTCAGCAAACCGCATATCGGTACCTTCCGTCTGACCGGCGTAGTCGAAAACATGCGTCATCAGATCGAAGCCATGGGCGGCGAAATACGTTTTCAGCAACGGGTTACCGATGTGCTGATCGAGGACGGCCAGCTCACTGGCGTGGAACTGGCCAGTGGTGAACAGATCCACTCCAGCCATGTAATCCTGGCCCTTGGCCATAGCGCCCGGGACACCTTCCGCATGCTTCACGGCCGCGGTGTGTACATGGAAGCCAAGCCGTTCTCGGTGGGTTTCCGTATTGAACACCCGCAATCGCTGATCGACAGTGCACGCCTTGGCAAGTATGCCGGTCACCCAAAACTCGGCGCCGCCGACTACAAGCTGGTGCACCACGCCAGCAATGGTCGCTCGGTCTACAGCTTCTGCATGTGCCCAGGCGGCACGGTGGTGGCTGCAACGTCCGAGCCGAATCGGGTCGTCACCAACGGCATGAGCCAGTACTCGCGCAACGAGCGCAACGCCAACTCCGGGATAGTGGTCGGTATCACCCCTGAAGTGGATTACCCAGGCGGCCCGCTGGCCGGTATCGAGTTGCAGGAGCGTCTTGAGTCCCACGCCTTCACCCTCGGCGGCAGCAACTACGAAGCCCCGGCGCAACTGGTCGGCGACTTCATCGCAGGCAAGCCGTCCACGGCTCTGGGCAGCGTCGAGCCGTCCTATAAGCCAGGTGTGGCATTGGGTGATCTGGCGCTGGCATTACCGGACTTCGCCATCGAAGCCATTCGCGAAGCCTTGCCGGCGTTCGAGAAACAGATCAAGGGTTACTCCCTGCATGACGCCGTGCTGACCGGGATCGAGACCCGCACCTCGTCGCCGCTGCGTATCACTCGTAACGAGTCGATGCAGAGTTTGAACGTCAAAGGCCTGTTCCCGGCCGGCGAAGGTGCAGGCTATGCCGGCGGGATTCTGTCGGCGGGTGTCGACGGGATTCGGATCGCCGAAGCGGTGGCGCGCAATATCCTCGGGATCGAGGCTTAACCCTCGTAGAACGGATCGTTCCCACGCTCCCGCGTGGGAATGCATCCGGTGACGCTCTGCGTCACCTAAGGGCGGACGCAGAGCGTCCATAGCGGCATTCCCACGCAGAGCGCAGGAACGATCAGTCCGGCCTTGTCAGATCCCCGCGCGCAATACGCTGGCCGGCAACGCTTCACCATGCTCGACACTCGCCGTGACCGCCTCGATCAAGCCACTCAACTCATACCCCTGAGCCTTCAGCCAATTCTGATCGTAGTAAGTCGTCGCATAGCGCTCGCCGCCATCACACAGTATCGCCACGATCGACCCGGATTCCGCCGCTGCAACCATGTGCTGTGCTGCCATCACAGCGCCAATCAGGTTGGTGCCGCTGGAACCGCCGACACGCCGTCCCAGGCGCTGCGCCAGGTAATGCATGGCCGCCAGGGACAAGGCGTCCGGCACTTTGACCATGGCATCGATCACCTTGGGCAGGAACGACGCCTCGACCCGTGGCCGACCGATGCCTTCGATTCGCGAACCGCAGTCCAGGCGCAGGCTGGCGTCGCCGGTCTGGTAATAGTCGAAAAACACCGAACGCTCGGCGTCGGCGCAAAGTACGCGGGTGCAGTGTTGGCGATAACGCACATAGCGCCCGAGAGTCGCCGTCGTGCCGCCCGTGCCGGGGCTTGAAATCAGCCAGCTCGGCTCCGGGTAACGCTCGAAACGCAATTGCTGGAATATCGACTCGGCAATGTTGTTGTTCGCCCGCCAGTCAGTGGCGCGCTCGGCGTAGGTGAACTGGTCGATGAAGTGGCCACCGCTCTCGCTGGCCAGACGTTCTGACTCGGCGTAGATCTGCGTCGGGTCCTGCACCAAATGGCTTTTTCCGCCGTAGAAAGCGATTTGCGCGATCTTTTCCTGGGACGTGGTGGCAGGCATCACGGCAATGAATGGCAAGCCCAGCAGGCGCGCGAAATACGCCTCGGAAATCGCCGTCGAACCACTGGACGCCTCGATTACCGGTGCGCCCGGCTTGAGCCAGCCGTTACACAACGCATAGAGGAACAACGAGCGCGCCAGACGATGTTTGAGGCTGCCGGTGGGGTGACTGGACTCATCCTTGAAGTACAGCTCGATGCCCGGCAAGCCTGGGAGGGGCAAAGGAATCAAATGAGTATCGGCACTGCGTTGAAAGTCCGCTTCGATGATCCGGATGGCTTCTCGGGCCCACTGTCGGTTGTCGCTCATGGTCTTTTCTCGCTGGATCGAGCGCCGTGCATGGCGCCTGAAGATGAAATGCACCCGGCTCTGGTGATCGGGGCTCAGGGAAAACCTGGCGGTGACAACAGGTAACAGTTCGGACCCTGTCTCGACCCTGTCGATAAGCTTAGGAAATTTCCTGCCTACCGCACAGGTGCAGTCATGACGCAATTAGATACACAACTGCCAGGCTCCAGGCCAATAAAACGCCTGTTCAGCGCATATAACAAAAAAGAATATAACTTTTGTTTTAACAACCAACCGTACAGGTTAGGGTGTCCTGCCTTTTGAACTATTGATGGAGAGTGACCTTGCCTCTGCGTAGCACTTTCACACGTTTCTTTCAGTTGGAAGCTGCCAGCGGTCTGTTATTGATTGCTGCTGCAGCTCTGGCTTTGATCATCAACAACTCACCGCTGTCCTGGCTTTACAACGGCCTGCTGGACACACCTGTGGTCGCCCAGATCGGCGCATTGAAAATCGCCAAGCCATTGCTGCTGTGGATCAACGACGGACTGATGGCGATGTTCTTCCTGCTGATTGGTCTGGAAGTCAAACGCGAGGTCCTCGAAGGTCATCTGTCGAAACCTTCGCAGATCGTCCTGCCGGGCGCTGCAGCTATCGGCGGTATGGTCGTCCCGGCGCTGATCTACTGGTTCCTCAACAAAGACAACCCGACGGCGCTGGGTGGCTGGGCCATTCCAATGGCCACCGACATCGCCTTCGCCCTTGGTGTACTCGCCCTGCTGGGCAAACGCGTGCCGGTCTCGCTGAAACTGTTCCTGATGACCCTGGCGATCATCGACGACCTCGGGGCGATTATCGTCATCGCGATCTTCTACTCGGGCGCACTGTCCACGCTGTCGCTGATGCTGGCCGCGGCATGCCTGGTGGCCCTGGTGGCGATGAACCGGCTAGGGGTAGTGAAGCTCGGGCCGTATATGATCATCGGCCTGATCCTCTGGGTCTGTGTACTCAAGAGTGGTGTCCACGCGACCCTGGCCGGGGTGACCCTGGCATTCTGCATTCCGCTGCGCACCAAAAACGCCGAACCTTCACCGTTGCTGAGCCTGGAGCACGCGCTGCATCCGTGGGTCGCGTTCGGCATCCTGCCGCTGTTCGCCTTCGCCAACGCCGGGGTATCGCTGGCTGGCGTCAATCTCGAAAGCTTCACCCACCATGTGCCGATGGGCATCGCCACTGGCTTGCTCCTGGGCAAAACCATCGGCGTCTTCGGCCTGACCTGGCTGGCGGTCAGGATCGGCATTGCGGCCCTGCCGACCGGTGCAAACTGGGGTCAGGTGTTCGGTGTGGCGATTCTCTGCGGGATCGGCTTCACCATGAGTCTCTTTGTCGGGTCCTTGGCATTTGTGCCGGGCAGCAGCGATTACGCCGGGATGGACCGCATGGGCATCCTCACCGGCTCCATACTTGCGGCGCTGATGGGTTATGCCGTGACGGCGGCGGCCAGTCGCAAGAACCCCTCGCTTCAATCCTGAGCGTCGAGGGCTGCAAAGGCTGAAAACACAAAACCCCGACCAGTTGCCTGGCCGGGGTTTTGTTTTTAGCGGGTAATGCTTAATGGGAAACGCGGCTGGTGCCACCAACCATCGAGATACGAACACGCTCGCCGACCCGGAAAACCTCGTTTTCCTGAACCTGCTGCACGTAGGCACGCATGCTGCCGTCGTCTTCGCGAACAGTGATTTCCACGCCCTGAGTGCGGGTCAGGCCTTCTTCGGCGGCCGAACCCAGCAGGCCACCGGCAACTGCACCGACCACGGCGGCAACGGCGCTGCCTTTACCGTGGCCGACAGAGCTACCGCCAATACCACCAACGACCGCACCGGCGGCAGTGCCGACCGGGCTCTTGGTGCCTTCGATTTTCACCGGACGCAAGGATTCAATGGTACCCATGCGAATCGTCTGCACCCGACGCGCTTCGTCACGGGAGTAAGAGTCACCAGTCAGGCTGGACTGGCAGCCGCCGAGCAACATCGCCATCGTGGTGAAAGAAGCAACCAGCAGAACAGTCTTACGCATAGCATCAACTCCAAAGGACAGGTATTCATTAAACTCCGCAGATTGACGCCTGTCACTGCATCACCCGGATAAAATTTGCCGCATTCAGGCGCAGTACAGGCGTGCCTGAAAACCCATCACACCGTAGCGTCAATTTTCAAAATCTGCGCTGCTGGCTAAAGGATTTCCATGGACTACTTCATTATTGTCGTCACCACCGTTGCCGGACTGTACTTCCACTGGTGGCTATACGTACGGATCAAACGCTGGATGGATCGCGACCTGGCGTTGGCTCTGGCAAATGGCGACGAGCAGAAAAGAACCTTCATGCTGCAACAGCTGGCTCGCGCCCAGGAGCATAAAATCAAACGCCGGGACTTGCCGCGTTGGCTCCAGGCCGCCGCAGCAAGCTATCCCGATCAGTAGACCACTTAAGGCGCCAGACGTTCGCGTGCCCAGTCGCTGCCTTGCAGACGGTAGTTGAGCCGATCATGCAGACGACTCGCACGGCCTTGCCAGAATTCGATACGTTCCGGCAACAAGCGATACCCGCCCCAATGTTCCGGGCAATTGGGCTGAGTGTCGCTAAAGCGCTGTTCGGTAGTCTTGAGCAAACCTTCCAGCTCCTTGCGATCGGCAATCACCTGGCTCTGCGGTGAGGCCCACGCACCGAGGCGACTGCCCAGCGGGCGCACCTGGTAATACGCATCGGACTCCTGCGGCGTGACCTTGACTACCCGCCCCTCAATGCGCACCTGGCGCTCCAGAGTCGGCCAGAAAAATGTCATGGCAGCGAACGGGCGAACCGCCAATTGCTGCCCCTTGGCACTATCGTAGTTGGTGAAGAAGGTAAAGCCCTGCTCGTCCAGCCCCTTGAGCAGGAGAATGCGGCAATGCGGCCGGCCGTCCTCATCGACGGTGGCCAGGGTCATTGCGTTCGCCTCGACCGGCGGCTGTTCGGTTTTCACCGCCTCAGCGAACCACTGATGGAACAATGCGAAAGGCTCAGCCGGAGCGTGGGCCTCGGTCAAACCATCGCGGGTGTAGTCGCGGCGCATATCAGCCAGACTTTGGGTCATGGCGCTTTCCTTCTGCTTAAAGAATCAGTTCTTGGTCTGATCAGCCGGTGCGGCAGTCTTCGCCGGCGCAGCAGCTTTGGCTGGAGCCGCTTTTTTCGCGGATCCTTTCTTGGCTGCTGATTTCTTCGCCGATGCAGCCTTTTTGGACGCTGCGGACTTCTTCGATGAAGCGCCTTTTTTCGCGGTGACGGCTGGAACTGCAGGCTTGGCATCCGGCACAGCGACCATTTCTGCCGCTGGCGGGGTCGACTGGCTGTACTTGCTCAGCAACGCCAGCATGGTGGTGCGTTGCGTCAGCATGATTTCCACACGGCGGTTCAAGGCGCGGCCCCGGGCACTGTCATTGGCAGCACGCGGCATTAGCCCACCCATGCCACGCAACATCAGGCGATCGCTGTGCAAACCACTGAGGCTGAAAATCGCCGCAACGGATTGTGCGCGATCCTTGCTCAACTGCTGAGTCTCCGCAGCAGCGCTCGTGGTATCACCATGGCCAAGTATCAGAACGGCAGTCTTCGGATCACCTTCAACCACTTTGGCTACCCGGGTGAACGGGCCAAGGGTTACCGGCAGCAACATCGAAGGACGCTTCGCGTTGAAAGACTCGTCCACCGGCACCACCACTACCAGCACGTTGTCGCGGCGCTCCAATTGCAAATTGCTGCCCTTGATGGCGACACGCAAGCGTGGCTCATAGTCGTCCAGCCAGGCCTGAGTGATTTTCGGATCCGGCATCGGGACGTCTTTCACTACCGCCTTGCTGAGATCTTTAGGCTGCTCAGGATGGTCGCCAAACGGCCACCACCAGTGACTTTCGGTCTCAGCCTTGGCGACTGGCGGGGTTTGCGTTGAAGCCGCTGCGGTGGTCACCGCTTTGCTCTTCTCGGCTGTCGCGGCCGTTACTGCTTTGGACCCTGACTTGTCAGTTTCTTTACTCGCGACCTTGTCGGAACCTGAACCGAATGACCACCAGTGCCCCCCGTCTGCTTCATTTTGTGGGGTTTGTGCGCAACCGGTAATGCTGAGGCACAGTGCCAAGGCTAAAGATTTGTTCGATGACATCGGGATATCCACAAAATGAGATAAAAAGCTGTTGGTCTCTACGACCCGTTTAAGCAGACGCTTTGAAACTAGAAAAGCCACAGGGTTCCGCTCTGCTGCTTTTTCAGGCATGTTTTATCAAAATAATGCCATACAACAATCCTTTTACAGGCAATCGGCCAAAACCCGCACAAGCTTTTGCGCGCGCGGATCCATCAACACGTACGGCCCCAAGGTATTTGTCACAAAACCGAAGGACACATCGTGCTCTGGGTCAGCAAAACCAATGGAGCCTCCAGCCCCCGGATGACCGAAGGCCCGCGAGCCGAGGCCGTAAGTCGCGTTGGGTACATCCGGTTGATCGAGCATGCAGCCCAGGCCAAAACGGGTCTGGGTCAATAAAGTCTTGTCCGGTCCGATGCTGTGCTCGCGGGTCAGTTCGTTGAGCATTTCAGCCTCCAGCAGGCTTCCGTCGAGCAAGCCACTGTAAAATCCTGCCAGGCTACGGGCATTACCATGGCCATTGGCCGCAGGTTGCTGCATGCGCCGCCATTCCGGTTTGTTGGTGCTGGTCATGATCGACGGCGGATTGGTGAAGGCCCGAGTGGTCATGGCCGTTGGCTCGCGCATGGTTACTTGCAGCAAGCGCTGGGCCGCGGCGTCGCCGACATTGCCTTTGCCTCGAGCGATATGCGCGACACGGTGGAATTCTTCGTCTGCCAGGCCCACATGAAAATCCAGCCCCAGCGGCCGCGCAACCCGCGCCACGATGGACTCTCCCGGACCGCGTCCGTCGGCACGACGCAACAGCTCACCGACCAGCCAGCCGTAGGTGATCGCCGCATAACCATGGCCTTCTCCAGGCGTCCACCAAGGCGCTTCAGCGGCCAGGGCATCGACCATGGTCTGCCAGTTGTAAAGGGCTTCGGGCGCCAGCAACTCGCGCAACGCCGGCAAGCCTGCCTGATGACAGAGCAGGTGGCGCAGGGTGACCGATTCTTTGCCGGCGGCAGCGAACTCGGGCCAGTACCTGGCGACCGGTGCATCCAGTTGCAACTTGCCTTCAGCGACCAATTGCAACGCGGTGACTGCGGTAAAGGTCTTGGTGCAAGAGAACAGATTGGCGATGGTGTCGCTGTGCCAGGCCTCGGTGCCGTCCTTGTCTGCGGTACCCGCCCACAGGTCGACCACGGTCTGCCCGCCGATCTGAATGCACAGCGCCGCGCCGCGCTCCTGGGGATCATCGAAGAGTGCGGCAAACGCTTCGCGCACGGCTTCGAATTTAAGCTCGTAATGACCCTGAATCTGCACCCGCAACTCCCTCAGACAATCGCTTTACATAGTGGCACGCATTGTTCCAGCCCTTGACGGATTTGGGAACCGGGTCAGTCTGGCTGATCGCCCTTATACGAGCTGGATTTGAAATCTGCAGCGTCGGTCAGGACGCCATCTCGCAGGTAGACCTCCGCCGTTATTGACCATTCCCGGAATGCCCACCGCTGTGCCCTCCCTGCCCCGCACCTTTGCCCTTGTTGCCTTTCTTGCTGCCTTCGCCTTCATGGGACGCTGCCTTATCGGCATCGGCTTTGGCCTTCTCGGCCTCTTTACCCAGTTGATCGACCGCCTGCAGGTTGCTCTTGCGCACGCTGTCGACGAAGCCCTGAAACGGTATGTCGGTAATGCCTACCAGCCCGAAATGGCCGTTTTCACCATCCTGCAGGCGGCCGGTCACCGGTTGATCGAGGTACTGGAACCAGTGCACACCGACAATCGATGGCTCGGACACTGCTTGTTTGAGGAAATTGGCATAGGCCGGACCTCGATCCTCTTCTTTCGCAAGTTCCGTCACGCCCCCCCAGAACGGACCGCGATCCCGCGAACCGAAGTTGAATTCGGTGATCAGCACCGGCTTGTCCAGAGCACGCAATGCAGCGAAGTCATAACCGTCCTGGGGTTGCAGCGTGTACATGTTGAAGCTCAATACGTCGCAATACTGCGCGCAGGATTCAACGGCTTCCGGAGTGCTGATGGCAAAACGGCCACCCAGCAACAGATGATTCGGTGCATGCCACTTCAGCGAGTCGGAAATGGTCTTGAAGTAGGTATCAGCGAAGACTTTCTGGAAGTATTTGAAGTCAGCTTCGATTTCCGGGTGTTCCGGGCTTGGCAACGGCGGTTCGAAGCCCGGGTCTTCCATCAATTCCCAAGCCGGCAGATCGATACCCCAGGCTTTCGACAAGCCCGCCTGATTGCGGTATTTGTCGCGCAATTGCTTGAGGAACGCACGTTTGGCCGGCACGTCGGTGGTCATGCGCAAGGTGCCGTAAGCCAACGCATAACGGGCCTTGGGATCATTGCCGGGACCGGCCCAGGCCAGCTCGTTATCGGCAAAATAGCCAATCAGCCACGGGTCATCCCGGTGATCGCGGGCAGCAATGGCCACAGCACGTTCGGTGGCCATGGCAAAACGCGGATCGAACGGGTCTGGCATTGCGCCCCACCAGTCGGTGCCGGTACTGATGCTGGCGTAGTCGCCAACAATCGACAACGGCAGGGTGTAGGGCACACGTTCACTGAGGCCCAGCGTCGGGGCGCTCCAGTTGCCGATGGTGTTGAACCCCCAGGCCCGCAGGCGATCAAGGGTGTGGCTGGCCCAGCGTTTCTCGTCGAGGGTCTGGGGCACGCACGGCACGCTGACCGGCTTCTCGACCGTGTTTTCTTCGGCAGTTTTTTCTACCGCGTCCACTTTGGCGGCTGCTGCGCCCCCAGCCTTGGTCTCACGAGTGACAGCGCAGGGCTGACCGTAAGTACGCTGAAGATTGGCGCCATAGAAGTCATACCAGCGACCGGCATTGAACCCACGGCCCTTGTCGGCACCGTTACCCCCCCGGTTATCACCTTCACCGTAGTAGCTGGCCAATGGCTCATCGGCGTTGGGCAGCGCGCCGAACATCCATTCACGTCCGGCAACATACGTCTGGTTGGTATCGGCGGTGACCGCGTTGACTCCCAGGGAATAGAACGGGTGACCTTCCGGGGTCACCAGATACCAGCGTCCATCACGTTTTTCGGTGCGGAAAAAGCCGCTCGCGTTGAACGCAGGGCCTTTGTTCCAGCCACCGAATGTATCCAGGGACGAGCGCTCGCGCTCGGCAAGCCAGGTTTTGAGCTGCTGTTGCTCTTTGCCGGCAGCGGCTTTCAATTGCTCATCGCTGCTGACTTTCTCCGGCCATTTGGCCCGAGTGAACTGACCATAAGCGTCGACCAGCGAGCCGTAGGCAGCCTTGACCATTGCATCACTGTCCTGCACGCCAAAACGCTCGAGCATGATGCTCTGCGCTACTTTCGGCTTATCCATCGACAGCGTGACCGACACTACCTGGCTACGATCCAGCTCGCCTTCACTGCTGGCGAGCAAGACCCGCTGGCCATCGATCGTCATCGGCATCGGTGGCCCGGCTTTCATGCCCTGGCTCAGTGGGGAGCTGGCCTGCAATGGCACTAACAGGGTTTGTGCCGGGCCAGCCGGCAAGTCGATGCGGCTGACCAGGGTCTTGCCGTCGTTACTCTGGATTTTCACGTAGAGGGTCAGCGCCCAGTTCATGGCGCTCTGGATCCGCAAGCTCACGACGCTCGACTGTGACCAGTCCCAGGCACCGGTTTGCGGTGTCAGGCGCAGGCTCGGCCGAGCAGCCGGGTTGAAGGTCACCCGGCGCAGCACTTCGCCTTCAGCCGTTTGCTCCGCATTGGATTGCGGCAGGCTGGCATCTTCAGTCGCCACCTGCACCACGTCGGCGGGGCGGACAAAGTTGAACAGCGTCTGTTGTCCGGCGGGCGCAGCCAGCAGCGGCGCAGCGAACAACAGAGCAAAAATGGCGGGCAGCGAGCGGCGAATCATAGGAACGAGGTTCTCCCTAACGACCAGTGAATGGCCTGTGTGGAATCAGTGACACGAGATAGACAACGCGGCGGGCGTTTTCAACCACCGTGCCTCAAGAAATTTCCCGGCGGAACGGCGGCAGCGCATTGAGAATCGCTTTACCGTAGCGTTGCGTGACCAGTCGTCGGTCGAGCAAGGTGATGGTGCCGCGATCTTCCTCGGTACGCAGCAGCCGGCCGCAGGCCTGGACCAACTTCAGCGAAGCGTCGGGTACGGAAATTTCCATGAAGGGATTGCCGCCCCGAGCCTCGATCCATTCGGCCAGCGCCGCTTCGACCGGATCATCCGGCACCGAGAACGGGATCTTGGCAATCACCACGTGCTCGCAATAGGCCCCGGGCAAGTCCACACCCTCGGCGAAACTGGCGAGCCCGAACAGCACGCTGGAATCGCCGCCATCAACCCGCGCCTTGTGCTTGTTCAGGGTTTCCTGCTTCGACAGGTTGCCTTGAATGAACACTTGTTTACGCCAGTCGCGGTCCAGGCCGTCGAACACGTCCTGCATCTGTTTACGCGACGAGAACAGCACCAGGGTGCCACGCGAGCCTTCGACCAGGGCCGGCAGATCGCGGATGATAGCCGCCGTGTGTGCAGGGGCGTCCCGAGGGTCGGCGCGCAGGTCCGGAACTCGCAGCACCCCGGCGTCGGCATGATGGAAGGGGCTTGGCACCACCGCCGTCACGGCTTTTTTCGGCAAACCGGCACGCATGCGGAAGCGATCGAAAGTACCCAGCGCGGTCAAGGTGGCCGAGGTCACCAACGCGCCGTAGGCGACGTTCCACAGGTTGCGCCGGAGCATTTCTGCCGCAAGGATGGGGCTTGCGTTGACCTCGATATCGAACAACGAGCCGCTTTCGGCCAGGGTCAGCCAACGGGCCATCGGCGGGTTGTCATCCGGGTCTTCGACAGTGAATGCTGTCCACAGCTCCCAATTGCCTTGGGATCGGGACAGCAAACTACCGAACAATGGGTACCATTCTTCCGCCTGATTACTGGCGATACCGATGTTGACCTCGCCATCCATACCCTCTTTAAGCAACTCGGTGAGCCGGGTGAAAACGTCGGTCAGGCGCGCAAAACCCTTCTTCAGCTCGATACCCATTTCACGCATGTGCTCGGGGATGACTCCAGCGACGAAACGATGGCGTGGCCGTTCGCGACCTTCCACGTCTTCGCCGGGTTTGAAGTCGGCCACTTGCTCGCAGGCAGTGAACATGAACTGTTGCTGTGTCTTGATCTCGCGCGCCAATTCCGGCACCTGCTCGATCAGTTTGCCCAGGTCGCCAGGCAGTGGATGCTGGGCCAGCAGCTTGGTGAGATTCTTGGCGGTCTGCTCCAGCCAGTCAGCCGTGGAGCGCAGACGGGTGTAATGGGCGAAGTGGCCGATGGCCTTGTCTGGCAGGTGGTGACCTTCGTCGAACACGTAGACCGTGTCGCGCGGATCCGGCAGCACTGCACCGCCGCCCAGGGCCAGATCGGCCAGCACCATATCGTGGTTGGTGACGATCACATCGACCTTGCCCATGCCTTCGCGGGCCTTGTAAAAGGCGCACTGGCCGAAGTTCGGGCAATGACGATTGGTGCACTGGCTGTGATCGGTGGTCAGCCGCGCCCAGTCCTGATCTTCCAGAGCGGTGGGCCAGCTGTCTCGATCACCGTCCCATTTATTGCCGGCGAGCTTTTCGATCATGCTGGTGAACAGCTTCTGACTGGCCTCATCGACCTCGATCTTGAAGCCTTCTTCCTCGAAAAGCTGCGCCGTGGCAGTTTGCGCATGGCCTTCCTGCAGCAACATGTCGAGCTTGGACAGACACATGTAGCGGCCCCGCCCCTTGGCCAGGGCGAAGGTGAAGTTAAGCCCGCTGTTGCGCATCAGGTCCGGCAAATCCTTGTAGACGATCTGCTCTTGCAACGCGACGGTCGCGGTGGCAATCACCAGGCGTTTGCCCGCGGCCTTGGCGGCAGGAATCGCAGCCAGGCTGTAGGCCACGGTTTTCCCGGTACCGGTGCCAGCCTCGACGGCCACGACTGCGGGGTCGCCACTGCGCCGGCCTTCGTCATCGGTATCGATGTCGCCGAGGACTTTGGCAATTTCGGCGATCATCAGGCGCTGGCCATAACGCGGCTTGAGGCTCTTGGCTTCGAGAAAACGCGAGTAAGCGCCCTGGATCTGGGATTTGAGTTCGTTGCTGATCATGGTCTTCGGGGCGCGGGAAACGCTGGATAAATTTTCAGTGGTTCGAATCGGCCGCTATCATAACCCGCTAATTCATCCTGCGCAGAACGGAGTACCACAATGACACCCTTTGCCCTTGTCTACACCCTGCATGTATTGACGGCCCTGGTCTGGGTCGGCGGCATGTTTTTCGCCTGGATAGTCCTGCGCCCCGCCGCAATAGCGGCACTTGAAGGTCCAGCGCGATTGAAGCTGTGGGTAGAAGTGTTTCAACGTTTTTTTGTGTGGGTCTGGGTCGCGGTAGTACTTTTGCCGATCAGCGGTGTTGGCCTGATCCACTTGCGTTTCAACGGCTTTGAAACCGCACCGCGTTATGTGCAGGTGATGATGGGCTTGTACCTGGTCATGACGGCGCTGTTTATCCGCATCCAGGCATTGCAGCTGCCGGAACTGCGTAAAGCGGTGTTGGCCGAAGATTGGCCGATGGGGGCTGCAACCCTGGGAAGGATTCGCCGTTTGGTGGGGATCAATTTGATTATTGGGTTGCTGCTGGTGGCGGTAGCGTCGGCAAGGCCGACGTTTTAAGACCAACACAATCTCTGCTTTGATCGTTCCCACGCAGAGTGAGGGAACGATCAGATTCTCAATAACATCGCTACAACCGCTGCACCGTTACCGATCCCGCGTTACCGGCAGGCCCTGGTTGGCCTTCAACGCCGGGACGTCCGCTCTGACCGCCATCGGTCCGGTAAACAAAGCAGCCTTTGGACTTGCCGCCCGCGCCTGGCTTGCCAGCGGCGCCGGCCAATCCTCCGGCGCCACCGTCGACCAGGACCTTGATCTGCGCACCCGGATAGTCCTTGGGCAACTCCACGCGTACTTGCGCACCGGCGGCCCCGGGATGACCATCGCCGCCGTTATCGCCATCGGCGCCGCGACCGGCCTGCCCCCAGGCACAACCAGGGGCCTGACCATTGGCGCCATCCAGGCCGAAGTAACCCGGCGCACCGGCACCGCCGCGCGCATCCACTGACAACTCTTGAGCATTCAGCGAGTTGATCCGCAGATTGAGGTTACGCCCAGGCTTGGCTGCCTTAAGGTAAGTACCCGGCGCACCACGGGATGTAATCTGGCTGCCACTGCCCAATTGGGCATGGCTGACCTTCAACTGCAGGCTTTGCTCACCGGGTACGATGGCGATTCGCGCTTCGCGTCCCAGATGCAGTTCGCCGACCGTCACTTCGGTCACGTTGGAGGGAATCAGCAGGGTGCCGTAATCGGCGACATCCAGCCGCTCCAGTTGCAGGGCACTGGTGGTGTTCGGCAAACGCATCATGGTATTGGTTTCGACCGTTACCACTTGGGCATAGGTCAGAGGGCTGACCAAAGCGGCCAGCAGACAGAGATTACGCATGATTGGCCTCCAGGCTGGCCGGAGCCGGGACGGTTTGCAGATGAAAAATGCCAACCAGCAGAATCTGTAAGCGATCACGCCAGGGATGGACACGACCTTTCAGGCTGCCATTGAACAGCACCAGTTCCAGAAGATGCGTCAGCAGCAACAGGCTACCGGCCAGATTGACCAATAGATGGAACGGTTTGATCAATGGGTTGAGCAGGTTGACCACCACCACGAGCCAGAACAGCAAGGTCAAAAATTTCCCCAGCCCCCATAACACCTTCATACGCTCCCCCGTTGTGAATTATTCTTTGCGTGCACAGTACCGACTTCCACGAAGGATAAGCCAGAGGGCGATGAAAATTCTTCCTGAACGCAGGAGGCCGGCGGCCAGACGAGGAACAGCAACGCAGGATTGGGGCTTGTGGCGCCGAAGTTGACTGACAGAACTAACCACACAGGCCACTAGGCCCCGGCGTTCGGGCGCGCTAGTCTTTGCAGTTCTGATTGAGGATCTTCGATGACCGCAGGTATTTCTTCGCGCACACCCCAGCAAGCCCTTGCCGCTTTGCTCGATCGCTATGCGCCGCAGCATCTGTTACTGATCGGCGCCAGCGATTTCCCGGCGCTGGAAGCATTCCGGCTGGCGCATCCGGACACGTGTGTGGCACAAGCCGCGCCCGGCCCTCTGCCAGCAGAACTGGCGGCGCGCCGCTTCGACCTGGCACTGGCAGTCGATTGCCTGGAGCATTTGCCCAAGCGCGATGGCCTGAATCTGCTTGGCGGGATTCGCAACCTCAATGCCAGCCGCATCGCCGTACTGGCGGATCTTTCAGCTTGTGGCTGGCAGGAAACCGACTTTTTCTCCCTGGCGCTGCAAGCCAGCGAACGCTTCCAGCGCAACGAGCAGGTGCTGACTCTGTTCACCTACGATCTGCTTGAATACAAACAAGTGCCCGACTGGCTGAATGCCCGGTTCTGGGCCAATCCGGAAAATTTCGGCAAATATTGGTGGTAATGCGATGAGTACCTCGATTTGTCCGTGCGGTAGCGGCAACCTGCTGGATGCCTGCTGCGGCCATTATCATGCAGGCCACCCCGCCCCCTGCGCCGAGGCCTTGATGCGCTCGCGCTACAGCGCTTATGTACTGGGCCTGGTGGACTATCTGGTAGCGACCACCCTGCCCGCGCAGCAGGCAGGCCTGGATCGTCAATCGATCAGTGACTGGAGCGCCCAAAGCACCTGGTTGGGTTTAGACGTGGAAAGCTCCGAGGTATTTGGTGGCCAACCCGAACACGCTTTCGTGACCTTTACCGCGCGCTGGCACGACAGCACCGGTGAACACAGCCACCGCGAACGCTCCTCGTTCGTGCAGAACAGCGGCCACTGGTACTTCATCGACCCCACCGTGCAGCTCAAGGCCGGGCGCAACGACGCTTGTCCCTGCGCCAGCGGTCAGAAATTCAAGAAGTGCTGTTCAAGTTACACAGTCAGCTAAGTTTCAAAGTGGACCACCCCCCAACCCCGCCGCACCGATTGCTGGACTGGGGTCTCACAGGGAGTAATTTCATGGTCACTGAGTTTCGAACAATAAGGACAATTGGTCTGCTCATGGTGCTGACGCTTTCCGGCTGCGCATCCTGGTTTAGCGACGACAGGCTCGATCCTCAGGTTCACCTGATCAAGGTTGAAGTGGTCAGGGCCAAGCTTCTAGAGCAAAAATTTCGTCTGCACTTTCGCATTGACAACCCCAACGACTCCAGCCTGATTGTGCGCGGCCTGGTTTACCGGATTCACTTGGGCCAGATTCTCCTGGCCGACGGTGAGTATTCAGAGTGGTTCACCGTGGAGCCGAAAAGCAGCGGCTATTTCAAGGTTCCGATCCGCACCAACCTCTGGCCGCAGGTGCGCGAGGTGGTAAAACTCCTGCGAAAACCGGAGCGCCCCATCCCTTATCGGCTGGAAGGTGAACTGGAAACCGGATTATTCATCGGCTATGACGTGCACCTGGCGCGTAATGGCGAGATAATTCCCGCCGATTTTATTCCGGAGTGACCTCAATGACCCAAGAACCCCATGTCCATGGCCCTGACTGCAACCACGATCATGATCACCACGACCACCATGATCACGACCATGGTCATGTTCACGGCCCCAATTGCGGTCACGCCCACCAGGAGCCTGTGCGCAATGCGTTGAAAGACGTCGGCCGCAACGACCCTTGCCCATGTGGCAGCAGCAAAAAATTCAAGAAATGCCACGGCGCTTGATGCTCCGGGCGGATACTTTCTTCGTTTGTTAAATCGCCATCGCGAGCAAGCCCATACAGGAATCTCTGTCACACAGGAGCAGGGCTTGCCCGCGACAGAGCCGCCGCGGTGTATCAGGCTTACAGCGTCATCGTTCATCGCGAGCAAGCTCGCTCCTACAGGATCTGCGCCACGCTGACGACGGTGGCGTACTCGCCATGCAGATTGCCCAGCGACATTGCATGCACTTGCTCGGCTGAATGCACCTTGCCAAAATAATCGGCCTTGTCGAAGGTGTAACACGCGTCTTCCACGACCCAGGTTTGAAACCCCAGATTGCCAGCCGTGCGCGCAGTGGACTCGACCGAATTATGGGTCGCCACACCGACAATGATCAGTTGTTCTATCCCTGCCTCACGCAAGACCGTCTCTAAAGCCGTCCCGCAAAACGCATCCGGCACTTGTTTCTGGATCAACTGTTCGCCTGGCAATGGCACAAATCGCTCCTGAAACTCGACACCTGACTGCTCCGGCCAGAACACCGAGTCTGGTGAACGGGACAAATGTTGTACATGAATCACCGGCCGCGCAGTACAGCGCCAATGAGCCAGCAACTCAGCCATCCGGTCCTCGGCGTGCGGGTTGTTGCGCCGCCCGAGCCTGGGGTGATGAATGCCTTTTTGCTGATCGATCAGAATCAGCGCCGCGCTAGCCTTGAGCTCCATGCCGACTTTTCTCCTGCGGGGTCATTGAAATTCCCGCACTTCAACATCACCTCCTCCTGCAGGCAAGCCATCGAAAGCAAACAGGACGACCTAATGCCGGAGTTTGCTGTCCGTAGACACCCCTCACCTGGAGAACTCCATGATCGACCTGTATTACTGGACCACCCCCAACGGCCACAAAATCTCGCTGTTTCTGGAAGAGGCCGGCCTGCCGTACAACGTGCATGCGGTGAATATAAGCAAGGATGAGCAGTTCAAACCCGAATTCCTGAAAGTCTCCCCTAACAATAAGATTCCGGCCATTGTCGACCAGCAACCTGCTGATGGCGGCGCTCCGCAGGCGTTGTTCGAGTCTGGGGCGATTCTGTTGTACCTGGCAGAAAAAACCGGGAAGTTCCTGCCCAAGGACCTGCGCGGTCGGCAGCAAACCCTGCAATGGCTGTTCTGGCAAATGGGCGGTCTGGGGCCGATGGCCGGGCAGAATCATCACTTCAGCCAGTTCGCCCCGGAAAAAATCCCCTACGCGATCAAGCGCTATATCGACGAAACCGCCCGGCTGTACGGTGTCCTCGACAAGCAACTGGCCGACCGCAACTTCGTCGCCGGATCCGAATACAGCATTGCCGACATGGCAATCTACCCCTGGATCGTCTCGCACAAGTGGCAAAGCCAGAACCTGGAAGACTTCCCCAATGTGCAGCGCTGGTTCAACCACATCCAGGATCGCCCGGCGACCGCGCGCGCGTATGCTATTGCGGCGCGGATCAATCCACCTAAATCCTGAGGACCGGGATCGTTCCCACGCAGGAGCGTGGGAACGATCATTTATCAGACAAATCTTGAAATAAGATCCGCGCCCTTCTTGCGCGGCATCCTCCTGCTCACTAACGTAGCGCCTTTATCAGCACTACCCTCCGCAGGAGCTTTGCCATGGCCTCGCCAGCCTTCACACATTTCCTTCCCCGGCTCGGCGTTGCCGCAGCAGTGGCCGGTGTTCTAAGCCTGACCGGTTGTCAGACCTGGAACACTCAGGACACCCTGCCACCCACTTCTGGCGTGCAGCCGCTCAAAGGGCTGGCGCAGAACGTTTCGGTGCGCCGCAATGCCATGGGCATGCCGCTGATCGAGAGCAGCAGCTTCCACGACGCGCTGTTCACCCTGGGTTACGTGCACGCCAGTGATCGCATCACCCAGATGGTTACCATGCGCTTGCTGGCTCAGGGCCGTCTGGCCGAGATGTCCGGCCCCGACGTGCTGGAAGCCGACCGTTTCATGCGTGCGGTCAATCTGAAGAAAAGCGCCGGCGAGCTCTATAACGCCGCTTCGCCGCGTATCAAACGTTTCTTCGAAGTCTATGCACGTGGCGTCAATGCTTACCTGTTCCGCTACCGCGACAAACTGCCGCCAGACCTGGCCGCCTCAGGCTACAAACCCGAATACTGGAAACCGGAAGATTCGGCACTGATCTTTTGCCTGCTGAACTTCAGCCAATCGGCGAACCTGCAGGAAGAAATTTCCTCGCTGGTACTGGCACAGAAAGTCGGTGCCGACAAGCTCGCCTGGCTGACCCCATCCTATCCAGATGAACCACTGCCTTTCGCCGAAGCCGAAAAGCTCAAGGGCCTGAACCTCGACGGACAAATCCCGGGCCTGGCCGACATCACCAAAGTCACCGGTCAACTCTCCGACCTGAACCTGCTGAGCGTCACGGCTTCAAGCAACTGGGCTATCGCGCCACAGCGCAGCCGCAGTGGTAAAAGCCTGCTCGCCAGTGACAGCCAGCTGCCGATCGCCGTGCCCTCGCTGTGGAATTACGTGCAGCTGCGCGCGCCGAAATACCAGGCCGCTGGCGTGTCAGTCGCCGGGATCCCGGCCATCATCGCCGGTTTCAACGGCAAGGTCGCGTGGAGCATGACCATGCTCATGGGTGACAATCAGGACCTGTTCCTCGAAAAACTCAAACGCCAGGGCAATGCGCTCTATTACGAAGTCGGTGGCAAATGGCAGCCGGCAATCGTTCGTAACGAAACCTACTTCGTCAAAGGTCAGCGACCGATTCGCGAAGTCGTGTACGAAACCCGCCACGGCCCGCTGCTCAACAGCACGCCAGGCACGACCCTGAGCAGTGGTTATGGCCTGGCGCTGCAAATGCCGGACCTCAAGGACGACAAGAGCCTGGATGCGTTCTTCGATTTGTCCCGTGCGCAGAACGTCGAAAAAGCCTCCGACGCCAGCCGTGAGATCCGCGCCATTGCCCTGAATATGGTGTTCGCCGATGCGAGCAATATCGGCTGGCAAGTCACCGGCCGTTTCCCGAACCGCCGCGAAGGTGAGGGTTTGCTGCCATCGCCAGGCTGGGAAGGTCGCTACGACTGGGACGGTTATGCCGACCCGATGCTGCATCCCTATGACCAGAACCCGGCTCAAGGCTGGCTCGGCACCGCCAACCAACGGATCATTCCTCACGGCTATGGCATGCAGTTGTCCAACTCCTGGTACTACCCGGAGCGCGGCGAACGCATCGCCGAACTGGCAGGTGCCGGCAAGCACGACACCCGCAGTATGATCGCCATGCAGTACGACCAGACCACCACCTTCGCCGCCAAACTGAAGAAGATGTTCGAAGCGCCGGGCATGTCCCAGCCGCTCAAACAGGCCATCGACGCGCTTCCCGAAGCTGAACGTAACAAGGCTCGCGAGGCCTACAGCCACTTAATGGCGTTCGACGGCAAACTCAGCCCGACCTCGGCTGATGCGGCGATCTACGAATTGTTCCTGCAAGAGAGCACCAAGCAAATCTTCCTCGACGAATTGGGCCCGGAGTCCAGCCCGGTCTGGAAAGCCTTCGTCGCCAACGGCAATCTGTCCTACTCGGCTCAAGCCGACCACCTGCTCGGTCGCGAAGACAGTCCATTCTGGGACGACACCCGCACGCCGCAAAAGGAAGACAAACCGACTATCCTCGCCCGCAGCCTCGCGGCGGCGATGACCGCCGGTGACAGCCAGATGGGCGCCGATCACAAAGCCTGGCAGTGGGGCAAACTGCACCGCTACGAGTGGAAAAACGCCAGCGGCCAAACCGTGCGCGGTCCAATGCCGGCGGGCGGCGATCACACCACGTTGAACACTGCCGCCTACCATTGGGGACAGGACTTCAATACCACGTTGATCCCGGCCATGCGTTTCATCGTCGATTTCGGTCAGGCGGAACCGATGATGGGCCTCAACAGCACCGGCCAATCCGGTAACCCGGCCAGCCCGCATTACATCGACGGTATCGATTCGTCGCTCAAGGGCCAATACATGAGCTTCCCGATGCAGCCGCAGAACTTCGACAAGGTCTACGGCAATACACGGCTGACATTGGTGCCGGGCAAGTAAGGATTTAGCGCTCACACGATCCATCCCTCTCCCTCTGGGAGAGGGCTAAGGTGAGGAGGGATGTAACTGATGCTCAGGCGCTCAAGCACCACGATGGTGCATAATATTTTCAGCGCCCGTTTTCGGGCACGACCATTGCCCCTCTATCCCCGAAAACGGCCTTTTAAAACACTTGTTCGGGACTATGGTTCGGAAATTGCTACTTTTAATAGGTCTTACGCTTTCCAGTAACAGTACTAATGCGCCACAAGCGCTCATATTGGTTTTTAGGGATTGAATAATGAAAAAAGCATTGCTGACCCTTTCTGCACTGGCGTTGTGCATGGCTGCCGGCTCCGCGCTGGCCAAAGAATACAAAGAGCTGCGTTTTGGTGTTGACCCTTCCTACGCGCCGTTCGAGTCCAAAGCGGCTGACGGTAGCCTGGTGGGCTTTGATATCGATCTGGGCAATGCGATCTGCGCCGAACTGAAGGTTAAGTGCAAATGGGTCGAAAGCGATTTCGACGGCATGGTCCCTGGCCTTAAAGCCAATAAATTCGACGGTGTGATCTCGTCGATGACCGTTACCGAGGCCCGCGAGAAAGTCATCGATTTCTCCAGTGAGCTGTTCTCCGGCCCTACCGCACTGGTGTACAAGAAAGGCTCTGGCATCTCCGATGTTGCCTCGCTCAAAGGCAAAAAGGTCGGCTACGAGCAAGGCACCATCCAGGAAGCCTACGCCAAGGCTGTGCTGGACAAGGCTGGCGTCACCACTCAGGCCTATGCCAACCAGGACCAGGTCTATGCTGACTTGACATCTGGCCGTCTCGATGCCTCGATCCAGGACATGCTGCAAGCTGAATTGGGCTTTTTGAAGTCGCCACAAGGTGCTAACTACGAAGTCAGCAAGCCGGTCAACGATCCTTTGTTGCCATCCAAAACTGCTGTCGGTATCTCGAAAGGTAACAAAGAGCTCAAGGCTCTACTCGATAAAGGTATCAAAGCGTTACACGACGATGGCACCTACGCCACCATTCAGAAGAAACACTTCGGCGATATGAATCTGTACAGCGGCAAATAATGCCCGGCGCCCACCTCGAAAAGGTGGGCGCTTTTCTGACTGTCAAAGGCTGGATCCATGTTCGAAGAACTGTTGCAGACCCTTGGGCTTTCCGCCTTCAGCCTGAAGGGTTTCGGCCCCCTGCTGTTGCAAGGCACCTGGATGACCATCAAATTATCGGTGTTGTCGCTGCTGGTGAGCGTTCTGCTCGGCCTGATCGGCGCCAGTGCCAAGCTTTCAAGCGTCAAGCTGTTGCGGATTCCGGCGCAGTTCTACACCACGCTGATTCGCGGAGTGCCGGACCTGGTGCTGATGCTGCTGATTTTCTACAGCCTGCAAACCTGGCTGACCAGTCTCACCGTAGCGCTGGACTGGGAATACATCGAGATCAATCCGTTCAGCGCCGGGGTCATTACCCTGGGCTTCATCTACGGTGCGTACTTCACCGAGACCTTCCGCGGCGCGATTCTCGCCGTGCCGCGCGGGCAGATGGAAGCCGCAACCGCCTACGGCTTGAAACGCGGCCAGCGCTTTCGCTACGTGGTGTTCCCGCAAATGATGCGCTTCGCCCTGCCGGGTATCGGCAATAACTGGATGGTGATGCTCAAGGCCACCGCGCTGGTGTCGATCATCGGCCTCGCCGACCTGGTCAAGGCGGCTCAGGATGCCGGCAAAAGCACCTATCAACTGTTCTACTTCCTGGTGCTGGCGGCACTGATTTATTTGCTGATAACCAGCGCTTCGAACGTCGTCCTGCGCTGGCTCGAACGGCGTTACGCGGCGGGCTCCCGGGAGGCCGTGCGATGATCGAACTCCTGCAGGATTACTGGAAGCCCTTTCTCTATAGCGACGGCTACCACATCACCGGCTTGGCCATGACGATGTGGCTGCTCAGCGCCTCGATCTTCATTGGTTTCCTGGTGTCGATCCCACTGTCCATCGCCCGGGTTTCACCCAAGCTTTACGTCCGCTGGCCGGTGCAGTTCTACACCTATCTGTTCCGCGGTACGCCGCTCTATATCCAGCTGCTGATCTGCTACACCGGGATCTACAGCCTCGCCGCAGTGCGTGCGCAGCCGGTGCTCGATGCGTTCTTTCGCGATGCGATGAACTGCACCATCCTGGCCTTTGCCCTCAATACCTGCGCCTACACCACGGAGATTTTTGCCGGGGCGATTCGCAGCATGGCCCACGGTGAAGTAGAAGCGGCCAAAGCCTATGGCCTGAGCGGCTGGAAACTGTATGCCTATGTGATCATGCCCTCGGCCCTGCGCCGCTCGTTGCCCTACTACAGCAACGAAGTGATCCTGATGCTGCACTCGACTACCGTGGCCTTTACCGCGACCGTTCCGGATGTATTGAAAATTGCGCGGGACGCCAACTCGGCGACCTTTTTGACCTTTCAATCGTTCGGCATTGCCGCGCTGATCTACCTGAGCGTCACCTTTGCGCTGGTCGGTTTGTTCCGCCTCGCCGAACGCCGATGGCTGGCCTTCCTCGGGCCGACCCACTAGGACTTCTGTTTCAGGAAACAAGAGCCAATGCGCCACCAGATTCATGACTTGCTTGCCCCGCTGCCGGGCACAGCACGACAGATTCACAGTTTCCACTTCGGCCCGCAGCAGGCCGAAGGCAAGATCTACATCCAGTCGTCTCTTCACGCGGACGAACTGCCAGGCATGCTGGTGGCCTGGCACCTCAAGCTGCGCCTGGCCGAACTGGAAGCTCAAGGCCGCCTGCGCAGCGAAATCGTGTTGGTGCCTGTGGCCAACCCGGTCGGCCTGGAGCAAGTACTGATGGACGTGCCGATGGGCCGCTATGAGCTGGAAAGCGGACAGAACTTCAACCGCTGGTTCGTCGACCTGAGTGAAGAAGTCGGTAACGAAATCGAAGGCCAGCTCAGCGATGACCCTCACCATAACATCAGGCTGGTTCGCACCAGTCTGCGCAAGGCTTTGGCCCGGCAAACCGCCAGCACTCAATTGCAATCCCAACGCCTGACCCTGCAACGACTGGCTTGCGATGCTGACATGGTGCTGGACCTGCATTGCGATTTCGAAGCCGTCGCCCACCTGTACACCACTCCTGAAGCCTGGCCGCAGGTCGAACCGTTGGCGCGCTACATCGGCGCCCAAGCTTGCCTGCTGGCCACCGACTCGGGCGGGCAGTCCTTCGATGAATGCTTCACCCTGCTCTGGTGGCAGCTGCAAGAACGCTTCGCTGAGCATTTCGAGATTCCGCTGGGCAGTTTTTCAGTCACCGTCGAGCTGCGCGGTCAGGGTGATGTCAATCACGGGCTGGCCAGCCTGGATTGCCAGGCACTTATCGACTACCTGACGCAATTCGGCGCCATCGCCGGCGAACCGGCGCCTCTGCCAGAGCTGCCCTACCCGGCCACTCCGCTGGCAGGCGTCGAGCCAGTAACAACACCCGTCGGCGGTCTGTTGGTGTTTGCCGCGCTGCCGGGTGAGTTCCTTGAGGCAGGGCAACTGGTCGCCGAGATCATCGACCCGATCAACGACCGCGTCACGCCCATTCATTGCAACAACGCCGGGCTGCTTTACGCCCGCTCGTTGCGGCGCATGGCCACCGCTGGCATGGTGATCGCCCATGTCGCTGGCCGCGAAGCCTATCGCAGCGGCTACCTACTTTCGCCTTAAGGATGCATGCCCCCATGTACAAACTGACCATTGAAGGCCTGCATAAATGCTATGGCGACAATGAAGTGCTCAAAGGCGTCTCGCTGAAAGCCAAAACCGGTGATGTGATCAGCTTGATCGGCGCCAGCGGCTCGGGCAAAAGTACCTTTTTGCGCTGCATCAACTTTCTTGAGCAACCCAACGACGGTGCCATGAGCCTGGACGGCCAGTCGATCCGCATGATCAAAGACCGGCATGGCATGCGTGTAGCCGACGAGGCCGAACTGCAACGGATCCGCACCCGTCTGGCGATGGTGTTCCAGCACTTCAACCTGTGGAGCCACATGACGGTGCTGGAAAACATCACCATGGCCCCGCGTCGGGTGCTGGGTGTCAGCAAGAAAGACGCAGAGGATCGTGCCCGCCGTTACCTGGACAAGGTCGGCCTGGCCGCCCGGGTCGCCGATCAATACCCGGCGTTCCTCTCCGGCGGTCAGCAACAGCGCGTGGCCATAGCTCGGGCCCTGGCCATGGAGCCGGAAGTCATGCTGTTCGACGAACCGACCTCGGCCCTTGACCCGGAACTGGTGGGCGAAGTGCTCAAGGTGATCCAGGGCCTGGCCGAAGAAGGCCGGACCATGATCATGGTCACCCATGAAATGAGCTTCGCCCGCAAGGTGTCGAGCCAGGTGCTGTTTCTTCACCAGGGTCTGGTGGAGGAAGAAGGCACGCCGGATGAGGTGCTGGGCAATCCGAAAAGCGAGCGGTTGAAGCAGTTTCTCAGCGGTAACCTGAAATAACCCCCCGGCCTCTTGCAGGAGCCGAGCTTGCTCGCGATGAACGATAACGCGGTCGGTCAGCTTGACCGAGGCGTCTCTATCGCGAGCAAGCTCGGCTCCTGCAAAGTTCTCTGGCGAGAGATATCAAGCTACGGGAGCGGGAGGTGGCTCATCCGGCAGGGTGGGCTCACCGGGTTCGGTAGGCTGTTCGTTCGGGGTGTCCGGGTCGGGTTGACCAGGAATGCCGCCCGCCATGTTGACCGACGGATGCGCCAGCAATGACCAGGCAAGCATGCCGACCTGATTGGGCTCAAGCCTCGCCAGCTCAGCACTTATACGCGGATCGATTTTCATAGGGCGCTCCTGAGCGATGGCCCGACTCGCGTTGCGCGAACCGAAGCAGTACTCTCAATAGAGTACCTGCTCGCTCAAGAATTCCAACTGTTCGTCAGATGACTGAATCAGGTACGCGGCAGGGTGACACCAAGCTGGCCCTGATATTTGCCGCCACGGTCTTTGTAAGACACTTCGCACTCTTCGTCGGACTCGAAAAACAGCATCTGCGCCACACCTTCATTGGCGTAGATCTTCGCTGGCAAGGTCGTTGTGTTGGAGAACTCCAGGGTCACATGGCCTTCCCACTCCGGCTCAAGCGGCGTGACATTGACGATGATGCCGCAACGGGCGTAGGTGCTTTTCCCCAGGCAGATGGTCAATACGTTACGTGGAATGCGGAAAAACTCGACAGTCCGGGCCAGCGCGAAAGAGTTTGGCGGAATGATGCACACATCGCTTTTGACGTCGACGAAACTCTTCTCATCGAAGTTTTTCGGATCAACGGTCGCCGAGTTGATGTTGGTGAATACCTTGAATTCATCCGCGCAACGCACGTCATAGCCGTAGCTCGATACGCCGAAGGAAATCACCCGGTCAGCGCCTTCGCCGCGCACCTGACGCTCCACAAAGGGCTCGATCATGCCGTGCTCTTGCGCCATGCGGCGAATCCACTTGTCCGATTTGATGCTCATGGCGGGTGTCCTGAATAGCGAGGTGGAAAAATTCTGTCCGGCATCTTACCGGGGCGCGCCGCCGGGTTCAAAGTCCGGGGCGCTTTTCTCGCTGATCCCGGCAATAGCGCAGGCCCGGATCCCGTACGCAGCACCGTCAGTCACGAAAATAAAGAAACCTTCATAAAGACCATTGGCACGTTCCGGAAAAAGGGTTAAGGTGGCGCCACTGTGTTGCTTGTGTCACTGAGAATCTCTACACGATATGTTGAATTTCGATCCAACCATCTCCAAGAATTTTTCCTGCTCTTTGCACTCAGTCTCGGCCAGGGCTTTTCCTGAGTCGCAGTTAACTTTGTCCAAGGAGATACACCATGTCTAATCGCCAAACTGGTACCGTTAAGTGGTTCAACGATGAAAAAGGCTTCGGCTTCATCACTCCACAATCCGGTGACGACCTGTTCGTACACTTCAAAGCTATCCAGTCCGACGGCTTCAAAAGCCTGAAAGAAGGCCAACAGGTTTCTTTCATCGCTACCCGCGGTCAGAAAGGCATGCAAGCTGAAGAAGTTCAAGTTATCTAACTTGTCCTGATACAGCAAAAGCCCCGCCCTCAAAAGCGGGGCTTTTTTGTGCCCGTCTGTTTTGCCCTGAAGATGCTCTGAAAAAGGTTTACCCCCCAGCTTTCGAACGATAGAACGCCAGTGTTATCAGGCGACACCAAAAAAGCGGTGTGACGCGCCCCGTTCAAACTGATGACAACGAGGCACAGCAGGGCTCTGGACAACATAAGCGAACACAGGGCCCGAGCTTGCGAAAAAAACCGGACACCCCATGGACAAAAGCCTTAGCCAGGACTGACCCAAGCATCACAACCGAGTTAAATTCTCATCGACCTATCAGGGATATGTCTTACAGGCGAACTCGCGAATTCCTTCAGGAAGCACGAACGTGACTGAATCTCCCGACGAGAGTGAAAGCCCTGCACAAATCCGACGCACGGCTCTCTACCTCACACTTGCCCAAGTCCCGGAGGGCAAAGTGGTGAGTTATGGCCAATTGGCCGAACTGGCCGGGCTGGGCCGTGCCGCACGCTGGGTCGGTCGCACACTCAGCCAATTGCCCGGCGACACCAAGCTGCCCTGGCATCGTGTTCTCGGTGCTGGCGGGCGTATCAGCCTGCCTGCCGGCAGCGCTTCAGGGGATGAACAACGTACGCGCTTGCGCATGGAAGGCATCAGCATCCTGAACAATCGTGTTGATATTCAGCGTCATGGCTGGCGTCCGGTAGAGCACAGCGGTTAGAGTGCGCGCTTTGTTTCCGCAATCTGAGGCAGACTCCAGCCCATGCCCCCAAAAACCTGGCGCGACGCACTCGCCGCCTATGCCAGCCCCTCGACGCTCGTACTGTTGCTGCTTGGTTTCGCCGCCGGCATGCCTTACATGCTGGTGTTCTCGACGCTTTCGGTCTGGCTGCGCGAAGCTGGTGTAGCCCGCGAAACCATTGGCTACGCAAGCCTGATCGGCTTGGCCTATGCCTTTAAATGGGTATGGTCGCCGCTGCTCGACCAATGGCGCCTGCCGCTGCTCGGTAAACTCGGGCGTCGTCGCTCGTGGCTGGTCCTCGCTCAATCACTGATCATCCTCGGACTGATCAGCATGGGCTTCTGCGACCCGCAAAAACACCTGTCCTGGCTGATAGCCATTGCGGTGATCGTCGCCTTCGCCTCCGCCACCCAAGACATTGCTATCGACGCCTATCGCCTGGAAATTGCCGAAGACAGCCGCCAGGCCGCGCTGGCCGCCGCGTACATGTCCGGTTATCGAGTTGCCGTACTGCTGGCGACCGCCGGTGCACTGTTCTTTGCCGAAGGCTTCGGCTCCACGGGTTTCAACTACAAACATGCGGCCTGGACCGGCACCTACGTCCTGTTCGGTGTGTTGATGATCCCGGCACTGCTCACCACGCTCCTTATGCGTGAACCCCCCGTGCCGCTGCGTACTCAGCTGTCGGCCGGGCGCTACAGCTTTGTGCATCAACTGGTGTCGGTATTCGTGCTGATCATCCTGCTGATCTCCGTACCGGCGATGTTTACCCAGCTTTACAACACCGACTTCGCCAGCGTGCTGTTCAACGGTGTCAGCCTGCTGGATCTGCTATTGGAAGATCGCGCCTTCCTGCGGGCGATCCTCTATATCATCCTGACCAGCCTGTGCCTCTCGGCCATGGGTAGACGCGGCCTGGCGCCAGTACTGACACCGGTCAACGACTTTATCTTGCGCTATCGCTGGCAGGCCTTCCTGCTGCTGGGGCTGATCGCCACCTATCGGATGTCCGACACGGTCATGGGGGTGATGGCCAACGTGTTCTACATCGATCTGGGATTCACCAAAGATCAGATCGCCGGAGTCAGCAAGATTTTCGGCCTGATTATGACCCTGGTCGGCGCCGGGATGGGCGGCTTACTGATCGTGCGCTTCGGAATCCTGCCGATCCTGCTCATCGGCGGCGTAGCTTCGGCAGCCACCAACCTGCTGTTCGTGATGCTCGCAGACATGGGCGCCAACCTGCAGATGCTGATCTTCACCATCTCGCTGGACAACTTCAGCTCAGGCATGGCCACTTCAGCATTTGTCGCTTACCTGTCGAGCCTGACCAACCTGAAATTCTCCGCCACTCAATACGCCCTGCTCAGTTCGATCATGCTCTTGCTGCCACGCCTGATCGGCGGCTACTCCGGGGTGATGGTGGAGAAATTCGGCTATCACAACTTTTTCCTGATCACCACCCTGCTTGGCATCCCGACCGTATTGTTGATCGCCCTGCACTGGTTTCAGGAGGCCCGCCGCGCCCGCGAGGCCGCTGCGGCAGCCGCAGCCGCGGCCGCGGCCGCGGCTAACGACGTTAGCGACACCAGTAAAGTCAGCGAAGTTGGCGAAGCCAACAAAGCCAGCGAAATCAGCGAAATCAGCAAAGAATCTTAGGAGCCCCCCGGGGGGTTGCCGGCTTTCGCCACCCTCCCCCGGTACGCCCGGCTGCAATCCTGTACGCAAACAGATCTCACCCGTACAATGCTCAGTCATTTCTAGTCATTAGCAACCGACAACGGCCAACCATGCGCACCAGTCAATATTTGCTCGCCACACAGAAAGAAACGCCTTCCGACGCGGTTGTGATCAGCCATCAGCTGATGCTGCGCGCCGGCATGATCCGCAAACTGGCCTCCGGCCTGTACACCTGGCTGCCCATGGGCTTGCGGGTTATGCGCAAGGTTGAAGCCATCGTTCGCGAAGAGATGAACGCTGCAGGCGCTCTTGAAGTGTTGATGCCGAGCACCCAGCCGGCTGAGCTGTGGCAGGAATCCGGCCGTTGGGAAGAGTACGGCCCTGAGCTGCTGCGCTTCAAGGATCGTCACGGTCGCGACTTCTGCGCCGGCCCGACCCACGAAGAAGTGATCACCGACCTGGCCCGTAACGAGCTCAGCAGCTACAAGCAGCTGCCGATCAACCTGTACCAGATCCAGACCAAATTCCGTGACGAGACCCGCCCACGCTTCGGCTTGATGCGCGGCCGCGAATTCATCATGAAGGACGCCTACTCCTTTCACGCGGACCAGGCATCCTTGCAGGTCACTTACGACCGCATGCATCAGGCGTACTGCAACGTGTTCACCCGCCTGGGGCTGAATTTCCGCCCGGTAGAAGCCGATAACGGCTCCATCGGCGGCGCTGGCTCCCACGAGTTCCACGTACTGGCCGAGTCCGGTGAAGACGATATTGTCTTCAGCAATGGTTCCGACTACGCGGCGAACATCGAGAAGGCTGAAGCCGTTCCTCGCGAAACCTCGCGCCCTGCGCCAGGCGAAGAGCTGCGCCTGGTCGATACGCCAAACACCAAAACCATCGCGCAACTGGTCGAAGGCTTCAATCTGCCGATTGAAAAGACCATCAAGACCCTGGTGGTTCACGCTGAAGAAAAAGGCAAGCTGATCGCGCTGATCATTCGCGGCGATCACGAACTGAACGAAATCAAGGCCGCCAACCAGCCAGGCGTTGCCAGCCCGCTGGTCATGGCTTCCGACGCCGAACTGCGCGATGCCATTGGCGCCGGCGCCGGCTCCCTCGGCCCACTGAACCTGCCATTGCCGATCATCATCGACCGCTCAGTCGAGCTGATGAGCGACTTCGGTATCGGTGCCAACATCGATGACAAGCACTACTTCGGCGTCAATTGGGAGCGCGATCTGCCGGTTCCGGCCGTGGCCGACCTGCGCAATGTCGTGAGCGGCGATCCAAGCCCGGACGGCAAAGGCACGCTGGAAATCAAACGCGGCATCGAAGTCGGACACATCTTCCAGCTAGGCACCAAGTACAGCGAAGCGATGAAGTGCCAGGTTCTCGGTGAAAACGGCAAGCCTGTAACCCTGACCATGGGTTGCTACGGCATTGGCGTTTCGCGCGTGGTTGCCGCTGCCATCGAGCAGAACAACGACGAACGCGGAATCATCTGGGGCGACAGCCTCGCACCGTTCCAGATCGCTCTGGTACCTCTGCGCTACGAAACCGAACTGGTTCGCGAAGCTACCGACAAGCTTTATGCCGAGCTGACTGCTGCCGGCTTCGAAGTGCTGCTGGACGACCGCGACAAGAAAACCAGCCCTGGTATCAAGTTCGCAGACATGGAACTGATCGGCATTCCACACCGGATCGTGGTCAGTGACCGCGGTCTCGCCGAAGGCAACCTGGAATACAAGAGCCGCACCGAGGCCGAGCCGCAAGCGCTTCCGGTCGCCGAGGTGCTGTCCTTCCTCCAAGCCCGTATCCGTCGCTGAAACCAGATCAAGAGAAGTCATGTTCAAGCGAAACACCTTAGGCCTCGGTGGTGCCGCCCTGTGCGGCACCCTGCTGGTCAGTGGCTGTGCCAATCAGATGTCACAACACAGCGAGCACGAGGAACGCATCGAGCGCAAATTGCTCGAGCACAGCCTGCAGATCGATGTCGGCGAGCCTAAGGTGCTTGAACTGCCGCAACGCCGAGTACGGATCCACGAGCAGAAGACCTTCGAAGTCACCGAGTTCGAAGTTGCCCGTCGCTATGATCGCTACACGCCTTACCAGCCCTGGCGGGAGATCTACGAGATCCCGCTGGGCGCCGTGGCGTTGGTCGCTGGCGTCGGTGCGAATATTGTCAACGTGTTCGCCTTGGGCAACTTGCCAGACAGCATGACCAAAGACTGGATCAGCTATGGCCTTGCCGGGCTCAACCCGTTCATGAACATTCAATCCCATGGTCGAGCGCAACAAAACCTGGCCGGAATCGACGAAACCCAGCGTGACAAACGCCTGGAATATTCGAGCCTGCCGTGGAGCGAGCGGCCGGTGGAGGTCAAGGCCGGCACTCATACCTTTGAGCTGAGCACTGATCGCAACGGCGTACTGCGCCTGAACCTGCTGGACAGTCCGTTTTCAGAACAGGACCTGAACCACATCAGTAAGCTGCAGATCAGCGTCGAAGATGCTCAGAATGACGTGCATTCCAACTCATCCCTGACCATCAGCAGCACCCTGCGCGGCAAGATGCTGGAAGCTCACAACCTGATCTTCGATGACCTCGAAGATGACGACGTCAGCCAGTGGGTACACCGGGTAAAACGCCTGTCGGAGTTGGGCCTTGAAGAAGAAGCCAGCGAACTGGAACAGAGCCTGATCGAATTGACCCGCAACGATCCTGAATTGCAGCGTGAATTCCTCAAGTCACTGACCAAAGATGCCGGGCGACTGGTGGCAGATCCCGGGGTGTGACTGTAGCAGCTGCCGAGCCCGCGAGGCTGCGTTCGGCCGCGAAGCGGTCGTAGCCTGATGCATGCGGTTGTTCCGTTAAACCGCTATCGCAGGTTTTACGACTGCTTCGCCGCCGAACGCAGCCTCGCAAGCTCGACAGCTGCTACAAACGCCTAGCGGCTAAACAACTCCAGCTGCTCATGCCCGCCACGCAGATCCTGCAAACGCACGCCAATCCCCAGTAACCGCACCGGCTTGACGCCCCGATTGAAGGCCTGGGTCAGCAGTTGCTGATACCCCTCCAGATCCCGCCCTGCCCCGGCCTGCTCCAGAGTGGTCTGGGTAAAGTCATGGAACTTCACTTTGACGAAGGGCTTGCCCGGTCGATAACTGCTGTCAATCCTCGCCATGCGGGCGGTCAGGGTTTCCAATAACTCTGGTAATTTTTCCAGGCAACTGGCCAGATCGGGCAGGTCCACATCGTAGGTATTCTCGACACTGACGGACTGACGCCGGTTATCGTTCTGCACCAGCCGATCATCGATTCCACGAGCCAGCCCCCACAGCCGCTCACCAAAACTGCCAAATTCGCGCACCAGCGCCAACTTGCTCCAGTCTCGAAGCTCCAGGCAATTGACGATGCCGAGCCTTCCCAACTTGTCCGCCGTGACCTTCCCCACCCCGTGCAGCTTGCTGACCGGTAAGGCGGAAACAAAATCCTCAACCTGATCCGGGGTAATCACAAACAAGCCGTTGGGCTTTTTCCAGTCACTGGCGATCTTGGCGAGAAACTTGTTCGGCGCCACACCGGCCGAGACGGTGATATGCAACTGGTTGGAGACACGTCGGCGGATATCTTGCGCAATGCGCGTGGCGCTGCCGGCAAAGTGCGGACTATCGGAAACATCGAGATACGCCTCATCCAGCGATAAGGGCTCGATCAGGTCGGTGTAATCGCGAAAGATCGCCTGAATCTCTTTCGAAGCCTCTTTATATGCATCCATACGCGGCTTGACGATCACCAGATCCGGGCACAGCTTCAAGGCATGCCGGGAAGACATTGCCGAACGCACCCCATAAGCCCGCGCCTCGTAGTTACAAGTGGCAATCACCCCACGCCGCTCCGCCGAACCACCGACAGCCAGTGGCTTGCTGGCCAGACGCGGGTCGTCGCGCATCTCGATCGCGGCATAGAAACAATCACAGTCGATGTGGATGATTTTGCGCTGCGTCATATATAGGCAGTGTTCATTGAGAGCAAAAGAGGCAAAGGTGAAACGAATCGGCAGTATCTCACTGACACCTGTATATAGCACCAGTGCTTTTGAATCTTCGCCTGTATACGTAGGAAAAACCCTCAATGGATTTATTTTATCAATCAAAACAGGTATACCAATAGAGCTGAAAGCCTTACGCAGCAAGCCCTCAAGGCTTGTCAGGCTGCCCTCCTGACAAGCTAAGCGATTGAACAAAAAGAGATTTTTTAGAATTGCAGGTTGACAGCCCAGCGATCCGCTGTAGAATGCCGACACACAGACGCGGGATGGAGCAGTCTGGTAGCTCGTCGGGCTCATAACCCGAAGGTCGTCGGTTCAAATCCGGCTCCCGCAACCAAACATCAAAAAAGGCTACTCGAAAGAGTGGCCTTTTTTGTGCGCGTCGATTTTTACAACCCCATCCTCTGGCAGCACCTCTCCCGTCAGCGGCTGAAAACAGTGCAAAAGGAAAACCCTTTGCGCTTCTGGCACTTACCCCACCCAACCGACCGTTCGCCACTTATTTGCGCTTATTTGACCCAATAGACTATTAACGGTTGACACTCAAGCGATCGCCTGTAGAATGCCGCCACACAGACGCGGGATGGAGCAGTCTGGTAGCTCGTCGGGCTCATAACCCGAAGGTCGTCGGTTCAAATCCGGCTCCCGCAACCAAACATCAAAAAAGGCTGCTCGAAAGAGTGGCCTTTTTTGTATCTGTCGAAAATGCCCTTTCGCAACAATGATCTGGCAATGTGTGCCGCGCTGTCGACGGTCAATCGGAATCATCTCGGCGCAGGCTATGCTGAGTCGCAGACAATACTCTCTACTGCTGGTTGCGCGCAGTCGTCCAGTTACGATGAGACGCGTTAATATTTGAAATTATTTTTTTCATAGGGATTGGTAACTTGGCTGGATACCCCCATCCTGTCGCGCACAATCCAAGAGGTGATTGATGCGCGCCAACTCGTCTGATCCACAAGACACCGTCACAGCGACCCAACCGATTACAGCCACTCGCCTGCGCTGGCTGGAGCTGTTGAGCAAATACCGTCAACCCATCGGCCTGGCAGTCACTCTGCTGCTATTCTCGATCGCGCTGATTGCCTGTCGCCACCTGCTGAGCGAACTCGATCTGTATGCCCTGCACGACTCAATCCTGGAAGTGCCGAAGCCGGCCTTGCTCGGTGCATTAGGGGCGACCATTGCTGGCTTCATCATTTTGCTGGGCTATGAGTGGTCAGCCAGCCGTTATGCCGGCGTGAAATTGCCGCCGCGCACGCTGGCCCTGGGGGGATTCACCGCGTTCGCCATCGGCAATGCCATTGGCCTTTCGCTGCTCTCCGGCGGTTCGGTGCGTTACCGCTTGTATGCACGCTTTGGCCTGGGGGCCTCTGACGTCGCCCACATGACGCTGTTCGCCAGCCTTTCACTGGGTTGCGCCCTACCACCACTGGCAGCCCTGGCGACGCTCAGCAACCTGCCAGCAGCCGCTGCTGCGCTGCACCTGTCCGAATCCCTGCTGGCCGGGATTGCCCTCACAGTGCTGTTTCTCGGGGCGGTACTGGCGATCGGCATCTACCGTCGCCGTCTACCGGAACAACCATCCCCGGACAACTTGCTGGTCCGTGTCGGGCGCCGCACCCTGCGCCTGCCAAGCCGCCGCCTGACCCTCCTGCAGCTGGTGATCACGGCGCTGGATGTGGCCGCTGCCGCCACCGTGCTCTATCTATTGCTACCTGAAGCGCCACCCTTCGGCGCCTTCGTACTGATCTACCTGTTGGCGCTGGCTGCCGGTGTACTCAGCCATGTGCCCGGCGGCGTCGGGGTGTTTGAAGCCATTTTGCTGGCAGCCTTCGCCGACAAGCTCGGTGCCGCGCCACTGGCGGCAGCCCTGCTGCTGTATCGCCTGATCTACGTGGTTCTGCCACTGCTGGTGGCCTGCCTGTTATTGCTGATCAGCGAAGCACAACGGCTGTTCCAGTCTCGCCAATCGCTGCGGGTAGCCTCGGGCCTTGCTGCGCCAATCCTCGCGGTGCTGGTGTTCCTGTCCGGCATGGTTCTGCTGTTTTCCGGTGCTACACCGGAAATCGATACCCGTCTCGAAGCCATCGACTTCCTGGTCCCGGACCGTTTGATCGATGCCTCACATTTCGGTGCCAGCCTGATCGGCGTACTGTGCCTGCTCCTGGCACAGGGGCTGCGACGCCGCCTGTCCGCAGCATGGATGCTGACTATGGTGATGTTGCTGGTCGGTGCTCTGCTTTCACTGCTCAAAGGCTTCGACTGGGAAGAAGCTTGTCTTCTGACACTGATCGCCTGCCTGCTCGGCGTGTTCAGGCGTTCGTTTTATCGCCCGAGCCGCCTGACCGAGTTACCGTTTTCACCACTTTATCTGGTCGCCAGCCTCTGCGTACTTGGCGCATCGACCTGGCTGTTACTGTTTGCCTATCAGGACGTGCCCTACAGTCATCAACTCTGGTGGCAGTTCACCCTCGACGCCGATGCTCCGCGCGGTTTGCGCTCGTTACTCGGCGCCGCGGTGCTGCTGGTGGTAGTGTCGCTGACCTGGCTGCTACGCACTGCACGCCCGGTGATCCATCTACCGACCGCCGAAGAGCTCGACAAGGCGGTAAAAATCCTTATGTCCTCAGCCCAACCGGACGGCGGCCTGGCCTTGACCGGTGACAAGGCGTTGCTCTTTCATCCCAACAACGACGCATTCCTGATGTACGCCCGTCGCGGTCGCAGCCTGGTAGCGTTGTACGACCCGATTGGCCCGACCCAGCAACGGGCCGAGATGATCTGGCAATTCCGCGACCTTTGCGACGTCCATCACGCCCGCCCGGTGTTCTATCAGGTGCGCGCAGAAAACCTGCCGTATTACATGGACATCGGTCTGTCGGCAATCAAACTCGGTGAGGAAGCCCGGGTCGATCTGCAGCGCTTTGATCTCGAAGCCAAGGGCAAAGAGATGAAGGACCTGCGTTACACTTGGAACCGTGGCACACGGGACGGCCTGTCGCTGGAAATCCACGAGCCGGGTCAAGCCCCCATGGATGAATTGAAAGTCATCTCCGATGCCTGGCTGACCGGCAAGAACGTGCGCGAGAAAGGGTTTTCCCTTGGCCGTTTCAGTGATGATTACATCAAGCATTTTCGCGTTGCGATTATCCGTTTCGAAGGGCGCCCGGTAGCGTTTTCCAACCTGCTTGAGACTTACGGCCATGAACTGGCCAGCCTCGACCTGATGCGCGCCCATCCAGATGCGCCCAAACTGACCATGGAGTTCATGATGGTCGGCCTGATTCAACATTATAAAAGTCATGGATATGCACGTTTCAGCCTGGGCATGGTCCCATTGTCGGGGCTTCAACCCCGTCGTGGCGCACCACTGACTCAGCGCCTCGGCTCGATGGTGTTCAGCCGTGGCGAGCAACTCTACAACTTCCAGGGTTTGCGTCGCTTCAAAGACAAGTTCCAGCCTGACTGGGAACCCCGTTACATGGCCGTGCCCGCCGGACTCGATCCGCTGGTGGCGCTGGCCGATACCGCCGCCCTGATTGCGGGCGGCTTGACTGGATTGGTGAAACGCTGATGATTCAACGCTCCTGGCGGTATTTACTGGCCACTCTGGTGGCGCTTGCCCTGCTCCTCGGTGGCGGCTATTGGTTCTGGAACCGCCCAGCGCCAGAGCCGACACTTGAACACCTGGCACAAGCCGATGGCTCGACAATGACTCGCGTCGTTCCTGGTACCACTGCGCGCGCGCAAGTGGTCGTGGCAGTGACCGATGAACAAAAGCTCAGCGATGCACAACTGCTGACCCTGGGCCGTGGCGGTGCTGCGCAGATTGTTCAAGTCATCCTGCCTGCCGACTGCACGTTGCAGGGCAGCGCACTGCAGTCGGCCATGAAACAACTCAACGGTCCAGCCACCCTGGTCAGCGGTATCGGCCCTGGAGCAATTCTGGCCTGGCGCTGGCTGTCCGAGCAAACCAATGACAAGGCCCAGGCCGTGTCCGTGGACCTGGCACTGGAAAAGCCCGGCTGCACCCATCTGCTGCCCAAAACCGCAGCTCACGGTCACTGGCTGGTGGCCTG
This sequence comes from Pseudomonas sp. GW821-FHT01E05, assembly GCF_059422425.1. NCBI lineage: Bacteria > Pseudomonadati > Pseudomonadota > Gammaproteobacteria > Pseudomonadales > Pseudomonadaceae > Pseudomonas > Pseudomonas sp. GW821-FHT01E05. The sequence goes on from NZ_JBWKWW010000004.1 coordinate 99,683, forward strand.
GAACGACAACCCTGACGACACAAGCGCAGGCTTTGTCCGCGATCAACCCAACGCCGAAACCAGTATCAGCGACTACGATATCCACTTGCCGCAAGTCCTGAACAATGAGTTACGCAAGATCCTCGTCGGTTCAGACAAGGGCAATGGCGGGCTGAATATCCCGGTGGTCGAAGTACCCGCCGGCCAGGCAAAAGACACGGTGACCCTGTTCCTGTCGGGTGACGGCGGCTGGCGCGACCTGGACCGTGATGTGGCCGGCGAAATGGCCAAGATTGGCTACCCGGTGGTCGGCATCGACACCCTGCGCTACTACTGGCAGCACAAGAGCCCGGAGCAAAGCGCCACTGACCTCGCCGAACTGATGCAGCACTATCGCCAGAAATGGGGCACCAAACGCTTCGTACTGACCGGTTACTCCTTCGGCGCCGACGTATTGCCGGCCATTTACAACCGTCTGCCAGAAGCCGAGCAGCAAAGGGTTGACGTTATTATCCTGCTGGCCTTCGCCCGCACCGGCAGCTTCGAAATCCAGGTCGAAGGCTGGTTGGGCAACGCCGGCAAAGAAGCCGCCACCGGCCCGGAAATGGCCAAGCTGCCAGCAGACAAAGTGGTATGCATCTATGGCGCAGAAGAAGTCGACGAAAGCGGTTGCACCGAGAAGACCGCAGTGGGTGAAGCCATGAAACTGCCTGGTGGCCACCACTTCGACGAAAACTACCCGGCCCTGGCTCAACGCCTGGTCGATGCGATCGAGAAGCGTCAGGGCAAGACCAAGGTCGCTGAAGAGTGATCTGATCGCCCACAAAAAAGCCCCCGCTGCCGCAAGGCAACGGGGGCTTTTTTTGGGGGGCTTACATTTCGACCTGAGTACCCAGTTCGATCACCCGGTTCACCGGCAACTTGAAGAACCGCAGGTTACCGTTGGCGTTCTTCAGCATGAAAGCGAACAACCCTTCACGCCAACGGGCCATGCCTTCAAGCTTGGAAGCGATGACCGTCTCACGGCTGAGGAAGTAGGTGGTGCGCATCGGGCTGAAGTCCAGCTCATCGAGATGGCACAGCTTCAGGGCTTCTGGCACATCCGGTTCGTCGATAAAGCCGAAGTGCAGGATCACCCGGAAGAACCCCTGACCATAAGACTCCACCTCGAAACGCCGTTGCGCAGGAACTCGCGGAGTGTCCTCGTTCTGCACAGTCAGCAACACTACCTGCTCATGCAGCACCTGGTTATGCAACAGGTTGTGCAATAAGGCATGAGGTACCGCATCCGCCCGGGCCGTGAGGAAAACCGCCGTACCTTGCACGCGATGGGGCGGCTGCACACTGATACTGCTGATAAATATCGGCAACGGCAGGCCACCTTCGTCCAGACGATCCACCAGCAACTGCTTGCCGCGCTTCCAGGTGGTCATCAGGATGAACAGCACAATCCCCGCCAATACCGGAAAGGCACCGCCCTGAATGATTTTCGGCACGTTGGCGGCGAAGAACAGCCCGTCCACCAGCAGGAAGCCGATCAGGATCGGTACCGTCAAGATCGGCGGCCATTTCCACAGCAACAGCATCACCGCCGCGACCAGAATACTGGTGATCAACATGGTCCCGGTCACTGCCACGCCGTAGGCCGAAGCCAGCGCACTGGAAGACCCGAAGCCGAGCACCAGCAGGATCACCCCGACCATCAGCGCCCAGTTCACCGCACCGATATAGATCTGGCCTTTTTCAGCGCTGGAGGTGTACTGGATGTGCATGCGCGGTATGTAACCCAGCTGGATCGCCTGAAGGGTCAGGGAGAACGCGCCGGAGATAACCGCCTGGGAAGCAATCACCGTGGCCAGGGTCGACAGGATCACCAACGGAATCAGCGCCCAACCCGGTGCCAGCAGGTAGAACGGGTTCCGCGCCGCTTCCGGGTTTTCCAGCAGCAATGCGCCCTGGCCGAAGTAGTTCAGCACCAGCGCCGGCAGCACAAGGGCGAACCAGGCACGAGCGATCGGCTTGCGACCGAAGTGGCCCATGTCCGCATACAAGGCTTCAGCACCGGTCAGGGCCAGTACCACCGCTCCCAGAATCGCCAGGCCCACGCCCGGATGAACGCTGAAGAAGCGCACGCCCCACGCCGGATTGAGCGCATGGAGCACTTCGGGATGCTGGACGATGCCATGAACGCCCAGCACACCCAACAGGACGAACCACAACACCATCACCGGCCCGAACAGCTTGCCGATTCGGTCCGTGCCGTGCTTCTGGATCAGGAACAATCCGACCAATATGATCAGTGACAGCGGCACAACCCAGCGTTCGAGCCCATCGAATGCCAGTTCCAGACCTTCGACTGCTGACAACACCGAGATCGCCGGGGTGATCATGCTGTCGCCGTAGAACAGCGAGGCGCCGATCAGACCGAGAATCACCAGCACCATCCGCAGCCGCGGATAGGGCGCAGCCGCGCTCCGGGCCAGCGCAGTAAGGGCCATAATCCCACCCTCGCCCTGGTTGTCAGCCCGCAGAATGAACAGCACGTATTTGATCGAGACCACCCAGATCAGCGACCAGAAAATCAGCGCCAGAATCCCCAATACTCCGTCATGACTGACCGCAACCCCATAACCGCCGGAAAACACCTCTTTGAGGGTGTACAAGGGGCTGGTGCCGATATCGCCGTAAACTACCCCGACCGCCGCCACCAACATTCCCAAGGGCCTCGCCCCGGAATGCTCAGAGCCCACCGCCTGACTACTTGCCTGACCCATCAACCACTCCTACTACTCAGACCCGGACTTCTTTGAAAGAAGCACTATGCTTTGCCGTGCAGCATGCGCTGTTTTTCTTATCGTTACAGTCGATTTGTCGACCGTAAAAACTCTCTATCGCGCGACGCGGCGAAGCATAGCGCAGCAGTCGTCGCATTTCCCTGCATAAAGCTGGTCAAGTGCGCTGCCCATCGCTAGAATTGCGCACTTTTTGATCAGAGGCGCGCCAAGCGCCCGTCCGTCGCCTTGCCGCTCACGGCTGGAGGCGTCACAAAACACCGAGGTTAGACATGTCCACCACAACGCCAGCCAACCCCAAAGTTGGCTTCGTATCCCTGGGTTGCCCGAAAGCACTGGTCGACTCCGAGCGCATCCTTACCCAACTGCGCATGGAAGGCTATGACGTCGTGTCCACGTATCAGGACGCCGATGTCGTGGTGGTCAATACCTGCGGCTTCATCGACTCGGCCAAGGCCGAGTCCCTGGAAGTCATTGGTGAAGCCATCAAGGAAAACGGCAAAGTCATCGTTACCGGTTGCATGGGCGTAGAAGAAGGCAATATCCGCAACGTTCACCCAAGCGTGCTTGCGGTGACCGGTCCGCAGCAATACGAGCAAGTGGTCAACGCTGTACACGACGTCGTGCCGCCGCGTCAGGATCATAACCCGCTGATCGACCTGGTACCGCCGCAAGGCATCAAGCTGACTCCGCGTCACTACGCCTACCTGAAGATATCCGAAGGCTGCAACCACAGCTGCAGCTTCTGCATCATTCCCTCGATGCGCGGCAAACTGGTCAGCCGTCCGGTCGGTGATGTGCTCGACGAAGCCCAGCGCCTGGTCAAATCCGGCGTCAAAGAGCTGCTGGTGATTTCTCAGGACACCAGCGCCTACGGTGTCGACGTCAAATATCGCACCGGCTTCTGGAACGGCGCACCGGTGAAAACCCGCATGACTGAACTGTGCGAAGCGCTGAGCAGCCTCGGCGTCTGGGTTCGCCTGCACTATGTTTACCCGTACCCGCACGTCGATGAGCTGATCCCGCTGATGGCCGCCGGAAAAATCCTGCCGTACCTGGACATCCCGTTCCAGCACGCCAGCCCGAAAGTGCTGAAGGCGATGAAACGCCCGGCCTTCGAAGACAAGACCCTGGCACGCATCAAGAACTGGCGCGTGATCTGCCCGGACCTGATCATCCGTTCGACCTTCATCGTCGGTTTCCCCGGCGAAACCGAAGAAGACTTCCAGTACCTGCTCGACTGGCTGACCGAAGCCCAGCTCGATCGCGTCGGCTGCTTCCAGTACTCGCCAGTTGAAGGCGCACCGGCCAACGACCTGAATCTGGACGTGGTACCGGATGACGTCAAACAAGACCGTTGGGAGCGCTTCATGGCGCACCAGCAGGCCATCAGCTCGGCGCGCCTGCAAATGCGCGTCGGCCGTGAAATCGAAGTACTGGTCGATGAAGTCGACGAGCAAGGCGCGGTCGGCCGTTGCTTCTTCGATGCCCCGGAAATCGACGGCAACGTGTTCATCGACAACGGCAGCAACCTCAAGCCAGGCGACAAGGTCTGGTGCAAAGTGACCGATGCCGACGAATACGACCTGTGGGCTGAACAGATCTAAACGCAAAAAATACGAAAAGCCCTGCTCTCTTCACGGGATGCGGGGCTTTTTTACGTCTATCGTTTTGTTCAGCAAAAGGATTTCACCTCACACACAGCACAAGGGGCAGGCGGGCATGCGCCATCATTCGGTCATCCACACACCGAAACACAGCGACTACGAAGAACTGACCCGGGTCTGGGAGGCATCGGTGCGTGCTACTCATGACTTTTTGCCGGACAGTTACATCGACCTGCTGAAAAACCTGGTGCTCACCCGCTATCTGGATGCCGTCATGCTGATCTGCACCCGCGACCGACGCCAGAACATCACCGGGTTCGCCGGTGTCGCGGCGGGCAAGATCGAAATGCTCTTTATCGCCCCCGAACACCGTGGCGAGGGCCTGGGCAAACAACTGCTGCGCTATGCACTGGAACACCTCAACGCCGATGAACTGGACGTCAACGAACAAAACCCCCAAGCCTTGGGCTTTTATTTCAAACAGGGCTTCGAAGTCATAGGACGCTCGGATCACGACGGCATGGGCCAGCCCTATCCGCTACTGCATATGCGCCTCAAACAGGCAAATCAGCGGGCCCGGCGCGGCTAAAAAACACACGCTTTAAATGGACCCGCGATTAACCGGCGCCAGGCAGGTACAATGGGCGCCCTCTTTTGTTACGGCCCCTGTCATGACTGACCCGATTCGTCTCTCCAAACGCCTGATCGAACTCGTCGGCTGTTCCCGTCGGGAGGCTGAGCTGTTCATCGAGGGCGGCTGGGTAACGGTGGACGGCGAAGTCATCGATGAGCCGCAGTTCAAGGTCGACACGCAAAAAGTCGAGCTCGACCCCGAAGCCAAGGCCACTGCACCGGAGCCGGTGACCATCCTGCTGCACGCGCCGGCGGGTATGGATGCAGAAAGCGCCATGCAATTGATCGGCCCTGAAACCCTGAGTGAAGAACACCGCTTCAGCAAACGCCCACTCAAGGGGCATTTCCTGCGCCTGACCGCCAGCCCCGACCTGCAAGCCAACGCCAGCGGGCTGCTGGTATTCACCCAGGACTGGAAGATCCTGCGCAAACTCACGGCCGATGCCGGCAAGATCGAGCAAGAGTATGTGGTCGAGGTCGAGGGCGAGATGGTCGCCCACGGGCTCAACCGCCTGAACCACGGCCTGAGCTACAAGGGCAAGGAACTGCCGGCGGTCAAAGCCAGCTGGCAAAACGAAAACCGCCTGCGCTTCGCGATGAAAAACCCCCAGCCGGGTGTCATCGCTCTGCTCTGCCAGGCCGTCGGCCTCAAGGTCGTTGCCATCCGCCGCATCCGCATCGGCGGGGTTTCCATCGGCAAAGTACCGATGGGCCAATGGCGCTACCTGTCGGCCAAAGAGAAGTTCTAAGGCTGCCACACACTTTGGCGTCGCAGCTCCCTGCGGCGCCCACAGCTGAATGATCAGGACTGCACACATGATTCATAACGACGTACTGCGCAGCGTGCGCTACATGCTCGACATCAGCGACAACAAGGTCGTCGAGATCATCAAGCTCACCGGTTTCGAAGTCAGTAAAGAAGACCTCGTAACCTACCTCAAGAAAGACGAGGAAGAAGGCTACGTATTCTGCCCGGACGAGGTCATGGCGCATTTCCTCGACGGCCTGGTGATCTTCAAGCGTGGAAAGGACGAAAGCCGTCCTCTACAGCCAATCGAGCTGCCGGTGACCAACAACATCATCCTGAAGAAACTGCGGGTGGCCTTCGAACTGAAGGAAGACGACATGCACGCGATCCTCAAGGCCGCCGAGTTCCCGGTATCCAAACCCGAGTTGAGTGCGTTGTTCCGCAAATTCGGCCACACCAACTACCGCACCTGCGGTGATCAACTGCTACGCAACTTCCTGAAAGGCCTGACCCTGCGCGTTCGCGGCTGATTACCCTGGTTTCAGGTGGCGACTCTGAGCCACCTGAATCCTTATGATTGCTCATTGCGCTGCACAATAATGGCTCCACTGGCCATCAGCCTGGTAAGCACCGCCGGGGCTTACATGACCGGGAACATCATCCACTCGATGGTGAGTTCAGTCTCTGAGATTGGCGGCGGGGCCATAGCGCTCTGTCAGTCACCACCGATCCAGAGGTCGCTCGGGTTATGATGCCCACCCTCACCCCCGCCTCGATCCAGACCATGACCTACAGCGTTTCCCCCATCGGTTTCGTGCGCTCCTGCTTCAAGGAGAAATTCGCGATTCCGCGCCAACCGCAACTGGCTCCTGCCGCTCGCGGCGTTCTGGAACTGGTGGCGCCGTTTGATCAGGGCGATGCCGTGCAAGGGCTTGAGCAGGTCAGTCATGTCTGGCTGCTGTTCCTGTTCCATCAAGCCCTGGAAGACAAACCACGGCTCAAGGTCCGCCCGCCCCGCCTGGGTGGCAATAAATCCATGGGTGTATTCGCCACCCGCGCCACCCATCGCCCGAACGGCATCGGCCAGTCGGTGGTCAGGCTGGACAAAGTCGAGGCCAATCGCCTGTGGATCTCCGGCATCGATTTGCTGGACGGCACCCCTATTCTCGATATCAAGCCTTACGTGCCTTATGCGGACATCGTCAACACGGCGTCCAATAGCATCGCCAGCGCCGCGCCGGACCTTATCCCGGTGCAGTGGACGGACTCCGCCTTGCAACAGGCTCACGAGCACGCTCAGCGCCTGCAAGAGCCTTTAGTTGAGCTGGTCGAGCAGTGCCTGGCCCAAGACCCACGCCCGGCTTACCAGATTCCTACAGCGGAACGCGAATACGGCGCGCAGTTTTGGGATCTGGACGTGCGCTGGCATTACCCCGAGCCCGGCCTGATCCGAGTGCTGGAAGTCATCCCCGCCGAATAAATCGCCAGAAACCAAAAAGCCCGCGCTGCCTTCTCAGGCAACTCGGGCTGATCGTTCCCACGCTCTGCGTGGGAATGCCTCCGGTGACGCTCTGCGTCACAAGAGCTAAAGGCTTACTTCTCGACGAACGCGCGCTCGATCAGGTAGTCACCCGGCTCACGCATACGCGGAGAAACCTTCAAACCGAAGCTGTTGAGCACTTCGCTGGTTTCGTCGAGCATGCTCGGGCTGCCGCACAGCATGGCGCGGTCGTCCTGCGCATTGATCGGCGGCAGACCGATATCGCTGAACAGCTTGCCGCTGCGCATCAGATCGGTCAGACGACCTTCGTTCTCGAACGGCTCGCGGGTCACGGTTGGGTAGTAGATCAACTTGTCACGCAGCGCTTCGCCAAAGAACTCGTTCTGCGGCAGGTGCTCGGTGATGAACTCGCGGTAAGCGACTTCGTTGACGTAACGCACGCCGTGGCACAGGATCACTTTTTCGAAACGCTCGTAGGTTTCCGGATCCTGGATGACGCTCATGAACGGCGCCAGACCGGTACCGGTGCTGAGCAGGTACAAATGCTTACCAGGCTTCAAATCGTCCAGCACCAGGGTGCCAGTCGGTTTTTTGCTGATGATGATCTCGTCGCCTTCCTTCAAGTGCTGCAGCTGGGAAGTCAGCGGACCATCCGGAACCTTGATGCTGAAGAACTCGAGATGCTCTTCCCAGTTAGGGCTTGCAATCGAGTAAGCGCGCATAAGCGGGCGGCCGTTGGGCTGTTGCAGGCCGATCATCACGAACTGACCGTTCTCGAAGCGCAGGCCCGGATCGCGGGTGCACTTGAAGCTGAACAGAGTGTCGTTCCAGTGATGAACACTGAGGACACGCTCGTGGTTCATGTTGCTCATGTACGGGGACTCCTGGGAATTTATCTGCGCATGCTCTGCGCCTGCTCTGCAAAAAATGAGCTGCTGAGCGCAATTGCATAGCATTCTAATGGCGGCGACAATATCTGTTAAATGGATTATTAAGATAAGGGTTATCGGTTATATAGATATGCGATTTACTCTCCGTCAACTTCAAGTATTCGTCGCCGTCGCCCAGCAGGAAAGCGTGTCCCGTGCTGCGGGCTTACTGGCGCTTTCCCAATCGGCCGCCAGCACCTCAATCACCGAGCTTGAGCGCCAATCCAGCTGCCAGCTTTTCGATCGCGCCGGCAAGCGCCTGAGCCTCAATGCCCTGGGCCGGCAACTGCTGCCACAGGCCGTAGCCCTGCTGGATCAGGCCAAGGAGATCGAGGATCTGCTCAATGGCAAGTCCAGCTTCGGCTCACTGGCGGTAGGCGCCACGCTGACCATCGGCAATTACCTGGCGACCTTGCTGATCGGCAGCTTTATGCAGCGGCATCCCGAAAGCCAGGTGAAACTCCATGTACAAAATACTGCGAATATCGTGCAACAGGTTGCCCATTACGAAATTGATCTGGGTCTGATCGAAGGCGATTGCAGCCACCCGGATATCGAGGTGCAAAGCTGGGTCGAAGATGAGCTGGTAGTGTTTTGCGCCCCCCAGCATCCCTTGGCCAAGCGCGGCCAGGCGAGCATGGAAGAACTGACGCACGAGGCCTGGATTCTGCGCGAACAAGGCTCTGGAACAAGGCTGACCTTCGACCAGGCCATGCGTCATCACCGCAGCGCGCTGAACATCCGCCTCGAACTCGAACACACTGAGGCGATCAAACGCGCAGTGGAATCGGGGCTGGGGATTGGCTGCATATCACGACTGGCGCTGCGCGATGCGTTCCGCCGCGGCAGCCTGGTGGCCGTAGAAACGCCGGATCTGGACCTGGCGCGGCAGTTCTATTTCATCTGGCACAAACAGAAGTACCAGACCTCGGCCATGCGCGAGTTTCTCGAACTGTGCCGCGCCTTCACCGCCGGGGTACAGCGCAGTGACGAAATAGTCCTGCCGACGATCGCTTGAGCGGCCGTTAAATCAGAATCACGGCCCACACCACGGCGATCATGCTCAGGGCGATGAGTTGGGCGGCGCTACCCATGTCCTTGGCATTTTTCGACAAGGGGTGCAGATCAAGGGAAATCCGGTCGATCGCCGCTTCCACTGCCGAATTGAGTAGCTCGACAATCAATGCCAGCAGACACACAGCGATCAGCATTGCCCGCTCTACCCGACTGACGTTGAACAGAAGGCTTAACGGAATCAGGATGACGTTGAGCAACACCAATTGACGAAAAGCCGCTTCTCCCCTGAAGGCAGCACGCAAGCCGTCGAAAGAGTAGCCGGCGGCATTGAGGATGCGTTTAAGACCCGTTTGACCTTTGAAAGGCGACATAAAGTAGACAACTGAAAAAATGAGTGGGGAAACTAGTTCAATGAAAGTTAAAAAAGCGTGAAGAAACAGGCTGTTACTGGGTCGAAATTGACTCAAGTTGTTGCAAGAGCAAAGCCGCCTGAGTCCGGGTGCGCACCCCCAGTTTGCGGAAAATCGCCGTCACGTGGGCTTTGATCGTCGCTTCCGAAACGCCCAGTTCGTAGGCAATCTGCTTGTTCAGCAACCCCTCACAAACCATGGTCAGTACGCGAAACTGCTGGGGAGTCAGACTGGCCAGTCCATCTCTGGCGGCTTTGGCCTCGTCCGAGACGCTAACCGCTTCGAAAGCCTGCGGCGGCCACCAGACATCGCCGTCCAAAACGCTACGCACCGCTTGCTGAATGACTTCCAGTGAACTGGATTTGGGAATGAAACCGCTCGCACCAAACTCACGGGAGCGCACCATAATCGATGCCTCTTCCTGTGCCGAAACCATCACCACCGGGATCTGCGGATATTGGCCGCGCAACAACACCAGCCCGGAAAAACCGTAAGCACCCGGCATGTTCAGATCCAGCAACACCAGGTCCCAGTCAGCCTTTTCGGTCAGACGGGTTTCCAGTTCCGCAATGCTCGCAACCTCGACCAGACGAACCTCGGGGCCAAGGCCCAGCGTCACCGCCTGATGCAGCGCGCTGCGAAACAACGGGTGATCATCGGCAATCAGGATTTCGTATGTGGCCATTTTTCAAATGATCCTGTTTTTACGGGAGGCCTGATGAATTCAGTCCTCGCCAACGCAACACAAGGCGACAGCCAAAAATGCTGTACCCGCAAGGCGCGTTCAACGCCAGGAGTCCAGCAAACCAGCGTTCAAAACTTCAGTCGCGCCTTAATCGGCGCCAAGCATGCCCAGCGAAGGCGGGGTGGTCAAGCTGGATGCTTTGCGGCAAAGTCATCGGCTAACTAATAAGAGTGCCATCATGCGAAGCCAAGCCTTGCGTGCCGATGTCCTGATGCTTGTAACCGCCATGATCTGGGGATCGGGATTTGTCGCACAAACCTCAGGGATGGATCATATCGGTCCTTACCTTTATTCCGGCCTGCGCTTTGCCCTTGGCTCGCTCTGCCTGCTACCGCTGGTGCTGCGTGGCAATCACCATCACACCAAACCAGAGCCCTTGCTTACCCGCGGCCTGCTAATGGGCGGGGGGCTGATGGGCCTGGCACTGGCTCTCGGAATCAACCTCCAGCAAGTTGGCTTGTTATTCACCAGCGTGACCAATGCCGGCTTCATCACCGGCCTCTATGTCATTGTAGTGCCACTATTGGGCCTGATCATTGGCCACAAGACGGGGCTGGGCACCTGGTTCGGCGCAATATTGGCGGTAGTCGGGATGTTTCTGCTCAGCGTAGGCGAGAACTTTCAGGTCGCCCCAGGGGACTGGCTACAGCTCACCGGAGCCATTGTCTGGGGTGGGCATGTGGTGTTGGTCGGGGTTTTCGCCAGCCGTCATGACCCGATTCGCCTGGCCTTCCTGCAATTCGCCACGTGCTCATTGGTCAGCCTGGTCCTGGCGTTGTGCTTTGAGACCTTGCAGTGGAACGCAATTATCGCCGCTGGTCCGGCCATTCTGTATGGCGGCATCGTTGCAGTGGGCATTGGCTACACACTGCAGGTGATTGCACAAAAGGATGCAATCGCCTCGCACGCAGCGATCATCTTCTCACTGGAAGCTGTCTTCGCAGCTATTGCCGGTGCCTGGCTGCTCGATGAGTCTTTGCAACTGCGTGGCTATTTCGGCTGTGCGTTAATGCTGATCGGGATGCTGGTGGCGCAGCTCTGGCCAAAAAGGCCGGAGCTGGTGATTGCATGATCGCTAGAGAAAAGGTTTCAGACGTGTGTGGGTTTCATCGTTCGGGTCGATCACCTGTTGATATTTCGCCGCCAGATAATGCGTACTGAACACATCCAGATAAGCGTCCAGTACTTCACTGGCCGGTTGATCCTCGGCCAGCTCCAGGCATAAGGCAGCAACTTCTGCGGTGCAGAAGTGATCGTCGCGCTTGGAGCGCCGCAATTTATAGCGTGAGAGCTGCTCGGGCTCCAGGCTGAGCACCGGCAAGTGTTCCAGGTAAGGACTCTTGCGGAACATTTTGCGCGCTTCGCTCCAGGTGGCGTCCAGCAGAATGAACAGCGCACGCTTGCCCTGCTCCAGCTTGACCTCGGTCACCACACGCTCCGGCGCGACAAACTCGCCTGGAAATACAATGTAGGGTTGCCACTGCGGGTCAGCAATCAGCGCCAGCAACCCCGGTTCGACTTCCGTACGCGACCACGGGAACGCGCTGGTGTCAGCAATGACATCGGCAATCAGCCAGCCGGTATTGCTCGGTTTCAGCGGTTCGACATCATGCATTACCAGGCACATCGCCGATTTGGCCGAAACCTGCGGCCGCCACACACACATGCAATGGCTGGGGATCACTCGGCAACCCGGGCAACGTTCCGCCCGCGAACCACGTGCGACAAAAGGTTTGACCGCACGGGCCAGGCGTTGGGCACGCAAGCGGGAAACGGCGTGGCTCATGGTAGCTGAAGGTGGCAAGAGGAAAGAATCGACACGAAAAGAACTCGGTTGGCCAATAAAGTCGTGGCAGTTTACCAGAGCAACCTGCGCAAGCCTGTACCGTCCACCCCTGCTCCCCCTATAATTCGCCGCCATTGAACGCACAGTCCCGTGGCGGGTCGAAGCACCAGTCACTGAACCAGGAGAGTTTCATGCTGCGCCTTATCGTTCCCACCGTTGCCCTTCTGCTGGCGCTGCCCTTCACTGCCCAGGCTGCGTCCAAACAAGACTACGAACTGAGCAAGATGCTGGAACAGGTTGCCACGCAAAGCAGTGCTGGCACCCCACGGGCGATCAACGAGGACATTCTCGATCAAGGCTACACCGTTGAAGGTAAAGAGCTGATCAACCACCTCAGCGTGCAGTCAAGCCATGCAGAAAAAATGCGCGCGAACCCACAAGCGGTGTATTTCCAGTTAGGCGCTACCGTCTGCCGTAACGAGAGCTATCGCAAGTTGATGGCCAAGGGGGCGATCATGCGCTACGAATTTACTGAATATAAAACCAATCGCCCGGTAGCCTCTGAACGCTTCAAAGAGTCTGACTGCCTACAGCAGAAAAAGAAGAAGTAATCACTGCTCTGCTGCGCGTCGCTGTTGATCATCGGCGCGCAGCTCTGCCACCAACACCTGCAAATACCGCGAACGCCGCTCAGAACCCTCCAGACGTCGCCGACACTCTTCCTCAAAACTCAGATGATTGGCCGCAGCCGCCGATTGCAACAACCGATACAACTGCGTATCGATTTCCAGAACCACACTGGTCATTTCAAGCCTCCTTGCATCCCGCCGATTCGCCAATAATTGCGCGATCAAACCCTCAGCCCTATGCCTTGCGTCCCACCTTGACGCAAAGATGTCTTACTGCGGCTGTAACTTAGTAAATCAGAGCTGACACAGCCCTGCACAGGTTCTGACGAGCGGTGAAACCCCGTTGCGAATCAGCAGTAAGCTGTTGCCAGCCAAGACTTTCCGGGCACATGATCAAGCCAGCAAAAACCGCCTGGAGGGTCTAGATTCAGAGTGTGCCGGTTAACTTTTTTGGGGCAGAAAAGGGGGTTGCCCAACAGCGTCTTGCAGTGCGAATGTTTCTTTCATCCAAGGAAAAAACAGAGCCCGTATGGATGACTCGATCGCCACAGTCAGTGTTTCAGGCACTGTCGAGTCAGGTGTAATGCTCAGGCGTTAGTCTGGGTTGACAGCGACACATGGAGTGTCGTGGCGCTAGCGAATATCTCGCCGGTGCCAAGGGGTCTGTCCAGAAGGAGAAGTTGAATGCCTTACCAACCGAATGACCTCCTAAGCCGTCATTTTCAAAGCAACGGTAGCGACCTCACCAGCAAGGTCGAAGAGCAACTCAACCTGGTTGCACCCAATAGCCCGAATACCCCGATTTATCGCGACATGATGCTGACTGTCTTGCGCATGGCCCAGGAAGACCACAATCGCTGGAATGCCAAGATCACCCTACAAGCCCTGCGCGAACTGGAGCATGCCTTCCGTGTGCTGGAACAGTTCAAAGGTCGACGCAAGGTCACCGTCTTTGGCTCGGCACGTACGCCGATCGAACACCCCCTCTACGGTCTGGCCCGGGAACTCGGTGCGACCCTGGCTCGCTCGAACATGATGGTCATCACCGGCGCCGGCGGAGGCATCATGGCTGCCGCCCATGAAGGCGCTGGTCTCGAACACAGCCTTGGATTTAATATCACACTGCCATTTGAGCAGCATGCGAATCCAACCGTCGAAGGCACAGCCAATCTGCTGCCATTCCACTTTTTCTTTACCCGCAAGCTGTTTTTCGTCAAAGAGGCCGACGCCCTGGTGCTTTGCCCTGGCGGCTTTGGCACGCTGGACGAAGCGCTGGAAGTACTGACACTGATCCAGACCGGCAAAAGCCCGCTGGTACCGGTGGTGCTGCTGGACGCTCCGGACGGCAGTTTCTGGCAAGGCGCTCTGGACTTTATTCGCAATCAACTGGAGGACAATCGCTACATTCTTCCCAGCGACATGAAACTGATTCGCCTGGTGCATAGCGCCGATGAAGCCGTGGAGGAAATCAACCAGTTCTACAGCAACTTCCACTCCAGCCGCTGGCTGAAGCATCAGTTTGTGATTCGCATGAACCATAAACTAAGCGAGCAGGCGCTTGAGCACATGCAGAAGGCCTTTGCCGACCTCTGCCTGAGCGATCACTTTCATCAGCATGCTTACAGTGGAGAGGAGCACGACGAAGCACAGTACAGCCATCTGGCGCGACTCTCGTTCACCTTCAACGCCCGCGATCACGGTCGTCTGCGTGAACTGGTCGACTTCATCAACCTGCCGGAAAACTGGGCCAAGGCTCAGAACAAGACACAACAACGTGCACGGGAACCAATCAAGGTCACTTGATCGACAAGCAACTCAGTGGTTCGCGCCCTCTAACGTAAACAGTGGGGCGAGCCATATCAGTCAGTCATCCGTCCCACGGCCGCTCAACAAGCGGCCGATCATTTCCATTGAATAACCCCGATAACTCAGAAAGCGGCCTTGTTTGGCACGCTCGCGGGCGTCTATCGGCAAATGCCCGGCAAACTTGCGACGCCAGGTATCTTCCAGTTGCTCTTGCCAACTGATACCACACTCACGCAAGGCGAGTTCAATATCGGCACGTTGCAGACCGCGCTGGCTCAACTCTTCGCGAATGCGCAAAGGGCCATAACCGGAACGGGCACGGTAGGAAACAAAGCTTTCGAGGTAACGGGATTCGGACAGCAGGCCCTCTTCCGTCAGACGGTCAAGTGCTGTGTCGATCATTTCAGGAGAGGCGCCGCGCTGACGCAGTTTACGCGTCAGCTCGACTCGACCGTGCTCGCGTCGCGCGAGCAGGTCCATTGCGGTTCGCCGCACCGCGACGAGTGTATCGAGTACGGCGTTCATCGGATCGATCAGATATCAGCGTCGGCCAGATCGTCAGCAGTCTCGCGGATCGCATTGGCTTTCACGTCCGGCGTCGCCGTCAGCAGCTTGTCGCGGATCTGCTTCTCAAGGGCCGCGGCAACATCCGGGTTGTCCTGCAGGAACTTGGCCGAGTTGGCCTTGCCCTGACCGATCTTGCTGCCATTGTAGGCATACCAGGCTCCGGATTTTTCCACGAAGCCATGCAGTACGCCGAGGTCGATCATCTCGCCGTTCAGGTAGATACCCTTGCCGTAGAGAATCTGGAACTCAGCCTGACGGAACGGCGGAGCCACTTTGTTCTTGACGACTTTGACGCGGGTTTCGCTACCGACGACTTCATCACCTTCTTTCACCGCGCCAGTACGGCGGATATCCAGACGAACCGAAGCGTAGAACTTCAGCGCGTTACCACCGGTGGTGGTTTCCGGGCTGCCGAACATCACGCCGATTTTCATACGGATCTGGTTGATGAAGATAACCAGGCAATTGGCGTTCTTGATGTTACCGGTGATTTTACGCAGTGCCTGGGACATCAGACGGGCTTGCAGGCCCACGTGCATGTCGCCCATTTCGCCTTCGATCTCGGCTTTTGGCACCAGAGCTGCCACGGAGTCGATGACGATCACGTCGATGGCGTTGGAGCGCACCAGCATGTCGGTGATTTCCAGCGCTTGCTCGCCGGTATCCGGCTGGGAGACCAGCAGGTCATCAACGTTGACGCCCAGTTTGCCAGCGTATTCCGGATCCAGTGCGTGCTCGGCGTCGACGAAAGCGCAGGTGGCGCCCATCTTCTGTGCCTGAGCAATCACGGAGAGAGTCAGTGTGGTTTTACCGGAAGATTCCGGACCGTAGATTTCAACGATACGGCCTTTTGGCAGGCCGCCAATGCCGAGTGCGATATCCAGCCCCAGAGAGCCAGTGGAGATAGCCGGGATCGCCTGACGGTCGTGATCGCCCATACGCATTACGGCACCCTTGCCGAATTGACGTTCGATCTGACCCAGGGCCGCAGCCAAGGCTTTCTTCTTGTTGTCGTCCATTAAAGTCCTCACGTAATCAATAAGGCCTGACGGCCAACACCTGTATAAGTAGCCAGTATTATTCCACAGCGCTTGAGGATCGCCTACCCCTGATTTGAGATTTCTCCCGCGGCATACAGCAGCAACCCCTCTAGCGCGGCCTTCACCGTTTGTCGGCGAACGTCATCGCGGTTACCGGGGAAGTAACGGCACTCGGCATTGATCGCCTCTCCGACCCCCCAGGCCAGCCATACGGTGCCCACCGGCTTCTGCGGCGAACCGCCGTCCGGCCCGGCCACACCACTGACGGCCACGGCAAAACGCGCACGGCTTTTGTCCTGAGCACCACGAACCATGGCCTCGACCACTTCACGACTGACCGCCCCCACCTGCTCGAACAGCTCGGCGGGCACATTCAGTTGCTGGGTTTTCTGACGATTGGAGTAGGTGACATAACCAGCTTCGAACCACGCCGAGCTACCCGGGATACGGGTAATGGCCTCGGCGATCCCACCGCCAGTGCAGGACTCGGCGGTACAGACGTGCGTATTGAGAATCTGCAAACGCCTGCCGAGTTCAGCGGCAAGCTGGGTGATTTCGTCCATGGTCCTCTCCTGATCAGGCTGGCGTGAGACCTACCGTACACGAGCGTATCGCGCTTGCAAGACGCCTGGTCGGTCAAAATGTTAATGAGCGAAAGCTCTGAACACATCCTTGCGGGCCGGGCTCGTAGTCATTGCCCCTGGTCTGCCAATCCATTGGTTCTGGAAACTGAACGCCATCTAGTGATCCTGACTGGAATCACGCGGTGGTACTTCACAGCCCCCCGATGCGCTTGGCGGCCCACCGCTCGTAAAGTCCGATGGCCGCAGATTGCACAAATTCAATTATTTATGCACAACAAATGCATCAAAGCATCGAGACCTGCATGGACAAAGGCTCAGGCGGTTTTCTACAGACGAAAATAAGCCCGCTCAATGTGGGCTCTATCTGGAAGAGGTGAGGTTAACGGGCGTACATGCCCCACCAGAAGACGTGAACAAGGTCGCCGTCGACGATATCGCCAATCGCGCATTTAGCGGCATTGACCCCGACCGTGGCGCCATCACGCAGCACCGGCAGCATGCTGTTGCCGCGGACGGTCACGCACTTGGCCCGGTCGAACTGCACACCATTGTGCCGCAGGCTCCGCTTGCCGAAACGCAGGCTGGCTTTCTCGCTTTCCTCGATGACGAATCTTCCAGATCCAGCAGCCAATTCAACCTCGCGAAGAAAGGGAATCGACACCTCGTCGTCTTCGACGGGGGTATCGTCATCCCACAGACTTATGTCCTTGAGTTCTGAATGCAACTCGTCGCGCGCTGGGGCTTTGGCGGGGGCAACATCCGCACGCCCGCGCAATTGATCGGTGCTCACGCGAAAATACTCGGCGATCCGCGAGATGTGCTTATCCGTAGGATCGACAATCTTGCCGCTGAGAATGCGTGAAAGCGTGGATTGAGGCACACCGGTTCGACGATGAAGCTCCATGGCGGAGATCCCGTGGTAACCTTGCGCCCATCGCGAAAAAGCCGGGCCGCAGGGCCCCAATTTTGCCCCTCACTTTTAACGAATCGCTCTAAGCCACTGATGAATAAAGCTATTTCAGATTTGTCCAGCCACACGCCGATGATGCAGCAATATTGGCGATTGAAGAACCAGCACCCCGACCAGTTGATGTTCTATCGCATGGGTGACTTCTACGAGATTTTCTACGAAGACGCGAAGAAAGCCGCCAGGTTGCTGGACATCACCCTGACCGCGCGCGGGCAGTCGGCAGGACAAGCGATTCCGATGTGCGGGATTCCTTACCACGCGGCCGAAGGTTATTTGGCGAAACTGGTAAAGCTCGGCGAGTCGGTGGTGATCTGTGAGCAAGTCGGCGATCCGGCGACCAGCAAAGGTCCGGTGGACCGGCAGGTGGTGCGGATCATTACTCCGGGCACGGTCAGCGATGAAGCACTGCTCGATGAGCGCAGGGACAACCTGATCGCGGCGGTGCTGGGTGACGAGCGCTTGTTCGGTCTGGCCGTGCTGGACATCACCAGCGGTAACTTCACGGTTCTGGAAATCAAAGGCTGGGAAAACCTGCTGGCGGAGCTGGAGCGCGTCAACCCGGTCGAACTGATGATCCCGGATGATTGGCCAAAGGATCTACCGGCCGAAAAGCGCCGTGGTGTACGTCGCCGCGCGCCGTGGGATTTCGAGCGCGACTCGGCGCTCAAAAGCCTCTGCCAACAATTCTCCACCCAGGACCTGAAGGGTTTTGGCTGCGAGAACCTGACCCTGGCCATCGGTGCCGCGGGTTGCCTGCTCAGCTACGCCAAAGAAACCCAGCGCACTGCCTTGCCGCACTTGCGCAGCCTGCGCCACGAACGCCTTGACGACACCGTCGTACTGGACGGCGCGAGCCGCCGCAATCTGGAACTGGATACCAACCTCGCCGGCGGACGCGACAACACCCTGCAATCGGTGGTCGACCGTTGCCAGACCGCCATGGGCAGCCGCCTGTTGACGCGCTGGCTGAACCGTCCGCTGCGTGACTTGCAGGTATTGCTGGCCCGCCAGACCTCGATCACCTGCCTGCTGGACGGCTATCGCTTTGAAAAGCTGCAACCGCAGCTCAAGGAAATCGGCGATATCGAACGGATCCTCGCCCGTATCGGCCTGCGTAACGCCCGTCCTCGGGACCTGGCGCGCCTGCGCGATGCCTTGGGTGCCTTGCCGGAACTGCAAGTGGCCATGAGCGAACTTGAGGGCCCCCACCTCAAGCAACTGGCCGTGACCACCAGCACCTATCCAGAACTCGCGGCCCTGCTGGAAAAAGCCATCATCGACAACCCGCCTGCGGTGATCCGTGACGGCGGCGTGTTGAAAACCGGTTACGACGCCGAGCTGGATGAACTGCAATCGCTGAGCGAAAACGCCGGGCAGTTCCTGATCGACCTCGAAGCCCGTGAAAAAGCCCGTACGGGCCTTGCCAACCTGAAAGTCGGCTACAACCGGATTCACGGCTATTTCATCGAATTGCCGAGCAAGCAGGCCGAACAGGCACCGGCTGACTACATTCGCCGCCAGACCCTCAAAGGTGCCGAGCGCTTCATCACCCCGGAGCTCAAGGCCTTCGAAGACAAAGCCTTGTCCGCCAAGAGCCGCGCACTGGCCCGCGAGAAGATGCTCTACGAAGCCCTGCTCGAGAACCTGATCGGCCGCCTGCCGCCGTTGCAAGACACTGCTGCGGCATTGGCCGAGCTGGACGTGCTGAGCAACCTGGCTGAACGCGCACTGAACCTGGACCTGAACTGCCCACGCTTCGTCAGCGAGCCTTGCATGCGCATCACTCAGGGTCGTCACCCGGTGGTCGAACAAGTGCTGAGCACGCCGTTCGTGGCCAACGATCTGAGTCTGGATGACAGCACCCGGATGCTGGTGATCACCGGTCCGAACATGGGCGGTAAATCCACTTACATGCGACAAACCGCATTGATCGTGTTGCTGGCGCATATCGGCAGCTTTGTGCCGGCCGCCAGTTGCGAGTTGTCACTGGTTGACCGCATCTTCACCCGTATCGGCTCCAGCGATGACTTGGCTGGCGGGCGTTCGACCTTTATGGTCGAAATGAGCGAAACGGCGAACATCTTGCACAACGCCACCGAGCGCAGCCTGGTGTTGATGGATGAAGTCGGTCGCGGCACCAGTACCTTTGACGGTCTGTCCCTGGCCTGGGCGGCAGCCGAGCGATTGGCTCATCTGCGCGCCTACACGTTGTTCGCCACCCACTACTTCGAGCTGACAGTATTGCCGGAAAGCCAGCCGCTGGTGGCCAACGTCCACCTCAACGCCACCGAGCATAACGAGCGCATCGTATTCCTCCACCATGTACTGCCTGGCCCTGCCAGCCAGAGCTACGGGCTGGCGGTTGCGCAACTGGCCGGCGTACCGAGCGAGGTGATAGTACGTGCTCGCGAGCACTTGAGCCGGCTGGAAACCACCAGCCTGCCCCACGAAGTGCCAGCGCCTGCCAAAGGCAAACCCGCAGCGCCGCAGCAGAGCGATATGTTCGCCAGCCTGCCCCATCCGGTGCTGGATGAGCTGGCCAAACTCGATCTGGATGACATGACCCCGCGTAGAGCGCTCGAAATGCTCTATACATTAAAGACACGGATATAGAGTCTGTTGACGTTTGGTGGCGAGCCGCCACCAAACGTCAACAGCCCCTAACGCAGATGCCTGCAAGCTGTTAGAATCTCGCGCGGTTTGGGATGCTGCCGGCTTAGCCTGCCTGCAGACTATCGCTCCCAAACCTGGCGACCCCACCGTGAAGGGGCGCAGCAAGCCGCGCCTGAGGAGAGAATTAGAAATGACCTTCGTCGTCACCGACAACTGCATCAAGTGCAAGTACACCGACTGCGTAGAAGTCTGTCCGGTGGACTGCTTTTACGAAGGCCCGAACTTCCTGGTGATTCACCCGGATGAGTGCATTGACTGCGCACTTTGTGAGCCAGAATGCCCTGCTGTGGCCATTTTTTCCGAAGATGAAGTCCCGGAAGAGATGCAGGAATTCATTCAGTTGAACGTTGAACTGGCCGAAATCTGGCCAAACATCACTGAGAAAAAAGAATCGCTGCCGGACGCTGAAGAGTGGGATGGCGTGAAGGGCAAGATCAAAGACCTCGAACGCTGATAATCATCGCGCTCCCGAAAAGGCCCCTCGTGGGCTTTTTTGCTTTTCGGGGTTTGCCTGATGTCTGTCAGCTATGCGTCGCGGCTTAAAAAATCGGCGGCCCGAACCTGCGGCA
Source organism: Pseudomonas sp. GW821-FHT01E05 (assembly GCF_059422425.1). Classification (NCBI taxonomy): domain Bacteria; kingdom Pseudomonadati; phylum Pseudomonadota; class Gammaproteobacteria; order Pseudomonadales; family Pseudomonadaceae; genus Pseudomonas; species Pseudomonas sp. GW821-FHT01E05. The sequence continues at coordinate 120,668 of NZ_JBWKWW010000004.1, forward strand.
GCTACAGACAGGCAAAAAAAGGGGCGGTATTACCCGCCCACATTTTTTCCCTAGTCCTTGTGTTCCTTTTCATCATCCTGATGAACCGCTTCCTGCGATGTCCTTGACCATCATCCTTGATGGTTGTGTCTATCCGTTGACACAGCGCTGATAGTAGATGGTTCCCCAGCAAGAGCAATCACACAGCCCGGGGGAAATGGTGAGTAAACCACCACCAAGCTGTCAGAAAAATCTCTTTAAAATCAATAGAATAGAAAAAAACAACAACACTAATGGATGTCTGCCCTGAAGCAAAAAAACCGAACACTTACGAAAGAGTAGGCCAAGGCTTACACCAGCAAAAGACTAAACCTGAAACACCGACAGGACGCTGCTCTGCCCATCAACTCTCTCGAAAATAAAAAGCCCCGAACCAGTCAGGGCTTTTATTTGCGAGCTAATGCGTTCCAGCTACTGGAACAGCGACTCACTCGACAGGCCGTTCTTCTCAAGAATTTCTCGAAGGCGCTTGAGGCCTTCAACCTGAATCTGTCTGACCCGCTCGCGGGTCAGGCCAATCTCCAGGCCAACATCTTCCAGAGTGCTGCTCTCATGGCCGCGCAACCCGAAGCGGCGTATCACCACTTCTCGCTGCTTGTCAGTCAGTTCCGAGAGCCACTGATCAATGCTTTGCGACAGATCATCGTCCTGGAGCAACTCGCAAGGGTCGGTTGGACGGTCATCAGTCAGGGTGTCCAGCAGGGTTTTATCCGAATCCGGACCCAGTGAGACGTCGACCGAAGAAACCCGCTCATTGAGGCCCAGCATGCGCTTGACCTCACCTACCGGCTTTTCCAGCAGGTTGGCGATTTCTTCAGGGGAAGGTTCATGATCGAGCTTTTGAGTCAGCTCACGTGCTGCCCGCAGGTAGACGTTGAGCTCTTTGACCACATGGATTGGCAACCGGATGGTCCGGGTCTGATTCATGATCGCGCGCTCGATGGTCTGACGAATCCACCAGGTTGCGTAGGTCGAAAAGCGGAAGCCGCGTTCCGGATCAAACTTTTCCACTGCGCGGATCAAGCCGAGGTTGCCCTCTTCGATCAGGTCCAGCAGCGACAGCCCACGATTGACATATCGTCGGGCGATTTTCACCACCAGCCGCAGGTTGCTTTCAATCATGCGCTTACGCCCGGCCGGATCGCCACTCTGCGACAAACGCGCAAAATGAACTTCCTCTTCCGGGGAGAGCAATGGGGAAAAGCCGATTTCATTGAGATACAACTGGGTCGCATCGAGCGCCCGCGTGTAATCAATGTATTTATGTTGCTTTAGTGAAGCGGAGTGTTTGGATTTGGCACGAACTGAAGGTGCAGCAAATCCTTCATTCGACATCGAATCCATAGCGACGCCGGCCTCCATCAGGAGAACCTCATCGTCGATGTCAAACTCCGGCACTTCTTTACTGAGAGCCATTGTTATAGTCCTTTGGTGAGTTCGACCTCAAGCTCAAGCGACGCCTTTATCCTTGGCAACGCTGGAGCCTGTTCCTTCTACGTGAGGGAACAGGCTGGTAACCGATCAACGACGTGGCAGGAATTGCAGCGGATCTACAGGTTTACCCTGACGGCGAATCTCAAAGTGCAGTTTCACCCGGTCCGTACCAGTTGACCCCATTTCGGCAATTGCCTGTCCGACTTTGACCTGCTGCCCCTCCCGAACCAACAGCCTACGGTTGTGGCCGTAAGCACTTACGTAGGTATCGCTGTGTTTGATAATGACTAACTCGCCGTAGCCCCGCAAGCCACTCCCGGCGTAAACAACCGTCCCATCAGACGCAGCTAAAACAGGCTGTCCCAAATCTCCGGCGATATCAATGCCTTTATTCAAACTGCCGTTTGAAGAGAATTTCCCGATCAAAATGCCGCTCGAAGGCCACCCCCAACCGGTCGGCGCAGGCCCTGCCGGCGGTAGCGGAGCCGGTGCCGGCTTGCTCTCGACACTGGCTGCAGTACCGGCTGTGGTGCCGGCTGTGGTGCCGGCTACAGCGCCTGCCGGACGCCTGATTACCGTGGTTTTAAGGGAAGAGGATGGTGTTGAATCCTGTTTTGTAACAACGGTGGTCGGCGTGGAACCTGAACGGCCGTCAAAGCGAATCGTCTGACCCGGATGAATTGTATAAGGCTCAGCAATATTGTTGCGTGCCGCCAGGGCTTTGTAGTCCCAACCATAGCGAAAAGCGATCGAGAACAATGTATCGCCACGGCGAACGACATACTGGCCAGTGGTCACGACCGGCCGCTGGGCCACTGCATTATTACCGTCGACTACCCGCACGCCGTCCGAAGGTTTGCTGGAGCACGCAACCAACGTGGAACTCAAGACAAGGCCAATCACCAGTCGCTGAAAGCTTGTTATACCCATACGCTGCGCAATGACTGTGAGACTCACCCGCCGCTCCCTATGTGGTGGCTGATAATAAAGATTGCCTGTTCAGGCCTGGAATGTCGCCAGTATAACCGGCCGTTCATTCTTTACCGCTGGCAAAGCGAAATCGAGAGAAGGACACAACTGCTGACCGACGTTCAATAGTGTTTATATGAATAGCCCGCTGTAAGACAAACGCTATCAAGCAGAATTCACCGCGATTAAACAAAAGCTCAAGCCAATGGACCGTTGAGTAAAGGCACAAAGCGTACAGCGTCCAGAACTTGCCGAGAGAAACCCTGCTCTTCACGAATGATCAGCATCAGATGTTGATCCTCACCCGCGCCGACCGGAATCACCAAGCGCCCGCCGGGAGCCAGCTGATCGAGCAAGGCCTGAGGGACATCGGTGGCAACAGCGGTAACAATGATGCCGTTGTACGGCGCCAGTGCCGGCCAGCCTTCCCAGCCATCGCCCCAGCGGAACACTACATTACGCAGGTTCAATTCGACCAGGCGCTCCTTGGCGCGATCTTGCAGCACTTTGATCCGTTCGACCGAGAACACACGCTCAACCAGTTGCGACAGGACCGCCGTCTGATAACCGGACCCGGTGCCTATCTCCAGAACTTTGTCCAATGGACCTGCCGCCAACAACAGCTCGCTCATGCGAGCCACCATATAGGGCTGGGAAATTGTCTGGTTATGGCCGATCGGCAACGCGGTGTCTTCATAGGCGCGGTGCGCCAGTGCCTCATCGACGAATAGATGACGCGGGGTACGGCGGATCACTTCCAATACCTGGGCGTTGGACAGTCCCTCCTCGTACAACCGCTGGATCAAGCGCTCGCGAGTTCGTTGAGAGGTCATACCGATACCTCGACGCAACAGGTCGTCTTGTTCACGCCCCATTAACGCAACCCCTCCAGCCAGCCATCGAGACTACTGAAGGCATCATTGAAGGTGCGATCGAGCTGCAACGGGGTGATCGAAACATAACCTTGCATCACCGCATGAAAGTCAGTGCCCGGGCCGCCGTCTTCGGCATCGCCTGCCGCCGCAATCCAATAACCGGACTTGCCTCGCGGGTCGACCACTTTCATCGGCGCCGCAGCACGGGCGCGATGGCCCAGACGGGTCAGCTGGATGCCACGTATGTGATCGAGCGGCAGATTGGGGATATTCACATTCAGCACAGTACGTGGTGGCAAATCCAGTTGGGCATGAGCCTCTACCAGTTTGCGCGCGAAGTACGCAGCGGTCGACAGGTTCTCGACCTGACGCGACACCAGCGAAAAGGCGAAGGATGGCCGATCCAGAAAACGCCCTTCCAGCGCGGCGGCGACGGTACCGGAATACAGCACATCGTCACCCAGGTTGGCACCCAGGTTGATCCCGGAAACCACCATGTCCGGCTCGCGCTCCAACAGACCATTGAGGCCCAGATGAACACAATCGGTGGGGGTTCCGTTGATGCTGATAAAGCCGTTTGCCAGGGTTTGCGGGTGCAACGGACGATCGAGTGTCAGCGAGCTGCTGGCGCCGCTTTTGTCTTGGTCCGGGGCGATAACCACGCACTCGGTGTAATCCGCCAGCGCAGCATAAAGCGCGGCGAGACCGGGTGCTGTTACCCCATCGTCGTTAGATATCAGAATACGCATGGGCTGTCCGTCTGCCCCACCGGCACCAGATCGACGAGTTCGCGCACCAATACAGTGGCGAAGCATCCGGCCGGCAGGACGAATTCCAGTTGCAGAATGTCAGGCTCGGGATAATGCCACGTCAACCCGCCAATGGGCAGCCGCAGGATGCGACGTTCATGGCTCATTCCGGCTTTAATCAACCAATCGCGCAGATCGGCTTCGCGGGCAGCGACTTCTTGCTCAAGAACATGAGTGGCGCCGCTCGCCGGTGACTCCCCCTCGCCCCACTGTGGCCCTGTCGGGTGCAGATCAAGGATCGCCAGACGCGGGTCGCTGCATTCCGCTTCGCCTGCCGGGAAAAAGCTGCGGCTATCGGTGAACGCGAGCAAATCGCCAATCTGCGCTCGCTGCCAACTGCCATCGGCGACACGGGCAGCCAGCACCTGATTGAACAGATAACTGCGGGCGGTCGAGAGTAAACGCGAGCGCACATTGCGCTGTTCCGGCAGGGCCTTGCGAGCGGCCCAGTCACGGGCATCGACCACATTGCCGCCCTGATGGCCGAAGCGCTGGGCACCGAAATAATTTGGAATGCCCTGCCTGGCGATCAGTTGCAGGCGCTCGTCGATAGCCGCCTTGTCCCCCACCAGTTCAGTCAAGCGCAGGGTAAAACCGTTGGCCGCGTGGGCACCGCGTTGCAACTTGCGTTTATGCCGAGTGCTTTTCAGAATTTTCAGCGTGTCGTTTTCTGCCGCCGACAGATCGGGGTCGGCCTTGCCCGGCAATTGCAGGCTGAACCACTGTCGGGTCAGCGCCTGGCGATCCTTCAACCCCGCGTAACTCACGGTGCGAAGCGGTACACCCGCAGCCTTGGCAATGCGCCGGGCCGCGTCTTCGGTGTTCAGGCCGCGCTTTTCCACCCATAACCACAGGTGTTCACCGTCGCCGCTCAAGGGAATATCCAGTACTTCGTCGACCTGAAAGTCTTCAGCGGTGGCTTTCAGTACCGCCGTCCCCAGTGCTTCGCCATAGGCACGCGGGCCGAGCAATTGCAGTTCGTTCATGCGCGCAGCAACAAGGCAACGGAGTGCACGGCAATGCCTTCTTCGCGACCGACAAAGCCGAGCTTTTCGGTGGTGGTAGCTTTCACGTTCACTTGATCCAACTCAACTTGAAGATCCGCGGCAATCAGCGCGCGCATCGATTCTATATGCGGGGCCATTTTTGGCGCCTGGGCAACGATGGTGTTATCGACATTACCGACCTTCCAGCCCTTGGCGTGAATCAGTGCGACAACATGACGCAACAGTACGCGGCTGTCAGCACCTTTGAATTGCGGGTCGGTGTCCGGGAAGTGTTTACCGATATCACCCAGCGCCGCCGCGCCGAGCAAGGCATCGCTCAACGAGTGCAGCAAGACGTCGCCGTCGGAATGGGCGAGCAGCCCGAAGCTGTGTGCAATTCGCACGCCGCCCAGAGTGATGAAATCGCCTTCAGCGAAACGGTGCACATCATAGCCGTGGCCAATACGCATAAAAAAACGCCCCGATTTAGTCAGGGCGTGATTCTACCTGCTTTGGCGGACATTAGGCGCCTAGAGCGTGTGCGTGATGTCGCAAGTGATCATCGATGAAGCTGGCGATGAAGAAATAGCTGTGGTCGTAGCCTGGTTGCAGACGCAAGGTCAGCGGATGGCCGGCAAGTTTCGCCGCCTGCTGTAGCGCTTCGGGCTTGAGCTGAGTGGCCAGAAAGTCATCTCGATCCCCCTGATCCACCAGTAACGGCAGCTTTTCACTGGCCTCGGCGATCAGCACACTGGCATCCCATTCGCGCCATTTCGAGCGCTCCTCACCCAGATAGCGGGAAAACGCCTTCTGCCCCCAAGGGCAATCCATCGGATTGTTGATCGGCGCAAAAGCCGACACCGACTGATAACGCCCGGGGTTGCGCAACGCACACACCAAGGCACCGTGGCCACCCATGGAGTGACCACTGATTCCACGCTTGTCGGACGCCGGGAAATGCGCCTCGACCAGTGCCGGCAACTCCTGCACCACGTAGTCATGCATCCGATAATGCCTGGCCCAAGGTTCCTGCGTGGCATTCAGATAAAAGCCCGCACCCAGTCCAAAATCCCAGGCGCCATCCGGATCACCCGGCACATCGACGCCGCGCGGACTGGTATCCGGTGCGACGATGATCAGACCAAGCTCGGCCGCCATGCGCATGGCACCAGCCTTGTGCATGAAGTTTTCGTCGGTGCAGGTCAATCCCGACAACCAGTACAACACCGGCAGATTGCCGCCCTGCTCCGCTTGCGGCGGCAGGTACACGGCAAACACCATGTCGCAGCCCAGTACTTCGGAATGATGTTTGTAGCGTTTATGCCAGCCACCGAAGCTCTTCTGGCATGAGAGGTTCTCCAGACTCATGACCGACCTCAGAAATGGATGACAGAGCGGATGCTTTTGCCTTCATGCATCAGGTCGAATGCCTTGTTGATGTCTTCCAGACCCATCGTGTGGGTAATGAAAGTGTCCAACGGGATTTCGCCGGTCTGGGCCATTTCGACGTAGCTTGGCAACTCCGTGCGACCGCGCACGCCACCGAACGCCGAACCGCGCCAGACGCGGCCGGTTACCAGTTGGAACGGACGGGTGGAAATCTCTTGGCCAGCACCGGCAACGCCGATGATCACCGACTCACCCCAGCCTTTGTGGCAGCATTCCAATGCAGCGCGCATCAGCTGCACGTTGCCGATGCACTCGAAGGAAAAGTCCACACCGCCATCGGTCATGTCGACGATAACGTCCTGAATCGGGCGATCGAAGTCTTTCGGGTTCACACAATCGGTGGCACCCAACTGCTTGGCGATTTCGAATTTGGCCGGGTTGATGTCGATGGCGATGATTCGCCCGGCTTTGGCTTTGACCGCACCGATGACCGCTGAAAGGCCAATGCCACCTAGACCGAAGATTGCCACGGTGTCGCCCGGTTTGACCTTGGCGGTGTTGATGACAGCGCCGATCCCCGTGGTGACGCCACAGCCCAGCAGGCAGACTTTTTCCAGTGGTGCGTCTTTAGGGATCTTCGCGACAGAGATTTCCGGCAACACCGTGTATTCGGAGAAGGTCGACGTACCCATGTAGTGGAAAATCGGCTGACCTTTGTAGGAGAAGCGCGTTGTGCCGTCTGGCATCAGGCCTTTGCCCTGGGTCGCACGGATGGCTTGGCAGAGGTTGGTTTTGCCTGACTTGCAGAATTTGCACTGGCCGCATTCCGGTGTGTACAGCGGAATCACGTGATCGCCCACCGCTACCGAAGTCACACCCTCGCCGATGGCCTCGACAATCGCGCCACCTTCGTGGCCGAGGATCGACGGGAATATGCCTTCCGGGTCGGCACCCGACAGGGTGTAGGCGTCGGTATGGCAAACGCCGGACGCGACCACACGCAACAGGACTTCACCGGCCTTGGGCATGGCGACATCGACTTCAACGATCTCGAGGGGTTTCTTGGCCTCGAAGGCAACGGCGGCGCGCGACTTGATCATCCTGACTCTCCAGCGAATAAAAACGAGACAGGGAGTGTAAAACACCGCCAAGCGATGAATAATCCAGCCAAAAGCAAAACATTATTGCTACACAGGGATAATCCTCATGTCCGAGAACCGCTGGGAAGGCATCGATGAGTTCGTCGCCGTCGCTGAATGCAACCAGTTCACGGCTGCCGCCGAACGCCTTGGGGTTTCGTCTTCGCACATCAGTCGACAAATCGTACGACTCGAAGAGCGCCTGCAAACCCGCCTGCTCTACCGCAGTACCCGCCGGGTGACGCTGACCGAAGCCGGGCAAACTTTCCTGCAACACTGCCAACGCTTGCAGGACGGACGCGAAGAAGCCTTGCGCGCAGTCGGCGACCTGACCAGCGAGCCCAAAGGCATGCTGCGCATGACCTGCGCAGTGGCGTATGGCGAGCGCTTTATCGTGCCGCTGGTGACCAGCTTCATGGGGCTTTATCCGCAATTGCGGGTCGATATCGAATTGAGCAACCGCCCGCTCGATCTGGTGCACGAAGGTCTGGATCTGGCGATTCGGCTTGGCCGCCTGCAAGACTCACGACTGGTAGCCACGCGCCTGGCACCACGGCGCATGTACTTGTGTGCCTCGCCGTCCTATCTGGAACGTTATGGTCGTCCGCACAGTTTGTCCGAGCTGAGCCGACACAACTGTTTGATCGGCAGCTCGGACATCTGGCAACTGGAGCAGGGCGGGAGAGAGTTTTCCCAGCGGGTACAGGGCAATTGGCGCTGCAACAGTGGGCAAGCGGTGCTGGACGCTGCGCTACAAGGCGTTGGGTTGTGTCAGCTGCCGGACTATTACGTGCTGGAACACCTGAAAAGCGGCGCACTGGTGTCGTTGCTGGATGCTCATCAACCACCGAACACCGCCGTCTGGGCGTTGTATCCGCAGCAACGGCATCTGTCGCCGAAGGTGCGCAAGCTGGTGGATTATCTGAAGGAGGGACTGGCCAAACGGCCGGAGTATCTGGAGTAGTTGCAACTCCACCCGTAGCAGCAGGCTTCGCCAGCTGCTACGAAAAGCTCTTCTACCGGCGATTCGCCCAGCGCAGGCGTAGCCACTCCAGGTCTTCGGGACGGGTGACCTTGATATTGTCCGAGCGACCTTCAATCAGGCGTGGGGCCAAACCTGCCCACTCCATGGCCGAGGCCTCGTCGGTGATCACCACGTCAGCCACCAGACTGTCAGCCAAGGCCCGATGCAATGCGCCGAGACGGAACATCTGTGGTGTATAGGCTTGCCAGATCAAACTGCGATCAACGGTTTCAACCACCCGCCCCTGTTTGTCGACACGTTTCAGGGTGTCGCGCGCTGGCACAGCCAATAGCCCGCCAACAGGATCATCCGCGAGCTCAATCAGCAGCTTGTCCAAATCATCGCGAGAAAGATTCGGTCGCGCGGCATCGTGGACCAACACCCAGTCCTCGTCGGCAGCGCCTTGTGCATGCAAATGCAGCAACGCGTTGAGTACCGAGCCCGAGCGCTCCTGACCGCCATCCACCCGCTGAATTCGCGGATCATGGGCGCAAGCCAGAGTCGGCCAATAGGGGTCATCAATAGCAAGACTGACCACCAGCCCCTTCAAGGCGGGATGGTCGAGGAAACAGCCGAGGCTGTGTTCGAGAATTGTGCGCCCACCCAGTTGCAAATATTGCTTGGGGCGGTCCGCAGCCATACGGGCACCAACGCCCGCGGCAGGAATCACGGCCCAGAAGGCCGGTAGCGTCTGAATCATTGGGCCAACTGGTAGAGGGTTTCACCCTCCTTGACCATGCCCAACTCATGGCGAGCCCGCTCTTCAACGGTCTCCATACCTTTTTTCAACTCAAGGACTTCGGCATCCAGAACGCGGTTACGCTCCAGCAGTGCCTCGTTTTCGGCGTGCTGGTCAGCAATTTGCTGGGTCAGCTCGGCGACCTGCGCCAGACTGCCATTCCCCACCCACAGGCGGTACTGCAGGCCAGCCAGCAGCAAGAGCAAGACGAGGAACAACCAATTGGGACTGCGCATCGAATATCGGGTTTCCAGTGAAAAAAGACAGCCATGCCAACAATTTTGAATCGACCAATAGCACGAAGCCTGGAAGAACCAGGCTCGTACTCTAAGACGTCAGATTAGTGGCAAAAAAGCCGCTGTAGCGTTCTTTCCGACACAATCCGGTGTCTTTTTACCATCTAGTGTCCCGCCTCACAAACACGCTCATCTTTTGACGAGTGGCTGTAGTCGTCAGGTAACGCTGCATGAAGGCAACAGACGCCGTCAAAAAGGAGCAGCTATTTGCGAGGCAGGATACTTCAGCTTAGCCGCGAAACTCGCTGCGGCCGTTGTACTTGGCCTTGGCGCCCAGTTGCTCTTCGATGCGCAGCAATTGGTTGTACTTGGAAACACGGTCGGAACGGCACAGCGAACCGGTTTTGATCTGGCCAGCCGAGGTGCCCACAGCCAGGTCGGCAATGGTCGAATCTTCGGTTTCGCCGGAACGGTGCGAGATCACCGCAGTGTAACCAGCAGCCTTGGCCATCTGGATGGCTTCCAGGGTTTCGGTCAGGGTGCCGATCTGGTTGAACTTGATCAGGATCGAGTTGGCGATCTTCTTGTCGATGCCCTCTTTCAGGATCTTGGTGTTGGTCACGAACAGGTCGTCGCCGACCAGTTGAACCTTGTCGCCGATCTTGTCGGTAAGGATTTTCCAGCCATCCCAGTCGGACTCATCCAGGCCATCTTCGATGGAGATGATCGGGTAACGGCTGGCCAGACCGGCCAGGTAGTCAGCGAAACCGGCAGCATCGAACACCTGGCCTTCGCCAGCCAGATCGTACTTGCCATTTTCGTAGAACTCGCTGGCAGCGCAATCCAGAGCCAGGGTGACGTCGGTGCCCAGCTTGTAACCAGCGTTGGCCACAGCTTCGGAGATCACTTTCAAAGCGTCTTCGTTGGACGCCAGGTTCGGCGCGAAACCACCTTCGTCACCGACGGCGGTGCTCAGGCCACGAGCCTTCAGCACAGCTTTGAGGTGATGGAAAATCTCGGTGCCCATGCGCAGGCCATCGGCGAAAGTCTTGGCGCCAACCGGCTGAACCATGAATTCCTGGATGTCGACGTTGTTATCGGCGTGCTCGCCACCGTTGATGATGTTCATCATCGGAACCGGCATCGAGTAAACACCCGGGGTGCCGTTCAGGTTGGCGATGTGCGCATACAGAGGCAGGTCCTGGTCCTGTGCTGCTGCCTTGGCCGCGGCCAGGGAAACGGCGAGGATCGCATTGGCGCCCAGGGTTGCCTTGTTTTCGGTACCGTCCAGCGCGATCATCGCGCGGTCCAGTGCCTGCTGGTCAACCGGATCCTTACCCAGCAACAGGTCACGAATCGGACCGTTGATGTTGGCTACAGCCTTGAGCACACCCTTGCCCAGGTAACGGCTCTTGTCGCCATCACGCAGCTCGAGTGCTTCACGCGAGCCAGTGGAAGCACCGGACGGCGCGCATGCACTGCCGATGATGCCGTTATCGAGAAGCACATCCGCTTCGACGGTGGGATTGCCACGGGAGTCGAGAACTTCACGACCTTTGATGTCGACGATTTTTGCCATTGTTGTAAACACTCCAAAGTTGACTAGAACGCTGTGGGAGCATGGCTTGCCAGCGAAGGAGCCCACAAGGACACCATCGCCGGCAAGCCGTACTCCTACAAGAGCAGTGCGGCCCGCAGGCCAGAGCGATAAATCGAGCGGTACTTTACCGGAGAAATCAGGTTTACGCGGTTTCTACTGTCGGAAAACTCTTCACTAGTTCATCCAGAGCCTTGAGCTGGGCCAGGAATGGCTCCAGCTTGTCCAGACGCAAGGCGCAAGGGCCATCGCATTTGGCGTTGTCCGGATCTGGATGCGCTTCGAGGAACAAGCCAGCCAACGACTGACTCATGCCAGCCTTGGCCAGATCAGTGACCTGGGCGCGACGACCACCGGCGGAATCGGAGCGACCGCCAGGCATTTGCAGCGCGTGGGTCACATCGAAAAATACCGGGTATTCGAACTGCTTCATGATGCCGAAGCCGAGCATGTCCACAACTAGGTTGTTGTAGCCGAAACTCGAACCGCGCTCACAGAGGATCAACTGATCGTTACCCGCCTCTACACACTTGCTCAGAATGTGTTTCATTTCATGAGGGGCGAGAAACTGGGCTTTCTTGATGTTGATCACCGCGCCGGTCTTGGCCATGGCCACCACCAGATCGGTCTGCCGCGACAGGAAGGCTGGCAGCTGGATGATGTCGCAGACCTCGGCGACCACCGCAGCCTGTTCAGGCTCGTGGACGTCAGTAATGATCGGCACACCGAACGCCTGTTTAACGTCCTGGAAAATCCGCATCCCCTCTTCCAGGCCCGGGCCACGATAAGAGGTCACGGACGAGCGGTTAGCCTTGTCGAAGCTGGCCTTGAACACGTAAGGGATACCGAGTTTTTCAGTAACCCGCACGTACTCTTCACAGACCTGCATAGCCATGTCGCGGCTTTCCAGCACGTTCATGCCGCCGAACAGCACCATCGGCTTATCGTTGGCGATCTCGATGTTGCCTACGCGGATGATTTTCTGCGCCATGCGTTTTATCTCCGGGCTCAAGCTTTCTTCTGATGCTGAACCAAAGCAGCCTTGACGAAGCCGCTGAACAACGGGTGACCGTCGCGCGGTGTCGAGGTGAACTCAGGGTGGAACTGGCACGCGACGAACCATGGGTGATCCGGTGCTTCAACCACTTCAACCAACGCGCCATCACCGGAACGACCGGAGATTTTCAGGCCGGCTTCCATCAGGCTCGGCAGCAGCTTGTTGTTCACTTCATAACGATGACGATGACGCTCGACGATGACGTCCTTGGCATAGCAGTCATGGACCAGGGACCCGGCTTCCAGCAGGCAATCCTGAGCGCCGAGACGCATGGTGCCACCCAGATCGGAGGTTTCGGTGCGGGTTTCGACTGCGCCGGTGGCGTCTTCCCACTCGGTGATCAAGCCAACGACCGGGTGACCGCTGTTGCGATCGAATTCAGTGGAGTTGGCGTCTTTCCAGCCCAGCACGTTACGAGCGAACTCGATCACGGCCACCTGCATACCGAGGCAGATACCCAGGTAAGGAATCTTGTTTTCGCGAGCGAATTGAACGGCGGTGATCTTGCCTTCCACGCCACGCAGACCGAAACCGCCTGGCACCAGAATCGCATCGACGCCATCAAGCAGCGCAGTGCCCTGGTTCTCGATGTCTTCGGAATCGATGTAACGCAGGTTGACCTTGGTGCGGTTGCTGATACCGGCGTGACTCATCGCTTCGATCAGCGACTTGTAGGCGTCCAGCAGCTCCATGTACTTGCCGACCATGGCGATGGTGACTTCGTGCTCCGGGTTGAGCTTGGCGTCAACCACGGCTTCCCACTCGGACAGATCGGCACCAGCACATTGCAGGCCGAAACGCTCGACGACGAAATCATCCAGGCCCTGGGAGTGCAGAATGCCCGGGATCTTGTAGATGGTGTCGGCGTCTTCCAGCGCGATGACCGCACGTTCTTCAACGTTGGTGAACTGCGCGATCTTGCGGCGCGAAGAGATATCGATCGGGTGGTCGGAACGGCACACCAGCACGTCTGGCTGCAAGCCGATGGAACGCAGCTCCTTGACCGAATGCTGAGTAGGCTTGGTTTTGGTTTCACCGGCAGTGGCGATGTACGGTACCAGCGTCAGGTGCATCAGCATCGCGCGTTTGGCGCCAACTTCGAAACGCAATTGACGGATCGCTTCGAGGAACGGTTGGGATTCGATGTCACCCACGGTGCCACCGATCTCGACCATGGCCACGTCGGCATCGCCGGCGCCCTTGATGATCCGGCGCTTGATCTCGTCGGTGATGTGCGGAATCACCTGGATCGTTGCGCCCAGATAATCACCACGGCGCTCCTTGCGCAGGACGTGTTCGTAGACACGGCCGGTGGTGAAGTTGTTGTTCTGGGTCATGGTCGTGCGGATGAACCGCTCGTAGTGGCCCAAGTCCAGGTCGGTTTCGGCGCCGTCGTGGGTGACGAACACTTCACCGTGCTGGAACGGGCTCATGGTGCCCGGATCAACGTTGATGTAGGGGTCCAGTTTGAGCATGGTGACCTTAAGTCCCCGCGCCTCCAGGATGGCTGCCAATGAAGCCGAGGCAATGCCTTTCCCCAATGAAGAAACAACACCGCCCGTGACGAAGATGTAGCGCGTCATGAAAAACCCTAGAAGTCTGCGTTAAAGCGGTCAGAGCCGCCGGGGAAAGCGAAGGAAGGCCGAAGCCCCCGATCACCTGCATTAATTACAGTGCATCTTTCGAAAAATTGCTGCGTTGGAACAGATCGGCACAGAACACCGATACGGTACGCGCTACACATTTTTTTGAGAATCGCCCAGCAAAGACTGCTTGGTAATCGGCAACTCCTGTAATTCATGGGAATCCACAGAAGTTGTATCAAGAAGGGAGCGTAGTCTACCGGAAAGCCCCTTTCAGCTCAAACCTTGATCGCTCGTCGGTGGCAGCCAATGCAATTGCCAACATTCATGGGCACTTGCGCTCAGTCCAGGGAGGTTCGCAACCGCTAGTAATTGCTCACCGCGGTACACCAGCGGCAATCTGCCACGGGCGAACAATGGCAGGCGGCTTTCGTTGAGCAAGCGCTTCAGGTCCCGGTGACCACGCCCCGGCAGGTGCATGACTTCACCGCCCTGACGGTAATGAACGTGTAATGGCCCTTCGGGGATTTGACCACTGAATCTCAGCCTACCGTTATCGGGCAACAGCAAAGCCGAGGCCGCATCCGTCCAGATCGGAGCCGGTTCCGGAGCTCGCAGCCAACTGCCAGACAGCCACCAGATTCGCCCTGCGGCCCGATGCAACTCTCCGTCTGCCAGACACCAGATGGGCCTTGCATCGCCCGCAGCGTCGCGCAAGGCCTGCCAGCCCGACCAGTGGTCGCTATCAGGCAAAAGGGTCCACGCGGCCAGCCAGTGACTCAAGGCATTGCGCTGGCGAGCCAACGACAGATTTTCCAGGGGGGCCAACGCCAGCGACGGTAATCCCAGCCAATCGAACTCGCTGACAGTGCAGACATTAGCGAGATCCATTTCAGCCAGCTCATCGAGCAGCCCTTGCGCCTCACTCAGATGCGCAGCACTACGAGCGATGGTCGTCACCGCCTGTGGCCAGCGCTCGGTCAGTACCGGGAACACCTGATGGCGCAAATAATTGCGGGAGAACTGCCGATCATCATTCGAGGGATCTTCGATCCAGTTCAACTGATGTTCAGCGGCATAAGCCTCCAACTCGGCCCGCGACACATGGAGCAGTGGTCGCAGCAAATGTCCGTGCCCCAGCGGGCGCTGTTCGGGCATCGCCGACAACCCTCTCACCCCTGCCCCACGCAACAAACGGAAAAGCAGTGTTTCAGCCTGATCGTCGCGGTGCTGAGCGGTCAACAGCAATTCATTGGCCCCGGTCGCCGCGATGAAGGCGCCATAACGCGCATCCCGGGCGGCACGCTCAAGACTGGCGCCGGGCCGGACCTCGACGCGAATCACCTGCAGCGGCACGCCCAACGCATCACAGACCGACTGACAATGTTCCGGCCACGCATCGGCCACAGCCTGAAGGCCGTGATGGACATGGATGGCAGAGAGTGTCGGCAGGGATTCGGTTTTAGCGAGTTGCACGAGCAGATGCAGCAGAACGGTGGAGTCGAGTCCGCCGGAGAAGGCGATGCGCCAGGTCGAGGCGTTGCGCCAGGGGGCAAGTTGCTTGAGAAGTGTTGCGCAAAGAGTCATGAACGCACCAAAACCTGTAGGAGCCGAGCTTGCTCGCGATGAACGATAACGCGATCAGTCAGATTGACCGAGGCGCCTCTATCGCGGGCAAGCCGGATCGCCGCACCGCTCGCTCCTACAGTAGATCAGCGTCAAATCAGAGACCGTAGCTCATCAGACGCTCGTAGCGACGAGCCAACAGCTTGTCGTTATCCAGCTTCTTCAACATCGCCAGTTGCGAGCTGAGTTCGGCACGGATCGACGCTGCTGCGCCAGCCGGATCACGGTGCGCACCACCCAGCGGCTCATTGATAACCTTGTCGACAATACCCAGGCCTTTGAGGCGCTCGGCAGTAATGCCCATGGCTTCAGCCGCATCCGGTGCCTTCTCGGCAGTTTTCCACAGAATCGAGGCGCAACCTTCCGGAGAGATAACCGCGTAAGTCGAGTATTGCAGCATGTTCAGCTGATCGCAGACACCGATCGCCAGCGCACCACCGGAACCGCCCTCACCGATCACGGTGGCAATGATTGGGGTTTTCAGGCGTGCCATGACGCGCAGGTTCCAGGCAATCGCTTCGCTCTGGTTGCGCTCTTCAGCGTCGATGCCAGGGTATGCGCCCGGAGTGTCGATGAAGGTCAGGATCGGCATCTTGAAGCGTTCGGCCATTTCCATCAGACGGCAGGCCTTACGATAGCCTTCCGGACGTGGCATGCCAAAGTTGCGGCGAACTTTCTCGCGCACTTCGCGGCCTTTCTGGTGACCGATGATCATCACCGGCTGGTCGTCCAGACGGGCAACACCACCGACAATGGCAGCATCGTCGGAGAAGTGCCGATCGCCGTGCAGCTCATCGAACTCGGTGAAAATGTGTTCGATGTAGTCGAGGGTATACGGGCGACGCGGGTGACGCGCCAGGCGCGCGATCTGCCAGCTGGTCAGCTTGCCGAAGATGTCCTCGGTCAGTGTGCTGCTTTTGTCTTGCAGACGAGAGATTTCATCGCCGATATTCAGCGAATTGTCATTACCGACCAAGCGCAACTCTTCGATCTTGGCTTGCAGGTCGGCGATCGGCTGTTCGAAATCAAGAAAATTCGGGTTCATAGGCGTCCGTCTTGGGTCGACGTCCAAGAGAGCTTGGGCCGGCCAGTTGTCTATTCGCGCCCTACCTTAAGGGAGAGGCGCGTTCAGGTCGAGATTAAAAATTTGGTCGAGATCAGGGCGTGCTCAAATGACAAAGAGCGGCACCTCACCGTCAACGGTATTGGAGGAAGACGTTGTCTCGCCCGAACTGGTCACGCAGGGCTTGAATCAAGCTGTCTGCCGGGTCTATTCGCCAGGTTTCGCCAAACTGCAGCAACGCCCTGGCGTCCGGGCCGGTGTACTCCACGGTAATCGGGCACGCCCCGCGATGACGCTTGAACAACTCGCCCAGCCAACGAAGCCGATCACCTTTCAAGGCCTCGGTGTGCACCTTCAGGCGCAGGCTTTCGGCCAGATTGGTGCGAGCATCTTCCATGCTCATTACCCGCTTGACTCGCAGGCGCAGGCCGCCGGAGAAGTCGTCGTTGCTGACTTCACCTTCGACCACCACCATCGCATCGGTCTGCAACAAGGACTGTGCCGAGTGGAACGCCTCGGCAAACAGCGACGCTTCGATGCGCGCCGAGCGATCGTCGAGGGTAATGAAACCCATCTTGTCGCCCTTTTTGTTCTTCATCACCCGCAGTGCGATGATCATGCCCGCGACCGTCTGAGTATCCCGAGCCGGCTTCAGGTCGATGATGCGCTGACGGGCAAAGCGTCGGATTTCACCCTCGTATTCATCGATCGGGTGACCGGTGAGGTACAGGCCGAGGGTTTCCTTCTCCCCGCGCAGACGATCCTTGAGCGTCAATTCCTTGGCCTTGCGGTGGCTGGCGTAGACGTCGGCGTCTTCTTCGACGAACAGGCCGCCAAACAGGTCCGCATGACCGCTGTCATGGGTGCGAGCGGTTTGTTCAGCTGCCTTGATCGCCTCCTCCATTGCCGCCAGCAATACCGCACGGTTCTGGTCGATGCCGGCCTGATAGGCTTTCGGCTCGTCATGGAAGTACGGACCGAGGCGATCCAGCGCGCCGCTGCGGATCAAACCGTCCAGCGTGCGCTTGTTGATGCGTTTGAGGTCAACCCGGGCGCAGAAATCGAACAGGTCCTTGAACGGCCCCTCCTGACGCGCCTCGGTGATGGCTTCCACCGGACCTTCACCAACACCCTTGATCGCACCGAGGCCGTAAACGATGCGGCCTTCGTCGTTCACCGTAAACTTGAATTCGGAGGTATTCACATCCGGCGCGTCGAGGCGCAGCTTCATGGTGCGCACTTCTTCGATCAAGGTCACGACCTTGTCGGTGTTGTGCATATCCGCAGAAAGTACCGCGGCCATGAACGGTGCCGGATAGTGAGTCTTCAGCCATGCCGTCTGGTACGAGACCAGCCCATAGGCGGCCGAGTGGGATTTGTTGAAGCCATAACCGGCAAATTTCTCTACCAGGTCGAAGATGTTACCGGCAAGGTCGGCATCGATATTATTGGTCGCGCAACCTTCAATGAAACCGCCGCGCTGCTTGGCCATTTCCTCGGGCTTTTTCTTACCCATGGCTCGACGCAGCATGTCCGCACCACCGAGGGTGTAACCGGCCATGACCTGCGCAATCTGCATCACCTGTTCCTGATACAGGATGATGCCGTAGGTCGGCGCCAATACTGGCTTCAAGCCTTCGTACTGGTAATCGGAGTGCGGGTAGGCGAGTTCGGCGCGACCGTGCTTACGGTTGATGAAGTCATCCACCATGCCCGATTGCAGCGGGCCCGGACGGAACAACGCCACCAGTGCGATCAAGTCTTCCAGGCAGTCGGGCTTGAGCTTTTTGATCAGCTCTTTCATGCCGCGCGATTCGAGCTGGAACACCGCAGTGGTTTCAGCTTTTTGCAGCAGCGTGTAGGTCGGCTTGTCGTCCAGCGGAATAAACGCAATATCCAGCGGCGGCTCGTTGACCTTGGCGCGGTCACGGTTGATGGTTTTCAGCGCCCAATCGATGATGGTCAGGGTCCGCAGCCCCAGGAAGTCGAACTTCACCAGACCGGCGGCCTCGACGTCGTCCTTGTCGAACTGGGTTACCAGACCGTCGCCTTCCTCATCGCAATAGATCGGCGAGAAGTCGGTGAGTTTGGTCGGTGCGATAACCACGCCACCGGCGTGCTTGCCCACGTTACGCACAACACCTTCAAGCTTGCGCGCCATCTCCCAGATTTCCGCGGCTTCTTCATCGATCTTGATGAAGTCCCGGAGGATTTCTTCCTGCTCGTAGGCTTTTTCCAGGGTCATGCCGACTTCGAAGGGAATCATCTTCGACAGCCGATCCGCCAAGCCGTAGGACTTGCCTTGCACCCGTGCCACGTCACGAATCACAGCTTTCGCCGCCATGGAGCCGAAGGTAATGATCTGGCTTACCGCGTTGCGACCATATTTCTCGGCCACATATTCAATTACGCGATCACGACCATCCATGCAGAAGTCGACGTCGAAGTCGGGCATGGAAACTCGTTCCGGGTTAAGGAACCGCTCGAACAGCAGGTCATATTCCAACGGGTCAAGGTCGGTGATCTTCTGCACGTAGGCCACCAGCGATCCGGCACCTGACCCTCGACCCGGACCGACCGGCACACCGTTACTCTTGGCCCACTGGATAAAGTCCATAACGATCAGGAAGTAACCGGGGAAACCCATCTGGATGATGATATCCAGCTCGAAATTCAACCGGTCGACGTAGACCTGGCGCTTGGCCTCATAATCTTCGGTAGTGTCCTTGGGCAGCAGGACGGACAACCGCTCCTCCAGGCCGTCGAACGAGACCTTGCGGAAATACTCATCGATGGTCATGCCATCGGGAATCGGGAAGTTGGGCAGGAAGTGCTTGCCCAGCTTCACTTCGATGTTGCAGCGCTTGGCGATCTCGACCGAGTTTTCCAGCGCTTCAGGCAAGTCGCTGAACAACTCAGCCATTTCATCGGCGCTTTTGAGGTACTGCTGGTCGCTGTAGTTCTTCGAACGGCGCGGATCGTCGAGGGCGCGGCCTTCGCCGATGCAGACGCGGGTTTCGTGGGCTTCGAAGTCTTCGCGCTTGAGGAAGCGCACGTCGTTGGTTGCCACCAATGGCGCGCCGATCTTCTCGGCCAGGGCGACGGCACCGTGCAGTTGCTCTTCGTCATTCGGGCGATTGGTGCGCTGTACTTCCAGATAGAAACGATCCGGGAACACCGCCATCCATTCACGGGCCAGCGTCTCCGCCTCATCCGGATTGCCGCCAAGCAGAGCAATACCGATCTCGCCCTCCTTCGCCGCCGACAGCATGATCAAGCCTTCGCTGGCCTCGGCCACCCACTCGCGCTCGATGATGATCTGGCCATTGCGCTGACCATCGATAAAGCCGCGGGAGATCAACTCGGTGAGATTGCGATAACCGACGCCATTCATTGCCAACAGGCTAATGCGGCTGAGCGGGTTTTCAGGATCCTTGTTCGACAGCCACAGGTCAGCACCGCAGATCGGCTTGATCCCGGCGCCCATGGCTGCCTTGTAAAACTTGACCAGGGAACACATGTTGTTCTGGTCGGTGACTGCCACGGCAGGCATGTTCATGCCGACCAGCGTCTTGACCAGCGGTTTGATCCGCACCAGACCGTCGACCAGGGAATATTCAGTGTGCAGGCGTAGGTGAACGAATGAAGCCGGCATAGTGATCCTGTCATAAGCGTGAAGACAACAAGGCCCGGATTGTACCGGGCCCTGAGCAAAACATCAGCCTGTTGACTAAACCTCAGTCAACCCTTCCAGCGCCTCATACGCCAGACGCACAGGCGCGAACGAGCGTCGGTGAATCGGCGTCGGACCCAAGCGGGCCAAGGCCTCCAGATGTACGGGAGTCGGGTAGCCTTTGTGCCCGCCAATGCCGTAGCCAGGGTAAATCAATTCGAAAGCAGCCATTTCACGGTCACGGCTAACCTTTGCCAGAATCGAAGCTGCGGCAATCGCCGGGACCTTGCTATCACCCTTGACCACCGCTTCAGCCGGCATCGCCAGCTTCGGGCAGCGGTTGCCGTCGATCATCGCCAGTTTTGGGGTGATGCTTAGCCCTTCCACTGCGCGCTGCATGGCCAGCATGGTGGCGTGCAAGATATTCAGCTCGTCGATTTCTTCAACTTCAGCCCGGGCAATGCACCAGCTCAGGGCCTTTTCACAGATCTCGTCATAAAGCTTTTCGCGACGGGCTTCGGTGAGCTTTTTCGAATCGTTGAGCCCGAGAATCGGCCGATTCGGATCGAGAATCACCGCCGCGGTCACCACAGCACCGCATAAAGGCCCGCGTCCGACTTCATCAACACCGGCAACCAGGTCTTCAGCGTCGGCAACCAAGGTGAAATCCAGACCCATTTGCATCTTTACACCACTCATACTGGTTTGCCGATCAGGTTCAATACCGCTTCGGCGGCCTGATTCGAGGCATCGCGACGCAAGGTCCGATGAATCTCGTCAAAACCACGGGTTTGTTCTTCGCCGCCGTCGATCAATGGCAACACCGTCTGCGCAAGCGCCTCGGCAGTTGCATCGTCCTGCAACAACTCGGGCACCAGCAAACGCTGCGCCAGCAAGTTCGGCAGAGATATATAGGGGCTTTTTACCATGCGCTTGAGAATCCAGAACGTCAGCGGCGCCAGGCGATAAGCGACCACCATCGGCCGCTTGTACAGCAGCGCTTCCAGGGTCGCGGTGCCGGAGGCAATCAACACTGCGTCACAGGCAGCGAGAGCCTGATGGGAACGTCCGTCGAGCAGAGTCAACGGCAAGTCGCGGCCTGCCAGCAACTCTTCGAGCTGCACACGGCGCTCAGGACTGGCGCATGGCATGACAAAACGCACGCCTGGACGCAAGGCACGCAGACGCTCGGCGGTGTCAAGAAACAAACCTCCCAGACGACCGACCTCGCCACCGCGACTACCCGGCATCAAGGCAACCAGGGGTCCATCAGGCAACCCCAGCTCTGCACGGACTGCGGCGCGATCTGCCTCAAGCGGGATCGCATCGGCCAGGGAGTGACCGACAAAACGTACCGGCACGCCCTTCTCTTCGTAGAATTTCGCCTCGAACGGAAACAGCGTCAGCATCAGATCGCAACCTTCACGAATCTTCAGCACGCGCTTCTGACGCCAGGCCCAGACAGACGGGCTAACGTAGTGCACGGTCTTGATCCCGGCCTGCCGCAGTTTGAGTTCGATATTCAGTGTGAAGTCCGGCGCATCGATACCGATGAATACGTCCGGCTTCTCCGCGATCAAGGTCTGAATAAGCTTTTTGCGTCGAGCCAGCAGCTCACGCAAACGCCCCAGAACCTCAACCAGCCCCATGACGGCCAGACGCTCCATCGGGAAATAGGAAGTCAAGCCTTCGGCCTGCATCAGCGGTCCGCCGACACCGATAAACTCAACCGCAGGATGTTGTGCCTTGAGGGCGCGCATCAAGCCAGCGCCCAAGATATCGCCGGAGGCCTCGCCCGCCACCAGTGCAACACGCAAAGTGGCCATGATTAACGAGTAATGCCGCGAGTCGAAGACTGGATAGAATCACGGAAAACCGCGACTTCCGGAAACTGTGCGGACGGCTCGGCCAGCTCGGCAAGTGCCTGATCGACAGTCAGCCCTTGACGGTAAACCACCTTGTAGGCGCGACGCAGAGCGTGGATCGCGTCGTCGCTGAAACCACGACGGCGCATGCCTTCGAAGTTCATGCTGCGCGCCTCGGCAGGGTTGCCGAACACCGTGACGTAGGCCGGAACATCCTTGCCGATAGCGGTACCCATGCCAGAAAAGCTGTGAGCGCCGATATGGCAGTACTGATGAACCAGGGTAAAGCCGGAGAGAATCGCCCAGTCTTCAACATGCACATGACCGGCCAACGCGGTGTTGTTGACCAGAATGCAATGGTTGCCGATGACACTGTCGTGGCCGATGTGCGCATAGGCCATGATCAGATTGTGATCGCCCAGGGTCGTTTCGGCACGATCCTGAATGGTCCCACGGTGAATGGTTACGCCTTCACGGATGACGTTATGGTCGCCGATCACCAGACGTGTTTCTTCACCTTTGTATTTGAGATCGGGCGTGTCCTCACCTACCGAGGAAAACTGGTAGATGCGGTTTTGCTTACCGATTCGGGTCGGGCCTTTGAGAATCACATGTGGCCCGATCACTGTACCCTCGCCGATTTCCACACCAGCGCCGATGATCGACCAGGGGCCGACCTCGACGTCGTCGGCCAGAACGGCCGTCGGATCGATGATTGCGCGAGGGTCAATCAAACTCATAGTTTGCGTTCCGCGCAAATGATCTCGGCGGAGCAGACCGGCTTGCCATCGACCGAAGCCTGGCATTCAAACTTCCAGATCTGACGCTTGCAGCTCAAGAACCTGGCTTCAAGAATCAACTGATCACCTGGCAGTACCGGCTGGCGGAAGCGCAGCTTGTCGGAACCGACGAAATAGTAAAGGGTGCCATCGGCCGGTTTCACATCCAGCATCTTGAAACCAAGGATACCGGCAGCCTGAGCCATCGCCTCGATAATCAGCACGCCCGGCATGATCGGATGTGCCGGAAAGTGACCATTGAAGAATGGTTCGTTGATGCTGACATTCTTGTAGGCACGAATGCACTTGCCTTCAACATCCAGATCCACTACCCGGTCCACCAACAGGAAAGGGTAACGGTGAGGCAGGTATTCGCGAATCTCGTTGATGTCCATCATTTCGGGGGGAAGCCTGTAGTAAAGATTGGGAGCGCGCGACTGACGCGCACTCCTCTAGCAAATCAAGGAGGCAGTCTAGCGGCTGTGCACACTTGATATGGAAATGGTTTCAGCCATCTGATGAAGCATTACCGCCAGGGGTCACGTCACCTACACGCTTTTCCAATTGCCGCAGGCGTCGCGCGATATCGTCGAGCTGACGAATGCGTGCCGCGCTTTTGCGCCATTCGGCAGCAGGCTGCATCGCCGTACCGGAAGAATAGGAACCCGGCTCTGTAATCGAGTGAGTCACCATGGTCATTCCGGTCAGGAAAACGTTGTCGCAAATATCGATGTGCCCAACCAGACCGACACCACCGGCGAGCATGCAGTGCTTGCCGATTTTGGTACTGCCGGAGATCCCCACGCACGCCGCCATGGCGGTGTGATCACCGACCTGCACGTTGTGGGCGATCTGAATCTGGTTATCCAGTTTCACGCCATTACCGATCACGGTATCGGCCAGCGCACCGCGGTCGATGGCAGTGTTCACGCCGATCTCCACATCGTCACCGACCAACACGCCGCCGATCTGGGCAATCTTCTGCCAGACACCTTTTTCATTGGCGAAGCCAAAACCTTCACCACCAATGACAGCGCCGGACTGAATCACCACGCGTTTGCCGATCCGTACGTCGTGATAAAGCGTCACTCGAGGAGCCAGCCAACCGTCTTCACCGATTTCAGAGCGAGCACCAACAAAGCAGTGAGCGCCGACCGTGACACCAGCGGCAATGCGCGCGGCGCTTTCGATCACGGCAAATGCACCAATGCTCGCAGCCGGATCGACCACCGCATCCTCAGCCACAACCGCAGTCGGATGAATACCGGCACTGGCTTTAGGCTTGGGATCAAACAGATGGGAAATCCGCGCGTACGCAAGGTATGGATCAGCTACAACCAGCGCATCACCGGCAAAACCTTCGGCGTCAGCGGCCTTCAGCAACACGGCTGCGGCCTGGCTGCCGACCAGATATTTACGGTATTGGGGATTTGCCAGAAAGCTCAACTGAGCTGGGCCAGCCTCCTGCAAGGTGGCTAGCCCAGTAATTTCTTTCTCCGCGGAACCACGTAGCGTGGCGCCGAGGAACTCGGCCAACTGGCCGAGTTTTATAGTCGCAGTCATGGATTACTTCAGCTGATTCATGCGCTCGATAACCTGGCGAGTGATGTCGTACTGAGGTTTGACATCGATCACTGCGCCACGCTCGAAGACCAGGTCAAAAGCACCTTTCTTGATGACTTCTTCCACAGCGCTATCCAGTTTTGGCTTGAGCTGTTTCAGCATTTCACGGTCGGCAACGGCTTTGGCTTCGTTCAGTTCCTTGGACTGGAACTGGAAGTCACGGGCCTTTTGCTTGAACTCGAGTTCAAGGCGCTCACGTTCGCCTTGCTGCATTTTGTCGCCACCACTGACCAAACGGTCCTGGATGCCTTTGGCGCTGCTTTCAAGAGCCTTTAGCTTGGTCAGTTGTGGACCGAACTTCTTCTCGGCATCCACAGCGTATTTCTTCGCGGCGTCAGACTCCAGCAGAGCCATTTGATAGTTCAGTACCGCAATTTTCATTTCGGCAAATGCCGGGGTCGCTACCAGGACAGTCGCCAGGAGAACCAATTGAGTCAACTTACGCACGATGCACTCCTACAAAAACCATTGTCGTTATCTTGGATCAGACGATTAGAACGTCTGACCGAGGGAGAATTGGAATACCTGGGTCTCAGCATTGCTGTCCGGTTTCTTGACCGGCATTGCCAATGCGAAACTCAACGGACCAAGGGCAGTAACCCATGTCACACCAACGCCCACCGAACTGGCCATATTGCTCAGACTGACCTCGTTGCACTGCGTTTTAGACTTCGAACCATCGGCGTTAGTGCTCTGCGTGCAAGTCGAGTCGAATACGTTACCCACGTCCCAGAATACCGAAGTGCGCAAGGAACGCTGATCTTTCACGAACGGCAGAGGGAACAGAACCTCTACACCACCCTGAATCAGGACGTTACCACCAAACGGCAGCGCATTCTGGTCCGGGTCGACGGAAGTTCCCGGGTTAACGCCACGACTCGGCGTACTGCGAGGCCCGAGAGTGCTGTCCTTGAAGCCGCGAACCGAGTTGAAACCACCTGCAAAGTAGTTCTCGTAGAACGGCAGGCTATTGGTCGAACCGTAACCATCACCATAGCCCAGCTCAGTGTGCAGACGCATGGTGTAGCTATCAGTCAATGGCTGGAACAGCTGACCACGGTAATCGAGCTTGAAGAACGAGAGATCGCTGCCAGGGGTCGTTGCTTCCAGAACCAGGCTCTGGGAATGACCACGGGTCGCCAGCACGCCTTTGTTCAGAGTCGACTCGGACCAACCGGCCGAAGCCTTGAAGTTCAGGTACTGGTTACCTTCACGGTTAACGAAGTCAAAAATCTCGTCAACGGTGAACTGACCGGTATTGATCTTGTCTTGCTGCGCCGTCAGACCAAAGGTCAGACGCGAAGTCTCGCTGATCGGATAACCGACGCTGACGCCCGCACCCAGGCTGTCTACCGCATAGTTGGCTACGTTGACATCAAGGTTTTTGTAGTCAGTGGTGCGATAGAAAGCGTTGTAACCCAGGCTGACGCCGTCAGCAGTCCAGTAGGGGTCGACATAACCGAAGTTGTAGCGGCTCTGGTACTGGCTACGGGTCAAGCCGATGCTGACCTTGTTACCGGTACCCAGGAAGTTGTTCTGGGTAATCGAGCCACCGAGGATCAGACCGGCGCTCTGAGCAAAACCGACGCTGGCGGTGATCGAACCGGACGCTTGCTCTTCAACGGCGTAGTTCACGTCAACCTGGTCATCGACACCCGGTACAGCCGGCGTCTCGACGTTGACCTCCTTGAAGAAGCCCAGACGTTCCAGACGGGTCTTGGACTGGTCGATCAGGTAGGTTGACGCCCAGCCTCCTTCCATCTGACGCATTTCACGACGCAGCACTTCGTCTTCCGACTTGGTATTGCCACGGAAGTTGATACGGTTCACGTATGCGCGCTTGCCAGGATCGACCATGAAAGTGATATCTACGGTGTGATCTTCTTCATGGGGCTGCGGCACGCCGTTGACGTTGGCGAAGGTATAGCCTTCGTTACCCAGACGACGGGTGATCAATTCAGACGTGGTGGTCATCAGTTTGCGCGAGAAAACCTGACCTTTCTGTACCAGCAGCAACGACTTGACCTGGTCTTCAGGCACTTTCAAGTCACCGCTCAGCTTGACGTCACGAACGCTGTACTTCTCACCTTCGTTAACGTTGACGGTGATGTAGACGTGTTTCTTGTCCGGGGTGATCGAAACCTGGGTCGAAGCGATATCCATGTTGATATAGCCACGATCCAGGTAGTAGGAACGCAGGCGCTCCAGGTCACCGGACAATTTTTCACGAGCGTACTTGTCATCGTTCTTGAAGAACGACAGCCAGTTAGAGGTTTTCAGTTCGAACAGGTCGACGAGATCTTCGTCAGGGAAGACCGTGTTACCCACCACGTTGATGTGCTGGATAGCGGCGACAGTGCCTTCGTTGATATTGACCTTCAAGGCAACACGGTTACGCGGCTGCGGCACCACTTCGGTGTCGACGGTCGCCGAGTAGCGGCCCTGAGCAACATATTGACGCTGCAGTTCGTTACGCACGCCCTCAAGGGTCGCACGCTGGAAGATCTCGCCTTCGGACAGACCGGATTGTTTGAGGCCTTTCATCAGGTCTTCAGTGGAGATCGCCTTGTTTCCGTCGATCTCGATACTGGCAACAGATGGACGCTCGACTACAGTGATGACCAGGACATTGCCATCGCGGCCCAGCTGGATATCTTGAAAGTAACCGGTTTTGAACAATGCACGAGTGGATTCCGCCAGGCGACGATCATCCGCCTGTTCACCAACGTTCAACGGCAAGGCACCAAAGACGCTACCCGCGGACACCCGCTGGAGGCCATTGACGCGAATATCGGAGATAGTGAAGGACTCGGCGTGAACTTCGGCGATCATCAATACGGTGAGAACCGCAGTTAGCAGCAGACGTTTCATGAAGTCCTTTCTTATTCCAACTGGCAATAAACAAACTGCCGCAAAATGCGGCAGATTCGCAATTCAGCGAAGCGTTACAGTCGACCCAGATCGTTGAGCAGAGCAAGCAACATCACCCCGACCACCAAACTGATACCGATCTGTATCCCCCAACCCTGCACCCGATCCGACAAGGGGCGACCACGCGCCCACTCAATCAGATAAAACAACAAATGCCCCCCATCCAGTACAGGAATGGGCAACAGATTGAGAACTCCCAGGCTAATACTCAGATAAGCAAGGAAATTCAAGAAATCAGCGACACCCGACTGGGCAGAAGCGCCCGCCACTTTAGCAATGGTTATCGGTCCACTCAAGTTTTTTACCGAGAGCTCGCCGAACAACATTTTCTTTAGTGAATCAAGGGTCAGCACACTCATGGTCCAGGTCCGCCGGGCACCCTCGCCGATCGCAGCCAGCGGACCGAAGCTGACCTCATGAATCATGCTTGGTGGCCAATCGACAGCCTTTACCCCGGCCCCCAGATAACCGCTCGCGACTTTCGACTTGCCACGGACAGCCAAGGTCACAGGGACGTCGATTTGAGCACCATCACGCTCAACATGCAGCATAATTTTGGTATCAGGCCGTACACGGACCAAATCAACGACTTGCTGCCAATCGCTCAACGCCTGGCCATCGAGCGCCAGCAGACGGTCGCCCATCTTCAGGCCGGCAGCCTGCGCAGGCCCTTTGGGATCAAGCTCGGCCAGCACCGGCGGCAACGCTGGACGCCAAGGGCGAATCCCCAGCGCGTGAATCGGATCGGGCTCATCAACACCTTTAAGCCAATGATCCAGCATCAGCTCATGAGGTGAGTCGACAGTCGAGCCCTGTTCGCGCATCAGCAACTGCAAGGAGCCACTTTCACCCAATCGGCTCACCAGTTGCAGATTGACGGCCGCCCAACCAGAAGTCGGCTCACCATCGATCGCAACGATTTCCTGACCAGGGCTCAAGCCGGCCCTTGCAGCAAGACTACCGACCTCAACCGCACCGATGACCGGACGCACCTGCTCGCTGCCGAGCATCGCCAACGCCCAGAAAAACACCAGAGCCAGCAGAAAGTTGGCAACAGGACCGGCCACGACGATAGCGATACGCTGGCGAACAGTCTTGCGATTGAAGGCATGATCGAGCTGATCAGCCGGCACTTCACCTTCGCGCTCATCGAGCATCTTCACATAGCCACCCAACGGGATGGCAGCGATCACGAACTCCGTACCGCGGCGATCATGCCAACGCAGCAGGGGCATACCGAAGCCCACAGAGAAACGCAGAACCTTGACGCCACAGCGGCGCGCCACCCAAAAATGGCCGAATTCATGGAAGGTGACCAGCACGCCCAGAGCAACCAGGGTGCCGAAAATCATATAGAGCGCGCTCATCTACTTTCTCCGCATTCCTATCCAGTGCCGATACACTCGAATCCGCCGCAACATTTATCGCCCATGGCGACTCAGCCATTGCTCGGTCAGGGTACGGGCTTTGGCGTCCGCCGAGAACACCGCGTCGAGTTCGTCGACGGCAACCACAGGCTCGAGGCTTAATACTTCCTCGATGATACTCGCGATCTCCGGGTAGCGGATGCGTCGATCAAGAAAGGCTGCCACAGCCACTTCATTTGCAGCATTCAACGTGGCGGGCGCACTGTTACCCGCCTCCGCCGCCTGACGCGCGAGTCGCAGGCATGGAAAACGCTCTTCATCGGGAGCCTGGAAGTCCAGTCGCGCGATTGAGAACAGATCAAGAGGCGCCACCCCGGAGTCGATTCGCTCAGGCCAGGCCAGGGCGTTGGCAATCGGCGTACGCATATCAGGATTGCCCAATTGCGCCAACACCGAGCCATCGACATAGTCGACCAGCGAATGAATGACGCTCTGCGGATGAACGACCACTTCGACCTGGGCAGGCCTGGCATCGAACAACCAGCAAGCCTCGATCAACTCAAGGCCTTTATTCATCATGCTTGCCGAATCAACCGAGATCTTGCGACCCATCGACCAATTGGGGTGCGCACAAGCCTGCTCGGGCGAAACTTGCGCAAGCTCTGACAACGGTGTTTGCCGGAACGGACCACCGGAGGCAGTCAGTAGAATCCGCCGAACCCCGACAGCGCCAAGCCCGCGAGCAAAGTCACTGGGCATGCACTGAAAAATCGCGTTGTGCTCGCTGTCGATTGGCAACAGGACCGAACCGCTCTTGCGCACAGCCTGCATAAACAACGCGCCGGACATCACCAGCGCCTCTTTATTAGCCAAGAGGATTTTTTTACCGGCCTCTACCGCCGCCAAAGTCGGACGCAAACCCGCTGCCCCGACGATCGCCGCCATCACCGCATCGACTTCAGGATCGGCCGCGATCTGACACAGCCCCTCCTCCCCCACCAGGACGCGGGTTTTCAGCCCGGCAGCCCGCAAGTCGTCCTGCAGGCTACGTGCAGCAGCGATCTCAGGAACGACTGCGAAGCGCGGCATGTGGCGAACGCACAACGCGAGCAGCTCGCTCAAACGACTGAAACCACTCAAGGCGAACACTTGGTAGCGCTCGGGATGACGAGCAATGACATCCAGGGTGCTCAGGCCAATCGAACCCGTCGCCCCCAGAACGGTAATCTGTTGTAGGCGACTCACAGTGCAGCCATCCACAAAAGGACAGCAAATACCGGAATAGCCGCTGTCAGACTGTCGATTCGATCCAGCACACCGCCATGGCCCGGCAGCAGGTTACTGCTGTCCTTGATCCCCGACTGACGCTTGAACATGCTTTCAGTCAGATCGCCGACCACCGAGAGCGATACGACAATCGCCGCGCCGAGCAACCCCAACAGCACCTGCACCCCACTCCAGTCTCGAACAAAGCCGACAACGGCAGTGATCAGCAAGCTAAGCAGTAAACCACCATAAACCCCTTCCCAGCTCTTGCCCGGACTGACTTGCGGAGCCAGTTTACGCTTGCCAAAAGCCCGGCCGGAAAAGTAGGCACCGATATCGGCCCCCCAGACCAGCACCATTACCGCCATGATCAGCCAGTTACCCAAGGGTTGTTGCTTGATCAGGATCAAACCTTGCCAGGCAGGCAACAAGATCAACAGACCAATCACCAACTTGCTTGCCGCGCTAGCCCAATACTCACCGGTCCGTGGATAAGTCAGCACCAGGAAAGTCGCCAGTAACCACCAGAGAACAGCAGCACCCAGTACCCATGGAGCAAGACCGGGAAGTACATGCATGAAAAACAGCAGCAGCGCGACCAGGGTTGCGTAAACAATCCGGGCAGACTGAGCAGTGAAACCTGCCAATCGAGCCCATTCCCAGGCACCCAGAGTCACCACCAGCCCGATGAACAAAGCAAAGCCCGTACCTTCGAGCAGGAAAAACCCGCACAAGGCGATTGGCAGCAGGATCAGCGCAGTAATGATTCGTTGCTTAAGCATTAAACCCGGGCTCCAGCCTCGACCTGCTCGCTCGTTTTACCGAAGCGGCGCTGACGAGAAGCGTAATCGGCCAGCGCAGAACGCATGGCATCGTGTTTGAAGTCCGGCCAGAACAGGTCGGAGAAATACAGCTCGGCGTACGCCAACTGCCACAACAGGAAGTTGCTGATGCGGTGCTCACCGCCAGTACGAATGCACAAGTCCGGCAAGGGCAGATCGCCAGTCGCCAGACAGGTTTGCAACAACTCGGGCGTAATGTCTTCAGGTCGCAGATGCCCGGCCTGAACCTCGCGCGCCAGGCGCTGGGCAGCCTGGGCAATGTCCCATTGACCACCATAATTGGCAGCGATTTGCAGGATAAAACGATTGCTGCCCGATGTCATCGCCTCAGCTTCACGCATGGCCGCCTGCAGCTCCGGATGGAAGCGCGAGCGGTCACCAATGATGCGCAGGCTGATGTTGTTGTCGTTGAGGCGCTTGGCCTCACGACGCAATGCCCTGAAGAACAGATCCATCAAGCCACTGACTTCGTCTGCCGGACGCTGCCAGTTCTCACTGGAGAAGGCAAACAAGGTCAGCACTTCGACCTTGGCCTCGGCACACACCTCGATGACAGCACGAACAGCATCGACACCCGCTTTATGCCCGGCAATACCCGGCATAAAGCGCTTTTTTGCCCAACGATTATTGCCGTCCATGATAATCGCGACATGACGCGGCACCGAAGACGGTACAGCCTGCTTGGTCTTTTCCATGAAAACGCGACCCTTATACGGCCATCAGGTCTTTTTCTTTCTCCGCCAACTTAGCGTCGATTTCAGCTACGAACTTCTTGGTCAGATCGTCGATCTCGCCAGTGGCACGACGCTCTTCGTCTTCGCTGATTTCCTTTTCCTTGACCAGATCCTTCAGCGAGCTGTTTGCATCGCGACGGATGTTGCGTACGGCAACACGGGCATCTTCAGCCACATCGCGTGCCTGCTTGGTGAAACCGCGACGGGTTTCTTCGGTCAGGGCCGGCATGCTGATCAGCAGCAGCTCACCAAGGTTGGTCGGGTTCAGGTTCAGACCTGCGCTGCCGATTGCCTTGTCGACGGCGCCCAGCATGTTGCGCTCGAAGGCAACAACTTGCAGGGTACGGGCGTCTTTGACGGTGATGTTGGCAACTTGCTTGATCGGGGTGTCAGCACCGTAGTACGGCACCATCACGCCCTCCAGGATGCTTGGGTGCGCCTGGCCAGTACGGATACGGCCGAAGTTGTGCGCCAGCGATTCCACAGATTTCTGCATGCGATCTTTAGCGTCTTTCTTGATTTCGTTGATCATTGTTGGCCTTCCTCGATCAGGGTTCCTTCAGCGCCGCCATGTACGATATTCAGCAGGGCGCCGGGCTTGTTCATGTTAAAGACGCGCAACGGCATCTTGTGATCACGGCACAGACAGATGGCCGTCAGATCCATCACACCCAGCTTGCGATCCAGCACTTCATCGTAGGTCAGATGATCGAACTTCTCGGCATGCGGGTCTTTGAATGGGTCAGCGGTGTACACACCATCAACCTTGGTCGCTTTCAACACGACGTCAGCATCGATCTCGATCGCTCGCAGGCAGGCTGCCGAATCCGTGGTGAAGAACGGGTTGCCGGTACCGGCTGCGAAGATAACGACTTCCTTGGCGTTCAGGTGACGCATGGCTTTGCGGCGATCATAGTGATCGGTTACGCCAACCATGGAAATAGCCGACATAACGATGGCGGAGATATTCGCACGTTCCAGCGCATCACGCATGGCCAGGGCATTCATCACAGTGGCCAGCATCCCCATGTGATCGCCGGTAACCCGATCCATCCCGGCAGCACTCAGGGCTGCACCACGGAACAGGTTGCCACCGCCAATCACCAGACCGACCTGAACGCCTATACCGACCAGCTGGCCGACTTCCAGCGCCATGCGATCCAGAACCTTGGGGTCGATCCCGAACTCTTCCGAGCCCATCAGGGCCTCGCCGCTGAGCTTGAGTAGAATGCGTTTATAGCGAGCCTGATAACCACTGCCCTGCTGAGCCATTGCGAATCTCTCCTGCGGCGTATTTTAAAAATTCTTTGCAAGCTGTTTGCAGCCTGCGTTCACTCTAACTGGACGCTATCACAACGCCATCGGAACACGGCTTTGTAAGCCAGTTCCGAAGGGAAGCCAAATAAATTGATCATCCCATTTGAAAAGAGGCTGCGCGCGTGAGCGGGCAGCCTCTTCAGGGCGACAGTTTAAAAAACCGTCTTACTGCTTGGCAGCAGCCAGCTGAGCAGCAACTTCTTCAGCGAAGTTGTCTACTGGCTTCTCGATGCCTTCACCTACCGCGAAGCGAGTGAAGGAAACGATTTCAGCGCCGCCTTTCTTGGCCAGGTCGCCAACAGTCACTTCAGGGTCCTTGACGAACTGCTGGTTGACCAGGCTGGCTTCGGCCAGGAACTTGCTGATACGACCGGCAACCATTTTTTCAACGATTTCGGCTGGCTTGCCTTTGATCTTGTCTTCGTTGAGGCTCATGAACACGGCTTTTTCGCGTTCGATGGCTTCAGCGGAAACTTCCGACGGCAGCAGGAACTCAGGGTTGCTGGCCGCGACGTGCATCGCGATGTCTTTAGCCAGTTCAACGTTACCGCCCTTCAGGACGACAGCAACACCGATCTTGTTACCGTGCAGGTAAGTACCGACCACGTCACCTTCAACGCGAACCAGACGACGGATGTTGACGTTCTCGCCGACTTTACCAACCAGAACCAGACGATCAGCTTCACGCGCTTCGATCAGCGGAGCAGCATCAGTCAGTTTGTCAGCAAAAGCCTGTTCGACGCTGGCAGCAACGAACACTTTGAAGTCGTCTTGCAGAGCCAGGAAGTCGGTCTGCGAGTTCACTTCCAGCAGAACTGCGGCTTTACCATTGTCCTTGATAGCGATTGCGCCTTCAGCAGCAACGTTGCCTGCTTTTTTGGCTGCCTTGATGGCGCCCGAAGCACGCATGTCATCAATGGCTTTTTCGATGTCGCCGCCAGCCTTGGTCAAGGCTTTCTTGCAGTCCATCATGCCTTCGCCGGTACGCTCGCGCAGTTCTTTGACCAACGCTGCAGTAATCTCTGCCATTTCAAAATTCCTCTTGGATAGGTTTTCAACCATTCCACCCGACCGAACGGGCGTTCAATTCTTGCGCTACTCCCGAAACACTTGTTAACCGCCGCTCATGACAAAAACTGCAGAGGGCATTTTTCAACAAACGATTTTCGAGGTGGCAAAAAGGGGGCCAAGCCCCCTTTTTGCGTACTGAGTAAACGCTAAGCGCTAGCTACTCAGCCTTCAACTACTGCTGCTGGAGCGTCTTCGACGAACACTTCGGTGCCGCCAGCAACGTGGTTGCGACCTTTGATCACAGCATCAGCCATCGCACCCATGTACAACTGGATGGCGCGGATTGCGTCATCGTTGCCTGGGATGATGTAGTCAACGCCTTCCGGGCTGCTGTTGGTATCGACAACGCCGATAACCGGGATGCCCAGCTTGTTGGCTTCGGTGATCGCGATGCGCTCGTGATCAACGTCGATAACGAACAGTGCGTCTGGCAGACCGCCCATGTCCTTGATACCACCCAGGCTACGATCCAGCTTCTCAAGATCGCGAGTGCGCATCAGCGCTTCTTTCTTGGTCAGCTTGGCGAAAGTACCGTCTTCGGCCTGAACTTCAAGGTCACGCAGACGCTTGATGGAAGCACGGATGGTTTTGAAGTTGGTCAGCATGCCGCCCAACCAGCGGTGATCGACGTACGGCGAACCGCAACGTGCTGCTTCTTCAGCAACGATCTTGCCAGCGGAACGCTTGGTGCCGACGAACAGAATCTTGTTTTTGCCCTGGGCCAGACGCTCTACGAAAGTCAGAGCTTCGTTGAACATTGGCAGGGTTTTTTCAAGGTTGATGATGTGAATCTTGTTCCGCGCGCCGAAAATGTACTTACCCATTTTCGGGTTCCAGTAACGGGTTTGGTGACCGAAGTGCACACCGGCCTTCAGCATATCGCGCATGTTGACTTGGGACATGATAGTTCCTTAATAAGTCGGGTTAGGCCTCCACGCATCCCAATGACCAACCAGCAGCGTCAAGCTGAAGGCACCCAGGTCATCGTGTCGACGCGTGTGTGGGTTTAAACTTTTCGAGGTATCCCCGGAAAGCGGCGCATTTTATACCACAAGAAAGGGAAAAACGAAACCAGGATTCACACGTTCCAGGCGTCCGCTTTTACCCTGACCTTGGAATCGGATCAGAATGCACCATTACTATAGAGAGAAGCGATGGCAAGACGTTCATGATTTGCACCGACCGTCTGTTAGAATCGTGTTTTAGGGCTGCGAAGACGCAACATTTGGTCACGCAATCCATCTCCCGTGTTTATAGCGCCATTGAGCGCCTAGAGAGCCTGTATGACCGTCACCCTCAAAACCCCAGAGGACATCGCAAAAATGCGTGTCGCCGGCAAACTGGCCGCCGACGTGCTGGAAATGATCGCCGAATACGTCAAACCCGGCGTCACCACGGACGAACTGGACCGCATCTGCCACGACTATATTGTCAATGAACAGAAGGCCATCCCTGCCCCTCTCAATTACAAGGGTTTCCCGAAGTCGATCTGCACCTCGATCAACCATGTGGTCTGCCACGGCATCCCGAACGAGAAACCACTCAAGGATGGCGATACCCTGAACATCGATGTCACCGTCATCAAAGATGGCTATCACGGCGACACCAGCCGGATGTTCCACGTTGGCACCGTGCCTGTCTGGGCCGAGCGCCTGTCGCAAGTCACCCAGGAATGCATGTACAAGGCCATTGAACTGGTCAAACCTGGCTGCCGCCTTGGCGACATCGGTGAAGTCATCCAGAAACACGCCGAGAAAAACGGTTTCTCGGTGGTCCGCGAGTTCTGTGGCCACGGCATCGGCAAGGTGTTTCACGAAGAGCCGCAGATCCTGCACTACGGTCGTGCCGGCACCGGAATGGAACTGAAAGAAGGCATGACCTTCACCATCGAGCCAATGATCAACCAGGGCCGCGCCGACACCAAAGTATTGGGCGACGGCTGGACCGCGATCACCAAGGACCGCAAGCTCTCCGCGCAGTGGGAACACACGCTGCTGGTGACCGCCACCGGTTACGAGATCTTCACCCTGCGCAGCGATGACACTATCCCTCGCGTTTCGGCCTGATCCGTCCTGCTCTGCCCCTACATAAAGAAAGGAAAGCCAATCGATGCCGCAGGTGGATCCCGAACTCTTCGACCGCGGTCAGTTCCAGGCTGAACTGGCCTTGAAGGCAAGCCCGATTGCGGCCTTCAAGAAAGCTATTCGCCAGGCCCGCGAGGCGCTCGACGAGCGCTTTCGCGCCGGTCGGGATATCCGTCGACTGATCGAGGATCGCGCCTGGTTCATCGATAACATCCTGCAAAAGGCCTGGGAGCAGTTCAACTGGAACGAAGACGCCGACATCGCGCTGGTCGCGGTCGGCGGCTATGGTCGCGGCGAGCTGCACCCTTACTCCGACATCGACCTGCTGATCCTGCTCGACAGCGCCGATCACGAGACTTTCCGCGATTCCATCGAACGTTTTCTGACGTTGCTGTGGGATATTGGCCTGGAAGTCGGGCAAAGCGTGCGTTCGGTGGATGAATGTGCCGAAGAGGCCCGCGCCGACCTGACGGTCATCACCAACCTGATGGAAAGCCGCACCATTGCTGGCCCCGAGCGTTTGCGCCAGCGCATGCTGGAGGTCACCAGTACCGCTCATATGTGGCCAAGCAAGGACTTCTTTCTGGCCAAACGTGCCGAGCAAAAGGCCCGCCACCACAAATACAACGATACCGAATACAACCTGGAACCCAACGTCAAAGGCTCGCCCGGTGGCCTGCGGGATATCCAGACAATTCTCTGGGTAGCCCGCCGCCAGTACGGCACGCTGAACTTGCGTGCACTGGCTGGCGAGGGCTTCCTGGTGGAGAGCGAGAACACCCTGCTGGCTTCATCCCAGGAATTTCTGTGGAAGGTCCGTTACGCCTTGCACATGCTGGCCGGACGCTCCGAGGACCGCCTGCTGTTCGATCACCAGCGCTCGATAGCCGGGTTGCTGGGCTTCGCGGGGGATGACGCCAAGCAGGCTATCGAAA
Organism: Pseudomonas sp. GW821-FHT01E05; assembly: GCF_059422425.1. Classification (NCBI taxonomy): domain Bacteria; kingdom Pseudomonadati; phylum Pseudomonadota; class Gammaproteobacteria; order Pseudomonadales; family Pseudomonadaceae; genus Pseudomonas; species Pseudomonas sp. GW821-FHT01E05. The sequence goes on from NZ_JBWKWW010000004.1 coordinate 157,720, forward strand.
GCTTCATGCAGCAGTATTACCGGGTGGTCATGAGCATTGCCCAGCTCAGCGACTTGATCATCCAGCACTTCGAGGAAATCATTCTCGCATCAGAAGATGAAGCGCCCTCGCAGCCGCTTAACTCGCGTTTCCAGCTGCATGACGGCTACATCGAAGTCACCAACGTCAATGTCTTCAAACGCACGCCATTCGCGATGCTGGAGATCTTCCTGCTGATGGCTCAGCACCCGGAGATTAAAGGAGTTCGCGCCGATACCGTCCGCTTGTTGAGGGAAAACCGTCACTTGATTGACGACGAATTCCGCCATGACATCCGCAATACCAGCCTGTTCATCGAATTGTTCAAGTGCGAGATCGGCGTCCACCGCAATCTGCGGCGAATGAACCGTTATGGCATTCTCGGGCGCTATCTACCGGAATTCGGCTTTATCGTCGGCCAGATGCAACACGATCTGTTCCACATCTATACCGTTGACGCCCATACCCTGAACCTGATCAAACACCTGCGTAAACTGCAGTACACCCAGGCTTCCGAAAAATTCCCGCTAGCCAGCAAACTCATGGGCAAGCTGCCAAAACCCGAGTTGATCTACCTGGCCGGCCTGTATCACGACATCGGCAAGGGTCGGCATGGCGATCACTCGGACATTGGCGCAGTAGATGCCGAGGCGTTCTGCGCACGCCATCAGCTGCCGCAGTGGGACAGCCGACTGATTGTCTGGCTGGTGCAGAACCACCTGGTGATGTCGACCACCGCCCAGCGCAAGGATCTGTCCGATCCGCAGGTTATCCACGATTTCGCACAAATCGTTGGCGATCAGACCCGGCTCGACTATCTGTATGTGCTGACCGTCTCCGACATCAATGCGACCAATCCGACCCTGTGGAACTCCTGGCGGGCGAGCCTGCTGCGTCAGCTCTACACCGAGACCAAGCGTGCCTTGCGCCGCGGCCTGGAAAATCCGGTGGATCGTGAACAGCAGATTCGCCAGACCCAGAGCGCTGCCCTGGACATCCTGGTACGCAGCGGCACCGATCCGGATGACGTCGAACAGCTCTGGGCACAACTGGGCGACGATTACTTCCTACGCCATACCGCTGGCGACGTGGCCTGGCACAGCGATGCGATCCTGCAACAGCCCGCCGACGGCGGCCCCTTGGTGCTGATCAAGGAAACCACACAGCGAGAATTCGAGGGCGGAACGCAGATCTTCATCTACGCGCCAGACCAGCACGACTTCTTCGCTGTGACCGTGGCGGCAATGGACCAGCTCAACCTGAACATTCACGACGCCCGGGTCATCACCTCCAGCAGCCAGTTCACCCTCGACACGTATATCGTCCTCGACACCGATGGCGACTCCATCGGCGACAACCCTCTGCGCGTCAAGCAGATCCGTGACGGCCTGACCGAAGCCCTGCGCAATCCGGCTGACTACCCGACCATCATTCAGCGACGGGTGCCACGCCAGCTCAAGCACTTCGCTTTCCCGCCACAGGTCACCATCCACAACGACGCCCAGCGTCCGGTGACTGTCCTAGAGCTGAGCGCTCCGGACCGGCCCGGCTTGTTGGCACGGATCGGGACAATCTTCCTCGAGTTCGATCTGTCGCTGCAGAACGCCAAGATCGCCACCCTCGGCGAACGCGTGGAAGACGTATTTTTCATCACCGACGCAAACAACCAACCGTTGTCCGACCCGCAGCTGTGCAGCCGCTTGCAGGACGCCATCGTTGAACAATTGAGCGTCAGCCACGAACCGAATATCGAACTGTCGCGCCTGAGCTTCTAGTCGCGCGCCATGACCTGAGTGAGATCCGCCAGCAATGAACAACGCTCTGAACCAGTTGCAGCCCTACCCGTTCGAAAAACTCCGCGCCCTGCTCGGCACTGTTCAGCCCGCAGCAGGTAAACGCCCGATTGCCCTGTCCATCGGCGAGCCTAAACATCGCTCGCCTGACTTTGTCGCCCAAGCCCTGGCCAGCAACCTGGATCAGATGGCGGTCTACCCGACCACTCTGGGTATTGCAGCCCTGCGTGAAGCAATTGCTCATTGGTGCGAACGGCGCTTCAGCGTCCCCGACGGCTGGCTCGACCCTGCCCGTAATATTCTGCCGGTCAACGGTACGCGCGAGGCGCTGTTCGCCTTCACCCAGACGGTGGTCAACCGCAGCGATGAAGCACTGATCGTCAGCCCGAACCCCTTCTATCAAATCTATGAAGGTGCAGCCTTCCTTGCCGGGGCCAAGCCGCATTACCTGCCTTGCCTGGACGAAAACGGCTTCAATCCGGATTTCGACGCGGTAACGGCCGATGTCTGGCAGCGCTGCCAGATTCTGTTCCTGTGCTCTCCGGGCAATCCGACCGGCGCGTTGATCCCACTGCAAACCCTGAAAAAGCTGATCGCTCTGGCCGACGAGTACGACTTCGTGATCGCTGCCGACGAGTGCTACAGCGAACTGTATTTTGATGAACAGACGCCACCGCCCGGCCTGCTCAGCGCCTGCGTGGCACTGGGGCGCAAGGACTTCAAGCGCTGCGTGGTATTCCACAGTCTGTCCAAACGTTCCAACCTGCCTGGCCTGCGCTCCGGCTTTGTTGCCGGTGACGCCGAGATCCTCAAAGCCTTCCTGCTGTACCGCACCTACCACGGTTGCGCCATGCCGGTTCAGACGCAGCTCGCAAGCATCGCGGCCTGGAACGACGAAGAGCACGTGCGCGCCAACCGAACGCTGTACCGGGAAAAATTCGATGCGGTGCTGGAAATTCTGAGCCCGGTTCTCGATGTGCAGTGCCCGGATGGTGGCTTCTATCTGTGGCCGAATGTTGAGGGCGATGACGCCGAGTTCTGCCGCCAGCTGTTTGCCGAAGAACATGTAACCGTAGTTCCAGGCTCGTATCTGTCCCGTGAAGTCAAAGGCTTCAACCCAGGCGCCGGACGTGTACGTTTGGCACTGGTTGCGCCGCTGGCCGAATGCGTTGAAGCCGCCGAGCGGATTCGCGACTTCATTCAGCGTCGCAAGTAAGCGGCCGATCGCGAGCAAGCTCGCTCCTGCAATGAATCGCGCTTTTTGCAGGAGCGAGCTTGCTCGCGATAGCGTCACAGCATGACTTGAACTGCCACCTCTCGCAGCACGTCGCCCTAGAGCAGCCAAACCAGCGCATCAGAGACTTCCTCCGGCTGGCCGCGCGCTGCGCCATTGCAAGGGCTGGGTACCGTGCCGCAACCGGCGATTCTGAAGCGCGATTGCCAATCAATCGAATGCGAATGGCACCCGCCTGGCAACTGTTCGCCATTGAAGTGCCACATTAGTCGTCTAAGCTGCTGGCTGACCGCCGCACCAATGCCGCAACGGGCCCGGAAATCTGTAATACATTGCGACAAAGCTCGGCCGCAGCCGACGCCGAACCTGCCCGGTCGTGGCATAATCCGTCACCTTTCGTTTCCAGCATCTCCAAAGGGGGGCAATTCCTTGACCGCTTCAAGCAAAACGTTGCACCTTTTCGGCATCAAAGCTTGCGACACCATGAAAAAAGCGCGCACCTGGCTCGATGAAAACGCTGCCAGCTATGAATTCCATGATTACAAAGCGGCCGGAATTGACCGAGAACACCTGACCCAGTGGTGCGATGAGCACGGCTGGCAAGTGCTGTTGAACCGCGCAGGCACGACCTTTCGCAAACTCGACGACGAACGCAAAGCCGATCTCGACCAGACGAAAGCCATCGAACTGATGCTCGCACAACCTTCGATGATCAAGCGCCCGGTGCTCGATCTCGGTGACAGAACCCTGATTGGCTTCAAGCCAGATATCTACGCGGCAGCGCTCAAGTAAGCCAGCCCGTTCAATTTTGTAGAGGTAATCCCATGTCCACTACCCTGTTCAGCCTGGCCTTCGGTGTCGGCACCCAGAATCGTCAAGGCGCGTGGCTGGAAGTGTTTTACGCCCAGCCGCTGCTCAATCCGTCGGCCGAACTGGTCGCCGCTATTGTCCCGATTCTGGGTTACACCGAAGGCAATCAGGCCATCGCATTCAGCACTGCCCAGGCTTCGCAACTGGCTGAAGCACTCAAAGGCATCGACGCCGCGCAAGCCGCATTGCTGACCCGCCTGGCCGAAAGCCACAAGCCGCTGGTCGCCACGTTGCTGGCAGAAGACGCGCAATTGAGCTCCACCCCTGAGGCCTACCTCAAACTGCACCTGCTGTCCCATCGTCTGGTCAAGCCTCACGGCCTGAACCTGGCCGGCATTTTCCCGCTGCTGCCGAACGTCGCCTGGACCAGCCAGGGTGCGATCGACCTCGCGGAACTCGCCGAGCATCAACTCGAAGCCCGTCTGCGTGGCGAGTTGCTGGAAGTATTCTCGGTAGACAAGTTCCCGAAAATGACCGACTACGTGGTACCGAGCGGTGTGCGGCTGGCTGACAGCGCGCGGATTCGTCTGGGCGCCTACATCGGCGAAGGCACTACCGTGATGCACGAGGGTTTCGTCAACTTCAACGCCGGCACCGAAGGCCCGGGCATGATCGAAGGTCGCGTTTCGGCTGGCGTGTTCGTCGGCAAGGGTTCGGACCTGGGCGGCGGTTGCTCGACCATGGGCACCCTGTCGGGCGGCGGCAACATCGTGATCAAGGTCGGCGAAGGCTGCCTGATCGGCGCCAACGCCGGTATCGGCATTCCGTTGGGCGATCGCAACACCGTCGAGTCCGGCCTGTACGTGACCGCTGGTACCAAAGTGGCGCTGCTGGACGAGAACAACAAGCTGGTCAAAGTGCTCAAGGCCCGTGAACTGGCTGGCCAGCCTGACCTGTTGTTCCGCCGCAATTCGGAGACCGGTGCCGTGGAGTGCAAAACCCACAAGTCGGCCATCGAACTGAACGAAGCGCTGCACGCTCACAACTAAGCAGCGACTCGATGCCAACGGAGCCTGTCGGGCGCTTATAATCAGCATCCGACAGGCTCAAACGAGTCTTGACCACCATGCTTGTGCCCTCTGCCTGGCGCGCCGATTTCCCGGCCATCGCCGCATTGCAACGGCAAGACCAGACCTATCTGGATAACGCCGCCACCACTCAAAAACCCCAAGCCCTGCTGGACGCCCTGACGCACTACTACGCCAATGGCGCGGCCAATGTCCATCGAGCCCAACACCTGCCCGGCGCCCACGCCACTCAGGCGTTCGAAGATAGCCGCAGCAAGGTCGCGCATTGGCTCAGTGCAGGCGAAAGCGGGCAGATCATCTTTACCCACGGCGCGACCTCCGCGCTGAACCTCCTGGCCTATGGTCTGGAACACCAATTCAATGCCGGTGATGAAATTGTCATCAGCGCCCTGGAACACCACGCCAACCTGCTGCCTTGGCAACAGCTGGCCCTGCGTCGCGACCTTGAGCTGATCGTCTTGCCATTGGACGCCGACGGCTTGATCGATCTCGATGCCGCGGCAAGCCTGATCGGCCCGCGTACTCGCCTGCTGGCGGTCAGCCAGTTGTCCAACGTACTCGGCGCCTGGCAGCCGTTGCCGGCGCTTTTGGCGATGGCCAAGGCCCATGGTGCCTTGACCGTGGTCGATGGCGCTCAAGGTGTTGTCCATGGGCGACACGATGTGCAGGCTTTGGGCTGCGATTTCTATGTATTTTCCAGCCACAAGCTTTACGGACCGGACGGCCTCGGCGTGCTCTACGGCCGCAGTGAGGCGCTGCACCAATTGCGCCACTGGCAGTTCGGTGGCGAAATGGTGCAAAACGCGGACTACCGGCACGCCTCCTTCCGACCCGCCCCGCTCGGTTTCGAAGCCGGAACACCACCGATTGCCAGTGTGATCGGCCTCGGTGCGACCCTCGATTACCTGAGCGGGCTCGATCTGGATGCGGTCAACGCCCATGAGGCCGCATTGCATGCCTATCTGCTGCAAGGTTTGCATGCGCGCAAAGGCATTCGCCTGCTGGGCAAACCTGAGGTGGCGCTGGCCAGCTTTGTCGTCGAGGGCGTGCACAACTCTGACCTCGCGCATCTGCTGACCGAACAAGGAATTGCCGTACGCGCCGGCCATCATTGCGCGATGCCGTTGCTCAAAGGCTTGGGTCTTGCGGGAGCGATTCGGGTGTCGTTGGCACTGTACAACGACTCCGAAGACCTGGAGCGCTTCTTTGAAGCGCTGGATCAAGCCCTGGAGTTGTTGCGATGAGTTTGCCCGCCGAAGCGCTGACGGCACTGGAAACCTTTCAGAGCGCCGCCGGATGGGAACAGCGAGCACGCCTGCTGATGCAGTGGGGCGATCGACTACCGACCTTGAGCGATGTGGAAAAGACCGAGGCCAATCGGGTGCAGGGCTGTGAAAGTCAGGTTTGGTTGCTGGGTACGTTGCAGGACGACCATTGGCAATTCACCGCCAGCAGCGATGCGCGGTTGATTCGTGGCTTGGTGGCGTTGCTGCTGGTACGGGTCAACGGTTTGTCTGCAGAGGATTTGCAGCAGGTAGACTTGCCGGACTGGTTCAACCAGTTGGGCCTGGCCCGGCAGTTGTCACCATCGCGCAGCAATGGCTTGAATGCCGTATTGCAGAGGATGCGGGAGTTGGCTGGGTACTGATGATCGTTCCCACGCTCTGCGTGGGAATGCCTCAATGGACGCGCTGCGTCCGCTCTTGTGACGCAGAGCGTCACGGGCTGCATTCCCACGCGGAGCATGGGAACGATCTATCAGGCAGGTTTGACCCGATCCGCCGGCCGCCGTACCCCGGCAACAATCTTGTCCACAGCCTTGGTCGCGGCGACCATGCCGAAGGTCGCCGTTACCATCATCACGGCGCCAAAACCGCCCGCGCAGTCAAGTTTCACGCCGTCGCCGACAAAACTCTTCTGCAAGCAAATACTGCCGTCTGGTTTCGGGTAACGCAGTTGTTCCGTAGAAAACACGCAGGGCACGCTGTAATGGCGGGTCACTGTGCGGGAGAAGCCGTAATCACGGCGCAAGGTGGAGCGGACCTTGGATGCCAGAGGGTCATTGAAGGTACGGTTCAGGTCACAGACCTGAATCAGCGTGGGGTCGATCTGCCCCCCGGCGCCGCCGGTGGTGATGATCTGAATCTTGCGGCGTTTGCACCAGGCGATCAGCGCCGCCTTGGCGTTGACACTGTCGATGCAGTCGATTACGCAATCGATGTCTGGTGTGATGTACTCGGCCATGGTCTCGCGAGTGACGAAGTCGGCCACGGCATGCACCGTGCAGGCTGGGTTGATCCCGCGCAAGCGCTCAGCCATCACCTCGACCTTGGCCTGACCGACGGTGCTGTCCAATGCGTGCAACTGACGATTACTGTTGCTGACACAAACATCGTCCAGATCGAACAGCGATATCTCACCGACCCCGCAACGGGCGATAGCTTCCGCCGCCCAGGAGCCAACTCCGCCGACCCCGACGATCGCCACATGGGCCGCACGCAAGCGCTCCAGACCTTCGATGCCGTACAAACGGGCAACGCCAGCAAACCGCGGATCTTCTGTACTCATGACCATTACCCCAAAAACCGGCGCGCATTATAGGGCCGATGCTGGCCAAGAGCACCTTTGCGCTATGAACGGTGGCCAAGCCTGCTTCAACAGGCTAATCAGCGCGGTTATTTGAGCTACAAAAACAGCCGATAAGAACTTAAGTGAAGAGCCGTTGCCCAACGGCGACCTTCTCTTCACATGCTGTACGGTAAGTTGAAGGTCAGTGTAGGATGCGCGCCGTTTGGCACCTGCCAACAGTTCCTTCGTTCCACACCCTTTGGAACCCGAAATCTCTATGTCATCGCGTAAATTTGGACTCAATCTGGTGGTGGTTCTGGCAATCGCCGCGCTATTCACCGGTTTCTGGGCGCTGATCAATCGCCCGGTCACGGCCCCCAACTGGCCTGAACAGATCTCCGGTTTTTCTTACTCGCCGTTCCAGCAAGGGCAGTACCCACAGAAAGACCAGTACCCATCCGACGATGAAATGCGTCGTGATCTGGAGATCATGAGCAAGCTGACCGACAACATCCGTACCTACTCGGTCGACGGCACGCTTGAGGACATCCCGAAGCTGGCTGAAGAGTTCGGCCTGCGGGTAACCCTGGGGATCTGGATCAGCCCGGATCAAGAGCGTAACGAGCGCGAAATCACCCGTGCCATTGCACTCGCCAACAGCTCACGCAGTGTTGTGCGCGTCGTCGTAGGCAACGAAGCGATCTTTCGCAAGGAAATCACCGCCAAGGAACTGAGCGTTCTGCTTGATCGCGTACGCGCGGCCGTCAAGGTTCCGGTCACCACGTCCGAGCAATGGCACGTCTGGGAAGAACATCCGGAGCTGGCCAGGCACGTCGACCTGATCGCGGCCCACGTCCTGCCTTATTGGGAGTTCATCCCGATGGACAAGGCCGGTCAGTTCGTCCTGGACCGTGCCCGTGACCTGAAAAAGATGTTCCCGAAAAAGCCGCTGCTGCTGTCCGAAGTGGGCTGGCCGAGCAACGGCCGCATGCGCGGTGGTGCTGATGCGACCCCGGCTGACCAGGCTATTTACCTGCGCACGCTGGTGAACAAGCTCAACCGCCAGGGCTTCAACTACTTCGTGATCGAAGCGTTTGACCAGCCATGGAAAGCCAGCGACGAAGGTTCGGTAGGTGCGTATTGGGGCGTTTACAACGCCGCGCGTCAGCAGAAATTCAACTTTGAAGGCCCGGTGGTTGCGATTCCGCAATGGCGAGTACTGGCCATCGGCTCGGTCGTCCTGGCGTTGTTGTCCTTGACCCTGCTGATGATCGACGGTTCGGCCCTGCGTCAGCGTGGCCGCACCTTCCTGACCTTTGTCGCGTTCCTTTGCGGTTCGGTGCTGGTGTGGATCGGCTACGACTACAGCCAGCAATACAGCACCTGGTTCAGCCTGACGGTAGGCTTCTTGCTCGCCCTCGGTGCGCTCGGGGTGTTTATCGTGCTGTTGACTGAGGCCCACGAACTGGCCGAAGCGGTCTGGACCCAAAAACGCCGGCGCGAATTCCTGCCGGTGGTGGGCGATTCCGACTACCGTCCAAAAGTCTCGATCCACGTGCCCTGCTACAACGAGCCGCCGGAGATGGTCAAACAGACCCTCGATGCGCTGGCCAACCTCGACTATCCGGACTTCGAAGTCCTGATCATCGACAACAACACCAAGGACCCGGCAGTCTGGGAACCGGTACAGGCCTACTGCGAGACGCTCGGCCCGCGCTTCAAGTTCTTCCACGTCGCGCCACTGGCCGGCTTCAAGGGTGGCGCGCTGAATTACCTGATTCCGCGCACCGCGCCGGACGCCGAAGTCATCGCGGTGATCGACTCCGATTACTGCGTCGAGCCGAACTGGCTCAAGCACATGGTGCCGCATTTCGCCGACCCGAAAATCGCCGTGGTGCAGTCACCGCAGGATTATCGCGACCAGAACGAAAGCACCTTCAAGAAGCTCTGCTACTCGGAATACAAAGGCTTCTTCCACATCGGCATGGTCACTCGTAACGACCGTGATGCGATCATCCAGCACGGCACCATGACCATGACCCGCCGTTCGGTGCTCGAAGAACTGGGCTGGGCCGACTGGTGCATCTGTGAGGACGCCGAGTTGGGTCTGCGGATATTCGAAAAAGGTCTGTCGGCGGCGTATTACCACACCAGCTACGGCAAGGGCCTGATGCCCGATACCTTTATCGATTTCAAGAAACAGCGTTTCCGCTGGGCCTACGGAGCGATTCAGATCATCAAGCGTCACACCGCAAGCCTGTTGCGCGGTAAAGACACCGAACTGACCCGTGGCCAGCGCTATCACTTCCTCGCGGGTTGGTTGCCGTGGGTCGCGGACGGCATGAACATCTTCTTCACTGTCGGCGCTCTGCTGTGGTCGGCGGCGATGATCATCGTGCCGCAACGAGTCGATCCACCGCTGTTGATTTTCGCGATCCCGCCATTGGCGTTGTTCGTGTTCAAGGTCGGCAAGATCATCTTCCTCTACCGTCGTGCGGTCGGGGTCGACATGAAGGATGCGTTCGCGGCGGCACTGGCGGGTCTGGCGTTGTCCCACACCATTGCCAAGGCGGTGCTGTACGGCTTCTTCACCAGCAGTATTCCGTTCTTCCGTACGCCGAAAAATGCCGACAACCACGGCTTTTGGGTGGCGATCTCGGAAGCCCGTGAAGAGATGTTCATCATGCTGCTGTTGTGGGGCGCGGCGCTGGGGATATTCCTGGTGCAGGGCATACCGAGCAACGACATGCGCTTCTGGGTGACCATGCTGCTGGTGCAGTCGCTGCCGTATCTGGCCGCGCTGATCATGGCGTTCCTGTCTTCACTGCCAAAACCTGCGCCAGAGACAGAGCCGGCACCTGCCGCCTAAATCTGCGCAAACAACTAAACGGCGGCCTCTGGTCGCCGTTTTGCTTTAAGATATCCACCATTTTGCGCGCCCAGCCCCACGACCGCAGGAGCAGGGGGGGGCGCCGAGCCCTTGCCCGCGATTGAAGCGACTCGGTGTAACAGACAAACCTCATCATCGTTCTTCGCGGGCAAGCGGAACGCCGCCCGGCCCGCTCCCACACAAATGCTTTCGGAGTTATTACATGACGGCCCACGCCGACCTTTCGCCGACCCTTCAACTGGCCATCGACCTGATCCGCCGTCCCTCCGTCACGCCGGTCGACGCCGATTGCCAGAAGCAGATGATGCAGCGCCTGGGCGATGCCGGCTTCAAGCTGGAGCCAATGCGCATCGAGGATGTGGATAACTTTTGGGCGACCCACGGCAAACACGAAGGCCCGGTGCTGTGCTTCGCCGGCCACACCGACGTGGTCCCGACCGGCCCGGTGCAAGCCTGGCAGACAGACCCATTCGACGCACTGATCGACGAACACGGCATGCTCTGCGGCCGTGGCGCGGCCGACATGAAAGGCAGCCTGGCCGCCATGACCGTGGCGGCCGAGCGGTTTGTCAGCGACTACCCGGATCACAAAGGCTCGGTGGCCTTCCTGATCACCAGTGACGAAGAAGGCCCGGCTCATCACGGCACTAAAGCGGTGATCGAGCGCCTCGTTGCCCGCAAGGAACGTCTGGACTGGTGCATCGTCGGCGAGCCGTCGAGCACCGCCCTGGTCGGTGATGTGGTGAAAAACGGTCGTCGCGGCTCCCTCGGAGCCAGGCTCACTGTACGCGGTGTGCAAGGTCACGTGGCCTACCCGCACCTGGCGAAGAACCCGATCCATCTCGCTGCCCCGGCACTGGCGGAACTTGCCGCCGAGCATTGGGACAATGGCAACAGCTTCTTCCCGCCTACCAGCTTCCAGATCTCCAATCTGAACTCCGGCACCGGTGCGACCAACGTGATCCCGGGTGATCTGGTTGCCGTGTTCAACTTCCGTTTCTCCACCGAGTCGACCGTCGAAGGCCTGCAACAGCGGGTCGCCGATATCCTCGACAAGCATGGCCTGGACTGGCACGTGGAGTGGGCGCTGTCCGGTCTGCCGTTTCTCACCGAACCGGGCGCGTTGCTCGATGCCGTATCGGACAGCATCAAGGCCATTACCGGCCGTGAAACCAAGGCTTCCACCAGCGGCGGCACGTCCGACGGGCGCTTCATCGCGACCATGGGCACCCAAGTGGTCGAATTGGGCCCGGTCAACGCGACGATCCATCAGGTCAATGAGCGAGTGCTCGCCAGCGACCTCGATGTACTGACCGAAATCTACTACCAGACCCTGATCAAGTTGCTCGCCTGATGCTCACCTGCCCTATCTGCACCGCGCCGCTGAGCGCGGTCGACAATGGAGTGGTCTGCCCCGTCGGGCACCGCTTCGACCGCGCGCGCCAGGGTTACCTGAACCTGCTGCCGGTGCAGCACAAGAACAGCCGCGATCCCGGCGACAACCAGGCCATGGTCGAAGCGCGCCGTGATTTCCTTAACGCCGGCCATTACGCACCGGTGGCCAGGCGCCTTGCCGAACTGGCCGCCGAACGTGCGCCACAGCGCTGGCTGGATATCGGTTGTGGTGAGGGTTACTACACCGCACAAATCGCCGAAGGATTGCCCAACGCTGACGGTTACGCCCTGGATATCTCCCGCGAAGCAGTGAAACGCGCCTGCCGGCGCAATCCGAAGCTGACCTGGTTGATCGCCAGCATGGCCCGCGTACCTTTGGCCGATGCCAGCTGCCAGTTCCTCGCCAGCGTCTTCAGCCCTCTGGACTGGCAGGAAGCCAAGCGCCTGCTCAGCCCCGGTGGTGGCTTGATGCGCGTCGGACCGACCAGCGGTCACTTGATGGAATTACGCGAGCGCCTGTATGACGAAGTCCGCGATTACGCCGACGACAAGCATCTGGCCCTGGTACCAGAAGGCATGCAGTTGCAACACAGTGAAACCCTGGACTTCAAACTCAGCCTGGTCGCGCCCCAGGACCGCGCCAACCTGCTGGCAATGACGCCCCACGGCTGGCGTGCCAGTGCCGAACGCCGGGCGAATGTCATCGAACAGGCCGAGCCGTTCGAGGTCAGCGTATCAATGCGCTACGATTACTTCGTTCTTCAATAACCCATTAATTTATGGTCTTGAGCATTAGTCTTGAGGCCGACTAAATCCGCGAATGGATTTTTCAGACCCGCAGTGAGGACATCCATGCGCCAACCCGATATCGAGATTTACCTGAAAGACGCCGACGTTGATCACAAGGCCATTGCGGCCTGGCTCGGCACGGCTCTGGGCCCTTGCACCGACTGGGTGCAGAAAGGCCAGACTTACAAATGCAAGGCCGGCAACGTGCCGGTAACCTGGCTGCCGAAGGCTGTGGGCAAGTGGAACAGCCTGCACCTGGATAGCGACCAGACCCCATGGGACGACGACATCGCCTGCGCTCGCGCCGCTTTCGCCGCGTTGAACGTCGAGGTGCGTTGCGCACCGGGTAGCTGGGTTGAGGATGAAGGCGAGGAAACGGCTGATCGCTGGATTCGCATCAGCGTTGATGGTGAAGAAGAGATCACCTGGCATACGGCGTAATTCACTGCCATAAATCCGGAATCTGTTAAGGATTCCGGATTTATGGCTGACTGTAACATCACTGCTCCAGCTGCGGCGTCTCCTGGCCCATGCAGCGCACAGCCTTCTTCTTGTTATTGACCAACACGCCGGTCAAGCCTTTCTGCTCGGTGTCGAACAGCACCAGCACACCATCAACGCATTGCGCCACTTCAGCAGCGGGCTCCAGGGAGATTTTGTAATCCTCGCCTGGCTGCGTCTTGAGCATGGTGAAATCGTTCAAAAGCAGCGCATCTTCCGGTTTGGCGAAGTGCAGGTAGCCGTAGTACCACAGGCATGCCACGGTGCCGAGGATGCTGCAGATACCGGTGATGATGAGGGGGATGGCGTTACGTTCTTCACTCATTGCGGACTCTCTGGAGGTTCAACTTCTGAATTCGGGGGTAGCGGGTAATTCGGGATTTCGCCCAGCCGGCGCAGGCCGTTGAAATGCTGCGGGTCATCCAGATAGCGCAGCATGACTTTTCGCCAGATCGGGTCGGCAAAGGTCTGCACATGACCTCCGCGGGTCAATTGCAGCACCCTGGGCGGCGGCGCAGCTTGATACAGACGGATAGCGCTGGAAAGAGGCACGATCGGATCATCGATGCTGTGGTAGATCAATTTCGGTACACCGCGCAGTTGCGGCATGGCGTTGATTGCGCTGTCAGCGTCCGGCACCAGCCAGGACAATGGCACCTGAAACGGCCAGGTCAGCCAGGAGGTGCTCAAGGCGGAGCGCCCGACATCACGGTAACTGGCCGGCACGCTGTCAAGAATGAGCGCCTTGAGCTGGTGCTGGCGCTCGGGATGTTCGACCAAATAGTGCACGGCCAGCGCACCACCGAGGCTCTGACCGAGAAGCACCAGCGGTTTGCCTTGAACCTCAGGGGCCTTGTCCAGCCATTGGAATGCTGCGTCGATGTCCCGATAAATCTCCGGCAGCCGCGGCTCACCTTCAGACAGGCCATAGCCGCGATAGTCCACCAGCAGCACCTGATAACCCTCCTTCGGCAGCCACCAACTACCCCCCAGGTGCCAGGCCAGATTGCCGCCATTGCCGTGCAGATGCAGCACTGTGCCTTTGAGCGCCACACCAGCCTTGGCCGGCAGCCACCAACCGTGCAGTTTGATGCCATCAGCCGTGGTCAGGGTGACGTCGCGGTATTGCAGTCGGGCTTTTTGCGGAGTGAACGGCAGACCGGGTTCGGGGTAGAACAGCAAGGAGCTGCAGCCGTTCAAGGTCAGTAACAGACAAAAAATGCCGAGGATTCTCATCCGTTTGAAACCTCGCAAAAAATGGTGGGACATCTGATCGTTCCCACGCAGAGCGTGGGAACGATCAATGCAATGGTGTGTTGTTACAGGATATTCGAGTAGTCCGCCTCGATCCGGTCCAGGCTCAAGTGATTGAGGAAGTTGGAGAAGCACATCCAGGCCGACAAAGCGTTCATGTCACGAAACTGGTCCGGCAAATACTTGGGCGGTACGATCAAGCCTTCGTCCAACAACTGGCGCAAGGTGCGCATGTCTTCCAGAGTGGTCTTGCCACAAAACAACAAGGGTATTTGCTCAAGCATGCCCTTACGCACGGCCAACTGAATGTAGTTGTAAACCATGATAAAGCCCTTGAGGTAGGACAAGTCTTTGGTAAATGGCAGACCATTAGGCACTGATCCGCGGAACACCCGACTGGCATTGCTATAGCTTTGCTCCGCCTCGAAGCCTTGTTCGCGGAAGAACTCGAAGATCTGCAAGAAATCCGCCCCCTCCTCCACCATGTGAATAGCGCGGGTGCGGTTGGTCAGTTTGCGCAGGCGGCTTGGATAGGAAGCAAAGGTAATGATTTCCATCAGGATCGCCAGGCCTTCCTGGGTCACGGTCGAGGACGGTGGGCCCTTGGACAGGAAGGTGCAGATCGGCTGGTTCAGGCCATTGAGCGTGGTGCCGACGTGTACCAGCCCCTCATGGACCTCCAAAGCGCGCACGTCACGGTTGTTGAACATCGCATCGGTGCGGATCTTGATGTAGTCGGCACCGGCTGCCGCGTCAGCGACGATCCCGTCGGACTCGAATACCCGAATGGTGTCCTCGGCTTCGCCAAAGACTTTGTTCAAGCGGCATTGCAGCAGATGGACAGCCTCTTTGGAGGTCAAGGTCTTGGGTTCGTCCTTGAGGTCGCCACGGCCGTCGATGTTGTTCAGATAATCGGAGAGCATCAGGCCCAGGTCGGCCAGGGTCGGGTCACCGGCATGGAAGGCGTCGGACGCCGCGCCATAAAGCTCTTGGGAGATCAGACCGAAATCTTCGGTGCCGCGCGCTTCGAGCATGCGCACCACCATGCGGTATTCCTTGCACATACGCCGCATGATCTGCCCGACCGGGTTGAACTGACCCAGTTGACGGGTGATGTCACGCTCGATGTTCTGGAACTCCAGCTTCACCGCACTGGAGTCGAACGACAGTGGGCGATTGAGGTAGTAGTCACGGTCGACGGCAGGCATTTCCTTGCCTTTGGCCTTGAGGAATCCTTTGCGGATGTTCTCGTCCCACTTGACCGCATCCAGTACGCGGATTGGTGTTTGCGCCAGCACTATGCGATCGGACAAAGTGCGTATCGTCTGCTGGTAATCGTCCACCCGAAACTCCTATTGATAACGTTCTATGCCGCGTTTACTTGCCCAAACGCTGGAAGCGCGCCGCCTCGACGAATACGTCAGAGTTGGCGGGATCATCCAGATAGGCGAACACCTGTTCCAGCGGGTTGCTGATCAGAACACCATCGCCTTCTTTGGTTTCAAACGGCTCGCCACTCAAGGCCTCTTGCCCCAGCGCCTGGCGAATCTGCTCCAGGTCCAGGTTGTAGACCACCAATTCATGGTTATCGGTCAACTCGAAACCGGCGATAGTGAAGTGGCCGCCGAATTGATCCGGCACCGCCGCCGACAAGTACCAGCGGCTGCCATGGCGGGAAACGGTGAAGTCATAAGCCTCGCGCTGTTTCGGCTCGCCTTTGGGGTAGCTGACAGCCTTGTAGCGATTGGTCGCGACGCGGCTCAGCTCAAGGTTGAGCGCCCCGCCCCAGACGTTCTTGCTCGTCCATTTGCCGAGCAACGCGGCAGGTGCCGCCTGATCAGCCGGCAGTGGCTGCTTGACACTCACCAGACAGCCACTGAGCAGCAGAAACGACATGGCGATCACGACCTCACGCCAGGACTTCATTCAACACTCCTTTGAACACCGCGGTCGTCACACGGAGGCCAGCACCAAATGCATGTAACGCGTAAGGATACCGAGCATTTCTTCCTCGGCCGCTGGTTCCGCGTCATTGAGCAGGCCCTGATATTCCATCCGTCCGATTATAGCCGTCAACACTTTGGCATCTTGTTGTGGCTCACGGGAACCCAATACCTGGAAAAAATGGCAAGTGCCCTGTAGGAGGATTTGCTGATGCGAACGCACCAACAGCGCCAGACGCGGGTTGAGTAGCGCCTCCTGGCGAAATGCCTGCTCGGCCATCAAGTGTTCACGGCGGTTGTGCAATTGGCGCTGCACATAGTCGGCGGTCAACCGGGCAATGTCGTCAGCCAGTTGTGAACGAGACTCCCGGCTGCCGTCACCGAAAGCGACCATCTCGCGCAGCAAGCCCTCGCTATTGGCCCAGAATTTGGCCATGTAGGCTGCACTGCGCTCCACATATTGAGCGAAGGTATCGGTGAGCAGGTCATCGATATCCTTGAAATAGTAAGTAGTCGCCGACAACGGCACATCGGCCTCGGCAGCCACTGCGCGGTGACGCACCGCACGCACGCCGTCACGCACGACGATACGCATCGCGGCATCGAGAATAACCTGTCGGCGCTGCTCGCTTCCCTGTCGGCTGGCCTTGCGGCCCTGGTACTGAACACTTTCAGCGACCGCAGTGGCGATTCCAGCTGCACCTTCTAGAGCAATTGCACCATTCACGACAGATATTCCTCTCACATCACTATGAATTAGAAGTACGTCAGTTCCACACAGACAATAAAAAGCCGCCTGATGTAGGCGGCTTCTTATTCATAACACTTATGCTTGCGGCCGCATATGCGGGAACAGGATCACGTCACGGATCGACGGAGCGTCGGTGAGCAACATCACCAGACGGTCGATACCGATACCTTCACCGGCAGTTGGTGGCATGCCGTATTCCAGCGCACGAACGAAGTCGGCGTCGTAGTGCATGGCTTCGTCGTCACCGGCGTCCTTGTCGGCCACCTGGGCCTGGAATCGCTCCGCCTGGTCTTCCGCGTCGTTCAACTCGGAGTAGGCGTTGGCGATTTCGCGGCCTCCGATGAACAGCTCGAAACGGTCGGTGACGTTCGGGTTGGTGTTGTTGCGACGTGCCAGCGGCGACACTTCGAACGGGTATTCGGTGATGAAGGTCGGCTGTTCCAGCTTGTGCTCCACCAGCTCTTCGAAAATCATGGTTTGCAGCTTGCCCAGGCCTTCGAAGCCTTTGACGTCGGCGCCGGCCTTCTTGGCGATGGCACGGGCCGTGTCGATGCTTTCCAGGTCCGCGGCGGTGATTTCCGGGTTGTACTTGAGGATCGAAGCAAACACCGAGATGCGCTGGAACGGCTGGCCGAAGTGGAACACCTTGCCCTGATAAGGCACGTCGGTGCTGCCCAGAACCAGCTGCGCCAGTTCACGGAACAGTTCTTCGGTCAGGTCCATGTTGTCTTCGTAGTCAGCGTAGGCCTGGTAGAACTCGAGCATGGTGAACTCGGGGTTGTGCCGGGTCGAAACGCCTTCGTTACGGAAGTTGCGGTTGATCTCGAACACACGCTCGAAACCGCCGACCACCAGACGCTTGAGGTACAGCTCCGGCGCGATGCGCAGGTACATGTCCAGGTCCAGGGCGTTGTGGTGGGTTTCGAACGGTTTGGCCGCAGCGCCGCCCGGAATGGTCTGCAGCATCGGCGTTTCGACTTCGAGGAAGTCGCGCTTCATCAGGAAGCTGCGGATGTGCGCGATCACTTGCGAACGCACGCGGAAGGTCTGACGCACGTCTTCGTTGACGATAAGGTCGACGTAGCGCTGGCGATAACGGGTTTCGGTATCGGTCAGGCCGTGGTGCTTGTCCGGCAGCGGGCGCAGGGACTTGGTCAGCAGGCGCACGTTGGTCATTTCAACGTACAGGTCGCCTTTGCCGGAACGGGCCAGGGTGCCTTCGGCGGCAATGATGTCGCCCAGGTCCCAGGTCTTGACCGCGGCCAGGGTTTCTTCCGACAGGGTTTTACGGTTGACGTAGACCTGGATGCGCCCGGACATGTCCTGGATCACCATGAAGGAACCACGATTGAGCATGAGACGACCGGCCACCTTGACCGGGATCGCTGCCTCTGCCAGATCTTCCTTGGTCTTGTCCGCGTACTTCTTCTGCAAGTCTTCGCAGTAGGCGTCGCGGCGGAAGTCGTTGGGGAAGGCCTGGCCCTTGGCGCGCTCGGCAGCAAGCTTTTCCTTGCGCAGGGCGATCAGGGAGTTTTCTTCCTGTTGCAGGGCTTGCGGGTCGAGTTGTAGGTCGCTCATGTCTTTAAATTTTCCATCACAGGTTCGTTGCCCCTGCCTTGCGGCAGGGTTCGCGGGCAAGGACTAGGCGTCCCCCCATGCTCCTACATGATCACCGCAGCTGCACAGTGATCATGTATGGCTGCTTTACAGCCCTTGCTTGAGGCTTGCCACCAGGTATTCGTCGATATCACCGTCAAGCACCTTGTCGCAATCGCTGCGTTCGACGCTAGTACGAAGATCCTTGATCCGCGACTGGTCGAGCACGTACGAGCGAATCTGGTGACCCCAGCCGATGTCCGACTTGGTGTCTTCCAGGGCTTGCGAGGCGGCGTTGCGTTTCTGCACTTCCTGCTCGTACAAGCGCGCCCGCAACATTTTCATCGCGGTGTCTTTGTTGGCGTGCTGGGAACGTTCGTTCTGGCAACTGACCACGGTGTTGGTCGGTACGTGGGTAATACGTACAGCCGAGTCGGTGGTGTTTACGTGCTGACCACCGGCACCGGAGGAGCGATAGGTATCGATCCGCAAATCCGACGGGTTGATGTCGATTTCGATGTTGTCATCAATTTCCGGCGAGACGAAAACTGCCGAGAACGAGGTGTGACGACGGTTGCCGGAGTCGTATGGGCTCTTGCGCACCAGACGGTGCACGCCGATTTCGGTACGCAGCCAGCCAAAGGCGTATTCACCCTTGATGTGCACGGTCGCGCCTTTGATCCCGGCAACTTCACCGGCGGACAGTTCCATGATGGTCGCCTCGAAACCGCGTTTATCCGCCCAGCGCAGGTACATGCGCAGCAGGATATTGGCCCAGTCCTGGGCTTCGGTGCCGCCGGAACCGGATTGAATGTCCAGGTACGCGTTATTGGCGTCCATCTCGCCACTGAACATCCGGCGGAATTCGAGCTTCTCGAGGGATTCGCGCAGACGCTCCACTTCAGCGGCAACGTCGTCTACAGCCGCCTGGTCTTCTTCCTCGGCAGACATCAGCAACAGGTCTTTGGCATCGGCCAGACCGCTGTGCATTTCATCGAGGGTATCGACGATCTGGGCCAGCAAGGAACGCTCGCGGCCTAGATTCTGGGCGTATTCAGGGTTGTTCCAGACACTCGGATCTTCAAGCTCGCGATTGACTTCGGTCAGACGCTCATGCTTTTGATCGTAGTCAAAGATACCCCCGAATAGTTTCGGAGCGCTCGGACAGGTCCTTGATACTGTTAAGGATCGGGTTGATTTCCATGGCGGGCAGCACTCGTTGGCGAACTTTTGAAAGCCGACGAGTATAACGCAATCAGGCTGTCAAGGCAGCCCGCTTGGCCGATGGGGCCCTACTTCATTCAATCCCCACCTGATTACGCCCATTGTTTTTCGCCAGGTACAAACCTTTGTCGGCTGCCGAGATCAGTTGCCGGCAATCAGTGCCCTGCTGCGGGGTCATGGTCGACAGGCCGATGCTGATGGTCAGGCTCGAGCCTTCGGTCGGGGAGATATGCACAATTCCCAGCGCAGCCACAGTCTGACGCAGTTTCTCGGCCACCAGCCGCGCGCCACCCGGCGAGGTATTGGGCAGCACCAGGACGAATTCTTCGCCGCCATAACGGGCTGGCAGGTCGGACGGTCGACTGCTGGCGTCGCGAATGGTCGTGGCGACTTTGCGCAGGGCTTCATCGCCCTCCAGATGGCCGAAGTTATCGTTGTAGGACTTGAAGTAATCGACATCGATCATCAACAGTGAAAGTTGCGTCTGATCGCGCAGGGCTCGCCGCCATTCCAGCTCGAGGTATTCATCGAAATGCCGGCGATTGGACAGCCCGGTCAGGCCGTCGGAGTTCATTAACCGCTGCAGCACCAGATTGGTGTCGAGCAACTGCTGCTGGCTGACCCGCAACGCGCGATACGCCGCATCACGTTGCAGCAGGGTCATGTAAGAGCGCGAGTGATAGCGGATACGCGCGACCAGTTCGATATTGTCCGGCAGCTTGACCAGGTAATCGTTAGCGCCTGCGGCAAACGCCGCGCTCTTGATCAAGGGATCCTCCTTGGTCGACAGCACGATGATCGGAATATCCTTGGTCGCCGGGTGGTTGCGGTATTCACGTACCAGACTCAGGCCGTCCAGACCGGGCATGACCAGATCCTGAAGGATCACCGTCGGCTTGATGCGGATCGCCTGAGCGATGGCCTGATGCGGGTCGGCGCAGAAGTGGAAATCGATATTCTCTTCATGGGCCAGCCCGCGCCGCACAGCCTCACCGATCATTGCCTGATCATCGACCAACAACACCATCGCGGCATTTTCATCGGTTTTGAAATCGTCGAGCTGCAAGTCATGCATGTACGGTCACCTGAATTACTACCTGGTCAGGAAAGCTGTTTTTGTCAGTCATTTGGCAAATATCTCCAGCAATCGTGGCGCAATCTTGTTCAGTGGGCGGATTTCGACGGCTGCGTCGATGGCAGCTGCTGCCTTGGGCATCCCATACACCGCACTGCTGTTTTGGTCCTGAGCGATGGTCAGGAAGCCTTGCTGGCGCATCAATTTGAGCCCCTGAGCGCCATCACGGCCCATGCCGGTCAGCAATACGCCGACGGCATCGCCATCCCAGTAGCTGGCCACGCTCTCAAAAAAAACGTCGATCGACGGCCGGTAGATCTCGTTGACCGGCTCGGCGGTGTAGGCCAGTGTGCCGTCCTTCAAGAGTCGGATATGGTGGTTGGTGCCGGCTAACAGCACCGTACCGCTTTGCGGCGGCTCACCCTCTTGCGCCAGGCGCACCTTCAATCCGGACGCACTGCTCAGCCATTCGGCCATACCGGCGGCGAACACCTGGTCAACGTGCTGAACCAGCACGATGGCCGCGGAAAAATCAGTGGGCAGCCCCTTGAGCAAGACTTCCAGCGCTGCCGGGCCACCAGCGGAAGAGCCGATGGCCACCAGGCTTTGGCGCTGCACCATGGTGCGCAGCGACGTCGGGGCCGAGCGCGTCCGGCTGCCGCCGCTCTGGCCGATCAGCCAGCCGATATTGAGGATCTTGCGCAGCAATGGCGCCGCGGCTTCTTTGGCATTACCCGCACCGACAGCCGGAGTGTCGACCACATCCAGCGCGCCATGGCCCATGGCCTCGAACACTCGATGGACGTTCTGCTGGCGGTCGCCGGTAACAATCACGATAGCGCACGGGCTCTCGGCCATGATCCGCCGGGTTGCTTCCACGCCATCCATCACCGGCATGATCAAGTCCATCAGGATCAGGTCCGGCGTCAGCCCGGCGCAGAGTTTTACCGCCTCGGCACCATTGCTCGCGACCCAGACCACATCGTGCTCAGGTTCGAACGCCAGCGCGCGACGCAAGGCCTCTACCGCCAGTGGCATGTCATTGACGATAGCGATCTTCATGCCGGGGCTCCTCCAATGAGTTCCTCTACCGCATCGAGCAAAGCGTCGTCATGGAAACTGGCTTTGGCTAGATAATAGTCGGCTCCGGCGTCCAGTCCACGACGCCGGTCTTCTTCGCGATCCTTGTAGGAAACCACCATGACCGGCAGCGACTGCAAACGATTGTCGCGACGCAACAGGGTGACCAATTCAATGCCGTCCATTCGGGGCATATCGATGTCGGTGATCAGCAAATCGAAGTCTTCGGCACGCAAAGCGTTCCAACCGTCCATTCCGTCTACCGCGACGGCGACGTCGTAACCGCGATTGAGCAACAGTTTGCGCTGTAACTCGCGGACCGTCAGCGAATCGTCGACCACCAGAATGCGTTTGCGCGCGACTTCCACAGCCTGGTGGTTGTGCCGGGCGATGCGCTCCAGACGGCCAGTATTGAGCAGTTTGTCCACCGAACGCAGCATGTCTTCGACGTCGACGATCAGCACCACGGAGCCGTCGTCCAGCAGCGCTCCGGCGGAAATGTCCTGAACCTTGCCCAACCGATCATCCAGCGGCAGCACCACCAACGTGCGCTCGCCAATAAAGCGCTCGACGGCCACTGCGTACACAGCATCGCGCTCGCGGATCACCACCACTTTGAGGGTTTGATCGTTACTCTGAGGCGCCGGACGCTGCAACAGCTGGCTGGCCGCGACCAGACCGACATGCCGGCCTTCGTGCCAGAAATGCTGACGCCCTTCGACTTGTACGATCTCGTCCGGCTCCAGGTCGCACATGCGTTCGATGTGCGCCAGCGGGAAGGCATAAGCCTCTTCACCCACCTCGACTACCAGACTGCGCACCACCGACAGGGTCAACGGCACTTCAAGATGAAAGCGGCTGCCCTCGCCCGCTGTCTGTTCCAGTATCACGGCGCCACGAAGCTGTCGGACCATATGCTGAACCGCGTCCAGTCCAACTCCGCGCCCGGAAACTTCGGTGACCTTGTCCCGCAGGCTGAAGCCCGGCAAAAACAGGAATGTCAGCAGTTCTTCTTCGCTCAACCGGGCAGCGGTTTCGGCCGGAGACAATTGGCGCTCGACGATGCTGCGACGCAGGTGTTCGAGGTCTACTCCATTACCGTCATCGCTCAGCTCCAGTACCAATAGCCCAGCCTGGTGGGAGGCGCGCAGCCGGATCAAGCCTTCGGCAGGCTTACCCGCCAACAACCGTTGCTCCGGCATTTCGATGCCATGATCCACCGCATTGCGCAGCAAATGGGTCAGCGGCGCTTCGAGCTTTTCAAGCACATCACGGTCGACCTGAGTCTTGTCGCCTTCGATCTCCAACCGCACTTGCTTACCCAGACTACGACCCAGATCACGAACCATCCGCACCTGCCCGGCCAACACATCGGCGAACGGCCGCATGCGACAGGCCAGCGCCGTGTCATACAGCACTTGAGCGCGTTGACTGGCCTGCCAGCCGAACTCATCCAGCTCGGCGGTTTTCTCGGCCAACAGTTGCCGGGATTCGGCGAGTATGCGCCGGGCATCGCCCAGCGCTTCCTGGGCTTGCAGGCTCAACTCGCTCTCTTTGAGATGAACATTGAGATTTTCCAGGGCTCGCAAACTGTTGCTTTGCATGCGTTTGAGACGCTGCATGGTCGCCAGCCAAGGCTTGAGTCGCTGGGTTTCCACCAAGGATTTGCTCGACAGATCGAGCAAGCTGTTCAGCCGCTCAGCGGTAACCCGCAGCACCCGTTCGCCGCCTTCGGTAACGCGCGTGGCTTTAGGCGACATTTCGATGGGCGCGGCAAGCAACGGTTCCGGCTCCAGCAACGGCGCTTCGGACTCAAGCCCGGCACGGGGCAAATCAACTTGCAGCTCAGCCATCAGCAGCATGACCGAATCAAGGATTGGCGCGGCAGGCGGTGCCACGTTGACGGTCAATGCCGCGGGATCGAGCAACTGGCCCATCAAGGCGACGTAGGCCTCGATATCGCTCGGCCCCACATTGTCGCTACCCGGTGTAGCGATGCGCATCAGAACGTCTGTGCCTTGCAGCAAGGCGTCGATGTGTTCGGGTTGCAGGTGCAAGCGCCCCTCCTGGGCGCTGACCAGACAATCCTCCATCACATGCGCCACGCTGACTCCGGCATCCACACCGACAATCCGCGCGGCGCCCTTGAGCGAGTGCGCTGCACGCATGCAGGCTTCCAGTTGATCGGCCTGAGTCGGGTTGCGCTCGAGTGCCAGCAAGCCGGCGCTGAGCACTTGAGTCTGCGCTTCGGCCTCCAGACTGAAGAGTTCGAGCAGCGATGAGTCACGCATTTGATCGGGGGTCATGTGAGGCTCCGGGTCACGGCTGACAGCAACTGTTCTTCATCCAGCCAGCGCAAGCTGCGACCTCTGAACTGCAATACGCCACGGGTGTACCTGCCAGCGGTTTGTGAGCCGGAACTGGAGGCGGCGCTCAAAGTGCGTTCATCGATGGCATGAATCCCGTCCACCTCATCCACCGGCACCACCACCGGGCCGCCGTGGGCAGCAATGATCAGCATGCGCGGCATGACCCGCGCCCCGGAGACAACGCCAGTGGTGGCGTCCAGCCCCAGCAGTTCCACCAGTGACAGGCAGGCGACCAGGGCGCCGCGCACATTCGCCACGCCCAGCAACGCTCGCGAACGCTGGTGCGGCAAAGAATGGATCGGCTGCAACGGCGCAACCTCCGCCAGGCAGCGGGTGACCAGTCCCAACCACTCTTCGCCCAGGCGAAACATCAACAGTGAACGGGTGACGACATCATTCTCGACTGCAATCGACTGTCGATGATCCTCTTGTTGCAACGCATAACGATCGAGCAGGCGGGTCGCGGCAGCGGAATACACCGCGCAGTTGCGACAATGAATATGTTCGGGCAGCAGCGGGCAGGACTTGTCACCGTGGATACCGATCCGGTTCCAGCAGTCATCGATGGCCTGCGCATCCTCATGGGTCACGTTCAACGAAACAGATCCGGTCATCGTTTACGCTCACTGTCAGCGGTGCGCTCGCTACGGGCGGCGCGTTCCTGCAATCGGCGGGCACCCGTGGCGTCGCCTTGGGAAGCCAGCAAGGCCGCCAGGTGCATCAGGGTTTCAGGGTGTTGCGGCTGCAAATACAGCGCCTTGCGATAGAAGCCCTGAGCCTCCAATACGCTGCCGGCGACATCGCAGAGCAAACCCAACCAATAAAACACTTGAGCTACCGGCTCATGGTTATGCAGGTAATGCTCACAGGCCGCTCGCGCCTCAGTGCTTTTGCCTTCATTGGCCAACGCCTCGATATTGGCGAGCAAGGCCGCTGCATCATTCACCGCCGCACAAGGTTTGCCGGGGCTGATCACTGGCGCAACGCTGGTAAAGGGTCGGCTGCGAAGCGGCGGCTGCGCCACATCGCTTATTGGCTGACGCACCGGCAACGGTATCGGGTTAAAGACAGGCAACGGCTCGGGATCAGACTCGCGGTGATGCCTGAAAGCAAAGGACTGTGCAATGCCGATCGAATGCATGCCCAATCGCCCCAGCAGGCCGCCTTCGGCCGGGCCGATAAACAGCACGCCGTCGACATGGGTCAGGCGCTTGATGACGTCAAGCACCTGTCGCTGAGTCGGCGGGTCGAAGTAAATCAGCAGATTGCGGCAGAACACAAAGTCATAGGGCGATTCATTGGCCAGCAATGCAGGATCAAGCAGGTTGCCCACCTGCAAGCGCACCTGCTCACGCACCCGTTCACTGAGAACGTAGCCCTCCTCCTGCGCGCTGAAGTGGTGCTCGCGAAAGTCGGTCTGTTGCCCACGAAAGGAGTTCTTGCCATACACCGCACGCTTGGCGCGCTCGACCGACAAGGCGCTGACATCCAGCCCTTCGACCTTGAACTGATGGGGCGCAAACCCGGCATCGAGCAAGGCCATGGCAATCGAATACGGTTCTTCGCCGGTAGAGCACGGCAAGCTGAGAATCCGTAAGGCACGCATGCCCTTGATCTCGGCCAGACGGCCCTTCGCCAACTTGGCCAGGGCGACGAAAGATTCCGGATAACGAAAAAACCAGGTTTCCGGCACGATCACGGCTTCGATCAGCGCCTGCTGCTCATCCTGCGATTGCTGCAGTGTGAGCCAGTACTCATTCACGGTCTGCGCTTGCTGCGCGATGCTACGCTGGCGGACGGCTCGCTCAATGAGCGCCGCCCCTACGGACGCCACGTCCAGGCCAATGCGTTCTTTGAGGAAGTCGAAAAAGCGCTGGTCGTTGCTCACGGGCGCTCCTCAAACAGAGCGAGATCCAGCGGCGGCGACGGAAACAGCAGCGCGCGGACCTGGGCATCGAGCAAATCATCGACCCGAATCCATTGCAGCAAGCCTTGCTGGTCTTCGCGCACCGGCCCCAGATAAGGCGCCTGGCGATTGTCCAGGCCGTACGGTTTAAAGTCCGCTGGATTGCAGCGCAGGGTATCGGTGGCCTGTTCAAGAATCAGCCCGAGCAATTGCCCGGGCCCAGACGCTTGCGCTCGATAGTGCACCAGCACCAGGCGAGTGCTGGTGCGCACTTGGGCCGGCTGGCCGAAGGTCAGCGCGCTGAGGTCGATCACCGGCACCACCGCGCCACGGTAGGCAAACACCCCGGCGACCCAGGACGGCGCTTTCGCGATCGGCTTGAGTGGCAGGCGCGGCAGCACTTCGGCCACCTCGATGGCCTGCAGGGCATAGCGTTCGTTGCCGATACGGAACAGCAAAAACAACGAATGTTTCGGCGTCATTCCGGCGCCGCGTTTCGCCGCGAACTCGCTCATCAGACTTTGAAACGCGAGACGCCGCTACGCAGCCCCACCGCCACCTGGCTCAGCTCATCGATGGCGAAGCTGGCCTGACGCAAGGACTCTACCGTCTGGCTGCTGGCATCGCCCAGCTGCACCAACGCGTGGTTGATCTGCTCGGCACCGGTGGCCTGGGCCTGCATGCCTTCGTTGACCATCAACACCCGCGGCGCCAGCGCCTGAACCTGATGAATGATCTGCGACAGCTGCTCGCCTACCTGTTGAACCTCGGACATGCCACGGCGCACTTCTTCGGAGAACTTGTCCATGCCCATGACACCCGCCGACACCGCCGACTGGATCTCACGGACCATCTGCTCGATGTCATAGGTGGCCACGGCGGTCTGATCCGCCAGACGCCGTACTTCGGTAGCCACCACCGCGAAACCGCGGCCATATTCACCGGCCTTCTCGGCTTCGATCGCAGCGTTGAGGGACAGCAGGTTGGTCTGGTCGGCGACCTTGACGATGGTCACCACCACCTGATTGATGTTGCCGGCCTTCTCATTGAGGATCGCCAGTTTGGCGTTGACCAGATCGGCCGCCCCCATCACCGAGTGCATGGTGTCTTCCATGCGGGCCAGGCCTTGCTGACCAGAACCGGCCAGCACCGAAGCCTGGTCGGCGGCGGTAGAAACTTCGGTCATGGTGCGCACCAGATCGCGCGATGTCGCAGCGATTTCTCGCGACGTGGCGCCGATTTCCGTGGTGGTGGCAGCGGTCTCTGTCGCAGTAGCCTGCTGCTGCTTGGAGGTGGCGGCAATTTCCGTGACCGAGGTAGTGACCTGCACCGAAGAGCGCTGGGCCTGGGAAACCAGAGAAGTGAGCTCGGTCATCATGTCGTTGAAGCCGGTTTCTACGGCACCGAATTCGTCCTTGCGCTCCAGATTCAAGCGCCTGCTCAAGTCCCCCGTACGCATGATGTCGAGGATCTGCACGATCCGGTTCATCGGCGCCATGATTGCGCGCATCAGCAGCAGACCGCACAGACCGGCAGCGATTACCGCGATCAGTAAAGAGACGCCCATACTGATTTTTGCTGCGGTTACCGCGGAACCGATAGCCCCGGTGGCATTACCCGCCTGATCACGATTGCGGTCGATCATGCCGTTCAAATGCTTGCGGCCAGCGATCCACGCAGGCGTCAGTTCATTCTCCAGCGCGAGGCGAGCCTGTTCGTATTCTTTGCGCTGATAGAGATCGATGACGTTCTTCAGTGTTTGATCGAACGCTTGATGACGCACTTCAAACTCGTCGAAAGAGGCACGATCGTCCGAGTCGAAGACGG
The DNA here is from genome assembly GCF_059422425.1 of Pseudomonas sp. GW821-FHT01E05. Classification (NCBI taxonomy): domain Bacteria; kingdom Pseudomonadati; phylum Pseudomonadota; class Gammaproteobacteria; order Pseudomonadales; family Pseudomonadaceae; genus Pseudomonas; species Pseudomonas sp. GW821-FHT01E05. Next base: position 185,831 of record NZ_JBWKWW010000004.1, read on the forward strand.
TTTTGCGATAGTTATCCATCTGCGCCTTCAAGCGCTCTTCGAAGCTCTTGTACAACGCCTGGTCAGCAGCGCTGATGTCCCGATTTCCGGAGAGGCCAACGATCTGCTGGGTCAGGACGTAGCTGTCGACCCAGGCGCTGCGAATCATCGAACTGTAATACACCCCCGGAACAGCGTCCGTTCGGACCGTTTCCTCGCTGGTCTCGATCTTCAGCAGACTGGAGAACGAGACCATGACCATCAGCAACATGATGGCGATAATTACCGCAAAGCTCGCCAAAATGCGTTGGCGCAACGTCCAGTTCTTCACAGTCAATCCTCGGGGGGCATTCAAATGGAGGGGAGTATAGCCGAGGGCGGCTCATCATTTAGCAGTGGGTTGCGCACCACGTCTCACCCAGGGTGAAGAAAGTCAGCATCTGCTCTGGATGGCTACTGTGGGGCAGAAAGTGACGATCCTTTCGATTCCCCCGCTTTCTCTGATCACAGCGAAACCTGGCGCACCTGTTTCTCCAGTTCGGCTTTCAAGCCTGGCTCAAGCTTGAGCTGGCGCGCCAGTTCATCCAGATAGGACTTCTCCATGAAGTTCTCTTCATCCACCAGCATCACGCTGGCGATGTACATCTCGGCGGCCATTTCCGGGGTGCTGGCGGCGCGGGCGACATCGGCCGGGTCCAGGGGTTTGTTGAGTTCGGCGTGCAGCCAGCGTTGCAGGTCCTGATCGTTGTCCAGCCTGGTGAATTCGCCCTCGATCAGCGCTCGCTCGCGTTCATCGACATGGCCGTCGGCCTTGGCGGCAGCGACCAGCGCCTTGAGGATCGCCTGGCTGTGCAATTCAACTTGCGCTGCCGGCAAGCGGTCGACGGTTTGCGGCTCAGCCTGTGGTGCGCCAGCCTGCTGTGCCTGCCAATTGCCGTATGCCTTGTAGGCCAAAACGCCCAACGCGGCGAGACCGCCGTAGGTCAGTGCCTTGCCGCCAAATTTGCGGGCTTTTTTGTTTCCCAGCAACAGCCCCATCGCGCCCGCCGCCAGCGCGCCGCCACCAACACCTGAGAGCAAACTCTGCCGAGCCCGCCCGAACTGCCGCCGAGCAAGCTGCCCAGTGCGCCGTTATCCGATACCGATTTGTTCTGAGTGCCGCCGGCCTTGTTTTGCAATATGTCCTGACCGGACTTGAGCAACTGATCGAGCAAACTGCGTGTATTCATTTGCCACCTCCAAAACCGGGGGTTAACCAGATCATTGAGGCCCACAGCGTAGATCGAAGCGCCCTCCTCCACGTGGCGAGAATGCTTCCAGATGTTGCTTGGCCCTGACCGAAGCCCCGGTCCTGAACCAGGCCATCGATTAAAAAGATATACACTCAAGCAAATCTATAAAACCGTCTAACCGGTAATTCCCCCATGATGACCTTGCGTCAAATCCGCCACTTCATCGCTGTGGCCGAAACCGGCTCGATCTCGGCCGCCGCCCAGGCGGTCTATATTTCCCAATCGACACTGACCCTGGCAATCCAGCAACTGGAACAGGAAATCGGCGTCAACCTGTTCAATCGACATGCCAAGGGCATGACCCTGACCCACCAGGGTCACCAGTTCCTGCGCCAGGCGCACTTGATCCTGGCCACGGTCGACAACGCCAAGCGTAGCTTGCAACAAAGCACCGACCAGGTGGCCGGGCAGTTGATTGTCGGCGTGACCAGCCTGGTGGCCGGTTACTACCTCGCCGATTTGCTCACCCGCTTCCAGCGTGCCTACCCGAACGTGGAAATCCGCGTGATGGAGGATGAGCGCCCGTATATCGAGCATTTGCTGGTCAGCGGTGAAATCGATGTCGGGGTGCTGATCCTCTCTAACCTGGAAGACCGCCACGCCCTGCAAACCGAGGTGCTCACCCACTCGCCCCATCGCCTGTGGCTGCCGGCTCAGCACCCGTTGCTGGAGCACGACAGCATCAACCTCGCCGACGTCGCCCGCGAACCGCTGATACAGCTCAACGTCGATGAAATGGACCGCAACGCCCAGCGCATGTGGTCCAGCGCGGGGTTGCAGCCACGCATCACCTTGCGCACAGCCTCGACCGAAGCGGTGCGAAGCCTGGTGGCGGCCGGTCTTGGTGTGTCGATTCAGCCGGACATGACCTACCGCCCGTGGTCACTGGAGGGCGACATCATCGAGGCGCGGCCACTGGCGGACCTGAGCCAGACCCTGGACGTCGGCCTGGCCTGGCGTCGCGGCACCGCACGCCCCGCGTTGGTGGACCCATTCCTGACCGTGGCCCGCGAGCAACCCCACGCCGGGCGCAAGCCATCTATTTAATCGAACGTAGCCTTCAGTATTTAGTATTTGTCGACCGTAGCTCCGGCCACTAGTCTCTGTGCATCTATAAGAGAGGGCCGGGCTCCAGTCCCAGGGGAGCACCATGGCCACACAAGAAAAGAGAACCCGAAAAATGGCTGGCGTGCAGACCCCGTTGTTCACCGCTTTATTGATCGATGGTGAATTAGTCGCAGGCCAGGGTTTTGTCGAACCTATTCTCAACCCGGCCACGGGTGAAGTGCTGACGCATATCGCCGAAGCCAGTACCGAACAAGTTGAAAGCGCCGTTCTGGCTGCCCATCGCGCCTTTGCCGGTTGGTCGCGAACCACCCCGCAGCAACGCTCGAACATTCTGTTGGCCATCGCCAACGCCGTTGAAAAACAGGCCGATCACCTCGCCCGCCTCGAATCGCTGAACTGCGGCAAGCCGCTGCACCTGGCGCGTCAGGACGACCTGAACGCCACGGTCGACGTGTTCCGTTTCTTCGCCGGCGCCGTGCGTTGTCAGACTGGCCAGCTCAGCGGTGAATACCTGCCGGGCTACACCAGCATGGTCCGTCGCGATCCGATTGGCGTGGTCGCCTCGATCGCCCCCTGGAACTACCCCATCATGATGGCCGCCTGGAAAATCGCTCCGGCCCTGGCGGCGGGCAACACCCTGGTGTTCAAGCCATCCGAACACACACCGCTATCGATTCTGGCCTTGGCCCCGGCGCTGGCCGAATTGCTGCCACGCGGGGTGATCAACATCATTTGCGGCGGCGGTGAAGGCGTCGGCAGCCATTTGGTCAGCCACCCGAAAGTACGCATGGTTTCGCTGACCGGCGATATCGTCACCGGGCAGAAAATCCTCCAGGCCGCGGCGAAAACCCTCAAACGCACCCACCTCGAGCTCGGCGGTAAAGCGCCGGTGATCGTCTGCAATGACGCCGACATTCAAGCCGTAGTCGAAGGTGTGCGCAGCTACGGCTACTACAACGCGGGGCAGGACTGCACCGCGGCTTGCCGGATTTACGCCCAGGCCGGGATCCATGATCGCCTGGTCGCCGAGCTTGGCGCCGCCGTCAGCAGCCTGCGTTTTGCCGGCAAACGCGACACTGATAACGAGATCGGCCCGCTGATCAGCACCCGTCAGCGCGACCGCGTGGCCAGCTTCGTCGAACGCGCCCTTGGTCAGCCGCACATCGAGCGCGTCACCGGCGCCGCCGTGCATTCCGGCGCGGGTTTCTACTACCAGCCGACCCTGCTCGCCGGCTGCAAACAGAGTGATGAAATCGTCCAGCGTGAAGTGTTCGGCCCAGTCGTCACCGTGACCCGCTTTGAAGCACTGGAGCAAGCAGTGGACTGGGCCAACGACTCCGAGTACGGCTTGGCGTCGTCGGTCTGGACCCAGAATCTGGACAAGGCGATGCAGGTCGCGGCGCGTTTGCAGTATGGCTGCACCTGGATCAACAGCCATTTCATGCTGGTCAGCGAAATGCCCCACGGCGGCTTGAAACGCTCAGGCTATGGCAAGGATCTGTCCAGCGATTCGCTACAGGATTACAGCGTGGTGCGGCACATCATGGCGCGCCACGGCAATGACCTGAATTAACGCACTACTCCAATAAATAGCCTCAAAAGGCCTGGCTTCACCACGTTCACCAACTGCCCCGACCATAATTAAAGAAGAGGGAACCCCATGTTCGTGCACAAGACCGCACTGCTCAGTGCAATCACCACCGCACTGCTGGCCAGCGCCAGCATCCAGGCCGCCGAACCGCTGAAAGCCGTTGGCGCCGGCGAAGGACAACTGGATATCGTGGCCTGGCCGGGCTACATCGAACGTGGTGAAAGTGACAAAAACTACGACTGGGTGACCGGTTTCGAGAAAGAGACCGGCTGCAAGGTCAACGTCAAAACCGCCGGCACCTCCGATGAAATGGTCAGCCTGATGGCCAAGGGCGGTTACGACCTAGTCACCGCTTCCGGCGACGCCTCTTTGCGCTTGATCGCTGGCAAGCGTGTTCAGCCGATCAACACCGCGCTGATCCCGAACTGGAAGAACATCGATCCACGCCTCAAGGACGGGCCTTGGTACGTGGTCAACAAGCAGACCTACGGCGCGCCCTATCAGTGGGGCCCGAACGTGCTGATGTACAACACCACTGTGTTCAAGCAGGCGCCCACCAGTTGGGCCGTAGTGTTCGATGCGCAGAACCTGCCGGACGGCAAGTCCAACAAGGGTCGTGTGCAGGCCTATGACGGCCCGATCTACATCGCCGACGCGGCGCTGTACCTCAAGTCGAGCAAACCGGAACTGGGCATCAAGAACCCTTATGAACTGACTGAAACCCAGTACAAAGCCGTGCTTGATCTGTTGCGAGCCCAGCAACCGTTGATCCACCGCTACTGGCATGACACCACCGTGCAAATGAGTGACTTCAAAAACGAAGGCGTGGTGGCCTCCAGCGCCTGGCCGTATCAGGTCAACGGCCTGATGAACGAGAAACAGCCGATCGCTTCGACCATCCCTAAGGAAGGCGCAACTGGATGGGCCGACACCACCATGATGCACGCCGATGCCAAGCACACCAATTGCGCCTACAAGTGGTTGGACTGGTCCCTGCAACCCAAGGTCCAGGGTGACGTAGCCGCCTGGTTCGGCTCGCTGCCAGCGGTTCCGGCGGCCTGCAAAGAGAGCGAGTTGCTCGGTGCTGAAGGGTGCAAGACCAACGGTTTCGACCAGTTCGACAAGATCGCCTTCTGGAAAACCCCGCAAGCCGAGGGCGGCAAGTTCGTGCCATACAGCCGCTGGACCCAGGACTACATCGCGATCATGGGCGGTCGCTAAAAGTCATTCCGGTAGCTACTGACAACGCGTTCCCACGCTCTGCGTGGGATTGCAGCCAGTGACGCTCCGCGTTACATGCCGAAGCGATTGCTGCGCGTCCGGTGAGGCATTCCCACGCGGAGCGTGGGAACGATCGATCGATATTCAGATTTCTCAGAAGTCCAGGCAAGGGCCGCTGCGACGGCTTTCGCCTTTTTGGAGCACCGCACCATGACGCTTGCAGTCCAGTTCACCAACGTTTCCCGTCAGTTCGGCGAAGTGAAAGCCGTTGACCGGGTTTCCATCGGCATCCAGGACGGCGAGTTCTTTTCCATGCTTGGCCCTTCCGGCTCGGGCAAAACCACGTGCCTGCGCCTGATTGCCGGTTTCGAACAACCAAGCGCCGGCTCGATCCGCATTCATGGCGAAGAAGCCGCCGGGCTGCCGCCGTATCAGCGTGACGTGAATACCGTGTTCCAGGATTACGCCCTGTTCCCGCACATGAACGTACGGGACAACGTGGCCTATGGCTTGAAGGTCAAGGGCGTCGGCAAGACCGAACGCCTGATGCGCGCCGAAGAAGCCCTCGACATGGTCGCCCTCGGCGGTTACGGCGAACGCAAGCCGGTGCAACTGTCCGGTGGTCAGCGCCAGCGAGTCGCCCTGGCCCGCGCACTGGTCAATCGTCCTCGGGTGCTGCTGCTGGACGAACCCCTGGGCGCCCTCGACCTGAAGTTGCGCGAACAAATGCAGGGGGAGTTGAAGAAGCTGCAACGCCAGCTCGGCATCACCTTTATTTTCGTCACCCACGATCAGACTGAAGCACTGTCAATGTCCGACCGTGTGGCGGTATTCAACAAGGGCCGCATCGAGCAAGTCGACACCCCGCGCAACCTCTACATGAAACCGGCCACCACATTTGTCGCCGAGTTCGTCGGCACCTCTAACGTTATCCGTGGCGAGCTGGCCCAACAGTTGAGCGGCAGTACCAAGCCCTTCTCGATTCGCCCGGAACATGTGCGTTTCGCTGACGGTCCTGCGGCCAGCCACGAAATCGAAGTCAGCGGCCTGCTTCACGACATCCAGTACCAGGGCAGCGCCACCCGTTACGAACTCAAACTGGAAAACGGCCAGACCCTGAACATCAGCCAGGCCAACAATCAATGGCTGGACAGCTGCGCCCAGCACCAGACCGGGCAACGGATCACCGCACGCTGGGCGCGCGAAGCCATGACCAACCTGACCGACACCGTTGCGAGCGAGGTGTGACATGAGCCCGGCCATGACCTCCTCCCCCGCCAGCGGTTCACCCTTGCGCAGGTTTTCCGACCTGCTGTATCGCCGACCCAATCTGTACCTGGCGATGTTATTGGTGCCGCCGCTGATCTGGTTCGGCGCGATCTATCTTGGTTCATTACTGACCTTGCTCTGGCAGGGTTTCTACACCTTCGATGACTTCACCATGGCGGTCACTCCCGACCTGACCCTGGCGAACTTCACGGCGCTGTTCCAGCCGTCGAACTTCGACATCATCGCCCGCACCCTGAGCATGGCCGTCGTGGTATCGATCGCCAGCGCCTTCGTCGCGTTCCCCATTGCTTACTACATGGCGCGCTACACCACGGGCAAGACCAAGGCGTTTTTCTACATCGCGGTGATGATGCCGATGTGGGCCAGCTACATCGTCAAGGCCTACGCCTGGACCCTGCTGCTGGCCAAGGGCGGCGTCGCGCAGTGGTTCGTTCAACACTTTGGGCTGGAGCCGGTGTTGCAGTTCGTGCTCGGCATTCCCGGCGTCGGCGGCAGCACCTTGTCCACCTCGCATCTGGGACGCTTCATGGTGTTCGTCTACATCTGGCTGCCGTTCATGATCTTGCCGATCCAGGCCTCGCTGGAACGTCTACCGCCATCGCTGCTGCAAGCCTCCGCCGACCTCGGGGCCAGACCACGACAGACCTTCATGCAAGTGACCCTGCCGCTGTCGATCCCGGGCATTGCGGCCGGGTCGATCTTCACCTTCTCGCTGACCCTGGGTGACTTCATCGTGCCGCAACTGGTCGGCCCGCCGGGCTACTTCGTCGGCAGCATGGTGTACGCCCAGCAGGGTGCCATCGGCAACATGCCGATGGCCGCCGCCTTCACCCTGGTGCCAATCGTGCTGATCGCCATTTACCTGTCCATCGTCAAACGTCTGGGGGCCTTCGATGCGCTCTGATTCAGAAAAGCATGGGGAAAAAGCCTCCCTGGGCCTGCGACTGGCCGCCTGGGGCGGGTTGGTGTTCCTGCACTTCCCGATCCTGATCATCTTCATATACGCCTTCAACACTGAAGACGCAGCCTTCAGCTTTCCACCCCAGGGCTTCACCCTGAAGTGGTTCAGCGTGGCCTTTTTGCGACCGGACGTGCTGGACGCGATCAAGCTGTCGCTGCAGATCGCCGCTATTGCCACGCTGATCGCCATGGTCCTCGGCACCCTCGCTTCGGCCGCTTTGTACCGGCGTGACTTCTTCGGCAAACAAGGCATTTCGCTGATGCTGATCCTGCCAATCGCCTTACCGGGGATCATCACCGGTATCGCCCTGCTCGCGACCTTCAAGACCCTGGGCATCGAGCCGGGCATGTTCACCATCATCGTCGGCCACGCGACCTTCTGTGTGGTGATCGTCTACAACAACGTCATCGCCCGTTTGCGCCGCACCTCTTACAGCTTGATCGAAGCCTCGATGGATCTGGGCGCCGACGGCTGGCAGACCTTTCGCTACATCGTCCTGCCGAACCTCGGCTCGGCGTTGCTGGCCGGCGGCATGCTGGCGTTCGCCCTGTCGTTCGACGAAATCATCGTCACCACTTTTACCGCCGGCCACGAGCGCACCCTGCCGCTGTGGCTGCTCAACCAACTCAGCCGCCCGCGCGATGTGCCGGTGACCAACGTGGTGGCGATGCTGGTGATGCTCGTGACCATGTTCCCGATCCTTGGCGCCTACTACCTGACCCGTGGCGGTGAAAGCGTGGCCGGGAGCGGCGGCAAATGATCGGCCTTATAAATCCAACAATGAATTCGCTGCAAGAGAGGACATAGCCATGCAAACCAAACTGCTGATCAACGGCCAACTGGTCGAAGGTGAAGGCGCCAGCCAACCCGTGTTCAACCCGGCGTTGGGCCGTGTGCTGGTGGAAATCAACGAAGCCAGCGAAGCCCAGGTCGACGCCGCCGTGTGTGCCGCCGATGCGGCGTTCGAAGGTTGGTCACAGACCCCGCCCAAAGAGCGTTCGCTGCTGTTGCTCAAACTCGCCGATGCCATCCAGGCCCACGGCGAAGAACTGGCCAAACTGGAATCGGACAATTGCGGCAAACCCTATAGCGCGGCGCTGCACGACGAAATCCCGGCGATTGCCGATGTGTTCCGCTTCTTCGCCGGCGCCAGCCGTTGCATGGGCGGTACGGCCGGTGGCGAATACCTGCCCGGCCACACCTCGATGATCCGCCGTGACCCGGTCGGCGTGATCGCCTCCATCGCGCCGTGGAACTACCCGCTGATGATGGTCGCCTGGAAAATCGCCCCGGCCCTGGCCGCCGGCAATACCGTAGTGCTCAAGCCGTCGGAACAAACGCCGCTGACCGCATTGCGTCTGGCGGAACTGGCCTCGGAGATTTTCCCGGCCGGTGTGCTCAACCTGGTCTTTGGCCGTGGCCCCAGTGTCGGCAGCCCGCTGGTGACTCACCCGAAAGTGCGCATGGTCTCCTTGACCGGCTCGATTGCCACCGGCGCGAACATCATTTCCAGCACCGCCGACAGCGTCAAACGCATGCACATGGAACTGGGTGGCAAAGCCCCGGTGATCATCTTCGACGACGCCGACATCGATGCCGCGGTGGAAGGCATTCGGACCTTCGGTTTCTACAACGCCGGGCAGGACTGCACCGCCGCCTGCCGCGTCTATGCCCAGGAAGGCATCTACGACAGGTTCGTCGAAAAGCTCGGCGCGGCCGTCAGCACCATCAAGTACGGCTTGCAGGATGACCCGCAAACCGAACTGGGGCCGTTGATCACCGCTCAGCATCGCGACCGTGTGGCCGGGTTTGTCGAGCGTGCGCTGGCACAACCGCACATTCGCTTGATCACCGGCGGCAAGGCCGTGGAAGGCAACGGCTTCTTCTTCGAACCGACGGTGCTGGCCGACGCCCAACAGGACGACGAGATCGTCCGGCGCGAGGTGTTTGGGCCGGTGGTGTCAGTGACCCGATTCACAGACGAAGCGCAGGTGCTGGGCTGGGCCAACGCTTCGGACTACGGCCTGGCGTCTTCGGTCTGGACCGCCGACGTCGGCCGCGCCCACCGCCTCGCGGCGCGTTTGCAGTACGGCTGCACCTGGGTCAACACGCACTTCATGCTGGTCAGCGAAATGCCTCACGGTGGGCAGAAGCTGTCCGGTTATGGCAAGGACATGTCCATGTACGGGCTGGAGGATTACACCACCGTGCGGCATGTGATGTTCAAGCACTAAAAGCATCGCGAGCAAGCTTCGCTCCTACAGGTCTGCGCAGCCCCGTAGGAGCGAGGCTTGCCCGCGATGGCGTCACCGCGAGTTCAAGGACGACTTCGCGATACGCACCACCAGGTTCCACACCAACGAAACCACAACAATAACCACCGAACCGGGTTGGGCCGTCATGGCCCCGCCACGGATTCGGACATCCGAAATCTGCCGATTTTCCGGAGAAATACCTTATGAGTGCATCACCCGAATTCTCTGCATTAGCCGCCGACAGCGATGCCGAGCAGCTACGCAAACTGGGCTACACCTCGAACTTCAATCGCAGCATGAGCCTGTGGGAAAACTTCGCCCTGGGCTTCACTTACCTGTCGCCGGTGGTAGGCGTCTACACCCTGTTCGGCCTGTGTCTGGCTGCCGGCGGGCCACCGATGTTCTGGGCCTACTTACTGGTCGGCTGCGGGCAATTGCTGGTGTGCCTGATCTTCGGTGAAGTGGTTTCACAGTTCCCGATTTCCGGTGGGGTTTACCCTTGGGCCCGCCGCCTGGTCGGCAAGCGCTGGGCGTGGATGGTCGGCTGGATCTACTCCATCGCCCTGTGCGTAACCATCGCCGCCGTTGCGGTCGGTGCCGGCCCCTATCTGGCGGCGATGATGGGCTTTGAACCAAGCAGCAACACCAACATCATCATCGCTCTGGTGCTGACGTTGTTCGCCACGCTGGTCAACCTCAGCGGCACCAAAGTGCTGGCGCGTATCGCCATGTTCGGCTTCCTCTGCGAGCTGGTGGGCGCGGTGATCGTCGGGGTGTACCTGCTGGTATTCGAGCGTCATCAACCGCTCAGCGTGTTGTTCAACACCTTTGATATCCGCGTTGACGGCTCCTACCTGCCGGCCTTCCTCACCGCCTCGTTGGCAGGGATGTTTCTCTACTACGGCTTCGAGGCCTGCGGCGACGTGGCCGAAGAAACCCCGAACCCGAGCAAGCAGATCCCGGTGGCCATGCGCATGACCATCTACATCGGCGGCATCGCGGCGATGTTCGCTTGCCTGGCACTGATCCTCGCCGTGCCGGACATGCAAGCAGTGATCAATGGCACCGACAAAGACCCGGTCACCACCATCCTGAGCAACGCCTTCGGTCCTGTTGGTTCGAAAGTAGTGATGGGTGTGGTGATGATTTCCTTCATCTCCTGCGTCATCAGCCTGCAAGCGGCGGCCAGTCGCCTGCTGTATTCCTACGCCCGGGACGAAATGGTCATCGGCAGCAGCCTGCTGAAACGGATTTCGCCGACCACTCAGGTTCCGGTCGCCGCATTGTTCGTGTCCGGTATCCTGCCGGCGCTGATCATCGCTCTGGGCTTTTTCCTGCAAGACGCAGTGGCGACCATCGTCAGCTTCGCCGCCATCGGTATCTACCTGGCGTTCCAGATGATCGTTCTCGCCGCCCTCTACGCCCGTGCCCGCGGCTGGAGACCCAGCGGCAAATTCACTCTCGGGGCCTGGGGCCTGCCGGTGAACATCGGTGCGCTGGTCTACGGTGTCGGTGCAATCATCAACATGGCCTGGCCGCGTACGCCAGACGCTGCGTGGTACATCAACTACGCCATGGTGCTGAGCACCGCCATCGTTATCGGCCTGGGCCTGCTCTACATGTGGCTCGGCAAGCCGTACGACCACGGCACCGCCCCGGCCGGCGATGCCTGGAAAATCAGCCGGTAACTCCTTTCGCCCCGGTATCGTTTGGGTTGCCGGGGTGACTCAGATGCGCAATGGAGCCTATTTACCCATGCAGCGATTGATGAAGCCTGGAGGGTAGTGGCGGAACGAATGACCACCCAAGCATTTGGCAACATATCGGTCACTCTCTTTCGACACAGCCCCGCTAAGGTTTGCTGACGACAGTGCACATAGCATCGGTTGACTGAAGTCTCGGCAAGGCCTACGGTGTTTACATCGTCTACAACGTATACACCTTTTCAGGAGAGCCAACATGGCCTCGCCCGTTTTGTCCTTTCGTGTCGAAGAGATCCTTGCCCAGCAACTGGATCAGCTTGCAGCCGCGACCGATCGCGACCGCCAGTATCATCTCAAGCGTGCACTGGTTCGTTATGTGGAAGCCGAGTCCTGGCATCTACAAGCCATCAGCGAAGGCATAGCCGATGCCAACGCTGGCAAACTGACCGATCTGGACGCCGTAAAGGCTAAGTGGGCAAACCGTGCCGAAAGTCGTACTGACCGAAAAAGCGGAGAGTGATCTTGATGCTATCCATGAGTATTACCGCGACTTGATTGGCTTTTCTGCAGCCAACGATGTGATAACAAACATTCTGGAATTATTCGGTCAACTTGAACTGTTCCCCGGCTCAGGCAGACCTTCCGTGATGCCTGATCTGCGTGAACTCGTCATAAATGAGTATCCGTTTATTGCTCCTTATCGCCTGATGCACGGACAAATTCAGGTATTGCGGGTTTTGCATCAGAGAACAGAGCGAATACAGGATTGGTAATGCTGGCTGAATTGAACAAAGGCCTGCTGCTTGATCCCTGCTCCGGGTAACTGCATCAGGCCACTCCGCATTCTGCAACGCCTGGTGGTTCATCTTCTGCAAGGACGTTAACGATGACCGCGAACCGCTGTCCGGCAGCGCCGCAACTGATTCAAAGGCCCGCCTGTGATCATGCTGATGGTGATCGTAACGTACGCCGTATAAGTGTGGTTGAGCACATGGTGGATGCGCTGCCATCCATATGGCCCGCTTGAATGCTTGCTGCGGTCTGTGACTATCATGGCCTTGCCCGCCTGGCGGCGGATTGCCTGATCATTTGTGCAGGCTTGCTCCTGAGCCCTCAGTGTTTTTTTCAATTCATTGCGAACGGCTGGCGCTCTTTGTTATCTGTTAAGCGTCCGTTGCGTTTGGCCCAAGACATGTCCGAACCTCAATTTCTGATTCATCACGCAGCCAGTAACGGCGCGGGATCATCCAAGACAGGTTTTATTTATGCACCGCAGGAATCTCCTGAAAGCCTCCATGGCCATCGCCGCCTATACCGGTCTGTCGGCCACTGGCCTGCTGGCCGCTCGCGCCTGGGCCGGCACCGCCGATGGCGAGGCTCAGACGTTCGACTTCGAAACGTTGAAGGCCCAAGCCAGGCAACTGGCAGGCAATCGTTACCTGGATACCAAGCAGGTGTTGCCGCCGACCCTCGCCAACATGGCGCCGCAGCAATTCAACGCGATCCAGTACGACGCCAATCATTCGCTGTGGAATGAGCTGAATGGCCAACTGGACGTGCAGTTTTTCCATGTCGGCATGGGTTTCAAGCAACCGGTGCGCATGTACAGCGTCGACCCCAAGACCCGCCAGGCACGGGAAGTGCACTTCCGGCCATCACTGTTCAACTACCGGAAGACCAGCGTCGACACCTCGCAGCTCAAGGGAGACCTGGGTTTCGCCGGGTTCAAGCTGTTCAAGGCCCCGGAGCTGGACAAGCACGATGTGCTGTCCTTCCTCGGCGCCAGCTATTTCCGTGCAGTGGATGCCAGTGGCCAATACGGTTTGTCTGCGCGTGGGCTGGCGATCGACACTTACGCCAAACGCAAAGAGGAGTTTCCTGACTTCACCAGGTTCTGGTTCGAAACACCAGACAAGGACAGTACGCGATTCGTGGTGTACGCCTTGCTCGACTCGCCCAGCGCAACCGGCGCTTATCGCTTCGATATCGATTGCCAGGCCAATCAGGTGGTGATGGCCGTCGACGCGCATATCAATGCGCGCACCGCCATCGAGCAGTTGGGCATCGCGCCGATGACCAGCATGTTCAGCTGCGGCACCCATGAACGGCGCATGTGCGACACCATTCATCCGCAAATCCATGACTCCGACCGTCTGGCCATGTGGCGCGGTAACGGCGAATGGATCTGCCGGCCACTGAACAACCCGGCGACGCTGCAATTCAATGCCTTCGTCGATAAAGACCCGAAAGGTTTCGGTCTGGTCCAGACCGATCACGAGTTCGTCAGCTATCAGGACACCATGGACTGGTACAGCCGCCGTCCGAGTCTATGGGTCGAGCCGACCACTGCCTGGGGTGAAGGCTCTATCGATCTGCTGGAAATCCCGACCACGGGCGAGACCCTCGATAATATCGTGGCCTTCTGGACACCCAAGCAGCCCGTCGCAGCAGGCGACTCGCTGAACTACGGCTACAAACTCTACTGGAGCGCTCTGCCACCCGTCAGCACACCGCTGGCGCAGGTCAATGCGACGCGCTCGGGCATGGGTGGCTTCATCGAGGGATGGGCACCGGGCGAGCATTATCCTGAGGTCTGGGCGCGGCGTTTTGCTGTCGACTTTACTGGCGGCGGTCTGGATCGCCTGCCCGAAGGAACTGCCATCGAGCCGATCGTCACAGCGTCGAACGGCCAGGTCAAAGACTTCAACGTCCTGCAGTTGCCGGACATCAAAGGCTATCGAGTGACTTTCGACTGGTACCCCACCGACGATAGCGTAGCTGCGGTGGAGTTGCGGCTGTTCATTCGTACCCATGACCGGACGTTGAGCGAGACCTGGCTGTATCAGTATTTCCCGCCAGCACCGGATAAGCGCAAATACACCTGACAGGGTCAGCCTTGAGATCGTCGGTGCCTGGACTGACCTCATCGCGAGCAAGCTCGGCTCCCACAAGGATGACGCGGTACCTGTAGGAGCCGAGCTTGCTCGCGATGACGGCAACAAGCCCCATAAAGCGTTCAGCTGGATAAGCAAAAGCCCCAGTCTCGCGACCGGGGCTTTGGCTTTTTACAAATGCGTTTATTCACGCAAATCCGACTCATGAATCGGCTGATCGCGGTGAGTCGCCCGTTGGTATTGCGCCGGCCAGATGGCTTTGTGTCCGCCCAGGTCGTCATCGGCATGCAGCGGCCAGTAAGGATCGCGTAGCAGCTCCCGAGCCAGCAGGATGATGTCAGCCTGACAGGTACGCAGAATGTGCTCGGCCTGAGCGGGCTCGGTGATCAAACCGACAGTCCCGGTGGCGATACCCGATTCCTTGCGCACACGCTCGGCAAAGCGCGTCTGGTAACCCGGCCCGGTTGGAATCTCCGCGTTGGCCGCGGTGCCGCCCGAGGACACATCAATCAGGTCTACACCCAAGGCTTTCAGACGTCGCGCCAGCTCCACGGTTTCATCCGGGTTCCAGCCATCTTCGACCCAATCGGTGGCCGACACCCGCACAAACAGTGGTAACTCTTCAGGCCAGACCGTGCGCACCGCTTCGGTCACTTGCAGCACCAGACGAATGCGGTTTTCGAAAGAGCCACCGTATTGATCGCTTCGCTGGTTGCTCAAGGGCGATAGAAACTGGTGCAGCAGGTAACCGTGTGCAGCATGCACTTCGACTACTTTGAATCCGGCGACCAAGGCGCGTTTGGCGGCATCGACGAAGGCCTGGATGACGTCGGCGATCTGTCCTTCATTCAGTTGTATCGGTGCGCTGTGTTCGGGGTCAAAGGCAATCGGCGATGGGCCGACCGGAGTCCAGCCGCCGTCGGCCGGTTTCACGCTGCCATGCTTGCCCAGCCATGGCCGATGGGTGCTGGCCTTGCGCCCGGCGTGAGCCAGCTGGATACCGGCGACAGCGCCCTGGGCGGTGATAAAACGAGTGATGCGTTGCAAGGGTTCGATCTGATCATCGTTCCACAGACCAAGGTCTTGAGCGGTGATACGCCCGTTGGCAGTCACCGCCGTGGCCTCGGTAAAGACCAGACCGGCACCGCCCACGGCACGACTGCCGAGATGAACAAGATGCCAGTCATTGGCCAGCCCATCGACGCAGGAGTATTGGCACATTGGCGAGACCGCGATGCGGTTGAGCAGCGTCAATTGACGAAGGGTATAGGGTTCAAGCAGCAGACTCATGGGGCACCTCTCAATCAGTGGTCAGGCTCCAGGGTTCTGTTTGAAAAGTCGACGAGTGACAAGAAGGATGCAGCACCCGCCCCCGCGGGCAAAAAATGAGAAGACGTCACAAGGCACAATCAGACAGTGTTTAGAGCCTAGTCGACAACCGAGAATGAGGGAGGGTTCAGAAAACTAAAGAACCCGATTTGGGAGATTTGATCGTTCCCACGCTCCGCGTGGGAATGCCTCAATGGACGCTCTGCGTCCGCCTCTGTGACGCGGAGCGTCACGGGCTGCATTCCCACGCCGGAGCGTGGGAACGATCTGCGATCTGACTACCGCGGTTCGATGTGGGCAATCATCAACTGCACGGTTTCCTGCCCGCGGAACTCGTTGAGGTCAAGCTTGTAGGCCAGCTCGACCCAACGAATGGTCGGGTTCGGCCAGATCTCGCGATCGATGCCAAATGCAATACCATCGAGTTTCAGCGAGCCGCATTCACTTTTGAGCACCACTTTGAGATGCCGCTCACCGACGATGCGCTGCTCGACCAACTGAAACACGCCATGGAACAACGGTTCAGGAAAGTGCTGGCCCCAAGGACCGGCGTGGCGCAAGGCGCGGGCGAGTTCCAGATGGAACTCCTCGACTGCCAGCGTACCGTCAGACAGCAGCCGCCCGGTCAAATCGTCCTCACGCAGTTGCCGACGAACCTCGGTGTCGAACGCCTCGGCAAACGCCGGGAAGTTCTGCTCCGGCAGCGACAGCCCCGCCGCCATGGCGTGGCCACCGAACTTGCTGATCAACTCAGGATGTTTCGCCGCCACTGCATCCAATGCGTCGCGGATATGAAACCCCGGCACCGAACGCGCCGAGCCTTTGAGCATGCCTTCACCCGCATCGGCAAAGGCGATGGTCGGGCGGTGGTAGCGCTCTTTCATACGCGAAGCGAGGATACCGATGACGCCTTGGTGCCAATCGGCTTCGAACAGACACAAGCCGAACGGCATCGACTCCAGCGGCAAGTCCTTGAGTTGAGCCAGGGCTTCGCGCTGCATGCCTTGCTCGATGGATTTGCGATCCTGGTTCAGCTCATCGAGCTGGGTCGCCATTTCCCGCGCTGAAGCGTTGTCTTCGCTGAGCAGGCATTCGATGCCCAGACTCATGTCATCCAGCCGCCCTGCCGCGTTCAGACGCGGGCCGATAATGAACCCAAGGTCGGTGGACGTAATTCGCGAATGGTCGCGCTTGGCGACTTCAAGGATTGCCTTGAGTCCCGGCCGTGCACGCCCGGCGCGAATCCGCTCAAGCCCTTGATGCACCAGAATGCGGTTGTTGGCGTCCAGCGGCACCACGTCGGCCACACTGCCCAGCGCCACCAGATCCAGCAACTCACCGATGTTCGGCTGCGGTCTATTCTCGTACCAACCCAGGCTGCGTAGACGAGCGCGCAGTGCCATCAATACGTAAAAAATCACCCCGACGCCGGCCAGCGCTTTGCTCGGGAACTCGCAACCCGGTTGATTCGGATTGACGATGGCGTCCGCGGCAGGCAACTCGTGCCCCGGCAAGTGGTGATCGGTGACCAACACGGTCAGCCCCGCCGCTTTCGCCGCCGCCACGCCTTCGACGCTGGAGATACCGTTGTCCACGGTAATCAGCAATTGTGGTTCGCGCTGCAAGGCCACCGCGACAATTTCCGGGGTCAGTCCGTAGCCGTATTCGAAGCGATTGGGCACCAGATAATCGACGTGGGCGGCGCCCAGCAGGCGCAATCCGAGCATGCCGACCGTGCTGGCGGTCGCGCCATCAGCATCGAAGTCACCGACGATGAGGATGCGCTGGCGCTGCTCCAGTGCCACCACCAGCAAATCCACCGCCACCTCAATGCCCTTGAGCTGCTGATAGGGAATCAAACGCGCCAGGCTCTTGTCCAGTTCAGCCTCGGACTGCACACCACGCGCCGCGTAGAGGCGGGTCAGCAGCGGCGGCAGGTCACCGAGAAACGGCAGGGTAGCGGGCAGCAGGCGGGGTTCGATACGCATGGGGCGAGGGGTGCTTCTCTTCAAGAAAAGGGATGAAACAGAATGATGCAGACGAGCGGCGAAGAATCAGCCGCGCTCGCCCGTCAGCCACTGCAGCTGGACTTCGTGCTGGCCGCGATCATCGGTCACGAAAATCGTGCCTTCGCTGATCATCACGTCCCACTTGATAGCGCGCGGCATGTCCTTGGCCAGCACTTCCAGAATCTCTTGCGGCACGGCGGCGATGTTGACGTTTTTCAGGTTTTTCACGGCTGGGACCACTTTGGTTTCCCAGACACGCAGGCTGCCATAGGCCAGCAAACTGGTGCGTTCAGTACGACGCGAGCACCAGGTCAGGCGATCGGCATCCGGCTGGCCGACTTCGATCCAGTGCAGGACACGGTCATCCAGACTTTTTTCCCACAAGGCAGGTTCGTCTACTTCTGACAGACCACGGCCAAAGGACAGCTGCTCGTTGTACCAGAAGGCATAGGCCAACAGGCGCACGGTCATCCGCTCTTCAGTCTCCGAAGGATGACGGGCGATGGTCTGTTTGACGCTTTCATACACCCCACGATCGAGGTCAGTAAGGTTCAGTTCAAATTTGTAGGTCGTGGACGGCTGGGCCATGAACGCGCTTCTTGATACGAGGAAAGGCGGCAAGTCTAACCGATGCGAAGGCTAATCAACGACTCCCGCGACTCATCATCCTTTAGCCAGATGGCCGGGCTATGTTAAAACGCTCTCTCCGCTCAGCCGTTTGCCCTACAGGATTTCCCATGCCGCTCACCGCCAAACCTCTTGCCGGGGTAAAAGTCATCGAACTCGGCACCTTGATCGCCGGCCCTTTCGCCTCACGCATCTGCGGCGAATTCGGCGCCGACGTGATCAAGGTCGAATCCCCGGATGGCGGTGACCCGTTGCGCAAATGGCGCAAGCTCTATGAAGGCACATCGCTGTGGTGGTTCGTCCAGGCGCGCAACAAGAAATCCCTGACTTTGAACCTGAAACACCCGGACGGTCTGGCGATTCTCAAACAGTTGCTCAGTGAAGCGGACATCCTGATCGAAAATTTCCGCCCAGGCGTGCTGGAAAAACTCGGCCTCGGCTGGGAGGTTTTGCACGCATTGAACCCGAAACTGGTGATGGTGCGCCTGTCCGGCTTCGGTCAGACCGGGCCGATGAAGGATCAGCCCGGCTTCGGTGCGGTCGGCGAGTCCATGGGCGGCCTGCGCTACATCACCGGCTTCGAGGACCGGCCACCCGTGCGCACCGGCATTTCCATCGGTGATTCGATCGCCGCGCTCTGGGGCGTGATTGGCGGGCTCATGGCGCTACGTCACCGCGAGGTTAATGGTGGTCAGGGGCAAGTGGTGGACGTTGCGCTGTATGAGGCGATCTTCGCCATGATGGAAAGCATGGTCCCGGAGTTCGACGTCTTCGGGTTTATCCGTGAGCGCACCGGCAACATCATGCCTGGCATCACGCCCTCCTCCATCCACACCAGCGCCGACGGGAAACATGTGCAAATCGGCGCTAACGGCGATGCGATCTTCAAACGTTTCATGCAGGCGATCGGTCGCGAGGATCTGGCTGACGATCCGGCCCTGAGCAGCAACGATGGTCGCGACAGCCGCCGCGATGAAATATACGGCGTGATTGATCGCTGGGTCAGCTCACTGCCGCTGGACGCGGTGATCGAGCGATTGAACCTGGCCGAAGTACCGGCCAGCCGGATTTTCAGCGCCGAAGACATGTTCAGTGATCCGCAGTTTCTGGCCCGGGAAATGTTCCTGCAGGCCAAGCTACCCGATGGCAAGGCCTTCAAGATGCCGGGGATAGTGCCAAAACTTTCGGACACACCGGGCACATCCGAATGGGTCGGGCCAGCGCTCGGTGAACATAACGTGCAAGTGCTGAACGACCTTGGCTACGACGCCGTGCAGATCAACCGGCTACGTGAAGTCGGGGCTATCTAAGCTGAAACCACTGTCTTTGGCTCGCCGGAGGCCGACGCTGGCAAGCAGCGCAATGCTTCGTCGCGCCTGGTGGCGAACGCTTCGCATGCTGGGGATTTTGCCGATGCTGGTGTGGCTATTGGCCGCACCAAGGGCGGCTCAAGCCAAGGAGACGCTGATCTGGCTGCTGCGCGACCTGCCACCGTTGACGATTCTCGAAGCACCAGAAAAAGGTCAAGGCGCCATCGATCGGCTGATGCCGCTGTTGATCGCCAGCATGCCGCAATACCAGCACAACATCATGCGGGTCAACCGCGCGCGCGGCATGCAAATGCTCCATGAACCCTCATTTACCTGCGATCCTTCATTGCTCTGGAGCAAAGAGCGCACGCAGTGGATCGAGTTTTCGATTCCCGCCTTGAGGATCCTGAGTAACGGTCTGGCAGTGCGCCATCAAGACCGCGCCACCCTGGAGCCGTTCATCGTCGGCGGCAAGGTCGATCTGACGGCACTTCTGGCCAGCAGCCAGAAGCTCGGAGTGGTTGCCGAACGCAGCTATGGCCAACGGATCGATGCTCAACTGCAACACGCTCCGGTCGACACATTGGCTGCGCACTATGGCAATGACGCGCTGGGTAGCTTGTTGCAAATGCAGCGCCTGGGACGCTTGACCGCGTTATTGGGCTACTGGCCGGAAATCCGGTACCAGGCACAACGGCAAGGCATATCGCCCGCTGAGCTGGAGTTCTACCCGATCAAGGATACGGAAAAGTACCAGTCGATCCATGTCGGTTGCTCGAATACGGCAGAGGGCCGTCAGGCCATTGCCAGCATCAACAAAGCCTTGCGCGACCTGCGTCAGAACACACTGATCGATTTTTATACCGCTTGGCTTGATCCAGAGATGCGCCGCGATTACCTGGAGGACGCCAGGGCATTTTTTCAGCGCCCTCAAGAGCAATGACAAACGCCAGGCAAAAGAAACCCCGAGAAGTGGGGAAACGACTCGGGGTTAAACGTGGCCTACAAAGACCCGTACAACAAGCTGCAAGCACCGGAGCACAATGCTTGGTCCCGTTGTACAAAGTCTGACTTACCAGACGGTATTAAGGTTCAAAAATAAATAGAATCAATTTCTGCTGGCAAAAGCCTTGTCCTGCGCGGCATTACGCAAAGCAGCGATGACGCTGGGCTCAAGACGCCCCTCGGCAATCAGCACGTCACGGTGCAGGCCGTCGACTACGTCTGTCAGCAAACGTTTATCGGTCAACTGAGCCTGATTGAACGCCCGCTCGACCACGATGGACCCGGCCGCATTCTTCAACGTCACCAGGCATTCGCCACCGGCACCCGAGGGGCCCAGTGCGACCTGATACGGGCTCAAAGCCTCACCCAGCAATAGGCTGATACTTTCCATCTCGATCACCACTCAATAGTTCGAAAACAAAGTGCCTAAGGACCTGTCCACTGCAAACGACCACCAGCCCGAGAAGAAAGCCCTTCACGTCAACGAAGAGCGAACCTCGTCAACCTGAGTACATGGAGCATGCATGGAAAAGATGACAGAGAAAAAACAGCCACGTCGAATCGTCAACCTTCCGGTGATTCTGCTGGCGCACCAACAAAAAGCCCGTCATAAGACGGGCTTCAATATGTGACAGGTCTAGCGAATCAAAGTGGCTTGCCGCGGTTGCCATGTTGACTGACAAAGGCCTGCACGGCTTTCAAGTCATTTGCCAAAACGGTGCAGCGTTCATCCCGTTCAAACAAATCAGAAAGATGAGAGGGCAGTTCAAGCGCTTTTCCTACACCAGCTTTCTCCACGGCTTCAGGGAACTTGACCGGGTGAGCCGTCCCCAGAATCACCATCGGTATATCCAGGCTGCGGCGGCACTCACGCGCGGCCTTGACGCCGATGGCGGTATGCGGATCCAGCAACTCGCCACATTGTGCGAAGACTTCGGCAATGGTTTCGCAGGTTTGCTCATCGTCGACCGCCAGCGAATCGAACAGCTTGCGTGTTTCAGTCCAGCGATCCTCGTCGACGCTGAAACCGCCACCCTGCTTGAAGGTCTCCATCAGGCCGGCCAGCGCCGCACCATTGCGACCGTGCATATCGAACAACAGACGTTCGAAGTTCGAGGAGACCATGATGTCCATCGACGGCGACAGGGTCGCGTGCAGGGTTTCCTTGACGTACTGATTGCCGCTCATGAAGCGGTGCAGGATGTCGTTGCGGTTGGTAGCGACAATCAATTGATTGATCGGCAGACCCATGTTACGCGCCAGGTAGCCAGCGAAGATATCGCCGAAGTTGCCGGTTGGCACCGAGAACGATACCGAACGGGCCGGGCCGCCCAGCTGCAGGGCTGCATGGAAGTAGTAAACGATCTGGGCCATGATCCGCGCCCAGTTGATCGAGTTCACCGCCACCAGGCGAGTGCCCTTGAGGAAGCTCTGGTCGGCGAAGCTGGCCTTGACCATTTCCTGGCAATCGTCGAAGTTACCTTCAACGGCGATGTTGTGAATGTTCTCGCCGAAGATGGTCGTCATCTGCCGACGCTGAACTTCAGAAACGCGGTTGTGCGGATGCAGAATGAAGATGTCGACGTTGTCGCAACGACGGCACCCTTCGATGGCGGCAGAACCGGTATCACCCGAGGTGGCACCGAGGATCACCACGCGCTCGCCACGCTTCTCCAGCACGTAATCGAGCAAGCGACCGAGCAGTTGCAGAGCAAAATCCTTGAACGCCAGCGTCGGGCCGTGGAACAGCTCGAGCACCCATTCGTTACCGTTGAGCTGACGCAACGGCGCAACAGCGCCGTGGGAGAAGGCACCGTAGGTTTCTTCAAGGATGTTCTTGAAGTCCACATCCGGAATGCTACCGCTGACAAACGGGCGCATCACCCGGAATGCCAGCTCGTGGTACGGCAGGCCTGCCCAGGAGGCAATTTCTTCCTGAGTGAAGCGTGGCAGGTTTTCTGGCACGTACAGGCCGCCATCGCTGGCCAGACCGGTCAGCAGGACATCTTCGAAATTCAGGGCCGGTGCCTGGCCGCGGGTACTGATATAACGCATGACTGGCTCCTCTAAAAAGTGTTCTCAAACGAGGGCTTGGCAAACAGCCCTCGGAACAATAACGGCTTAGTTCAAGTGCTCGACCCGGATCCGCACGACAGGACCGACCACATCCTGCAACGCTTCCAGAGCGGTGATCGCATCGTTCATGTGCTGCTCCAGCACACGGTGGGTCAGCAGGATCATTGGTACCAGACCGTCGTGCTCTTCAACTTCTTTTTGCATGATCGATTCGATGTTGATGCCACGCTCCGACAGGATGCTCGCAACCTGGGCCAGCACGCCCGGGTGGTCCTTGGCCTGGATACGCAGGTAGTAGGCACTTTCGCAGGCTTCGATGGGCAGGATCGGATGGGCCGACAGCGAGTCCGGCTGGAAGGCCAGGTGCGGTACGCGGTTTTCCGGGTCCGAGGTCATGGCGCGAACCACGTCCACCAGATCCGCGATCACCGACGAAGCCGTTGGCTCCATGCCAGCACCGGCACCATAGAACAGCGTTGAACCCGCAGCGTCGCCGTTGACCATGACGGCGTTCATCACGCCATTGACGTTGGCGATCAGACGATCAGCCGGGATCAGCGTCGGGTGTACGCGCAGCTCGATGCCGCTTGGCGTGCTGCGTGCCACACCCAGGTGCTTGATGCGATAGCCCAGCGCTTCGGCGTAGTTCACGTCAGCAGTGGTCAGCCTGGTGATGCCTTCTGTGTAGGCCTTGTCGAATTGCAGCGGGATACCGAAGGCGATGGACGCCAGAATCGTCAGCTTGTGCGCCGCATCGATACCTTCAACGTCGAAGGTCGGATCAGCTTCCGCGTAGCCCAGGGCCTGCGCCTCGACCAGCACGTCTTCGAAGGTCCGGCCTTTTTCACGCATTTCGGTGAGGATGAAGTTACCGGTGCCGTTGATGATCCCCGCGACCCAGTTGATGCGGTTCGCCGACAGGCCTTCACGGATCGCCTTGATTACCGGGATGCCACCGGCCACGGCAGCTTCGAAGGCGACGATTACGCCCTTCTCACGAGCCTTGGCGAAGATTTCATTGCCGTGAACGGCAA
Source organism: Pseudomonas sp. GW821-FHT01E05 (assembly GCF_059422425.1). Lineage (NCBI taxonomy): Bacteria > Pseudomonadati > Pseudomonadota > Gammaproteobacteria > Pseudomonadales > Pseudomonadaceae > Pseudomonas > Pseudomonas sp. GW821-FHT01E05. Next base: position 209,475 of record NZ_JBWKWW010000004.1, read on the forward strand.
TCAGTGCCTTGTTCGCGGTGACCACGTGCTTGCCGTTCTCGATGGCCTTGAGTACCAGCTCACGGGCCACGGTATAACCACCAATCAGCTCGATGACAATATCGATTTCAGGGTTGGTCGCGACAGCGAAGACATCGTTGGTAATGGGGGTACCGGTAATCTCACACTGAGGGTTAGGCGTACGCATGGCAATTTGAGCCACTTCGATTCCACGCCCGGCACGGCGGGCAATCTCCTCGGCGTTACGCTGAAGTACGTTGAAGGTGCCGCCACCGACGGTACCTAACCCACAGATGCCTACTTTGACCGGATTCACTCTGAACTCCCCATAAAACGGCCGACTCAAGGTCGGCCGTGGAAAACAGCCGCAAGCACGCGGCGCTCTATTTAACGGAACGACGACTGCTGTCGCCGAACCATGATCGTCAAAGGCTTACCGTGACGACGCAGGATTATTTCGCGCCCAACGCCAGTTTGGCGACTTGTGGCGCAGGCTGATAGCCCGGTATCACTTGGCCGTCGGCCAAAACGATGGCCGGTGTACCGTTCACACCGATAGACTGACCGAGAGCGAACTGCCTGGAAACCGGGTTGTCGCACTTGGCAGCCTTGATTTCCTTGCCATCGACCATACTGTCCATGGCCGCTTTCTTGTCTTTCGAGCACCAGACCGCTTGCAGCTGCTCGTCACCCGGCGAGCCCAGGCCCTGACGCGGGAAAGCAACATAGCGCACTTCGATGCCCATTTTGTTCAGCTCAGGCACTTCGGCGTGCAGCTTGTGGCAGTACGGGCACGTGGTGTCGGTGAATACAGTAATGTGCGTTTTGGTTTCGCCGATGGCCGGATAAACCACAGTTTCTGCGACGGGGATGCCGTTGATCAACCTGGAAATGCCCAAACGTTCGGCTTTTTCAGTCAGGTTTACCGGTTTGCCATCCTTGAGCTGGAACAGATAACCCTGCATGACGAACTGGCCATCAGCACTGGCGTACAGCACACGGCTGCCCTTGAGTTTGATTTCGTACAGACCGGCCAACGGGCTGGCAGTGATGGTCTCGACGGGCACTTCGAGATGCAGGCTTTCGAGGCTCTTGCGAATCGCTTGCTCGGCGGCGTCATCGGCCACAGCAAAGGTGCTGACCAACGCAATGGCTGCAGCGGCAATAATCTGGGTCACACGCATGGGAACTCCTGAAGGCGGACAAATGGAACGGGTACAACGCCGGTACTGAAACATCGGGTTTTAGCCGCCCACTGTGCAAACCGACAAAGCCTACCACAGTTGGCCTGCGGGGCCGACTGCCGCTCAGACAACACATCAAAATCGCCCCTTGCAGGAGCAGCCGGTCGACGCTCGATTGCTCGCGATTAACGCAAGGACGACGCGCTCACTCAGACAACACGCGTTATCGTTCGCGACCATCGCGAGCAAGCTCGCGCCTACACAGAGCCGGCAATCATCCTCGAGGGTGGTGTTTGGCGTGCAGGTCTTGCAACCGGGCTCGCGCCACATGAGTGTAGATCTGCGTGGTCGACAGGTCGCTGTGACCGAGCAGCATCTGCACCACCCGCAGATCGGCGCCATGGTTGAGCAAGTGGGTGGCAAAGGCATGGCGCAAGGTGTGGGGGGACAGGGATTTTCCGATCCCGGCGACTTTTGCCTGGTGCTTGATCCGGTGCCAGAACGTTTGCCGGGTCATCTGTTCACCTCTCAGGCTGGGGAACAACACGTCGCTAGGTCGCCCGCCCAGCAGCTCGCCACGAGCGTCGCGCATGTAGCGCTCGACCCAGACAATCGCCTCCTCGCCCATCGGCACCAGCCGCTCCTTGCTGCCTTTGCCCATCACCCGCAGCACGCCCTGGCGCAGATTGACTTGCTCCAGGGTCAGGCTGATCAGCTCGGTCACGCGCAAACCACAGGCATACAGCACTTCGAGCATGGCGCGATCACGCTGACCGATAGCCTCACTCAGGTCCGGTGCCGTCAGCAGCGCCTCAACGTCCGCTTCTGACAGGGATTTGGGCAATGGCCTGCCCAGCTGCGGCATATCAATTTGCAACGTCGGGTCGACCGCAATCAATTTTTCCCGCAGCAGGTAACGATAAAAACCACGTACACCCGAGAGAAAACGCGCTGTGGAACGTGGTTTATAGGCCTGCTCCAGACGCCAGGCCAGATGATCGAGAATCAGCTCGCGACCGGCGTTGACCAGCTCCAGGCTTTGCTCGCGCAGCCAGCCGTTGAACAGTGCCAAGTCACTGCGATAGGCGTCACGGGTATTTTCGGCAAGACCCTTTTCCAACCATAGGGCATCGAGAAACTGGTCTATCAGGGGATGATCGATGGCAGGCATGAGCACTCAGGATTCGCAAGCTCAAGGCCGCGTATAAATAAATAGCGAACAGTGGTGATGATCACTAGTCTTTCATAGCACGCCATTTCAAGGAACAGGGCAACAGCGAGTCCACAGTTTTAGCCGATCTCCAGTGGGATCGGGGGCAAAAAACAGGCAACAAAAAAGCAGCCCGCAGGCTGCTTTTTTCGCATCGGAGAAGCTGGACTTAAACCAGTTTTTCCTTGATGCGAGCTGCTTTACCGGACAGGTCGCGCAGGTAGTACAGCTTGGCTTTACGTACGTCACCGCGACGTTTAACGGCCATGCTGTCGATTTGCGGGCTGTAGGTCTGGAAAGTACGCTCTACGCCAACACCGTTGGAGATTTTACGAACAGTGAAAGCACTGTTCACACCACGGTTACGCTTGGCGATTACAACGCCTTCGAACGCTTGCAGACGCGAACGGTCGCCTTCCTTCACTTTCACCTGAACGACAATGGTGTCGCCCGGGGCAAAGGTAGGGATCTCTTTGGTCATCTGCTCTGCTTCGAGTGCAAGGATGATTTTGTTAGTCATGCTGTGCTCCTAAGGTAAATCGTCGGATCTACCATCGATACGTTGTTAACTATCGTCCCGCTCGCGGATGTATTCCTCGAGCAGCTTCTTCTCTTCTCCAGAAAGCGAGCGGCTTTCCAGAAGATCGGCGCGTCGTTCAAAGGTCCTGCCAAGGGACTGCTGTAAACGCCATCGCCGGATATGTGCGTGGTTGCCACTTAGCAACACGTCGGGAACACGCTGATCCACATACACCTCCGGTCGGGTGTAATGCGGGCAATCCAGCAAACCATCCGTAAAGGAATCTTCCTCGGCGGAGTCCGCATGCCCTAAAGCTCCGGGCAGCAGTCGTGTAACCGCATCTATCAGGACCATCGCCGGCAGCTCGCCACCGGAAAGTACATAGTCGCCAATCGACCACTCTTCATCGACATGAGCTTCAATAAACCGCTCGTCAATGCCTTCATAGCGGCCGGCAATCAGGATTAATGCTTCCTCATTCGCCAACTCGCGTACCGCCGACTGAGTCAATCGACGGCCTTGGGGCGACAGGTAAATTACCTTCGCCGCCTCCCCGGCTGCCTGCCTGGCCTGAACCAGAGCATCTTCCAGGGGCTTGATCTTCATCACCATGCCCGGACCACCGCCAAATGGGCGATCATCCACAGTGTGATGTCGATCCGTTGTGTAGTCTCGCGGATTCCAACAGGTCAGCTGCAAGAGCCCCTGTTTCACCGCGCGGCTGGTAATGCCGTAGTCGCTGATGGCGGAAAACATCTCGGGAAACAAACTGATCACTTCTACGCGCAAATTAGCCACGTTTAGAAGTCCGCATCCCATTCCACCTTCATCTCGCCCGCTGCCAGGTCGACGGCCAACACGCATTGCCCGGTATACGGCAACAGGCGTTCGCGATCATCCAGGCTGCCAGCGCAAGGCTTGACCACCATTACATCATTGGCGCCGGTTTCCAGAAGATGATCGATTTTCCCGAACAATTGCCCGTGAGTGTCGATAACCTTCAGACCTTCCAGCTGGTACCAGTAGTACTCGCCGTCGGTCAGTTCAGGGAACAGGTTGCGCGGCACGCAGATCTCGTAACCGGCCAGAAGACGAGCTTCTTCACGATCATCAAGATCCTTGAGCTTTGCGACCAGGAACTTGTCGTTCCCGCGTCCGCTGACCAGCTCAACCTGTTTCACATTGCCTTCGCGCCGCAGCGTCCAGGTTTTGTAGTCCAACAGGTTTTTAATCGGATCAGTAAAGGAATACACCTTCACTTCGCCGCGAACGCCGTGAACAGAATAAATCTTGCCGATAACGATCAAATCATCAGCGATTGCTGGCGTCGCGTTCATATTGCTCAGGCCGCAGCCTTAGCAGCATCCTTGAGCAACTGAGCAACACGCTCAGAAGGTTGTGCACCAACGCTCAGCCAGTAGGCTACGCGCTCTTGGTTCACGGACAGGCGGACTTCTTGACCACGAGCGATCGGGTTGAAGAAACCAACTTGTTCTTTGTGCGAACCGTCGCGTGGGTTGCGGCTGTCGGTCACGGTCAAGTGGTAAAACGGGCGCTTTTTGGAGCCGCCAAGGGCAAGACGGATTGTTAGCATGTGAACATCGTTCCTGTAGTCGGTGCTGCAAATCTAAATGCACAGCGGGCATAGGTGCCCGAAAGGCCGCATATTCTAAGGAATATCCGGACTTTTGCAAATGTCTTTTTCCGGCGCCTATCGGCATGCCATCAAGATTTGCTATAGAGCCGTCGCGAACGACGGCGGGTCAGCTCCCGCCAAGTGCGGGTTTGCTGGAGATCCCACGTCCGTGTGGGGTAGCGCCGACATAACTGCCGGCGCGAAAACTTTACATTTTCGGCATGCCGCCGCCGGGCAACATTCCGCCCATGCCGCGCATCATTTTCGCCATTCCGCCTTTGGCGGAGAATTTTTTCATCATCTTCTGCATCTGCTTGTGCTGCTTGATCAAGCGACCGATGTCCTGCACCTGCGTACCGGAACCCATGGCGATCCGACGTTTGCGCGAACCACTGATCAGCTCAGGGTCACGGCGCTCGGCCGGGGTCATGGAGTTGATGATGGCTTCCATTTGCTTGAACTGTTTCTCTGCTGCGCCCTGGGCATTGCCCATTTGCGCCAGATTCACACCACCGATATTTGGCAGTTTGTCCATGAGACCGCCGAGGCCGCCCATGTTCTTCATCTGTTGCAGTTGATCGCGGAAGTCTTCGAGATCGAAACCTTTACCTTTCTTGAGCTTTTTCGCCAGTTTTTCGGCTTTGTCTTTATCAAGGGTCTGCTCGGCCTGCTCGATAAGGCTGAGCACGTCGCCCATGCCGAGGATCCGCGAAGCGATCCGCTCAGGGTGGAACGGATCGAGCGCATCGCTCTTCTCGCCCATACCGATGAACTTGATCGGCTTGCCGGTAATCGCACGCACAGACAGCGCAGCACCGCCACGGGCGTCACCGTCGACCTTGGTCAGAATCACACCGGTCAGCGGCAGCGCATCACCAAAGGCCTTGGCGGTGTTGGCGGCGTCCTGACCGGTCATGGCGTCGACCACGAACAGTGTTTCTACAGGTTTGATCGCCGCATGCAGGGCCTGTATCTCGCCCATCATCTCGGCGTCGATGTGCAGACGACCGGCGGTATCGACGATCACCACATCGATGAATTTGAGTCGGGCTTCTTTAATAGCCGCCTCAGCGATCGCCACCGGCTTCTGGCTGAGATCAGACGGGAAGAAGGTTACGCCGACTTCACCGGCGAGCATTTCCAGCTGTTTGATCGCCGCCGGACGGTAGACGTCCGCCGAAACCACCATGACGCTCTTCTTTTTGCGCTCTTTAAGGAAGCGCGCAAGTTTACCGGCGGTGGTGGTTTTACCGGCACCTTGCAGACCGGCCATCAGCACTACGGCCGGCGGCACAGCACTCAGGTTCAGGTCTTCGTTGGCGGCGCCCATCAGGCTTTCGAGTTCGGCCTGAACGATCTTCACGAAGGCCTGGCCCGGCGTCAGACTGCGCGACACCTCTGTGCCGACAGCGCGCTCCTTGACCGCATGGACGAAGTCTTTGACCACCGGCAAGGCGACGTCGGCTTCGAGCAACGCCATGCGCACTTCACGCAGGGTGTCTTTGATATTGTCTTCGGACAGCTTGGCCTTGCCGGTGACATGGCGCAGCGTCTGCGAGAGACGGTCGGTTAGGTTTTCAAACATGCGCGATCCTTTCAGGCCCTATTGTAGACCGAGGTAATGGCGGCCCAGCCCGTGAAAAACGAACGCTCGGCGAGCCTGCGGCGTGGGCAGGTCGCGGATTATAGCGAAGACTGGGCCCGGCGCACACCTCGCCGTCTGGTTGCGTGGTCTTTCGTGATATGTGGGTTCTATGCCAAACTCAGTTCCTTTCGGGCTTGCCTAACAGGATTTATGCTCCCCTTGTCACCCAGCTTGCTAACCACCCTCGCCGCCGCCTGCCTATACGCCGCTGCGACTATCTATCAAGGCACCCGGCTGGCCAACGGCGCCAAGGCAAACAAACGCCTGCTGGTCACGCTCGGCATCCTCGCGGTGCTGGCTCACAGCGCCAGCCTCTTCACCCATCTGATGACCCCGGGCGGCCTGGGCCTGGACTTCTTCAGCGCCGCCAGCCTGATCGCCGCAGCGGTAATTGCCCTGACCCTGCTGGCTTGCTCGCGGATCCCGGTGGAAAACCTTCTTTTATTACTATTCCCGTTAGGAATGGCGACGGTGTTACTGGCGCAGTTCGCACCTTCGGGCACCGTGCAGGTAATCGATGAAGAGCCAGGAATCCTTGCACATATTCTGTTGTCGATCCTGGCCTATGGCATGTTCACCATCGCGGTGTTCCAGGCCTTGCTGCTGCTGGTGCAGGATCATCAGCTCAAGCACAAACACCCCTCCGGCCTGATCAAGAATTTCCCGCCACTGCAAACCATGGAAAGCTTTCTGTTCAGTTTCCTCTGGGCTGGCTGGACGCTGCTGTCGCTGTCGCTGATCTCCGGATGGCTGTTTGTCGAGAACCTGTTCGCCCAACACCTGGTGCACAAGACCCTGCTGGCGTGCCTGGCCTGGATCGTCTTCAGTGTGCTGCTGTGGGGCCGTAACCGCCTCGGCTGGCGCGGACACAAGGCCATTCGCTGGACCCTTGCCGGTTTCTGCCTGCTGATGCTGGCGTACTTCGGCAGCAAGCTGGTCCGTGAATACATCCTGCATATCTGACGGGCAACCATAATGGACAACTTGCCCTTGGGGCCTATGCTCGCGGTACTGGCCCTGCTGGTTTTATGGTCGGGACTATTTACCGCCATCGAGATCGCTCAACAGCATCTGCTGGCCCAGCGCACCGCGTCGCGTTCGGGTGACAAGCCACTGGCCAGACTGAGCTTCCCGCGCGAGAGCCTGATCTTTTGCAACACGCTGAGCCGGGTGCTGGCGGTGATTATCGGCACGTTGCTAGCCGTAGGTTACTGGCAAGAGAAAGGGCCGTTGCTGGCCTTCCTGAGTGCCACCGCGATCCTGTTGGTGTTCGCCGACTACCTGCCGCGAACCCTCGCCACACGTTATCCCGAAGCAATCCTTGGATTGGGCAATACCCTGCTTGGCGTGCCACTGAAGATCCTCTATCCCGCCGCATGGCTATTGAACAGCATCGCCCGATTGCTTCTGCGCCCGCTCAGCGTCAAATCCGCCAGCGTCAAACTGAGCGATGATGAGTTACCGCCAGCCCTTGACCACGAACCGAACCACGAACACGCCGCCTGCCGCCCACACCTGTTGTCCGGCATTCATGCACTGGACAACATCACGGTCAACGACATCCTGGTACCACGCAGCGAAGTCGACGGGATCAATCTGGACGATCCGATCGAAGAGATCATCGAACAGCTGCGACTCTCCAAACGCACTCGGCTGCCGGTGTTCCACAGCGATATCAACCAGGTCGAGGCGGTGCTCAACACCCGCCAGATTCGCCACTTGTTGCCAGACGCGAGCCTGACCAAGAACGCATTGCTGGATGCCTGTCACGAACCTTATTTCGTTCCGGAAAGCACCCCTCTACAGCTGCAGTTACTCAATTTCCACAAACAGCAGCGCCGTCTGGGCATGGTGGTTGATGAATACGGTGAAGTGCTCGGCATAGTCACTCTGGAAGATATTCTCGAAGAGATCGTCGGCGAGTTCGAAAGCGAGCAACGCATCGACAATCCACACATTCATCCCCAGGCCGACGGCCGCCTGGTGATCGACGGTGCTGCATCGATTCGCGATCTGAACAAGAGTCTCGGCTGGCACTTGCCCAGCGACGGCCCGAAAACCCTCAACGGGCTGGTCACCGAAGCTCTGGAAACCATCCCGGACAGCGCGGTATGCCTGAAGATTGGCCGCTATCGCCTGGAAATCCTCGCCACCGAAGACAATCGCGTCAGCCGTGTACTGATCTGGCACACCGGCTCCGTTCCAGTGTCTTTATAAAACGCAGCTCCCTAGCAGCTGTATTTAGGCTGCTCTACTCCTTGTTTGATCGATAAGCGGCTTCCTATAATCGAACCCGCTTACCCAAGCCCCGCCGGACCACGTGCTACCCGCACTCAGCGAGTTCTGGCCCCGCATTGCCTGCACCTGTCCGGCGCCGACTCCCATCCCGAGTCGCGCCTGCGTAAAACCCACATCCCTGGGTGTTCGACCATAATAATTCGCTCCAACGGAGCACATGACTGTCAGGGATAACCGCATGACTACCAGCACCACGTATAGTGACACTGCACCCGCCCAACCGACGAACTCCGCCACCCGCGTGGCCACTGCCAGCTTCATCGGCACCGCCATCGAGTTCTACGACTTCTACGTTTACGCCACTGCGGCAGCGCTGGTCATCGGCCCGGTGTTCTTCCCGCAGTCCTCCGGCACTGCGCAAATGCTTTCGGCATTCCTCACGTTCGGTATCGCCTTTCTGGCCCGACCTCTGGGTTCGGCGCTGTTCGGTCACTTCGGTGATCGCATCGGCCGCAAATCGACGCTGGTCGCATCCTTGCTGTTGATGGGCGTCTGCACCACGCTGATCGGCGTGCTGCCCGGCTATGACAGCATCGGCGCCTGGGCCCCGATCCTGCTGTGCGTGCTGCGCTTCGGTCAGGGGCTTGGTCTGGGCGGCGAATGGGGTGGCGCGGCGCTGCTCGCCACCGAGAACGCACCGAAGGGCAAACGCGCCTGGTTCGGCATGTTCCCTCAGCTCGGCCCCTCGATCGGTTTCCTCGCCGCCAACGGCCTGTTCCTGACCCTGGCAATGACCCTGAACGACGAACAGTTCCGCTCGTGGGGCTGGCGAATTCCGTTCCTGCTCAGCGCAGCACTGGTAATGGTCGGCCTCTATGTGCGCCTGAAACTGCATGAAACTCCAGTTTTCGCCAACGCCATTGCCCGTCAGGAGCGGGTGAGGATCCCGGTCGTTGAACTGTTCAGCCAGCATTGGGCGCCGATGCTGCTCGGCGCGGCTGCGATGGTGGTCTGCTATGCACTGTTTTATATTTCGACAGTATTCTCGCTGAGTTACGGTGTCTCGACCCTCGGCTATAGCCGTGAAACCTTCCTTGGCCTGCTGTGCTTCGCCGTACTGTTCATGGCCGCGGCCACACCACTGGCAGCCTTGGCCAGCGACCGTTACGGGCGCAAACCGGTGTTGATTGTCGGCGCTGTACTGGCGGTTCTTTCCGGTTTTACCATGGAGCCGTTGCTGACTCAGGGCTCGACCTGGGGTGTTGCGCTGTTCCTGTGCATCGAGCTGTTTTTGATGGGCGTGACCTTCGCACCCATGGGCGCTTTGCTGCCGGAACTGTTTCCCACGCATGTGCGTTATACCGGCGCATCAGCAGCCTACAATTTGGGCGGCATTGTCGGTGCATCGGCGGCACCGTTCTTTGCGCAGAAGCTGGTGGCAATGGGCGGTTTGAGTTGGGTCGGCGGCTATGTGTCAGGCGCAGCGCTGCTCAGCTTGATGGCTGTGCTGTGCTTGAAAGAGACCAGAGGAAATGATTTGAATCGAGTCGCCTGATAGATCGCATCGCGAGCAAGCTCGCTCCTACAGGGAAATGCATCGTCCTTGTGGGAGCGAGCTTGCTCGCGATGGCCGCGACTCGGTTACAGCTCTACAACAACCGCTTGCGAAGCACGGGTCGCCTTGGCCCTTGCGGCCTCGATCGACTCGTCACGCGCCAGGGCAACGCCCATGCGGCGCTGGCCATTCACTTCTGGCTTGCCGAACAAACGCAGGGCAGTATCCGGTTCGCTCAACGCAGCGCCCAGGTTGGCGAATGCAGTCTGGGTCGACTGCCCTTCCACCAGGATCACCGCCGAGGCCGATGGGCCGAACTGACGGATCAACGGGATTGGCAAACCAAGGATTGCCCGGGCATGCAGGGCGAACTGCGAAAGATCCTGGGAAATCAGGGTCACCAAACCAGTGTCGTGCGGGCGTGGCGACACTTCGCTGAACCAGACCTGATCGCCCTTGATGAACAGCTCAACACCGAACAGACCACGGCCACCCAAGGCCTCGGTCACGGCCTTGGCAACACGCTCGGACTCAGCCAGCGCGATCGGGCTCATGGCCTGCGGCTGCCAGGACTCCTGGTAGTCACCCTTCTCCTGACGATGGCCGACCGGCGCGCAGAAGGTGGTACCGCCGATATGACGCACCGTCAGCAACGTGATTTCGTAATCGAAGTCGATAAAGCCTTCGATGATCACCCGCCCTTTGCCGGCACGGCCGCCTTCTTGCGCGTAATCCCAGGCTTTCTGCACGTCATCGACGCTGCGTAGCAGGCTCTGGCCTTTGCCCGACGAACTCATCACCGGCTTGACCACACACGGGAAGCCAAGATCTTCGACCGCCTTGCGGTAGTCTTCGACGGTATCGGCGAAATGGTACGGCGAGGTCGGCAGGTCCAGCTCTTCAGCGGCCAGGCGACGGATGCCTTCGCGGTTCATGGTCAGCTGAGCGGCACGGGCGGTTGGAATCACCGTGAAACCTTCGGCCTCGAGCTCAACCAGGGTGGCGGTGGCGATGGCTTCGATTTCCGGCACGATGAAGTGCGGCTTCTCGGCTTCGATCACTGCACGCAGCGCCGCACCGTCGAGCATGTTGATCACATGGCTGCGGTGAGCCACTTGCATGGCCGGCGCATTGGCGTAGCGATCCACGGCAATCACTTCAACGCCCAGGCGTTGCAGCTCGATTACCACCTCTTTGCCCAGCTCACCGCAGCCACACAGCAAAACGCGGGTCGCGGTTGGCGACAATGGAGTTCCGATACGGGTCATCTCAGGTCCTCAAAGGAGCGGATCATCGAGGGTCGCACGCTGAGCGGGCTTCCCATGGGGAGAAAGCGCGGCATTTTACATGAACCGGGCGGTTTGGCTTTAACCCAGGACCGCGTTCTTGCGCAAACGCCAGGCCATGGCCAGCCAAACGACGGTCACGCCAGCGAATTTCGAACCCAGAGCGGTGAGAACCACACCCGGAGTCAGTGCGCCGATCAGGCCGAAAAAGATGACGGTATCCAGCGGAATGCTCAGCGCCGAACTTATCCACAGGCGATCGTGCAACGGCCGCCTGGTGATACTGAACACCAGCCAGTCAATGCATTCGGAGACTGCGAAGGCGATCGCGCTGGCCAGCGCGATCGACGGATCCGAAGTGACGTAGGACAGCACCAGCGCGGCCAGCATCGCAAGAATGGCGCCGTGGCCAAAACGGGTTTGCACCATGTCTCGCAACACGAACACCAACCCGCCCCAGGCCGACCAGATAATGTCCAGCTGCGGGGCGGTGGAAAAGGCGTAGTTGATCAGCACGACGCTGGCGATGTAAGCGATCAGGAAGAGCATGGCGCGCAGGGGAACCTGGAAACAAGGCACACAGGGTACGTCAGGCGATGGGGCTGGGCCAAGGAAGTCACACCAAACCCGTGGCGAGGTTCAGATATTCGGCTTGGCCCCGATCATCCACACCAACCCGCTGGACTTCGCCCGTTCATGACACAACCCCAGCACCTTACGGCGCTCGTCGTTGTCCATCCGGCTCCAGCGGGTGATTTCATCGACGGTGCGTTGACAGCCGGTGCAGACGTCATCCTCATCGAGTGCGCAAATGTTCACGCAGGGCGAGACGACTGGTCTTTCGGTCGTGCTCATTCTTGCTGCTCAACGAGATCCCGGGCGTAACGCCGGGAGTTGTGGACATAGTGCGCGGCGCTGGCTTCGAGCATTTTCTTCTGCGATTCGGTCAACTCGCGCACTACCTTGCCCGGCGAGCCCATCACCAGCGAACCATCGGGAATTTCCTTGCCTTCGCCAATCAGCGAATTGGCGCCGATGATGCAGTTCTTGCCGATTTTCGCGCCGTTAAGGATCACTGCATTAATACCGATCAGGCTGAAATCGCCGACGGTGCAACCATGCAGCATGGCGTTATGGCCGATGGTCACACCGGTACCGATGGTCAGCGGATACCCCATATCGGTGTGCATGACGGTGCCATCTTGCACATTGCTGTTCTTGCCGATCAGGATCAGTTCATTGTCACCGCGCAATACCGCATTGAACCAGACGTTGGCGCCCTCCTCCAGTTTGACCTTGCCCACCAGCGTGGCGTTGGGTGCAACCCAGCTCTGTGGATGGGTTTCGACTCGGGCGTCGCCCAGGCGGTATTTCATCTAGTTATCCTCAAGGCTTACGGTGCCACGGGTTCAGGCCATGTGAGCAATGGCTTCAAATATTGATAAAGCTTTTGGGCGGGTGATGCAGGCTGATTTTTGCGTCATAGAGCAGGTTGATCAACTCGACGATCATAATCGCTGTCAGCCCCCAAATCTTGTACTCACCGAAACGATAGCTGGGCACATACCAACTGCACCCCTGATAGTCGATACGGTGGGTATGTTCACGTGGGTCCTCGCGGAAGAACTCCAACGGCACGCTGAACACCGCGGCAATCTCGGCATCGTTGGCCCGGTACTCAACGAAATCCGGGATCACCCCGACGTAAGGTGTGACCTTGATGCCGTGCAGGGAGATCAGCGGACTGAGTGGCCCGATCACTTCTACCAGACCAGGCGGCAAGCCGATTTCTTCTTCGGCTTCGCGCAGGGCGGTAAAGATCAGGTCGGGATCTTCCGGATCGCGCCGCCCCCCCGGAAAAGCCACTTCGCCGCCATGGGTCGAGAGCCCGCTCGCGCGCAGGGTCAATACCAGCTCTGGCTCGTCACTGCGGGTGATAGGCACCAGCACTGCGGCTTCGGGGAAACGTCGGTCAGTCTCCAGCGTACGCGGAATGTGATTGCTTACGCGATGAAGTAGCTCGTCCAGCATGAGTCATCTCGATCTGTTGGCTACTTTGCATCATGCACCAAAGAAATCCCTCGCCCAACCCCCGATCCACTGCATGTCGCTTAACGACAACTTGCCGACACAGGGCCCCGCACGCCAAGATAGGCACAGCATTTACGGAAACCCAGCATGAAATTCTGCAGCCACTGCGGCAACCCGGTTACCCAGCGCATTCCCGAAGGCGACTCGCGCCTGCGTTTTGTCTGTGATCACTGCCAGACCATTCATTACCAGAACCCGAATATTGTCGCCGGTTGCCTGCCGACCTGGGGCACCCAGGTACTGCTCTGCCGTCGCGCCATCGAACCGCGACGCGGTTACTGGACGTTGCCGGCGGGCTTCATGGAGAACGGCGAAACCGTCGAGCAAGCCGCGATTCGCGAGACCAGCGAGGAGGCCTGCGCGCGGGTACGTAACCTGAGCATCTACACCTTGATCGACGTGCCGCATATCAATCAGGTGCATGTGTTCTTTCGCGCAGAGCTGGCGGACCTCGACTTTGCTGCCGGCGAAGAGAGCCTGGAAGTGCGACTTTTCGAAGAAGCCGACATCCCTTGGTCCGAGCTGGCTTTCCGCACCGTCGGGCGTACTTTAGAATGCTTCTTCGCTGACAGACAGACACAGGTTTACCCGGTCCGGTCCGAATCGATTCCACCACTCGCGCAACCTGCGATTACACTTAAATAATAGAAAGTACACCGTACTCTTAGGGATATCGCTGTAATGCGCTGGTTGCTTGCCCTCTTCTGCCTGTTGTTCGTTACTGCCTCCCAGGCCACCGCCTCCACGGTGGTAACCCTGGATGGCAAAGTCATCGAAAAAGTGCTGGTACTCAAATCAGCCCGCCAACTGCAATTGCTCAACGGCGGCAAGCCGGTCAGGACCTATCGCATCTCCCTGGGCAAACAGCCCAGAGGCGCGAAGCTCATGGAAGGCGATAAACGCACGCCGGAAGGTATTTATTGGGTGGACTGGCGCAAGATCAGTGACCGCTTCAACCTGGCCATGCACATCTCCTACCCAAACGTCAGCGACTCCGTGCGTTCGCGTCGTGAAGGGGTAGAGCCCGGGGGCATGATCATGATCCACGGCACCCCGGATACCCTGGATTACCCGGAGCAGCTTTTCCATACCCTGGACTGGACCGACGGCTGTATTGCCTTGCGCAACATCGACATGCGCGAAATCTGGGGCCTGGTCCCGGACGGCACGATGATCGAAATTCGTCCGTAATTTAAAAGAAGATCAAAAGATCGCAGGCTGCGCCAGCTCCTACCGGGAAATGCGATCAACTGCAGGAGCCGCCTGGTTCTTGCCCGCGAGGCGCCAGAACGAACAACAAAAAACCCGCTGACCGTTACCGATTCAGCGGGTTTTTCATTTTACGGCGTCGGATCAGAAATCTTCCAACCGCCACACTTCATAAGCCGGCGTCTCATAGGGATGGCTTTGCTTGAGTGCCATCACCACCGAGTGGATCAATTCATCGGCCACCACCAGCTCAACCTTCCATTCCGCCACTTGCTCAACCAGACCGGTTTGCCCGAGAAACGGCTGACTGCCGTCCAGTGGACGAAACTGGCCCTGGCCCAGCACCTGCCACGAACACTGATCATAAGCACCGATCCGCCCGCCACCGGCGGCGAATACGGCGCTTTTGACCACGTCGACGTGGCTGGGCGGCACAAAAAAGCTGAGCTTGTACACGGCTTTTAGTTAACCCAGACCCGAGCGTTACGGAACATGCGCATCCATGGCGCGTCTTCGTTCCAGTCTTCCGAGCGCCAGGAGTTCTGCACGGCACGGAACACCCGCTCAGGGTGCGGCATCATGATGGTCACACGACCGTCGCGGCTGGTCAGCCCGGTGATCCCGCGCGGCGAGCCGTTCGGGTTGGCCGGGTAGTTTTCAGTGACCTTGCCGTGGTTGTCGACGAAACGCATCGCCACGCAACCGGACAGATCGGCCTGGAGCAGTGCCTCTTCGCTCTCGAACTCAGCATGGCCTTCACCGTGGGCGATGGCGATTGGCATACGCGAACCGGCCATGCCTTGCAGGAAGATCGAGTTCGATTCCTGCACCTGAACCATCGCCACACGGGCTTCGAACTGCTCGGAACGGTTACGCACGAAGTGCGGCCAGAACTCGCTGCCCGGGATCAGTTCGTGCAGGTTGGACATCATCTGGCAACCGTTGCACACACCGAGGGTGAAGCTGTCGTTACGTTCGAAGAAGCCCTGGAAGGCATCCCGTGCACGGCTGTTGAACAGTGCCGACTTGGCCCAGCCCTCACCCGCGCCGAGAACGTCGCCATAGGAAAAACCACCGCACGCCACCAGACCTTTGAACTCGTTGAGGTCGACACGACCGGCAAGAATGTCGCTCATGTGCACGTCGATCGCGTTGAAGCCGGCACGGTCGAACGCCGCAGCCATTTCCACCTGACCGTTGACGCCCTGCTCACGCAGTACCGCCACCTGAGGACGAATGCCTTTCTTGATGTACGGCGCAGCGATGTCCTGGTTCACGTCGTAGCTCAGCTTGACGCTCAGACCCGGGTTGTCTTCTTCCAGCAGTACGTCGAACTCTTGCTCGGCGCAATCAGCGTTGTCGCGCAGACGCTGAATCTGGTAGCTGGTTTCGGCCCACTGACGTTGCAGCAGACGACGCTGGCCTTCAAAAACGGTTTCACCATTGAAGCTGATGGTGACTTCGCCGTTGTTGAGCGGCTGACCGATCACCGAAACGCAGTCGCCCAGGCCGGCAGCGCTGAACTGCGCGAGGATGTCCGCAGTGGCGTCCTGACGAACCTGAATCACGGCACCCAGCTCTTCGTTGAACAGGATCGCAGCGATATCGGCCGAGGTTTCAGCCAGACCGTCGAGGTTCAGGCTCAGACCGCAGTGGCCGGCGAAGGCCATTTCCACGGCGCTGGTCAGCAGACCACCGTCGGAACGGTCGTGGTAGGCCAGCAGGTGACCGTCGGCGTTGAGGCCCTGGATCACCGCGAAGAAGGCTTTCAGGTCCTCGGCGTCGTCGACGTCCGGAGCCTGCTTGCCGAGCTTGCCGTGAACCTGCGCCAGGATCGAGGCGCCCATGCGGTTCTGGCCACGGCCCAGGTCGATCAGGATCAGATCGGTGGTGCCCTTGTCCATGCGCAGTTGCGGGGTCAGGGTCTGACGGATGTCGGTCACCGGTGCAAAACCGGTCACGATCAGCGACATTGGCGAGGTTACACTCTTGTCCACGCCTTTATCGTTCCAGCGGGTGGCCATGGACATCGAGTCCTTGCCCACCGGAATGGTGATACCCAGTTCCGGGCACAGTTCCATGCCGACCGCTTTGACGGTGTCGTACAGACGCGCGTCTTCGCCCGGGTGACCGGCTGCGGACATCCAGTTCGCCGACAGTTTGATGTCGGAGATCTTGCCGATGCGCGACGCGGCGATGTTGGTCAGGGTTTCGCCGATGGCCATGCGGCCCGACGCCGGAGCGTCCAGCAGCGCCAGCGGAGTGCGCTCGCCCATGGCCATGGCTTCACCGGTGTAAACGTCGAAGCTGGTGGCGGTGACGGCAACGTCGGCCACCGGAACCTGCCACGGACCGACCATCTGATCACGGGCCACGAGGCCGGTGATGGTGCGGTCGCCGATGGTGATCAAAAAGCTTTTGCTGGCCACGGCCGGGTGATGCAGAACGCGCTCGACGCAGTCGGCGATGTTCAGCGTCGACGGATCGAAATCGTCGCCCAGCTCGCTTTCACGAACGACCGAACGGTGCATGCGCGGGGCTTTGCCCAGCAGCACTTCGAGCGGCATGTCCACCGGGCTGTTGCCGAAGTGGCTGTCGGTGACAGTCAGCTGTGGCTCGGCAGTGGCTTCGCCGACCACGGCGAATGGGCAGCGCTCACGTTCGCAGATCGCCTTGAAGCGTTCGAAGTCGGCCGGGCCGACGGCCAGAACGTAGCGTTCCTGGGATTCGTTACTCCAGATCTCGTGCGGGGCCATGCCCGGCTCGTCGTTTGGAATGTTGCGCAGCTCGAAGCGGCCACCACGGTCGCCGTCGTTGACCAGTTCCGGGAAGGCGTTGGACAGACCGCCCGCCCCCACGTCGTGGATAAAGCTGATCGGGTTGTGTTCACCCAACTGCCAGCAACGGTCAATGACTTCCTGGCAACGGCGTTCCATTTCCGGGTTTTCGCGCTGTACCGAAGCAAAGTCCAGGTCTGCCGAGCTGGTGCCGGTGGCCATGGAAGAAGCTGCGCCGCCGCCCAGGCCGATGAGCATTGCCGGGCCGCCGAGCACGATCAGCTTGGAGCCAACGACGATTTCACCTTTCTTCACGTGTTCTTCACGGATGTTGCCCATACCACCCGCCAACATGATCGGCTTGTGGTAACCGCGCACTTCATCGCCATGCGGGGTGGTGATGGATTGTTCGAAGGTACGGAAATAACCGGTCAGCGCCGGACGGCCGAATTCGTTGTTGAACGCAGCGCCGCCCAATGGGCCTTCGATCATGATGTCCAGCGCGGTGACGATGCGCTCGGGTTTGCCGTATGGCACTTCCCACGGTTGTTCGAAGCCCGGGATCTGCAAGTTGGACACGGTGAAACCGGTCAGGCCAGCCTTTGGCTTGGCACCGCGACCCGTGGCGCCTTCGTCGCGGATCTCGCCACCGGAACCGGTGGAGGCGCCCGGAAACGGGGCAATCGCGGTCGGGTGGTTGTGGGTCTCGACTTTCATCAGGATGTGCACCGGTTCCTGCACCGCGCCATACTGGCGGGTTTCAGGGTCCGGGAAGAAACGGCCGGCAACGTTGCCGACAATCACCGAAGCGTTGTCCTTGTAAGCCGACAGAACGCCTTCGCTGTGCATCACGTAGGTGTTCTTGATCATGCCGAACAGGCTTTTTTCCTGGTTCTCGCCGTCGATGTCCCAACTGGCGTTGAAGATCTTGTGACGGCAGTGCTCAGAGTTCGCCTGGGCGAACATCATCAGTTCGATGTCGTGCGGGTTGCGCGCAAGGCCTACGAAGGCGTTGACCAGGTAATCGATTTCGTCTTCCGCCAGGGCCAGGCCCAGCTCGACGTTGGCTTTCTCCAGCGCGGTGCGACCGCCACCCAGCACGTCAATAGCAGTCAGCGGCTTGGGTTCGGAGTGACTGAACAGACCGGCAGCCTGCTCGAGGTTTTCCAGCACGATCTGGGTCATGCGGTCGTGCAGCGCATCGGCGATCAGCTGTGCTTGCGCGTCGGTGAATTCACCGGCCACGTAGAAAGCGATACCGCGCTCCAGGCGCTGGATTTTCGCCAGGCCGCAGTTGCGGGCGATGTCGCTGGCCTTGCTCGACCATGGCGAAATGGTGCCGAAACGCGGCAACACCAGGAACAGACGGCCGGTCGGCTCTTGTACCGGCACACTTGGGCCGTACTTCAGAAGGCGCGCCAGCACCTGCTGTTCGTCGCCGGTCAGAACGCCGGTGACTTCGGCGAAGTGAGCGAATTCAGCATACAAGCCACTGACAGCCGGGACGCATCGGCTCAGTTGCTCAAGAAGTTTGCTGTGGCGAAAGGCAGAAAGGGCAGGAGCGCCGCGCAGGATCAACATCTTCGGGACAGCCTCGGGAAGGGGTGTGCTTTGAGGCCGTGCATTCTAGCCTAAACCGCCCGCGACGGCACCCGAAACGGCACGCCAGCCTTTGGCCGAACGTCGGCCCGTGGCCCAGCGCCTTTAACCAATGGCTATCAAGGCGCGTGCGACGGGTTATTTTTGCCGTCACATTCGCGCCACAGAGCCTGTTTTTCAGGGCTTCAGCCGGTTTTTTCTCTCGCTAGCAGACATGCCCTTCGCTGTCGAGATATGGCGGTCGTGGTCCTTTGCGTATACTGCGCGAATGTTTTCCAAAACGGCTTTCCGTCCGCGCTGTGTCAAATGGCTCATCGCAACCGGACTCTTCCTGATGCTCAGTGCCTGTGTTGATAAACCCAGCACACTCGAGCGCGTAAAGGAGGATGGCGTGCTGCGGGTGGTCACCCGTAACAGCCCCGCCACCTACTTCCAGGATCGCAATGGCGAAACCGGCTTCGAATACGAGCTGGTGAAACGTTTCGCCGAGGACCTGGGCGTCAAGCTGAAGATCGAAACCGCTGACAACCTCGATGATCTTTTCAGTCAGATAGGCAAACCCAATGGCCCGGTGCTGGCGGCTGCCGGTCTGGTCAGCAGCGAGAAGCGCAAACAGCAGGTCAGGTTTTCCCACACCTACCTGGAAGTCACTCCACAGATCATCTACCGCAACGGCCAGTCACGCCCGACCAACGCTGCCGACCTGGTGGGCAAGCACATCATGGTGCTCAAGGGCAGCACCCACGCCGAGCAGCTGGCGGATCTGAAACGCAAATATCCCGGTATTGAATACGAAGAGTCCGACGCCGTTGAAGTCGTCGACCTGCTGCGCATGGTTGATGAGGGCCAGATTGATCTGACGCTGGTCGATTCCAACGAAGTGGCGATGAACCAGGTCTACTTCCCCAATGTGCGGGTCGCCTTCGACCTGGGTGATGCCAGCAACCAGAGCTGGGCCGTGGCCCCTGGCGATGACAACAGCCTGCTCAACGAGATCAACACTTTCCTCGACAAGGTGGAGAAGAACGGCACCTTGCAACGTTTGAAGGATCGCTATTATGGGCATGTGGACGTACTTGGCTATGTCGGTGCCTACACCTTCGCCCAGCATTTGCAGCAACGCTTACCCAAATACGAAAAGCACTTCAAAGCGTCGGCCAAGGATGAAAAAGTCGATTGGCGACTGCTTGCCGCGATTGGCTATCAAGAGTCGTTATGGCAATCGGCAGTCACTTCCAAAACCGGCGTTCGCGGCATGATGATGCTGACTCAGAACACCGCGCAGGCCATGGGCGTGTCCAACCGCCTGGACGCCAGGCAAAGCATCAGCGGCGGGGCCAAGTACCTGGTGTATATGAAGGATCAGCTGGACGACAAGATCGAAGAGCCGGATCGCACCTGGTTTGCACTTGCGGCCTACAACGTCGGTACCGGCCATCTTGATGACGCTCGAAAACTGGCCGAAAAAGAAGGCCTGAATCCGAACAAATGGCTCGATGTGAAGAAGATGCTGCCGCGCCTGGCGCAGAAGCAGTGGTACAGCAAAACCCGCTATGGCTATGCCCGTGGCGGTGAGCCGGTGCACTTTGTCGCCAACATCCGTCGTTACTACGACATCCTGACCTGGGTCACGCAGCCGCAGCTGGAGGGCAATCAGGTGGCTGAAGGCAATCTGCACGTACCCGGCGTGGACAAGACCAAGCCGACCGAAGAAATGCCACCGCTGTAGATCATGACTGAAAACGGACGCGGAGCGTCCAGTGAGGCATTCCCACGCGGGAGCGTGGGAATGATCTTGTCAGGCCTTTGCTGCCGCCAGAATCAACGCCTTCATTTCCGCCACTGCCGACTTGAATCCGACAAACAGCGCATGTGCCACCAACGCGTGCCCGATGTTCAATTCGTTGATGCCTTGAATCGCGGCAACGGCTTCGACGTTGTGGTAATGCAGGCCGTGACCGGCGTTGACGATCAGACCTTGGGCCAGGCCGCAGGCCACGCCATCAGCGACTCGCAGCAATTCTTCTGCAACTTCGGTCGGTGTCTGCGCATCGGCGTAACGGCCGGTGTGCAATTCAATCGCCGGTGCGCCGACCCGCCTGGACGCTTCGATCTGCCGCTCATCGGCATCGATAAATAGCGAGACCTCACAGCCGAATTTGGCCAGGCGCTCTACCGCAGCCTTGATCCGCGCTTCTTGCCCCGCGACATCAAGACCGCCTTCGGTGGTCAGCTCTTGACGGGTTTCCGGGACCAGACAGATATGCGCCGGGCGAATGCGCTCGGCGAAAGCCATCATTTCTTCGGTGACGCCCATTTCGAAGTTCATGCGGGTTTGCAACACATCCTTGAGCAGCAGCACATCACGCTCCTGAATGTGTCGGCGGTCTTCACGCAAATGCACGGTAATCCCGTCAGCCCCCGCCTCTTCCGCATCCAGCGCCGCCTTGACCGGATCAGGATAACGAGTGCCCCGGGCCTGGCGCAGAGTGGCAACGTGGTCGATGTTCACGCCAAGAAGAATGCGATTGCTGGTGGTCACGGAAGCGCTCCTGAAGAATGGAAGATTCGGCGCACAGCATATAGTGTCCGGTCACGAAAATAACTGTTCGCTTTTGACGGCGTCTTTCGTTCGGTCCGACACTTCGGCCATGTTGCGTTGCCGCTCCTCGCCACAGCGGGCGATGACTCGTCGCGGCGCCTTGCCTGACTTCGAGATCCACTCGTCAAAACTCGAACGTATTTCCGAGACCGGAAACCGCTCGCTACGGCTTGCGAAACAACTCGCGACTGACCAATGGCCGACCACCGAGATGCACAGCCAGCGCTTGACGCATCAGACGCTTGGCAGCGGAGAGCGCGCCGGGGGCAGTCCAGTCGGCTTCAGCCATGGCCAGCAGCTCAGTGCCGTTGAACAATCCCGGTTGCAGTAAGTAGACCCGCTCAAGCCCGGCATCGACTTGCAAGCGATACATACCGTCCGCAGCTATCGGATCGCCATGAATGTCGGTGTCCAGCGCGAATCCGTAACCGAGATCATCCAGCAGGCGCCACTCGAAGGCCCGCAGCAAAGGTTCGAGCGGACGCCCTTCAGCAAGGGCCAGCAAGGTCGCGGCGTAGTGATCGAAAACGGCTGGGTGAGGATCTTCGGCAGGCAGCAGGCGGATCAACAGCTCATTGAGGTAGAGCCCGCTGAACAGCGCCTCACCGTTGAGCCAGGTGGAAACACCGGCGCTTTCCATTCGCCCGACATTTTTCAGCTCGCTGCGCCCACGAAATTCGACTTCCAGCGGCACGAACGGCCGTGCCAATGTCCCGGCCTTACCCCGCGCACTGCGCAACACCGCCCGCAGCCGACCTTGAGGCGTGAGGAAATCCACCAGCGCACTGTTTTCGCGGTAAGCCCGGCTGTGCAGTACGTAGGCGGGTTGGGCGATGGGTGGGGTTGGGGGCATGGAAGTCGAGTATCTCTAAGAGAATACAGCCAGTGAAAACGGCACATACCTAATGTGGGAGCGGGCTTGCTCGCGAAAGCGGTTCAACATTCAACATCTCTGTCGACTGTGACACCGCCTTCGCGAGCAAGCCCGCTCCCACATTAGATCTTTGTTGCATCCAGCCTTGGCGATTACAGGTCGCCGTAACCCAGGGAACGCAGGGCGCGTTCGTCGTCGGACCAGCCGCCTTTGACCTTGACCCACAGGTTGAGCATGATCTTGGAGTCGAACAGCAGCTCCATATCCTTGCGCGCCTCGGTACCGATGCGTTTGATCCGCTCGCCCTTCTCGCCAATGATGATTTTCTTCTGACCGTCGCGCTCGACGAGAATCAAGGCGTGGATATGCAAGGTCTTGCCCTGCTGCTTGAACTCTTCGATTTCCACGGTGATCTGGTACGGCAATTCAGCGCCCATCTGACGCATGATTTTCTCGCGCACCAGTTCCGCTGCAAGGAAACGGCTGCTGCGATCAGTGATCTGGTCTTCCGGGAAGAAGTGATCGTTTTCCGGCAGGTGCTCGGCGATCACACGCTCCAGGGCGTCGAGGTTGTGACCGTGCTGCGCCGAAATCGGCATGATCTGCGCGTTTGGCAACTGTTCTTGCAACCAGCTCAAATGCGGCATCAGTTCAGCTTTGTCTTCGATGCGGTCGGTCTTGTTCAATGCCACGATGACCGGGCCTTGAACGTACTGAACACGCTCGAGCACCATCTGGTCTTCATCGGTCCAGCGGGTGCGGTCGACCACGAAGATCACCACATCGACGTCTTTCAACGCCGCTGACGCGGTTTTGTTCATGTAACGGTTGAGCGCTTTTTCGCCGCCCTTGTGCATACCCGGGGTGTCGACATAGACAGCCTGAACGGTGCCTTCAGTCTTGATGCCGAGCATGTTGTGGCGGGTGGTTTGCGGCTTGCGCGAAGTGATCGCCAGCTTTTGCCCGAGAATGTGGTTCAGCAGCGTGGATTTGCCCACGTTGGGACGGCCGACGATGGCGACATAGCCACAGCGAGTTGCAGTTGAATCAGTCATGGCCATTCTCCACGCCCAGGGCTATCAGTGCTGCGGCGGCCGCTACCTGTTCGGCAATACGACGACTCACACCCTGACCTCGGCTTTTTTCATTCAATAAGGTGATTTCGCATTCGACGAAGAACGTCCGGCAATGGGGCTCACCCTGGATATCTACCACTTCATAACGTGGCAGGTCACAGGCACGCGACTGCAGGAACTCTTGCAGTCGGGTCTTTGGATCTTTGTTGGTGTCGACCAGCGTCAGGCCTTCGAACTCGGACGTCAGCCAGGCCAGTACGCGCTCGCGCGCCACCTCCATGCCCGCATCCAGGTAGATGGCGCCGATCAGAGCTTCCAGGGCATCAGCGAGGATCGACTCGCGACGAAAGCCCCCGCTCTTCAACTCGCCGGAGCCCAGACGCAGGTACTCGCCCAGATCGAAACCACGAGCCAGCACCGCCAGGGTTTCGCCTTTCACCAGCCGTGCGCGCAAACGCGACAACTGGCCTTCGCGAGCGAGCGGAAAGCGATCGAACAGTGCTTCACCGGCGACGAAGTTGAGAATGGCATCACCGAGAAACTCCAGGCGTTCATTGTTGCGCCCGGCAAAACTGCGGTGAGTCAGGGCCAGGACCATCAGTTCCTGATCCTTGAAGGTATAGCCGAGCTGACGCTCGAGACGGCTTAAAGAGACGCTCACGGTTTACCCACACTGAGTTCGTGGTCGAATATCGCCACCATTGGGACAAGGCACCGCTGGCCCTCGACAATTAACGCTGTGTTCAAATCCACATCCTGAATATTGTTGACTGCATGCTTCTGGCGACATCGCTGTAAAGATCACTGACGACGGCGGAACCGGCGTCGTGAAGCGTTCTACAAGACCCAGAAAAGCATTCGGCGCTGTGTTCAACAGCGCCGTGTGTGATTACTTGATCAGGCCAACCCGCGAGAAATTCGGCAGGCGGCTGAGTTTTGGTTCGGGCCAGCTCATCCAGACTGCAAAGGCCTTGCCGACAATATTCTTGTCGGGAACCATGCCCAGAAGATCCTTGGGAATACTCGGGTCATCCCAGTAGCGACTGTCATTGGAGTTGTCGCGGTTGTCGCCCATCATGAAGTAATGCCCGGCAGGCACGGTCCACTGATGGTCCGGAGTTGCACGAAAGCGGCTCATTTCCTTGCGGATCAGGTGCTCGACAGCGCCGAGTTTTTCCTTATAGAGCTCTGCACTGCCCAACGTACCTGGCTCGGAACCCACCAACTGCTCGGCCACCGATTGCCCATTGACGAACAGTCGCTTGTCGGCGGTGTAACGAATTTCGTCGCCTGGCAAGCCGACTACGCGCTTGATGTAGTTGACGTTCGGATCGCTTGGGTAGCGGAACACCATCACATCGCCGCGCTGCGGATCACCGACTTCGATGACTTTCTTGTCGATCACCGGCAAGCGGATCCCGTAAGAAAACTTGCTCACCAGAATGAAGTCGCCGACATCCAGGGTCGGCTTCATCGAGCCCGAAGGAATCTGGAACGGTTCCACCAGGAACGAACGCAGTACCAGCACGATGAACAACACCGGGAAGAACGATTTGCCGTATTCAACCAGCAACGGCTCTTTGTTCAGCTTCTCGACCACGACTACATCGGGCTGGCTGACGCTGCCCTGATAAGTGGCGATGGCTGCACGCCGGCGCGGTGCCAGAAAGAGCAGATCGAGCAACGCCAACAAACCGCAAACGGCGACAGCGATGACCAGCAACAGCGGGAAATTTAGTGACATAGGACCTAACTATCCAACCTGAGCACAGCAAGGAAGGCTTCTTGTGGAATTTCCACGTTACCCACCTGCTTCATGCGTTTTTTACCGGCCTTCTGCTTTTCCAACAGCTTGCGCTTACGGCTAACGTCACCACCGTAGCATTTGGCCAGTACGTTCTTTCTGAGCGCCTTGACGGTTGTCCGCGCCACAATCTGCCCGCCAATGGCGGCCTGGATTGCCACATCGAACATCTGCCGCGGAATCAGTTCTTTCATCTTCTCGGTCAACGCACGGCCTTTGTAGTGTGCGTTGTCACGGTGCACGATCAACGCCAGGGCGTCGACTTTCTCACCGTTGATCAATACATCCAGCTTGACCAGATTAGCTGATTGATAACGATCGAAATGATAATCCAGCGAAGCATAGCCGCGACTGGTGGACTTCAGACGGTCAAAGAAGTCCAGAACCACTTCGTTCATCGGCAAATCGTAGGTCACCTGGACCTGGCTGCCCAGGAACAGCATGTCGTGCTGTACACCACGTTTTTCGATGCACAGGGTAATGACGTTGCCCAGGTGCTCTTGCGGCACAAGAATATTGGCCCGCACGATCGGCTCGCGCATGTCTTCGATGGCCGACAGATCCGGCAGCTTGGACGGGTTATCGACGTAAATCGTTTCACCGCTCTTGAGCAACAGCTCGAAAATTACCGTCGGCGCCGTGGTGATCAGGTCCAGGTCGTACTCGCGCTCCAGGCGCTCCTGGATGATTTCCATGTGCAGCATGCCGAGGAACCCGCAACGGAAGCCGAAGCCCAGCGCGTCAGAGCTTTCCGGGGTGTACTGCAAGGAGGAGTCGTTCAGCGTGAGCTTTTGCAGGGCCTCACGGAAATCTTCGAAGTCATCGGAGCTGACCGGGAACAGACCGGCGTACACCTGCGGCTGAATGCGTTTGAAACCTGGCAATACGTCGACGTCCGGCGTCGAGCTCAAGGTCAGGGTGTCACCGACTGGCGCGCCGTGAATGTCCTTGATACCGGCGATGATGAAGCCTACTTCACCGGCTTTCAGATCAACGGTAGCGGTGTGTTTCGGGTTGAATACGCCGACGCTGTCCACCAGGTGGATCTTGCCGGTGGATTTCACCAGAATCTTGTCGCCCTTCTTCACGCGGCCGTGGCGCACGCGAACCAGGGACACAACGCCCAGGTAGTTGTCGAACCAGGAGTCGATGATCAACGCTTGCAGCGGATCTTCGATGTTGCCGGTCGGCGCAGGAATGGTGTGAACCAGACGCTCAAGCACTTCATCGACGCCCAGACCGGTCTTGGCACTGCAGGTGACCGCGTCGGTGGCATCGATGCCGATGATTTTTTCGATTTCTTCTTTAACGCGGTCTGGATCGGCCTGTGGCAGGTCGATCTTGTTCAGTACCGGCATGACCTCCAGGCCCTGCTCGATCGCCGTGTAGCAGTTGGCTACCGACTGGGCCTCAACGCCTTGGCCGGCGTCGACCACCAGCAGCGCGCCTTCACAGGCCGCCAGCGACCGGCTGACTTCATAGGTGAAGTCAACGTGGCCCGGGGTGTCAATGAAGTTCAACTGGTAGTTGATGCCGTCTTTGGCCTTGTAATACAGGGTTACGCTATGTGCCTTGATGGTGATCCCGCGTTCACGCTCAAGGTCCATGGAGTCCAGTACCTGGGCTTCCATTTCGCGCTCGGCCAGGCCGCCGCACATCTGGATGAAGCGATCGGCCAGAGTCGACTTGCCATGGTCAATGTGGGCGATGATGGAGAAATTGCGGATATGACTCAAATCACTCACGGATCAACACTCAAAAAGGCTGCAGGCATAGCCCGCCGAAAAATAGCCGGGAATTGTACCTGATACACCGAGCAAGCGTCACGTTTGCCTGCGCTCGGCTGCGTAGCAGTTGTAACTTCAGTTCCTTTGATCAGCCCGCAGCGGGGTAGCAAGGCTTTACAAAAAAAACGCCCCGATCTTTCGACAGGGGCGTTTTTATTCAGCCAGCGCAGGGCAAAGCCCGCTATCAACCGGCTCGGCGCAACAACCAGGCCCCGGCCAGCGCACAGATACCGGCCGGCACCAATACCGCGAACAATGGCGAGAAACCGAACACCAGACTCGATGGCCCCAGCAGATCCTGAGCGATACGGAAGGTAAAGCCCACCAACACACCAGTGAATACCCGTTGACCAAGGGTTACCGAGCGCAACGGGCCAAAAATGAACGAAATAGCCATCAGCACCAGCGCGGCGGTGACCAAGGGTTGCAACACCTTGACCCAGAACGCGAGCCAGTAGCGACCGTTGTTCAAGCCCTGATCGGCCAGATAGTGGATATAACTCCACAACCCGGTGATAGACAGCGCTTCCGGCACCATCACGACCGTATTAAGCAGTTGCGGGCTCAACGCCACGTCCCAGCGCTCCTCGGGAGCCGTGACGACCTCGGTGCTGCCATCATGGAAAAGCGTCGTGGTCACACCACTCAACTGCCAATGGTCCTTATCGAATTCCGCGCGCTTGGCGAAGCTCGAAGTGAGCATATGACGCTGATCGTCAAAACGATAACGGGTCACGCCAAATAGCAGACCATTGGGCTGCACGGCGTTGACGTGAATGAACTCATCGCCCTGACGGTGCCACAAACCATGTTTGGCACTTTGCGCATCACCGCTACCCTGAGCCAGGGAGCGATTGGCCTGTGCCTGGCTTTCAGTGGCCGGCGCAACGTATTCGCCGACCAGAACCCCAACCAGCATCAACACCAGCATTGGCTTCATCACTGCCCAGACGATACGACCGATGGACACGCCAGCGGCGCGCATGATGGTCAATTCGCTGGCGCTGGCCAGGCTGCCCAGCCCGATCAGGCAGCCGATCAAGGCTGCCATTGGCAACATGTCGTAGACACGCCGCGGCGCGGTCAGCAATACGAAGCTCAAGACGTCGACCAAGGTGTAGGTATCGGTGACGTCGGTCATCTCGTCGATGAAGGCAAACAATGACGCCAGACCGAGAATGACCCCCAACACTCCCACAATGGCTACGAACACGCTTCTACCGATGTAGCGATCCAGCTTATCCACGGGCCATCTCCAGCACACTACGGCGACTCGCCAGCTTCAAGCGCAACGGTTCCCAGTACAGCAACCCCAGACCAACGGTCAGGAAGATCGCGTGCACCCACCACAACCCCAGCGCCGCCGGGATCTTGCCTTTTTCCAAGGCGCCACGGGCCGCAATCAGGATGGTCAGATAAGCCATATAAAGAAGAACCGCCGGGAGCAGCTTGAGGAAACGACCTTGCCGCGGATTGACTCGTGACAACGGCACCGCCATCAGTGTCACGATAAACACCAGCAACGGCAGGGAGACTCGCCACTCCAGCTCGGCACGCGCACGAAGATCCGGATTACCCAGCAGATCGCGGGTCGCCATCGCATCGCGATCGGTCACTTCTTCGCTCACATCCGGCTTGGACAGCAGCACTCCATAGGTGTCGTACTTGATGGCGCGGTAGTCGGCCTGCCCCGGATTACCGTCGTAGCGATAGCCATTGTCGAGGATCAGGTAGCGGCTACCATCCTCTTTGACTTCCTGACGCCCCTTCTGCGCAACCAGCACGGAAATGCCACGATCCTTCTTGTCAGTGGACATGCGCTTTTCCGAAATGAATACGCCGCCCAAATTGGCACGATCATCGGACAGTTGCTCGGTGTAGGTCACACGCGTCTCGTCACGCAAGGCCTGAAAGCGACCCGGCACCAGCGTGTCGAACTCGGTCATCGCATCCTGCTTATTGAGCAGCAACTGAAACTGCTTCGCACCCTGCGGCGCCAGGCTAAGGCTCAGCCATGCAACCACCAGCGCAACCAGGACGGCCGGGACCATGGTCATGCCCAGCAGACGCTGCTGGCTCATGCCCGTGGCCGAGAGCACTGTCATTTCGCTTTCAAGGTACAGACGGCCGTAAGCCAGCAGGATCCCGAGAAACAGCCCCAAAGGCAGAATCAGCTGCAGGAAGCCGGGCAGGCGAAAACCCATGATCAGGAACAGCGAACCCGGGTCAAGGGCGCCGGAAGCTGCCTGAGCCAGGAATTTGATGAAGCGCCCGCTCATGATGATGACCAACAACACAGCGCTGACGGCGCTCAAGGTCAACAGGACTTCGCGGGACAAATAACGGAAGACGATCAAACCAGACACTCCAGGGTTGTCAGGCTAAGGCGGCCAAACAAGCAAACGTATCGAGCTGGCTCGTGAAGCTGAGCCGCTGAAAAAGCTGGCGCATTATCCTGTGATTGAGCACGCCTGTCACTGCGCAAGCTCAAGCTGGCACGCAAAGCGCTGGAGATCGCTCATGGGAGGGTTGTCAGCCTCGGGCAGCGAGGTTCAAACTGGCGGCTTTGTCGCTGGTACGTACTGGCGCACTTCTCTTTATAAGCAAGTTTTATATAGATAAGCCAAGCGCACACCATTGAGCGGTGCGCACTTTGACCATTTATTCAGGGACCCGGACATGGAACTGGTTGTAAAAAGCGTTAGCCCAGAAACGTTGAAAACCGCCACTCTGGTGGTCGCCGTCGGCGAAGACCGCACGCTCGGCACTGTCGCCAAACAACTCGACGAACTCAGCGGCGGCGCCATCAGCGCAGTCCTCAAGCGCGGCGACCTGGCCGGCAAAGTGGGCCAGAGCCTGTTGCTGCATAGCCTGCCGAACCTCAAAGCCGAACGCGTGCTGCTGGTAGGTATCGGTAAAGATGCCGAATTGGGCGACCGTCCTTTCCGCAAAATCATCAGCGGCGTGCTGAACACCCTCAAAAACCTGGGCGGCAGCGACGCGGTACTGGCCCTGGACGAAGTGATCGTCAAAGGCCGTGACAGCTACGGCAAGACGCGCCTGCTGGCCGAAACTCTGGTGGATGGTGAATACCTCTTCGAGCAATTCAAGAGCCAGAAAACCGAACCGCGCGCCCTGAAAAAAATCACCCTGCTGACCATCAAGGCGGCACAAGCCGAAGTCGAACGCGCCGTAAGCCACGCGCAAGCGATCGCCACCGGCATGGCTTTTACCCGCGACCTGGGCAATCTGCCGCCAAACATCTGCCACCCGAGCTTCCTCGCCGAACAAGCGAAAAACCTCGGCAAGGCGCACAAAGGCCTGAAAGTCGAGATTCACGACGAGAAGAAAATCAAAGAACTGGGTATGGGCGCGTTCTACGCCGTAGGCCAGGGCAGCGATCAACCGCCTCGCCTGATCGTCATGAACTACCAGGGCGGCAAGAAGTCCGAGAAGCCATTCGTACTGGTCGGCAAGGGCATCACCTTCGACACTGGCGGTATCAGCCTCAAGCCTGGCGCCGGCATGGACGAGATGAAGTACGACATGGGCGGTTCGGCCAGCGTTTTCGGCACCCTGCATGCCGTGCTCGAACTGAAACTGCCAATCAACCTGGTGTGCATCCTGGCCTGCGCCGAGAACATGCCGAGCGGCGGCGCGGCCCGCCCGGGCGACATCGTCACCACCATGAGCGGCCAGACAGTGGAAATCCTCAACACCGACGCCGAAGGCCGTCTGGTGCTGTGCGACGCCCTGACCTATGCCGAGCGCTTCAAGCCACAAGCGGTGATCGACATCGCAACGCTGACCGGTGCTTGCGTCGTCGCTCTGGGGGCTCACACTTCCGGCCTGCTGGGCAACAACGACGAGCTGATCGGCCAACTGCTGAGCGCAGGCGTTCAGGCCGACGACCGCGCCTGGCAACTGCCGCTGTTCGATGAGTATCAGGAACAGCTGGACAGCCCGTTCGCCGACATCGCCAACATCGGCGGCCCGAAAGCCGGCACCATCACGGCCGCCTGCTTCCTGTCGCGCTTCACCAAGCAATACAACTGGGCGCACCTGGACATCGCCGGGACTGCCTGGACCAGCGGTGGCAAGGACAAGGGCGCCACTGGCCGTCCAGTTCCGCTGTTGACCCAGTACCTGCTGGACCGCGCCAAAGCCTGAAACTGAAGACCCTGCGCTGCGTCATCCCTGGATGACGCAGCGCAGGCGTCAGGACCCGCAATGACCAAAGTCGACTTTTATATTCTGCCCAGCGCCGATCCGTCCGCGCGCCTGGACTTCGCCTGCAAACTCACCGAAAAAGCCTGGCGCCTTGGGCACCGGGTCTATCTGCATTGCAGTGACGTGGCCCAGCGTGAGGATCTCGACGCCCGCTTGTGGAGCTTCAAAGGCGAAAGCTTTGTGCCTCATGGCCCCGCTGAAAACGAGCCGGACGGGCTGATTGTTCTCGGCTTGGGCCAAGACTGCGGACAACATCACGACCTGCTGGTCAATCTGGACCTGAAAGTCCCGGCATTCGCTCAGCGCTTCGCCCGTGTGGCAGAAGTCGTGGTCGAAGACCCTACTATTCGTCAGGCCGCGCGGGAGAGTTTCCGTTTCTACCGCGAACAGGGCTATCCTCTGCAAGATCACCGTCTACAGCGACTCTGAGCACCCGATGGACACTCCAAATCCGCTGCAAAAGTCCGCGCACCTGCTGGACGACCTCGAGTCGATCCGCCAACTGCTCGGCGATGACAACCTGCAACCACCGCTGCTGACCGAAACGGTTGCCAGCGATGTACAGATCCCCATGCTGTTTGACATGGTCGCAGGCAAGAAACCTGCCGAAACCATCGAAAACTCCACGGCACAACCGACGCCGGTATCGATCGCAGAGCCAGAGCCCGCCCCTGCATTGGCAGCAGCGCCGGTCGCCAACAAAGGCCCTGATGCCCTGCTGCATCTGGACAGCGAACTGCGTGCCGCCGCACAGCTGATCATGCAAGACGTGATCGACGACTTTGCCCCGCACATCGAAACCGAAATCAAACGCCGGCTCGACGCACGGATGGAACGGTTGTTGAGCCAGTATCAGTTCTGACCCCAAACACATCTCTCTTGTGGCGATAGGGTAAACCCCAATGCCCCCCTGTAGGAGCGAGCTTGCTCGCGATGGACCTGAGGACGACGCGTTCATTCCGACAGCACGCGTTATCGTTAACGTCCATCGCGAGCAAGCTCGCTCCTACAGGGCAATGCTGTTCAGTTAAGGAATTTCTGGCTCCGCACATTCCCTGTAGCAGCAGCCTTCGGCAGCTGCTACGGATCGCGTCGTCGCCTTAACTGAACAGCATTGCGCTCCTACAGGGGGGCATTAGGGCTTGCCGCCCTCGCCGCCAGCCTCCCCCCTATCGTTTTTTCTCCCTCCTGCTATCACCTCGCTCTACGCCCAATCGAACATCCCCGCTATACTTGCCGGCTTTTCCTGAATAAATGCCAATAGGGTCCCGCCGCGCATGGATAAGACCTACCAGCCGCACGCCATTGAAACTTCCTGGTACAACACCTGGGAGTCCGAGAATTATTTCGCTCCGCAAGGCGCGGGCGATTCCTACACCATCATGATTCCGCCGCCGAACGTCACTGGCAGCCTGCATATGGGCCATGGTTTCAACAACGCGATCATGGACGCCCTGATCCGTTTCCGCCGCATGCAGGGTCGCAATACCCTGTGGCAACCGGGCACCGATCACGCCGGTATCGCCACACAAATGCTGGTGGAGCGTCAGCTTGAAGCTCAAGGCCAGAATCGCCATGACCTGGGCCGCGAAAAATTCCTCGAAAAAGTCTGGGAATGGAAGGATCAGTCCGGTGGCAACATCAGCCGCCAGATTCGCCGCCTGGGTTCGTCCGTAGACTGGAGCCGCGAGCGCTTCACCATGGACGACGGTCTTTCGGAAGCCGTTAAAGAAGCCTTTGTGCGCCTGCACGAAGACGGCCTAATCTACCGTGGCAAGCGTCTGGTCAACTGGGACACCAAACTGCACACGGCGATTTCCGACCTCGAAGTGGAAAACCATGACGAGAAAGGCTTCCTGTGGAACCTGCGCTACCCACTGGCCGACGGCGCCAGGACTGCGCAAGGTCTGGATTACCTGATCGTTGCCACCACGCGTCCCGAAACCATGCTCGGCGACGCCGCCGTCGCGGTGAACCCGGCAGATGAGCGCTACAAGGCCCTGATCGGCAAGTTCGTCGAGCTGCCGCTGGTTGGCCGTCGAATCCCGATCATCGCCGACGAGTATTGCGACCCGGAATTTGGCACCGGCTGTGTGAAAATCACCCCGGCCCACGACTTCAACGACTATGAAGTCGGCAAGCGTCACAATCTGCCGTTGCTGAACATCTTCGACAAGAACGCCGATGTACTGCCGGTCGCTCAGGTGTTCAACCTCGACGGCACGCTCAACGAGCAGATCGACGGTAAACTGCCCGCCGTGTACGCCGGCCTCAACCGCTTCCAGGCACGCAAGGAAATCGTTGCCGACTTCGAGGCTGCAGGCCTGCTGGTCAGCGTCGACGATCACGCCCTGAAAGTGCCGAAAGGCGACCGCTCCGGGACCATCATCGAGCCGTGGCTGACCGACCAGTGGTACGTCTCCACCAAGCCGTTGGCTGAACCGGCGATTGCCGCCGTTGAAGACGGCCGGATTGCTTTCGTACCCAAGCAGTACGAAAACATGTACTTCTCCTGGATGCGCGATATCCAGGATTGGTGCATCAGCCGTCAGTTGTGGTGGGGCCACCGGATTCCGGCCTGGTACGACGAATCGGGCAAAGTTTATGTAGGTCGCGACGAAGCCGAAGTGCGTGCCAAAAACAACCTTGGCCCGGACGTAGCGCTGCAACAGGACAACGACGTTCTCGACACCTGGTTCAGCTCGGGTCTGTGGACGTTCTCCACCCTGGGTTGGCCGCAGCAGACTGAGTTCCTGAAGAAGTTCCACTCCACCGACGTGCTGGTGACTGGCTTCGACATCATTTTCTTCTGGGTTGCCCGGATGATCATGCTCACCATGCACCTGGTGAAAAACGAAGACGGCACGCCGCAGGTCCCGTTCAAGACTGTCTACGTGCACGGCCTGGTCCGCGATGGCCAGGGCCAGAAAATGTCCAAGTCCAAGGGCAACGTCCTGGACCCGCTGGACATCATCGACGGCATCGAACTCGAAGCACTGGTGGAAAAACGCACGACCGGTCTGATGCAGCCAAAACTGCTGAAGAAGATCGAAAAGCAGACCCGCGACGAGTTTGCTGACGGTATCGCCAGCTATGGCACCGACGCCCTGCGCTTCACGTTCTGCTCGCTGGCCTCCACCGGCCGCGACATCAAGTTCGACATGGGCCGCGTCGAAGGCTATCGCAACTTCTGCAACAAAATCTGGAACGCCGCGCGCTACGTGCTCGATAAAGGCGAAGACTGCGGTCAGAACGGCGAAGACGTCGAACTGTCCCTGGCCGATCGCTGGATCATTTCGCAGCTGCAACGCACCGAAGCCGAAGTGACCCGCCAACTCGACCAGTTCCGTTTCGACCTGGCCACTCAGGTGCTGTACGAGTTCATCTGGAACCAGTATTGCGACTGGTACCTGGAACTCTCCAAGCCTGTGCTGTGGGACGAAAACGCGCCGATCGAACGTCAGCGCGGCACTCGTCGTACGCTGGTTCGCGTGCTGGAAGTCGCCCTGCGTCTGGCGCACCCGTTCATGCCGTTCATCACCGAAGAAATCTGGCAGCGCCTGGCGCCGCTGGCCGGTATCGAAGGCAAGACCATCATGCTGCAACCGTGGCCGGTGGCGAACGAGGCGCGCATTGATCCGGCGGCCGAAGACGATATCGAATGGCTCAAAGGCCTGATGCTCGGCACGCGCAACATCCGTGGCGAGATGAATATCGGCCCGGGCAAGCCGTTGCAGCTGTTCCTGAGAAACGTCAGCAGCGAAGATCAGCGTCGCCTGTGCGAAAACGATGCACTGCTCAAGAAGCTGGCCAAGCTTGAATCGATCACGATTCTCGCCCCAGGCGCCGAAGCACCGCTGTCCGCCACCGCTCTGGTTGGCGAGATGGAAGTGCTGGTACCGATGGCCGGCCTGATCGACAAGGCAGCGGAACTGGCGCGTCTGGACAAGGAAATCCAGCGCCTGCAAGGCGAAGTGCAGCGGGTCGGCGGCAAGCTGTCCAACGCCGCGTTCGTTGACAAGGCTCCAGCCGAAGTCATCGACAAAGAGCGCGCCAAACTGGCCGAAGCCGAACAGGCTCTGGGCAAGCTGGCTGAACAGCATGCGCGGATTGCCAGTTTGTAACGGCAAATCAGGCAGTTGAAAAAAGGGAGGCCCACAAGGCCTCCCTTTTTTTGTCGGCAAAATTGGCACGATTGCTTTTTGTAGGAGCGAGCTTGCTCGCGATGGTCGTCAACGATAACGCGTGCTTTCTGACGAAACGCATCAGCTTCAAGTCCATCGCGAGCAATCGAGCGTCGACCGGCTGCTCCTACAGGGGGTGCGTACAGCCATTGGCGAAGCCTGCGATCTTGGCGATCTCGCACCCGACGATAGATGTGGGACAATGCCCGTCACTTTAAGCCATACCCGAATCGACCTCGCCCATGACCGCCCCCAGCACACCCAAACCAGCGCGCAAAAAACCTAAACCCGCGACTACGCCCAAAGCCGTCGTACCCCGCGAGAAGGCCAGCCTGCATCCGCGCAATCGCCATCAGGGTCGTTACGACTTCCCGGCGCTGATCAAAACCACGCCGGAACTGGCGAAGTTCGTGATCATCAACCCGTACGGCAAGGAAAGCATCGACTTCGCCAGCCCTGACGCGGTGCGGGTGTTCAACCGGGCGCTGCTCAAATCGTTCTATGGCATCGCCCATTGGGATATCCCGGCCGACTACCTGTGCCCGCCGGTTCCGGGTCGTGCCGATTACGTGCACTTCCTGGCGGACCTGCTGGCCAGCGTCAACGATGGCGAAATCCCTCGCGGTGCGCCGGTCAAGGTGCTCGATATCGGCATGGGCGCCAACTGCGTCTATCCGCTGATCGGTTACAGCGATTACCGCTGGCACTTCCTCGGCTCGGAAATCGACCCGACGGCCGTAGCTGCCGCCAAAGCCATCGTGCAATCCAACGGGCTGAACAAAGCCATCCAGTTGCGCCAACAAAGCAATCCCAAGCACATTCTGCTGGGCCTGCTCGAACCCGGCGAGCGCTTTGACCTGACCATGTGCAACCCGCCATTCCACGCATCTATGGACGAGGCGACCAAGGGCAGCGAGCGTAAATGGCGCGCCCTGGGCCGCGCCGACCCAAAACGCAAACTGCCGGTGCTGAACTTTGGCGGTCAATCGGCCGAACTGTGGTGTGAAGGCGGCGAAGCACGTTTTGTGACGCAACTGATCGCCGAGAGCGCGCATTTTCAACACAAAGTGCTCTGGTTCAGCACCCTGGTCTCGAAAACCTCAAACCTGCCTGCAATCCAGACGGCGCTGAAAAAGGCCGGCGTACTGGAAAGTCAGGTCGTGGAAATGTCCCAAGGGCAGAAGCAAAGCCGCTTCGTCGCCTGGACCTTCCAGACTAAATCCGAGCAGCAGACCTGGCGCGAACGTTGGGCTCGCAAAAACTAAGTAACGGCTGAAACAGCGATTGACCCTGGGTCAATCGCAGAAATCGCAGGCACAAAAAAACCGTGTCCGGATTGCTCCGGAGCACGGTTTTTTTACTGCGTCTTACTTGTTAACAGCGTCAGTCAGGCCTTTAGCCACGACCAGCTTGATAACTTTCTTGGCAGCGATTTCGATGGCAGCGCCAGTCGATGGGTTACGGCCAGTACGGGCAGGACGCTCGGTCACTTTCAGCTTGCCGATACCTGGCAGAGTGATTTCGCCGCCGTTTTCCAATTGATCAGCAACGATTTGAGCCAGTTGGTCCAGAGCGTTACGCGCGGTGGTTTTCGGCGCGTCGATAGCTTCAGCGATATCAGCGATCAATTGGTCTTTAGTAATAGCCATTGTGGTGTTCCTTCCCTATCAAATTCATTTGGATTGCAGAGTGCAGTGTCAGCCATCGAGCCAGATCCTCAGGACTTGGCACCCCTGGCTACAACCACCACAGATCGGGGTTATAGATACCGGAAATGGGGTTTGGTTCGACCTGACAAATGCTGAATGCACGCTTAACGCCATTACTGCGCGTAAGACGGGGCAAAACTAGCACAGAGACGGGGAAATATCCGCCTCTACCTACCCATTTGGTCAGCTTTATCACACTAAAACCGTAAAAAAATGCATAACGCCGGTCAGACAGTCCCAAAACGACCGTCGAACAGCGCCAAAACCAATAGGTGCGGTACACTGGGCACTTTTTTGGGGGGCTCAACCCTCCCTATACGACCAGCCGAGAAGCCCATGCCGATCCGTCATTGCATCGTCCACCTGATCGACAAAAAACCCGACGGCACACCTGCTGTTCTCCACGCTCGCGACTCCGAACTGGCTGAGTCCGCGGCCATCGAAAACATGCTCGCCGACCTCAACGAGAGCTACAACGCCAAGCAAGGCAAGGCCTGGGGCTTTTTCCATGCCGAGTCCGGGGCGCATCCTTTCAGCGGCTGGCTGAAGGAATATCTCGACGGCGGCAAGGACTTCACCGCCTTCAGCCGAATCGCGGTCGAACACCTGCAAAAGCTGATGGAAGAATCCAACCTGTCGGTCGGCGGCCACGTGCTGTTCGCTCATTACCAGCAAGGCATGACCGACTACCTGGCCATTGCCCTGCTGCACCACAGCGAAGGCGTGGCGGTGAACGCCGAGCTGGACGTGACCCCCTCGCGCCACCTTGATTTGGGCCAGTTGCACCTGGCGGCGCGAATCAACGTCTCCGAGTGGCAGAACAACAAGCAGTCCAAGCAATACATCTCCTTTATCAAAGGCAAGAACGGCAAGAAGGTCTCGGAGTACTTCCGCGACTTTATCGGCTGCCAGGAAGGCGTCGATGGCCCTGGCGAGACCCGCACGCTGCTCAAGGCCTTCAGCGATTTCGTCGAAAGCGAAGACCTGCCGGAAGAGTCCGCCCGGGAGAAGACCAAGACCCTGGTGGACTACGCCAGCAGCCAGGCAAAAATGGGCGAGCCGATGGGGCTGGAGGAATTGTCCGAGCTGATCGACGAAGAGCGCCCGAAAGCGTTCTACGACCACATCCGCAATAAGGACTACGGCTTGTCGCCGGAAATCCCGGCAGATAAACGCACCCTCAACCAGTTCCGCCGCTTCACCGGGCGTGCCGAGGGTCTGTCCATCAGCTTCGAAGCGCACCTGCTGGGCTCGAAGATTGAATACGACGAAGAAGCCGGCACGCTCATCATCAAGGGCTTGCCGACCCAACTGACTGATCAGCTCAAGCGTCGCAACTGATGCTGAACGGGATCCTGAAGAAATTCCTGCTGATTCTGCTGGTGGTCGTGGCCTACCAGAACTGGGGGAAAATCGAGCGAGTGTTCAACCCGCAAGCGGTGGTGTCCGAGCAGACCCGGGCCAATGCCAGGGTCGTGCTCTACGCCACCGACTGGTGTGGCTACTGCAAACTGATCCGACGCTTCCTGGACCAGAAAGGCATCCCGTATAGCGAGTTCGACTTCGAGAAAGATGCCCAAGGGCGCAAGGCCTATGAGGCATTGGGTGGACGCGGGATTCCGATGCTGGACGTAAACGGCACCTTGATTCGCGGTTACAGCCCTGAAGCTATTTTGTCAGCGCTATAGGAGCGAGGCTTGCCCGCGATGAAGACAACGCGGTACATCTGAAAAAATGCGCCGTCTGCTCGCGGGCAAGCCTCGCTCCTACACATCCAACTCTATGCGCTCGACCTGTCAATCAACGTGCTTCAATCCGAAAGCCGAACCGCGGAAAGTGCACATGTACTACACCGCCCCGCTCGTCCTCGCGACGCAGGATCAACTCTTCGCGACCCGCAAACAGTAACTCGCCTGCGACCGGATCAACGCCATAGTCGATCGCGGCAATCACCACCTGCTGACCGGCCTTGAAACCATTCGGATCTTCGAACTGCTCGTCCGGCAAAGCGGCTGGCGTGGCCTGACGGGAAATTTCCAGCGCCTCTTCGCCGGTCATATCGCTCGATGCGCCATGGCCGAAGCCCATCACCCGGGCAAGCCAGGCGGACACCGCCGGGTACGCATCGACCAATGGCGCAGTAACCGGTGTGCCTTTGAGGAACCACAAGGGGTGGGCCATGGAGAAGTCGGCGATCGACGGTTCACCGAACAGGAAGTCGCCCTGCTCGCGCTGCAGTTGCTGCTCCAGACGGGCCATGATTGTCGGCCACTGATGCTTGGCCTGTTCGGCCGACAAGCGCGTGGCACTACCGCCACTGAAAAAACCGGCACGGTCGGCGACAAACGCCTTGATCGCTTCCGGCGACAATTTGGCGAAGCGCACCGCCACCGACTCTGGCTGGAACACCAGGCTGACCGCATGCTGGAAAACCACCGAATCGGCCCAGGTGGCGAACATCGCGGCGATCATTTCCTGACCTTCAGGAAACAGTGCCGGTGAGACTTTCTCTTGCTCGAGACGACGGGCAATCAACGCGGTGTCGCAATAGATATCAGCGCCAATCTGCAAGACTGGCGTCTTGCGATAACCACCGGTCAGCGCTGTCAGATCGGGTTTTGGCATCACCGGCGAGATCTTCACGGAGCGCCATGACAGGCCCTTGAAACCCAGCAACAGCCGGGTCTTTTCCGCAAAAGGGGAAGTCGGGTAATGGTGAAGAATCAGATCTGACATGCTCAAGTCCACCGCACGAGTAAGAGTCGCCAGCTTAGCGCGCAAATGGTAGGCGGCCTACCCATCAGCCTGATGGGACCTTATCAGTCAGATTGATAAAGCCTGTGGAGGCACTCGTCACCAGGCATTCCTTGGCGCTTTTCTTGAGTTTTTTAATCAGGCGTTCCTGA
This sequence comes from Pseudomonas sp. GW821-FHT01E05, assembly GCF_059422425.1. Taxonomy (NCBI): domain Bacteria; kingdom Pseudomonadati; phylum Pseudomonadota; class Gammaproteobacteria; order Pseudomonadales; family Pseudomonadaceae; genus Pseudomonas; species Pseudomonas sp. GW821-FHT01E05. Next base: position 249,597 of record NZ_JBWKWW010000004.1, read on the forward strand.
CGCAGGGCTTCACCCTTGTCGCGGCAGACTTCCGTGTAAACCAGTGCCACCGCCGGGCTGGAAAGAAAGAACCGCGCGCCCTTGCCACTCTGATGCACCGCAAACCGTCGCACGGGATCATCGCTGATCCCGCAATACAGCGAACCATTGGCCGCGCGAACCAGATAGACGAACCATGGTTTGCTCACCGCGGGCTCTGGTTCGACGCTGTTGATGGAGGCTTCAAGGCTGCTGTTCACGTGAGGATATTGGCCTGCAGAAAACAAGCCGCAATCTTATCAGAGGCCAGCCTTTAACGACTGGCCTGGAAAGCCCTCAATCCCTTCAAGGCCTGGGTCCGGACGGCGTTTCTCACCAACGGTGTCCAGCCCAGCAACAAGCCCTTGGTGCCCAGCGCCTGCCGCGACCAGCGCCACAGATCGAAGTGGTCGTGGTGTTCACAGATCTTGCCATCGCGAAAAACGAACCGTGCCTGAATGTCGTTGACCACGGTGTTGCCGGTCTGACTGAATAGATAGGTCGCCACCCACTGGGCGCTACCGGTGCGCTCATCGCTACGGACATCGTCGAAGGTCAGAGAGAAGTTCTTGGCCCGAGTGGTCAGCATGCGCCACATATCGCCGGCATCGCGGCCGCGCAACTCGCCAAACGCAGGATCACTGAACACCACGTCCTCGGTGTAGCAGGCGCTCATGGCCTCGGCATCCAGCCGCTGGAAAGCGGTGTAGAACTCAGTGATCAATGCGCTGTGGGCATCACTCATAAACAGGCTCCGAAAAATCGAAAGGATGCCTGCACAATAGTCTGCAGCGCTCGGGAAAACTATCGGCATTCGTGGCGGGAATACCGATAGTGCGCCTGGCTCAGACCTTTTCGCTTTCGACCTGAACGTACAGCGAACGCCCGGCGCCGAGGCCGGCGATGATGGCACCGCTACCGATCACCCCGAAGATCCAGCCCAGCGCAGTCCAGCCGCCTGTCAGGTCATGCACAAGCCCGACAGCGAAGGGCCCCATGGACGCCAGGGTGTAACCGATGCCCTGGGCCATGCCCGAGAGGTTCGCCGCGACATGGGCATCCCGTGAGCGCAGCACGATCAGGGTCAACGCCAGGCTGAAGGTACCACCCTGCCCCAGGCCGAGCAGAATCGCCCAACCCCAGAGGCCTTCGAGCGGCGCGTAGAGACAACCGAACAGACCGCCGAGCGTCAGGCACATGACGATGACGATCGCCGGACGCTGGTCTTTGCCACGGGTTGCCAGCCAAGGCGCGGCCAGCGAGCTGGCCAGCTGGACGATGACCGAGCCGGACAGCACCAGACCCGCTTGAGTCGGTGCCAGGCCACGACCGATCAGGATCGATGGCAACCAGCCGAAAACGATGTAAGCCAACGAAGATTGCAGGCCCATATACAGCGTCACCTGCCAGGCCAACGGATCACGCAGCAAGCCACGTACCCGATAAGCCACATTGTGGGTAGCGTGTTTCTGACCGACTTGCGGCAACCAGAACACCACCGCCACCAATGCCGGCAGGATCCAAAAACCCAGCCCCATGGCCCAACTGCCCTCGAAATGCTGGCTCAGAGGAACCGTCGCCCCCGCCGCCACGGCCGCGCCCAGACACAGCGCCATGGTGTAGACACCGGTCATGGTCCCGGCGTGTTTGGCAAAGTCCCGTTTGACGATACCCGGCAGCAACACACCGATCACACCGATACTGGCACCGGCCAGGATGCTGCCGGAAAACAAGCCGACTTCACCGTATGAACTGCGCAGAATGATTCCGCAGGCCAAGGTCAGCAAGATTCCCAGCACCACCCGCTCGGCACCGAAACGTCGCGCCAGAATCGGCGCCAGCGGGGCGAACAGACCGAGGCAGAGCACCGGCAATGTGGTCAGCAGCCCCGCTTGCGCCGCCGACAGCCCGAGGCTTTTTGACACCTCACTGAGCAACGGCGCCATGCTCGACAGCGCCGGGCGCAGGTTCAACGCAACCAGAATCAATCCCAGTAGCAACAGCCACGGCCGACGTAAAAGCGGATGGCTTTGCTGGATTTCTTCGTCATCCGCTTCGGCGTCGATCAATAGCTCCTCAAGCTCCGCCGTGCGTCTGGGTTGCGTCACACCGCGCCGGGTCGCCTGTGGGGTGGACATGGGATTCTCGGTTTCAAGGTTCATTGATCAGCTTCCGGGAAATGGCTTTGGCCCGTTCCGGGTCCCGTTGCTCGACGGCCTCAAGCAGTTCGATGTGCAGGTCGAACACTTCCTGACGCCGCGGCGTGATGCTCAGTGTCTGGCGCAGATGCGCGCCGACCATGCTGGAAAAGTAGCGGTACAGTTCGCTCAAGGTGGGGTTGTGCGCGGCATCCACCAGCCGTCGGTGAAACACCAGATCACACGCGATGTAGCTCTCGAGGTCGCCGTGGTAATGACTGCCGCTGACGCCCAGCGCTTCATGCAGCGCTTTGAGGTCTTCATCCGTACGCCGCAACGCCGCAAGGCCGATTGCCTCGACTTCAAGGATGTGCCGCGTCTCCCGGGCCTGCTCGTGGGAACAGCGTGACAACACCTTCATGGTGTCCAGCGGATCGACCACCGCCCGCAAGTAACTGCCGTCGCCCTGACGAATCTCGATCAGCCCGGAAAACGCCAACACCCGCATAGCCTCACGCACCGTGTTGCGGCTGATGCCCAACTCGATCGCCAGCTCCGGCTCGGTGGGCAAGCGCTGGCCGATCGTCCAGGTGCCGTCATTGATGCGCAGACGCAACTGTTCCAGAGCCTGATCGACCAGGGAACGCCTTACTAACGGGGAAATATCTGTCATGGAAATCGCCTTTTCATCCAATCATCGGATGAATTTCCTGACAACATAGTCAGATATAGCCACGAGTTCAACTAGCAGGACACAAATTCCAGACAAAAATAAACCCGGCACATGGCCGGGTTTATCGGTGCAGCGGCTAACCCATCAATGCAGGATCTGGCTCAAGAACAGCTTGGTCCGTTCATTCTGCGGCTTGTCGAAGAAGTCGTTCGGCGCGGCCTGTTCAACGATTTCGCCTTTATCCATGAAGATCACCCGGTTCGCCACGGTGCGGGCGAAGCCCATTTCGTGGGTTACGCAGAGCATGGTCATGCCGTCTTCGGCCAGGCCGATCATGGTGTCCAGAACCTCCTTCACCATCTCCGGATCGAGCGCCGAGGTCGGCTCATCGAACAACATGATTTTCGGCTTCATGCACAACGCACGGGCAATCGCCACACGCTGTTGCTGACCACCGGAAAGCTGCCCCGGGAATTTGTGCGCCTGCTCTGGAATGCGCACGCGCTCCAGATAGTGCATGGCGATTTCTTCGGCCTGACGCTTGGGCATCTTGCGCACCCACATCGGAGCCAGCGTGCAGTTCTGCAGGATGGTCAGGTGCGGAAACAGGTTGAAGTGCTGGAACACCATGCCGACTTCACGGCGGATCGCTTCGATCTGCTTGAGGTCGTTGGTCAGCTCCACGCCATCGACCACGATGCGGCCCTGCTGGTGTTCTTCCAGGCGATTGAGGCAACGAATGGTGGTCGACTTGCCAGAGCCGGACGGCCCGCACAAGACGATGCGCTCGCCCTGTTTGACGTTCAGGTTGATGTCTTTCAGCACGTGGAACTGGCCGTACCACTTGTTCACACCCTGCATTTGAATAATGCCTTCAGGGCCCACAGGCTGTTTGATCGCTTCACTCATCACAAAACTCCTAACGCTTGTGGCCTGTGTCCAGCCTACGTTCCAAGTGCATGGAATAGCGGGACATACCAAAACAGAAAATCCAGAACACCAGGGCCGCAAACACATAGCCTTCGGTGGCCATACCCAGCCATTTCGGGTCGGCGGCGGCTTGCTTGACGCTGTTGAGCAGGTCGAACAGGCCGATGATGATCACCAGGCTGGTGTCCTTGAACAGTGCGATGAAGGTGTTGACGATCCCCGGGATCACCAGCTTCAGGGCTTGCGGCAGAATCACCAGGCCCATGCTGCGCCAGTAGCCCAGGCCCATCGCCGCGGCCGCTTCGTACTGACCTTTGGGTATGGCCTGCAAACCACCGCGCACCACCTCGGCGATGTAGGCCGACTGGAACAGGATCACGCCGATCAGCGCCCGCAGCAGCTTGTCGAAGTTCATGCCCTCAGGCAGGAACAGCGGCAGCATCACCGAGGACATGAACAATACCGTGATCAAGGGCACGCCGCGCCAGAACTCGATGAAGGTCACGCAGACCACGCGGATCGCCGGCAGGTTCGAACGGCGTCCCAGCGCCAGCAGAATTCCCAGCGGCAACGCACCGACAATACCGACGGTAGCAATTACCAGGGTCAACATCAGGCCGCCCCACTGGCTGGTGGCGATATTGCTCAGGCCCAGGTAGCCGCCGTGCAGCAGGGTGTAGGCAATGATCGGGTACAGCACCAGGAAGCTCAGGCCGTAGATCGCCTTGTGCGGGACGCGTGTGATGAACAACGGGGCCACGCCGATCACCGCCAGCCACACGGTCAGGTCCACGCGCCAGCGCAGATCCACCGGGTAGTAGCCGTACATGAACTGGCCGATGCGTTGCTCAATGAACACCCAGCAGGCGCCGCCCTTGGTGCAGTCGGCGCGGGTCGTACCGACCCAGTTGGCATCGAGAAACGCCCAGTGCAGGATGGGCGGCACGACCAGATAGATCAGGTAGAACGCGAACAGCGTGAGCAGCGTGTTGATCCAGCTGGAGAACATGTGCTCGCGCATCCACGCCACGACACCGATGCGGATGCCTGGTGGTGGCATGTCAGGTTTGAAAATATGAGTCGTCATGCGCGTTTCCTCACCGCTCGATCAGCGCAATGCGCTTGTTGTACCAGTTCATCAGCATGGAAATGCTGATACTGATCGCCAGGTACACGCTCATGGTGATGGCAATGACTTCGATGGCCTGACCGGTCTGGTTCAACACGGTGCCGGCAAACAGCGAAACCATTTCCGGGTAACCGATACCGGCAGCCAGCGAGGAGTTCTTCGCCAGGTTCAGGTATTGGCTGGTCAGCGGCGGAATGATCACGCGCAGAGCTTGCGGGATGATCACCTTGCGCAGGGTCGGGCCGTTGCGCAGCCCCAGGGAACGGGCCGCTTCGGTCTGGCCATGGCTGACCGACTTGATGCCCGAGCGCACGATCTCGGCGATAAACGCCGCGGTGTACACCGTAAGCGCCAGGGTCAAGGCCAGCAGTTCCGGGATCAACACCCAGCCACCGACGAAGTTGAAGCCTTGCAGCTTCGGTATTTCCCAATGCAGCGGAGCGCCAAAGATCAGCGCGCACAACGCAGGAATCACCAGAAACATTGCCAGGCCGGTCCAGAACTTGTGGAACGGCACGCCGGTCGCTTCGAAACGCTTGTTGGCCCAGCGGCACATCAGCACGATGGCAACGATGGCCACCACGATGCTGACCATGAACGGCCAGAAGCCGCCGGAGATCAGGGCTGCCGGCATGTTCAAGCCACGACTGCTGACGAAAAAAGTGTCGCCGAAGTTATGACTGTTGCGCGGCCCTGGCATGGTCAGGAACACCGCGAAGTACCAGAACAGAATCTGCAGCAGCGGCGGAATGTTACGGAAAACCTCGACGTAAACGGTCGCCAGTTTGCTGATGATCCAGTTGTGCGACAGTCGGGAAACGCCAACGATGAAGCCGAGGATCGTCGCCAGAATGACGCCAATGAAGGTCACCAGCAGGGTATTGAGCAGGCCGATCAGGAAGACGCGAGCATAGTTGTCCGATTCGGTGTAATCGATCAGGTGCTGGGCGATACCGAACCCGGCACTGCGCTCAAGAAAACCGAACCCTGAGGTGATGCCCCGGTGCTGAAGGTTGGTCTGAGTGTTGTTGAACAGGTACCAACCCATGGCGATCACCGCGACAACCGTGATGATCTGGAAGAGCCACGCACGCACTCGAGGATCGCTGAGGGAGAACCTCTGCTTTGGTGCGCCGATTGAATTTTGCATGAAGTGCCCCAGAAATAATGGAACAGAACATCACCCGGTGGTTGGCCCACCGGGTGATAGAACCATCAGCGCACAGGTGGTGCGTATTGAATGCCGCCGTTGCTCCACAGGGCGTTCAGGCCGCGGTCGATTTCCAGCGGCGTGCCCTTGCCGAGGTTCTTCTCGAAGATTTCGCCGTAGTTACCAACCTGCTTGACGATTTGGACGACCCAGTCCTTCGGTAGCTTCAGGTCCTTGCCGTACTCACCATCGATGCCCAGCAGACGGGCAACGTCCGGGTTCTTGGTGGACTTGGCTTGTTCCACAACGTTTTTCGAAGTGATACCGGCTTCTTCAGCGTTGAGCATGGCGTAGCCTGTCCAGCGCACGATGGCCAGCCACTCGTCGTCGCCATTACGGACCACCGGCCCCAAAGGTTCCTTGGAGATGGTTTCCGGCAACACCACATAGTCTTTCGGCGAGGCCAGCTTGCTGCGCTGGGCGAACAGCTGGGATTTGTCGGAGGTCAGCACGTCGCAACGACCGGATTCCAGCGACTTGGCGCTTTCATCGGAGGTATCGAAGGTAATCGGGGTGTACTTCAGGCCATTGGCACGGAAGTAGTCAGAAACGTTCAGCTCAGTGGTGGTACCGGCTTGAATGCAGATGGTCGCGCCATCCAGTTCCTTGGCACTTTTCACGCCCAGCTTGTTGTTGGCCAGGAAGCCCACACCGTCGTAATAAGTGATGAAACCCGGAAATTTCAGGCCCATGCCCGCATCGCGAGAGCTGGTCATGGTGGTGTTACGCGACAGTACGTCGATTTCACCGGATTGCAGCGCGGTGAAACGCTCCTTGGCGTTCAACTGACTGAATTTGACCTTGGTCGCGTCGCCGAATACGGCAGCGGCCACAGCGCGGCAGACGTCAGCATCGATCCCGAGGATCTTGCCAGTTGCGTCCGGTACCGAGAAACCCGGCAGACCATCGCTTACACCGCACTGTACGAAACCTTTCTTATGCACCGCATCCAGGGTTGCACCCGCCTGAGCGAACCCACTGACACCGAGTACTGCGGCCGCAGTCACGATGGCCAGGGTGGATTTCAACATCTTCATTCAAACCTCCAGTTTTGCTCTTGTTGTGTCGGAGCTTGAGTCTTGCCGCACCCTTATGAGGCGCTGTTGACCCGTGTTGGCTTTTTTAAGGGTCAAGCGGCGTAAGACCTAGCCATGAGTCTAGTAGGAGAAAATCCACTTAATGGAAAACTCACTTCTCACCAATCGGCCGAACAGGCTGTAGCCCTTCATGTTCGCGAAGCCCGTAGCGGCCCTTGGCGAACGTCCATCACCGGATTCTTTGCTATCCCACAACCGAAGGTAGACTGATAGTGTTACCGCTCGGCGCAGGATTACTTGCACAGCTTTCCACATAGCAAAGCCCGTACCACACCTGCCGCTAAAGCGTTTCAGCGGCAGGTCAATAGCAAAACTTGCAACCTTGCGACATCTTCTTAACTGATTAACCAGAAGCGCACTCTGACGTCGCACTCAATCAGAGCGCACGCACACTAATGGAGCAGACATGACCCAGACCTTGATTCTTCAGCCCAGCAAGCCCGTCGATGCCTGCGTGATCTGGCTGCATGGCCTGGGCGCCGACCGCTACGATTTCCTGCCGGTAGCCGAGGCGCTACAAGAAAGCCTGCTGACTACCCGCTTTGTTCTGCCACAAGCGCCGACCCGCGCCGTGACCATCAACGGCGGCTATGAAATGCCGAGCTGGTACGACATTCTGGCCATGAACCCGGCGCGGGCAATCAACCGCGAGCAGCTGGATGAGTCCGCGCGGTCGCTCACCGATTTGATCGAAGAACAGCGCGCCAGCGGAATAGACGCCTCGCGGATTTTTCTAGCCGGTTTTTCCCAGGGCGGTGCGGTGGTGCTGCACACCGCCTTCTTGAAATGGCAAGGCCCCTTGGGTGGCGTAATCGCCCTCTCTACTTATGCACCGACATTCAGTGACGAACTGCAATTGTCGGCCAGCCAACAGCGGATCCCGGTGTATTGCCTGCATGGCCACTACGATGACGTCGTACAAAACGCCATGGGTCGAACTGCCTACGAGCATTTGAAGCGACTTGATGTCACCGTGACATGGCAGGAATACCCAATGGGCCATGAAGTGTTACCCGATGAAATTCGCGACATTGGCGCCTGGATCACCAACCGTTTGCGTTGAAATAGAAACTTCCTGTAGCCCTTTAAGCAATCCACTACGCCGCGCCCGATTCTTGCATTACACTGCCCGGCGTACATTCCTTAACCAATTGATGAGATGACCGTGCTCAAAGCACTCAAGAAAATGTTTGGTAAAAGCGAGGCTGAGCAGCTCGCGCCTGGCTCCATTGCACCTTCCCACAGCCCCGGCAGCCGCACCGACGGTAATCAGCCTGGTCGCGCCGTGCCTGACACCGCGCCTAAAAAAGAGCCGGTGAACACTCCCCAAGCTCAACCGGCAGCGGCTCCGGCCTCCGAACAACCGCGCAGCGAAAAGCCCAAACCAGAGCAACCTCGTCGCGCGCACGCGCCGAAAGCGCCTGTCACTCCCTGGAAACTCGAAGATTTCGTCGTCGAACCCCAGGAAGGCAAAACCCGTTTCCACGATTTCAAGCTTGCGCCAGAATTAATGCACGCGATCCAGGACCTGGGTTTCCCGTACTGCACCCCGATCCAGGCGCAGGTGCTGGGTTTCACCCTGGCAGGCAAAGACGCTATCGGCCGCGCCCAGACCGGTACCGGCAAAACCGCCGCGTTCCTGATCTCGATCATCACCCAGCTGCTGCAAACCCCACCGCCGAAAGAGCGCTACATGGGTGAACCGCGGGCGCTGATCATCGCGCCGACCCGCGAGCTGGTGGTGCAGATCGCCAAGGACGCCGCCAACCTGACCAAGTACACCGACCTCAACGTCATGACGTTCGTTGGCGGCATGGACTTCGACAAGCAGCTCAAGCACCTCGAGGCCCGCCACTGCGACATCCTCGTGGCCACCCCGGGCCGTCTGCTGGACTTCAACCAGCGCGGCGACGTGCACCTGGACATGGTCGAAGTGATGGTCCTGGACGAAGCCGACCGAATGCTCGACATGGGTTTCATCCCACAAGTGCGTCAGATCATTCGCCAGACTCCGCCGAAAAACGAGCGTCAGACCCTGCTGTTCTCTGCGACCTTCACCGAAGACGTGATGAACCTGGCCAAGCAATGGACCACCGACCCGTCCATCGTTGAAATCGAATCCGAGAACGTTGCCAGCGAGAACGTCGAACAGCACATCTATGCTGTTGCCGCTGCCGACAAATACAAACTGCTCTACAACCTGGTGAACGACAACGGCTGGGAACGGGTGATGGTCTTCGCCAACCGCAAGGACGAAGTGCGGCGCATCGAAGAACGTCTGGTGCGTGACGGTGTCAACGCCGCCCAGCTTTCCGGCGACGTTCCACAACACAAGCGCATCAAGACCCTGGAAGGCTTCCGCGAAGGCAAGATTCGCGTGCTGGTGGCCACCGATGTCGCCGGTCGCGGGATTCACATCGACGGCATCAGCCACGTGATCAACTTCACCCTGCCGGAAGTGCCGGACGATTACGTCCACCGCATTGGCCGGACCGGTCGTGCGGGCGCCGATGGTGTGTCCATCAGCTTCGCCGGTGAAGACGACTCCTACCAGCTACCGTCCATCGAGGCGCTGCTGGGTCGCAAGATCAGTTGCGAGACACCGCCGACGCATCTACTGCGCGCAGTAGAGCGCAAGCGCCCGTAAAACCCGGCGCAACAAAAGAGACGCAGCCCGGAAACGGTCTGCGTTTTTTTTCGTCTGGATATTGTCATATGGAACTATAAGTCCATAATGGACAAATTAGTTTACATTCACTTCCACGGAGCATCAGCATGTCCAGCACGCCTTATGTGGTCGCCAAAGCCCAGGCCCGCCAGCTACTCGAACACCTCGACGTGCCGCAGATTCTGCGCAAGATGTTCCGTGATCTGGCCGCCGGGCATGCCGTGCAACCGGCCCAGCAATTGGTGGAGTTCCCCCAAGGCGCCGGCGATTTCATCAATTACCTTGGCGTTCTGGCCGAAGACCGCGTCTACGGCGTGAAAACCTCACCCTATATCGTGCGCAGCGAAGGCGCACTGGTGACGGCCTGGACGCTGCTGATGTCGATGGACAATGGTCAACCGCTGCTACTCTGCGACGCAGGCGAACTGACGGTCGCCCGCACCGCCGCCGCGACCGCTGTGGCCATCGACGCCCTGGCTGAGCCGCACGCCAGGCGTCTTGCGATTATTGGCAGCGGCCCGGTGGCCCTGGCTCACCTGCGCTATGTGAAGACGCTGCGCGACTGGCAGAGCATCAGCCTCTACTCGCCAGCCCTGGCCGGCAAAAGCCCTGAAGAGCTGGCGCCAATCAGCACCCTTGACCCGCGCTTGCAAATCGTTGCCAGCCGCGAGCAGGCGCTTCAGGACGCCGACGTGATCATGCTCTGCACCTCCTCCGCGGGCCCGGTGATCGACCCGCGTACCCTCAGTAAACCGGCACTGATCACCTCGATCAGCACCAACGCGCCACGGGCTCACGAAGTGCCGCCGCAAACCCTGAATGAAATGCAGGTCTATTGCGACTATCGTCAGACCACCCCAGGCTCGGCCGGGGAAATGCTGATCGCCAGCGAGCAGCATGGCTGGGACAGGAGCGCCATTCTAGGCGACCTGCCAGAGCTGCTTGCCGATAAGGCGCCGCGCCCGGCCTACGACCGCCACGTATTCTTCCGTTCCATTGGCCTGGGCCTGGAAGACATCGCGCTAGCCAATGCTATCTACCTTCTACAAAAACGCATCGGCTAATACCAACACCTGTAGGAGCGAGCGATGCGGCGATCCGACTTGCCCGCGAAATCAGGCGCTGCGGTCTGTCTGATTTACCGCGTCATCGTTCATCGCGGGCAAGTCGGATCGCCGCACCGCTCGCTCCTACAAAAGCATTGAGCAGTGACAGGAGAACCCCCATGCCCCAGGCAGATTTCATCATCATCGGCGGCGGTATCGCCGGTGCGTCCACCGGTTACTGGCTATCGCGTCAGGCTCGGGTGATTGTGCTGGAGCGTGAATCGCATCCGGCCTATCACTCGACCGGGCGTTCCGCCGCCTTATACACCGCCGCTTATGGCACCGCCCAGGTCCGTGCATTGACCCTCGCCAGCCGGGAATTCTTCGACGCGCCGCCGGCCGGTTTCTGCGAGCACCCGTTGCTGACCCCGCGTGGTGAAATGACTGTGGACTTCACCGGCGACCCGACAGAGTTGAACAGCCAATACCTGAGCGCCAAGGCCAGCGTGCCGGAGATGCAATTGCTCAGCGCCGAGCAAGCCTGCGAACGCCTGCCGATCCTGCGCCGGGAGAAAGTTCACGGGGCGATTTATGACCCGAGCGCCAGCGATATCGACACCGACGCCCTGCACCAAGGCTACCTGCGCGGTATCCGGCGCAATCAGGGTGAAGTGCATACCGACAGTGAAGTCCAGAGCCTGACCCGTGACGCCCAAGGTAATTGGCAGGTCAAGACCGCCAAACAGACCTTCAGCGCTGCGGTGGTGATCAATGCGGCAGGTGCCTGGGCCGATAAAATCGGCGAGATGGCCGGGGCCAGGCCGCTCGGCCTGCAGCCCAAGCGTCGTGCAGCATTTATCTTCGCCGGCCCTGAAGGGGTGGATATCCATGACTGGCCGATGCTGGTCAGCCTCGACGAGTCGTTCTACATGAAACCGGATGCCGGGATGTTCCTCGGCTCACCGGCCAACGCCGACCCGGTCGAACCTCACGACGTACAGCCTGAAGAGCTGGACATCGCCATGGGCATTTACCAGATTGAAGAAGCCACCACGCTGACCATCCGCCGCCCGACCCGAACCTGGGCCGGACTGCGCAGTTTCGTCAGCGACGGTGACCTTTTGTGCGGCTTTGACCAGCAGGTGCCGGGGCTGTTCTGGGTCGCGGCCCAAGGCGGTTATGGCATCCAGACCTCGCCCGCCATGGGTCAGGCCGGTGCGGCACTGGTACGCGGCGAAGCCCTGCCTGAACAACTGACGCGCTTTGGTCTGAGCGCCGCAATGCTCTCCCCCGCTCGCCTCGGTTAACACGCCCTCAGGTGACGACCCGCCTCGATTGCGGCACACTTCCAGCGCCCTTTTCGATAGGGCGCTGACGCTGCCTGGAGCAACTCCCTATGACACCACCTCGACAAGATCCCGCCCTGGAAAACTTCCGGGCGATTGCCGACGCCATTGCCACGCTGTTTTATCCCCACGCCGAGGTGGTGCTGCACGATTTGCGCACGCAAAAGATCGACTACATCGCCAACAACCTGTCCAAACGCGAAATCGGCGACGATGCCGCGCTGGAAGACATGCTCAGCGAAGAGGTCAGCGAACGAAACATTGGCCCTTACGAAAAGCTCAACTGGGACGGTCAAAAAATCCGCAGCCTCAGCAGTGTGCTGCGCGACAGCGATGGCCAGCCTCTGGCTGTGCTGTGTATCAACCTGAATATTTCGCTGTTCGAAAATGCCAAGGCGGCGCTGGATTTGTTCCTGTCGCCGAGCAAGCTGATTGCGCAACCGGACTCACTGTTTCGTGATGACTGGCAGGAGCGGATCAACACCTTCCTCCACGCATGGATGCAAGAACGTCAGCTGAGCCTCAACCTGCTGACCCGCGAGCATAAACGCGAGCTGGTGCTGGCCCTGCACGCTGAAGGCGCCTTCAAGGGCAAAAGCGCGTCCAATTATGTGGCGAATGTACTGAACATGGGCCGGGCGACGGTGTACAAGCATTTGAAAGAATTGAAGGGCTGAAGGTCCGCGTTTGACCCGAATCAGATTTATGGTTCTTACCATCGCTTCGCGGGCAAGCCTCGCTCCTACGGATAATGGGGTCTGTAGGAGCGAGGCTTGCCCGCGATTGCAATGTATCAGGCGCTACAAATCCCCCTGATCAATCCCCATAAATATCCGACTTGAAGTATTTGGCCTCGATCTTCTGGTATTCGCCGCTGGCGCGAATGCCGTCGATGGCCTTGTTCAGATCGGCCAGCAACTCGGTGTTGCCTTTACGCACGGCAATCCCGGCGCCTTCACCGACGTATTTCGGATCTTTCAACTCAGGGCCGACAAAGGCATAACCGGCACCGCGCGGCATCGACAGGAAGTCATCCAGCGGAATGGTGTCGGCGAAGATGGCGTCCAGGCGCCCGGACGCCAGGTCCATGTAGATCTCTTCGTTGTTGCTGTAGCGCACCACCTTGATGCCCTTGGGCTCGAACACTTCGGTGGCATAGCGGTCGGTGGTGGTCGAGCGTTGCACGCCGATGGTCTTGCCCTTGAGGCTGGCGTACTGGTCATCCACCACGGCGCCTTTCTTCATCACCAGACGCGACGAGGTGAAGTAGTACTTGTGGGTGAAATCGACGGACTTCTTGCGCTCCTCGGTGATCGTCATCGAGGACAGGGCCGCATCGATTTTCTTCACTTTCAGCGACGGGATCAGGCCATCGAACTCACCCTCGATCCATTCGCACTTGATCTTCATCTGCGCACACAACGCGTTGCCGATGTCGTAATCGAAACCGCTGATCTTGCCGTCGGAAGTCTTTGAGGCGAAGGGTGGATAAGCGGCTTCAATGCCAATACGTACGGTTTTCTCGGCAGCGAACAGGCTGCTACACGCCAACAGGCTAAGGGCCAGGCCACTGATGAGGGGGAGTTTCTTCATGTTCGTTCTCTCGCGGGTTGTTGTTGGTTTTGCAAGACAGAAGGAAAAGTTAAAACTGAAGCGCTTTTTTGTACTTATAATTCCATACTGGACTTTTATGTATTGGCCGTCAATCGGCCGTCCACACTTCGCCCTTCCTTTGGTCGCGAGGATGAAATGGGGTAACGAAAGGAGATCCATTGATTGTTCCCACGCTCTGCGTGGGAATGCATCCCGTGACGCTCCGCGTCACAGCCAAAGCGGACGCAGAGCGTCCGGGGCGGCATTCCCACGTGGGAGCGTGGGAACGATCAGGGGATTACTTTTCCCAGCGCTCTACCGCCGCATGGTCGCTGTCCTTCCCTTCCACCCAGCGAGGCCCGTCGCTGGTGTTTTCTTTTTTCCAGAACGGCGCGCGGGTTTTCAGGTAGTCCATGACAAAAGCGCAGGCGTCGAACGCTGCCTGGCGGTGGGCACTGGCGGCACCGACGAAGACAATCGGCTCACCCGGCTCCAGGGCGCCGATCCGGTGTAGCACTTCAAGCTTGAGCAGCGGCCAACGCTGCCCGGCTTCTTCGGCGATCTTTCCGAGAGCCTTTTCGGTCATGCCCGGATAGTGCTCGAGAAACATCCCGGCAACTTCACGGCCATCATTGAAGTCGCGCACGTAGCCGACAAAACTCACCACCGCGCCGACGCCGACATTCGCCGCGTGCATCGCGTTGACTTCAGCGCCAGGGTCGAACGCTGCGGATTGCACGCGAATGGCCATGCTCAGCCTCCGGTCACGGTAGGGAAAAACGCCACTTCATCGCCGTCGGTCAGCGGCTCATCGAGCTGACACAGGTCTTCATTGCGGGCGCACATCAGGTTCTGTTCACTCAGTACCTCGGCACCGTTGCGCTGTGCCAAAAGCAAACGCACATCATCGACCGAGGCGAAATCGCCTTCGACGTTCAGCGAGTCCACTCCAAGCGCCTCGCGGTAGCGGGCAAAAAACTTCACCGTCACTTTCATTATTCGGACACCTGCATTATTCAGACACCTGATAGTGGCCGCTTTTGCCACCCAGCTTCTCCAGCAAGCGTACGCTCTCGATGGTCATACCACGATCCACGGCCTTGCACATGTCGTAGATGGTCAGCGCGGCGATGCTGGCGGCGGTCAGCGCCTCCATCTCGACACCGGTCTGGCCGGCGAGTTTGCAGCGGGCGACGATGCGCACCGCGTCCTCGCCCTCGGCGCTGAGCTCGACCTTGACGCTGGTGAGCATCAGCGGATGGCACAACGGAATCAAATCGGAGGTTTTCTTCGCTGCCTGAATCCCGGCGATCCGCGCCACGGCAAACACATCACCCTTGGGATGACCGCCGCTGACGATCATTTGCAGGGTTTCGGGAAGCATGCGCACAAGCGCTTCGGCTGTGGCTTCACGGGACGTCACGGCTTTTTCGGTGACGTCGACCATATTGGCGCGACCTTGGGAATCGAGATGAGTCAGCACAGGGTTACTCCTGATCAGGAGCGCCGATTGTAAACCTGCAGGTCAATTTTTCGCACGTTTGATTATTGAAACCCGCGATGTAGGAGCGAGGCTTGCCCGCGATCGAGCACGAAGCGGCCGCAATCCAGACGACTCAATTGTCCTGTCGGAATGCGCAGACCTGTTCTGCGAGCGCTTCGCGCTCGATCGCGGGCAAGCCTCGCTCCTACAAGGGGGTGTTGTATCGCAACAAAAAAAAAACCGGGCGGCTTTGGGCCGCCCGGTTCTTGAGGGTTACAGATGGGATTCGGCGTATTCGGCCAGAATCGAACGTGGCACCCCTTGCAGGGTGATGTGCACACCATTGGGGAAGTCTTTGAAGCGTTCGGTCAGGTAGGTCAGCCCGGAACTGGTCGCGGACAGGTAAGGGGTGTCGATCTGCGCCAGGTTACCCAGGCACACCACTTTGGAACCGGCACCGGCACGGGTGATGATGGTTTTCATCTGGTGCGGGGTGAGGTTCTGGCATTCATCGATCAGGATCAGGCTCTGCTGGAAGCTGCGGCCCCGGATGTAATTGAGGGATTTGAACTGCAACGGCACTTTGCTGAGGATGTAATCCACACTGCCATGGGTATTTTCGTCATCCATGTGCAAGGCTTCGAGGTTGTCGGTAATGGCGCCTAGCCAAGGCTCCATTTTTTCCGCTTCGGTGCCCGGCAGGAAGCCGATCTCCTGGTCCAGCCCCTGCACGCTACGGGTGGCGATGATGCGCCGGTAGCGTTTGCTGACCATGGTTTGTTCGATGGCGGCGGCCAGTGCCAGGATGGTTTTCCCGGAACCGGCGGCACCGGACAGGTTGACCAGATGGATGTCCGGATCGAGCAAGGCGAACAGCGCCAGGCTTTGATAGACGTCACGCGGCTTCAGCCCCCAGGCTTCCTGGTGCATCAGCGGTTCTTGATGCAGGTCGAGGATCAGCAGGACGTCGACCCTGATCTCTTTGATCCAGCCGACAAAACCCTGCTCGTCGATGATGAACTCGTTGACATGCACGGCAGGCAGGTTGTCGATGAGTTGCACCTGATGCCAGGTGCGACCGTGGTCCTGACGAGTCTCGACCTTGCTGACGCGATCCCAGAACGAACCCGTCATGTTGTGATAACCACGTGACAGCAGCGACACGTCGTCAACCAGTTGGTCGGTGCTGTAGTCCTCGGCGGCGATCCCACAGGCTCGCGCTTTGAGGCGCATGTTGATGTCTTTGGTCACCAGCACCAGGCGCAGATCCTTGTCGCGCACGTGCAGGTCGATCAATTGGTTGATGATGATGTTGTCGTTCAGATTCTCGGGCAAAAGATTGTTGGGCTCTTTGCGCTTGTTCATCAGAATCGACAGCAAACCTTTTGGCCCGCTCTTGCCACGCTGGATCGGCACCCCCAGCTCAACGTCTTCCGGGGTTGCATCACCCAGAGTCTTGTCGATCAGACGGATCGCCTGCCGGCATTCGGACGCGACGCTGTGATGGCCACTTTTGAGCTTGTCGAGCTCTTCAAGGACGATCATCGGGATGGCAACGTGGTGTTCTTCGAAGTTCAGGAGTGCGTTTGGATCGTGAATCAATACGTTGGTATCGAGTACATAGAGGATTGGCTGGTTGGAAGAAGAGCTACGTCCGTGATCATCCATACTCGGTCACCTTTGTGGGAGCCAGTCGACGCAATACCATTACAGTGCTGCGCCTCGAAGTGGCCACCGAATTCACCCTGCAGTACTCAAAAACAGCAGGACTCAAGTGAACTGCACACGCTGGGTCTTGAAAGACGCCACCTGTGTTGCAGGTTTCGGCGGTCTGTCTTCGTAATACTCCAAAACCTGTGACAGGAAAAAGCACTTTGACGTTTTTTTGAAGTTTATTTTTCAGAGTGACCAATAGCACTTGGCGGACTGCCATCACCCCCGTTAAAGTCGAAAGTCTGCCTGTATCGAAATCCCGCTAAAAACCTTCCTGCCTTACCCTTCCCCCAATGATTGCTGGCCTTTTGCCTTTTCAACGAAAAACGTCCTGACAATCCTCCCAGCCGATACCGCTTTGCGCGGTTTGCGTGACCAGCCAGGGTATCGCCGTTTTTACCGCGTCCTGTTTGACATTGAAGTTGATCACCCCACGCCGCCACAGCAGCATCAGCGTCAACACCCTCTGGCCGCTCTCTTGAGCCTTGAGCTTGCCGCCGGCGTCCTGAGGGTCGATATCCCACAAGGCGACCTGCAAACCCTGCGCCTTGAAAAACCCTTCGCCGTCGGCGCGTCGCTGACCATAAGGTGGGCGAAACAGCGGTTTGTAATTTTCCGGTAACTTGCTTTTCACCAGTTCCACGCTGCGCTCGATCGAGTATTGCCAGTCCTGCCAATGGCTATGGGAGCGGTATTCCCAACCCTGCACACCGACGCACTGCTTTGAGTACAACGCCTGTAAATCAGCCACCGAGCGTTGGGCCAAACGATTCTGAATATCGCTGCCCAGCACAAAAAAGGTCGCGCTCATGTTCGACTTGCGCAAGTAGTCGCTGAGCCAGGCGGTGTTATCCGGCGAGGTTGCGGCGGCGCTGTCGAAGGTCAGTAAAAACAGCCGATCGTTGAGCTCGTCACCGTTGCGCTCGTAATCGCCGAATCGATCGACTTCGCTGCTGGTTTGCGCAAACAACGCCGCCTTGCGCAGTTGTTCGTCCAGATAGTGCTCATGAAAGATCCGGCTCGGTTCGGCCCAGCGCATGTAGTAGGAATCCGCAGCAACCTGAAACTTACCGGCCTGCTCGCGCAGGGAGTCCATGTCTTCGACCAGATAACAGAAGGAGGCGTCCTGATCGCAGCTTTGCTGGGCGAAATTGTAGTTGGCGAGCAAACGCTGCCACATCCGCTGACGCAACATATTGATCGACTCCAGATTGATCGTCCGCAACCCCAGGCGCTGCTTTAAAGCGGTTTCGTCCAGCGCCTCGCTGGCGAGCAAGGCGCGAGCAAAGGTGAGGATTTCCGCTCGCGACGCGACATCGAACAGAGTCGGACTGGTCAGCTGCTCTGGCCAGGTGCTGCGGTCCAGCGTGGCGACGTCATTGGGCACAGCCATGGCGCTGAGACTGAACAGCCAGGCCAAGAAGAGAAAAGCGATACGCAAAGGGATGTCTCCATAACAAAAGCCGCGCGGCACTATAGCTGATGCATTGCGCCTGACGCGCTCCATGTAGCAGCCTTCGGCAGCTGCTACGACCCCCCCTATGACCTTGATAGCTGGAGTCAACGCCTGCAACCCCCTAGAATCCCCCGACGATTTCAGGAGACGACTTCATGCTGATGGTGATTTCCCCAGCCAAGACCCTCGATTACCAGACTCCGCCGGTGACCCAGCGCTTCACCCAGCCGCAATACCTCGATCATTCCCAGGAGCTGATCCTGCAGTTACGCGAGCTGAGCCCGGCGCAGATCAGCGAGTTGATGCACGTTTCCGACACAATCGGTGGCCTGAACGCCGCACGTTTCGGCAGCTGGACCCCGGCCTTCACCCAAGCCAACGCAAAACAGGCGCTGCTGGCGTTCAAAGGTGACGTTTATACCGGCCTGAACGCCGAAACATTCAGTGAGGCGGATTTCGATTACACCCAGCAACACTTGCGCATGCTTTCCGGCCTGTACGGCCTGCTGCGCCCGCTGGACTTGATGCAGCCATATAGGCTGGAGATGGGCACTAAACTGGCCAACGCCCGTGGCAAGGACCTGTACGCTTTTTGGGGCACCCGAATCAGTGAGTGGTTGAACCAGGCGTTGGCCGAACAAGGCGACGATGTGTTGCTCAACCTGGCCTCCAACGAGTACTTCTCGGCGGTCAAACGCCAGGCCCTGAACGCACGGATCATCAACACCGAGTTCAAGGACCTGAAAAACGGCCAGTACAAAATCATCAGCTTCTACGCGAAAAAGGCTCGCGGCATGATGAGCCGGTTCGTCATTCAGGAGCGCATCAACGACCCGGCCGCACTCAAGCAATTTGATGCGCAGGGTTACCGCTTCAGCGCTGAGCAGTCCAGGCCCGACACTCTGGTTTTTCTGCGCGACCACGCCCCCGAATAGAGCTCTCTTTCGGCGCACATCATGAATCGGGCACGTGCGCCGAACAGCGTTTCCCGGGATTGTGTGAAGAACCTTTTTTATTCCCGCTTTCCATGTTTGTCCAATGGTGCTGGATGACAGGCCGCCATCACGAGCAAGCGAAGCGATTGGCCCCCTGAGCATTCACCACTGGTTTTCGGCCATGGTCAATCGCGCCTACGCTTGGGTAGGATGGTCTCTTCAATTCCCGAGGTCCGCGTCATGTTCATCGGCGTCTTGCTGGTCATCACCTGGCTGACCCTGCTGCTGCGTTATCCGGCCAAAGCCTTTCCGGTATCGCTGGCGGCAGCGATGGGTCTGGGTCTGGTAGCGACGTGGGTGGTCTGGCTGGACAACCGCGAACTCAAGCAACTGGCGCGGCTGGAGTTGCGCATCAGCTATGCGCCCGAGCACTGCCCGGCGGATCGCCCGCTGAAACTTACAATGAACAACGGCAATGACGTGCCACTGACCGAACTGCGTTGGCGGATCGCCGCGTATGCGCCCGGCGACACGGTAAACCTTGCGGACAATCTCTACGCTGCCCCGCGCTACCGTGGCCCCGGTGAGCTACAGGCCGGCGCCTCGTGGGAAGACTGCTTGCCGCTACCACCACTGCGTCCCGGTTATCGCCCGCAAACCCTGGAGTTTCGCGCCGAGCATTTGCAGGGTAGTTTCTCTGACTGAGCCATCACTTCTCCCCTTTTGCACAAGGACCGCTCCATGCCCCTCGCGTTAATCACCGGTTGTTCCAGCGGCATCGGCCGCGCGTTGGCCGATGCGTTCAAAACGGCCGGTTACGAGGTCTGGGCGACTGCGCGCAAGGCTGATGATGTTGCGGTATTGGCCGCCGCCGGGTTCACCGCGGTGCAACTGGACGTCAATGACGGGCCTGCGCTGGAAGCGTTGAGCGAGCGCATCAATCAGCAACACGGCGGTTTGGAAGTGCTGATCAACAATGCCGGCTATGGCGCCATGGGGCCGCTGCTCGATGGTGGTGTGGAGGCGATGCAGCGCCAGTTCGAAACCAACGTGTTCGCGGTAGTCGGGGTAACCCGTGCAATGTTCCCGGTACTGCGCCGCTGCAAAGGCCTGGTGGTGAATATCGGCAGTGTGTCCGGCGTATTGGTGACACCATTTGCTGGCGCCTACTGCGCCTCGAAAGCCGCCGTACATGCCTTGAGCGATGCCCTGCGCATGGAGTTGGCACCGTTCGGTGTCCACGTCATGGAAGTCCAGCCCGGCGCCATCGCCTCCAGTTTTGCCAAGAATGCAGGGCATGAGGCCGAACAGTTGATCACCGAACAATCTCCCTGGTGGCCACTGCGCGAAGGCATCCGCGCCCGGGCCAAAGCCTCCCAGAACAACCCGACACCTGCCAGTGAGTTTGCGGCTGATTTGCTCAAGGCTGTACAGCGGAGCAAACCACCGCGCTTGCTGCGTTTGGGCAATGGCAGCCGGGCGATGCCGTTGTTGGCGGCAGTGCTGCCCAAGGGCGTGTTGGAGACGGGGTTGATGAAGCGGTTCGGGTTGAGTGGGCGATTGTAAGAGGATCGCAGCTATCCGAAAGATGCATTCCCACGCAGAGCGTGGGAACGATCAGACGGTCTGAGGACTATTGCTCGCCTTCCTGCTTCACCACCACCGTACAGGTAATCCCCGCCGCCAGCAGCACGCCGTCCGGCACTTCATCGATATGAATGCGCACCGGTACCCGTTGCGCCAGGCGCACCCAGTTGAAGGTCGGATTGACATCGGCGATCAGTTCACGGCTCTCGGGATTGTCGCGGTCGTAGATGCCACGAGAAATGCTTTCCACATGTCCCTTGAGCACGTCGCCGCTCATCAGTTGCATATCGGCTTTATCGCCGACCCTTACGTGGGGCAGTTTGGTTTCTTCGAAGAAGCCGTAGACCCAGAATGAATTCATGTCGACCACGGCCATTTTCGCTTCACCGATGCGCGCGTAGTCGCCGCGATGAACGTTGAGGTTGGTGACATAACCGTCCACCGCCGCCAGCACTTGGGTACGTTTGAGGTTCAACTGCGCCGCTTCAAGCTGTGCTTGCGCTTGTTGGTAATCTGCCAGGGCCGAGTCAGCGATATTGCTGGCGTCGTCACGGTTTTCCCTGGAGATGACCAGGCTGTCCATGTCGGCGCGCCGATGGGCGTTGACCTTGCGCATTTCCCAGGTTGCCTTGCGTGAGGCCACCAGCGACTGCGCCTGTTTCACCGCGATCTGGTAATGCTCAGGGTCGATCTGCATCAGCAGGTCGCCCTTTTTTACCAACTGATTGTCACGCACCGGGACGTCGACCACCTCACCCGTGACGTCGGCGGCAACGTTGATGATATCGGCGCGCACCCGGCCGTCACGAGTCCAGGGCGTGTTCATGTAATGCACCCAAAGGGTCCGGCCAATCCACAGGGCGAGGGCCAGCACGAGCAAGGTGGCGAGCAGGCTGAAGAGTTTTTTCATCAGATCGTTCTCAACGGTAAACAGTGAGCGCCAAGGCGCCGAAAATGCAGGTGAACAGGCTCAGGCGCAGCAGCGCCGGGTGCCAGAAAAAGCGGTACAGGTCGTAACCGGAGACAAAACGATCCAGGGCCCAGGCAAGCAGAGCCGCGATGAAAAACATCAGGGTCATGGTCGGCATGTACACGCCGTGGAAGGCGATTTCACGAGGCATGTTCTAGTCCTTGCGGCTCGGCGGGTGCAGCGAACGCGGCCAGCGGTGATTGCGGGTCGAGCAATGAGGTGCGGATGAAGTGCAGGTAACTCTTGACGCGACGCAGCGCCGAGGTATCGAAGTGCGGCGCGAAAGGTTCGTCGGTGGCCTGCACCCGGCTGATAGCGTGGTCGACCGCGGTCAACGCGCGCTCGAGGTTACTTTGGCTCGGCTGGATAAACAGCCGCACCAATGAGCGCCCCATCACCCGAATCGCCTGGCGCCACGGTTGGATTTCGGCGTAAGCCGGATGCACCGGGAGGATCGCCTGTTCCTTGCGCAACTCGATGATCGCGTGGCCGACTTCCAGCACCACGAACATCCAGCGCAGCAAATCACGCTGCACCTGCGGTTGCCTCACTGCCAGGCCATAGGCCTGATGCAGCAAATCCCGAGTGCGGCTCTCGAAGCTCGAACCGAGCCCCTTAAGCTTGCCGCTGATGGCGTACACCACTTGCCCGCGCAAATCCTGCTCAAGCCGACGCCACAACCAGCGGCTGTTGGGCGGCAGAATGATCGCCCCGGCGGCGGCGCACACCAACATGCCCATGACCATGGCGATGTAGTCGTTGATGAAGGCATAGGGGTTGTAGACGGTCAGGTTGTCCGGTACGGAGCCGGTGCTGAAAAAGATCAGCAAACCCAGGCCGACCCCGGCGTATTGCGGCCGTGAAGTGAGGAACGAGCCAAGCACGATCACCGGTGCGAGCATCATGCAGAGCAATGGAAAACCGTCGATCCAGGGAAAGATGAAAAACATCTCGACGAAACCGATGAGCGCACCGAGCAAGGTCCCGCACGCCATCTGAAACGCCATGCGCTTGGGGTTGGGTGTGGCGGCTGACAGGCCGACGGTCGCCGCGGCAATCAGGGTCATGGTGGCGCCGTTGGGCCAGGCCGTTGCCACCCAATAACTGCCGAGCACCACCAGAATGAACGCCGCACGAATCCCCGAAGCCGCCGAAGCCAGCCAGTTGGTTTGCGGTGTGTAGGGTTCGTCCCAGCGCTCGCGTTCGTGACTGTGTTCGGCGAGCGAAGCGTGGGTCTGTGCATAACCGTGCAGGTCGTCGACGAAGCGATAGAGCAGCTCATATGCGGTGTGAAAATCCAGCTGCTCGGCGTCGCTCGGGTTGCTCTCCTCAAAGGTCGCCCGCAGGCTGCGCACTCGCGCCGGCAAACCTTCTTTAAAGGTCGCCAGTTGCGCGGCCAGCCGTTGCGCATCGGCACTGGTCAGCGCCCGAGCGGAGAAACCGTCGAGTAATTCGGCCAGGTCCTGTAAACCGGGCCTGATCGCCGCCACCACATGCTCCGTGCCGCTGCTGTGCAAACGCTCGAGCAATTGGTGCAAGGCGTTGAAGCGCGTGGTGATGCCCATGAATTCGCTGTTCAGACGACTGAGGCGACCGTTGCGCCGACGCATGTGCGGGTCTTCGAATACGGTGACGCTGCGCAGGCCTTCAAGGCCGACCGCTTCAGCGATGAAGCGCACGTTACTGCTTTCGAACGCATCGCGCTGGCTGCGGCTGCGCAGGCCATCGGTGACGAACAGCGCAAACACTCCAAAGCGCTGGTACAGCGCGTTGCGCATGGCGGCGCTGGCGGTTTGCGGGAGGATCGCGGCACTGACCAGCGTAGAGCAGAGAATGCCCAGAGAGATTTCCAGCACCCGCCACACGGCAGCCATAAACGCACCATCGGGATGGGCCAGCGCTGGTAAACCGACCATCGCCGCGGTGTAACCGGCCAGCACAAAACCGTAGGCGCGAAAGTTGCGACAGCGCGCCGCGCCAGCCGTACAGATGCCGACCCAGATCGTCAGCGAGCCGAGGAACAGTTCAGTGTTCTGCGCGAACAGGGCGATCAACCCAACCATCACCGCAGACCCGGTCAGGGTACCGAGCAAGCGATAGAAGCTTTTGGCGAACACATGGCCGCTCTGCGGTTGCATCACGATAAACACCGTGATCATTGCCGTACGCGGTTGCGGCAACTCCAGGCGCATGGCCAGCCACAGGGTCAGAAAAGCAGCGATCAACACCTTGAAGATGTAGACCCAGGTCACGCCATCGCTGCGTGCCCAGTCGAAAAAACCACGGCGCCATTCAAGGGAATACAGCCAGCGCAGCGGTGCAGGCAAGGGAGTCATTGCATCGTTCTCTATAGCCGAGCGTCAGTGATCGAAGGCAGCCAGCGCTGCCGGGGTCTTGCCTGGCACGGTTTTGCTGTCGTCAGGCACGTCCAGGCCTGCGCCGAGCCCGCCCCCCAATGCGGTGACCAGTTCAGCATGGGCGCTCAGGCGTGCGGCCTGGACCTGTTGCTGGATCTGCTGCTGATGGAACAACAGGCTCTGGGCATTGAGCACGTTGAGGTAGTCGGTGAGCCCACGCTGAAAAGCGATCATCGCGATGTCGTAAGTCTTCTGCGCCGAAGCCACCGACTCGGCGGCGAAGCCTTGCTGCTTGTCCATCGACTCGCGACGGATCAACTGGTCGGAGATGCTTTTCAACGCATTGACCAGGGTCTGGTTGTACTTGGCGACGGCGATGTCATAACCGGCCGAGGCTTCTCCCAGCTCCGAGCGCAGACGCCCGCCATCGAAGATCGGCAACGAAATCGCCGGTCCGACGTTGTAGTTGAGCTTTTTGCCGGTCAAAAACTCCAGCGCGCCACCGCCGGTGGCCATAAAGCCAAGGCTGCCGACCAGATCGACGTTGGGGTAAAAACCTGCGTGGGCGACATCAATGCCGCGCGCCTGAGCCGCCACTTGCCAGCGACTGGCGACCACATCCGGACGTTGACCGAGCAGTTCGGCGGGCAACGCCGATGGCAGTTTCAGCGCCGCAGCCAACGACAGCGTTGGCCGTTGCAACTGCGCGCCCTCCCCCGGGCCTTTGCCTGCCAGTGCGGCGAGCTGGTTGCGACTCAGCGCGATTTCTTCGTCCAGCGCATCCAGTTGCCGATGGGTTTCCGGCAACGGCGTCTGGGCCTGACTGACTTCGAAATGTGTGCCGATGCCACCATTCAAACGCTTTTGCGCCAGGTCGAGGATCTGCTGTTGCTGCTTCAGGGTCGCCTCGACGATGTCCCGCTGAGCGTAATGCAGGGACAGCTGAATATAGACACGAACCACATTGTTCTGCAGCTCCAGCTGGGCCATGCGTGCTTCGGCGACGCTCATGTGGGCAATGTCCACAGCGCGTTCGGTGGCGTTGCTTTCGCGGCCCCATAGGTCAAGGGCATAGCTGAAGCCCAACGCGGCATTGTTGTCCCAGGTGGTGGTATTGGCCAGTTCACCGGGGCCATAGAATTGGTCGGTGGGCCAGTTATGACGCTTGAGGGTCGATTCGCCTTTGATCTGTAACGACTCGGCAGATTCGGCAATCCCGGCCATCGCCCGGGCCTGGCGTACTCGGGCAGCGGCCATGGCCATGCTCGGGCTACCCTGCACGGCGAGGTTTACCCAGCGGTTCAATTGCGGGTCGCCATAGGCCTGCCACCACTGGGCGATCGGCCAGTGAGCATCCTGCGCGGCGCTCTGGATCGCCTCGTCGGTGGCCAATGTGTTGGCGGTGAGTGTCTTGCCTTGCGGGGCAATTCCTCCGGTTCCGATGCAGCCGCTGATTGCTAACGATAAAGCCCAAACACTGAGAGTCCTCAGTTCTCTGCTGATGCGACGCGGCACTGCTGCAATTTCCTGACGTGGGGGATCTTCCGGGTGGTGGCGCAATTCTAGGGGGCGGCAGGGATGGCGATAAGCCGGGATTCCTGTGAATCTTTGTTACCGTTAACGCGATAATCCGTTGGTCAGGTTCACAGGAGTGCCTGTAAAAATAGAAACTTCGTGTCACAATTTGCAATCTCCAAAGAGAGCACCCCATGGACACTTTGCAAAATATGCGCGCCTTCAGTTGTGTCGCCGAAGCCGGCAGCTTCACCGCCGCGGCCGTGCAACTGGACACCACCACTGCCAACATCTCGCGCGCGGTCTCCACCCTTGAGGCCCACCTGCAAACCCGTTTGCTCAACCGCACCACCCGACGTATCGCCCTGACCGAGGCCGGTAAACGCTACTTGCTGCGCTGCGAACAGATCCTGGCCTATGTCGAGGAAGCCGAAGCCGAGGCCAGTGACGCCCACGCGCGCCCGGCTGGGCAGTTGAAAGTGCACACCATGACCGGGGTCGGGCAGCACTTTGTGATCGACGCCATTGCGCGTTATCGCAAAACCCACCCGGACGTGACCTTCGACCTGACCATGGCCAACCGCGTACCGGATCTGCTGGACGAGGGTTACGACGTGTCCATCGTGCTCGCCAGCGAGTTGCCGGACTCGGGTTTCGTCTCGCAACGACTGGGCATCACCTACAGCATCGTTTGCGCCTCGCCGGCATACGTCAAAGCCAATGGCTGCGCACAGAAACCCAGCGATCTGCTCAACCACGCGTGCCTGCGCCTGGTGAGCCCGGTGATTCCACTGGAGAAGTGGCTGTTTGATGGTCCCGAAGGCCAGGAAATGGTCACCATCAACAGTTCTCCGTTTCTGGTGAATTCGGCCGACGCGATGAAGACTGCCATTACCAGTGGCATGGGGGTTGGCGTGCTGCCCGTCTACGCAGCCATCGAAGGTCTGCGCAACGGCACCCTGGTGCGGGTGATGCCCAAGTATCGCTCCCAGGAACTGAACCTGTACGCCATCTACCCGTCGCGACAGTACCTGGATGCCAAGATCAAAACCTGGGTCGAGTACCTGCGTGGTTCACTGCCGGAAATTCTCGCGGCGCATCAGGCAGAGTTGGCGGCGTATGACCTGAGCGGGAGCATGAATGGGGCAAGGCTGGCTAACTGATCTCAAGGATCTATGCGATGAGAGATCGTTCCCACGCTCCGCGTGGTAACGCCTCCATGGACGCTCTGCGTCTGCTTCTGTGACGCAGAGCGTCACGGGCTGCATTCCTTTGCTGCGCGTGGGAACGATCAAACGTGCAGGTCTCGCGCGCCCCCCGCCAAAAATGATAGCTTGCTTGGCATTCTCCTCCGCCCGATGAGCTTTCCTGCGATGAAAAAGACCGTACTTGCCTTCAGCCGTGTCACGCCTGAAATGGTCGAGCGCCTGCAGCTGGACTTCAACGTGATCGTTCCGAACCCGAAACAGGGCGACATCAATGCCCAATTCAACGAAGCCCTGCCCCACGCTCACGGTTTGATTGGCGTTGGCCGCAAGCTTGGTCGCGCTCAGCTGGAAAACGCCGCAAAACTGGAAGTGGTCTCCAGCGTTTCGGTCGGCTATGACAACTACGACCTGGCCTACTTCAACGAACGCGGGATCATGCTCACCAACACCCCGGATGTGCTCACCGAAAGCACCGCCGACCTGGCGTTCGCGCTGTTGATGAGCAGCGCCCGGCGCGTCGCCGAACTGGACGCCTGGACCAAGGCCGGGCAATGGCAGGCCACCGTCGGTGCGCCGTTGTTTGGCTGCGATGTGCATGGCAAAACCCTGGGTATCGTCGGCATGGGCAACATCGGCGCGGCCATCGCCCGTCGTGGGCGTTTGGGTTTCAACATGCCGGTGATCTACGGCGGTAACAGCCGCAAGACCGAGCTGGAGCAGGAGCTAGGTGCACAATTTCGCAGCCTCGATCAGTTGCTGGCCGAAGCCGATTTCGTCTGCCTGGTAGTGCCCCTCAGCGAAAAAACCAAACACCTGATCAGCCATCGCGAACTGGCGCTGATGAAGCCGAGCGCGATTCTGGTAAATATTTCCCGGGGTCCGGTGGTCGACGAGCCGGCGCTGATCGAAGCCCTGCAAAACGGCAATATTCGTGGCGCCGGACTGGACGTCTACGAGAAGGAGCCGTTAGCCGAGTCACCGCTGTTCCAGCTGAAAAATGCGGTGACCTTGCCGCACATCGGCTCGGCCACCTTTGAGACCCGCGAAGCCATGGCCAATCGCGCCCTGGACAACCTGCGCAGTGCATTGCTGGGTAAGCGGCCGCAGGACCTGGTCAATCCGCAGGTGTGGAAGGGTTGAGATAATCGGTGGTCTTCTGTAGGAGCGAAGCTTGGTCGCGATGCGGTCAACGCGGCTTACCTGTCACACCGTGTCATCGTTCATCGCGAGCAAGCTTCGCTCCTACAAAAACGGGTCAGGCCAGTTTGCCGGGGGCCGTCGCCGCCAGCGGCCTGGGCTTGCGAAACACCAGTACGTTGCCCAGCATCACTAGCACCAACCCGGCCAGCGCCGGTGCGGTCCACTGGTAGCCCTCAGCGAACGCCGAAACGTTCAGCGCCACCACCGGGAACAACACGGTGCAATACGCTGCCCGCTCCGGGCCCATGCGCCCGACCAGCGTCAGGTAGGCGGTGAAGCCGATCACCGAGCCCGGAATCACCAGATACAGCAACGAACCGATGTAGCGCGTGCTCCATTCCACGTCGAAGGGAATGCCTTTGACCAGACAGTAAAGCGACAGCATCGCAGCCCCGTAGGTCATGCCCCAGGCGTTGGTGGTCAATGGTTTGAGACCGGCCTTTTGTTGCAGGCTCGAAAGCATGTTGCCGGCCGAGAAGCACATGGTCCCCAGCAGCGCCAGACCCAGACCGAGCAAGGTTTGCGGACTGGCCGTGTGGCCGACCAGTTCTGGCCAGAACAAAAAGCCCAAACCCAGCAGGCCCAGAGCGCCGCCCATCAACACGTTACGCGCGACTTTCTGGCCGAAGAACACCCGGGCATTCAAGGCATTCCACAACGTCGCAGTGGAAAACACCACGGCGACCAGGCCGCTGGGAATCCATTGGCTGGCGTACAGAAAGCACATGAAGTTCACACAGAACAGGCACAAGCCCTGCGCCAGGCAGATCAGGTGCCCGCGCCGGTTCATGACTTGCAGGCGACGGCTGAGCAGCAGTATGACGAACAGCACCAGCGCCGCCAGACCGAAGCGATAGACGATCGACACCGGAATCGCCACTACGCCCAATTGCAGCTTCAGAGCAATCCAGGTGGTGCCCCAGATCAGGACAGTGAGCAGGTACAAGGTGATGTTCATGGCGAGGACTCCTGAGTATGGCTACCAGTCTCAGACCGCAAGCCTGGACGCGCTTGCATAAACTTGCGCTTTTGTCAGATCGCGGGCTCACAGCGCGCAGGCTACGGAGTAGGATGCAAAGCGTTGGAGAAAACGATCATGCCCACACTGGAAAACCTGCAAGTCTTTCAAGCCTTGAACCGCTCGCCCAATGCTCGTCTGGAGCACAGCGCCGAGCTCGGTGACGGCATGGCTGCAGCCCTGTGGAGCAACCATCACGACGCCCAGGACTACCAGGCGCCGAGCCACCACACCTTGTCCTGCTACATCGCCGGTGGCACCGGGACCTTTCGCCGTGAACATCCCGGCACCAAGGGTGGTCCGGACAAACTCTGCATCTTGCCCGCCGAACACCAGTCCGCCTGGGTGATCAACGGCGAAATCCGCCTGGCTCACCTGTACTTCAGCCCGGAGCAATTCGCGCTCGGTTGCGTCACGCTGCTGGACCGCGAACCCCGCGAGCTGCAATTGCAGGAAAGCACCTTCCTCGACGACCCGACGCAGGCCCGGCGATTTCGCCAGTTGATCCAGCTGAACTGGAACGAACCCGGCGAACGCCTGCTGACCAGCAGCCTGGCCCACGAGCTGCTCAGCCATACCCTGCTCAGCCAGGTCGGCATGCGTCAGGGCTTGCGCCTCAAAGGTGGATTGGCCGCGCACCAACGACGGCAACTGGTGGAGTACGTCGACAACCAATTGGCCGAGCCGATCAGCCTTGGTCAACTGGCAGGTTTGTGTGCGCTGTCGGAATACCACTTCGCCCGCATGTTCCGTGAAAGCTTTGGCTTGCCGCCTCATCAATACGTGTTGGCGCGGCGTCTGACTCATGCGCGGCAATTGCTACGCACCACTTCGCAACCGCTGGGCGAGATTGCTCTGGCCTGTGGTTTTGCCAGCGCCAGCCATTTCACCAACCGCTTTCGGCAAGCGGTGGGTGGAACGCCGGGGGAATATCGGCAGGCGTTTTTGCGCTAGCTTTTTTGCGAGTGGAGAAGGACTTTCCCGCACAATCATTCCGGCGCAAAAAACTCAAGGCGCCAGCGTCATCACTGAAAAAGTATCGGCATGAAACAGCGGATCGGGCTTGGGCTCACTCTTGCCCGGCGCGGGTTGAGTAAAGTTCATCGCCGGCAGGTAGACCTTTTTGCTCAACGGATCGAAGGCCATGTTGTACGCCATCGGTTGCGTGCTGACGCTGCCTCGAAGGGCGTAATGGTCAGCGTCGAGTTGATCGACAACGCTCAGGTTGGCATCGACACCACTGGGAATCAGTAACCGGCGATTATCCGCGTCATAGGCCAAGGCATTCACATCACGGGTAATCGGCAGATTGGCCTTGATGGCGCCGCTCACCCGATCAGCAACAATTAGCTGCGGCGTGTCGCCGCGACAAGCCACAAACAAACGCTGGCGCTCAGTGTCCTGCGCCAAGGCGCTGGGGCGTGGGCAACCAGCAAATTGCCAGGTATCGAGGATCTCGAAGGTGCTGGTCGAAAACCGCGCCACTTTGCCTTCATCGCGCATGGGCAAAAAGAAACTGCCATCGCCCTTGAGCAACAGCGGATCGATCTTCTTGACGTCCAGCTCATGGGCGGCGGTGATACGTTCCTGTTTGGGATCGAACACGAACAACGTCGAGCGATTGGCACGCCGACCGCTGACGATGATCACCTGCCCGCTTTGGGGGTCGTACACCGCACTGTTGAGGTTGCTTTGCGCGACGGGAATCCTTTTCAGCAGCCGCAGTGTGGATAACTCGATCACCCCCAGACTGCCGTCGGTGTTGAGCACGAACAAGCGGTTCAACGCCGCAACGAACACCACACCGTTGGCCCCCTCGGTGCCTTCTACGGTTTTCAATAGACGCTGTTTATCCACATCGAACACGCTCAGGCCGTTCTCCCGACGCGCGAGAAACAGATACGGTCGCGCGGGATCGAGCGCGGCGAACCCCCAGCTGTCCCCCGACCCCGGCAACATCACCTGCTGCTCGCGGTGATACAGCCGGGCATCCTGCGGCGCGGCGGCCAGTGCCGCATTGCTCAAAGCAAACGCCAGAAACAACAGGCTCATGCGCTTCATCAAAACTCCAGGGTGCTGGACAACGACACCTGCCGCGAATCGCCCATCGACACAAAGAACCGGCTGACAGCCGAGGTGTAGTAAGTGCGGTCGAAGAGGTTCTTCACGTTGAGCTGGAACTTGACCTTCTGACCTTCGACCCGGGTGTCGTAGGTGGCAAAGGCATCGGCCACGGTGTAGCCCGGCAGGTCGAAATCATTCGCCGCGTTACCGGCCCGCTCGCCGACATAACGCGCGCCTGCACCCACCCGCAACTGGTCACCGCCAACGATCGTGCCGAAGTCATAGACCGCTGACAGCGAGCCGCTGTTTTTCGCCACGTTTTGCAGACGTTTACCCTTGTAGTCCGGGTCTTCGGTGACTTCGGCATCGGTGTAGGCATAGCTGCCGATCATGCTCCAGCGATCACTCAACTGACCGCTCATGTCCAGTTCCAGACCTCGGGAGCGCACTTCCCCGGCGGTGCTGTAAATTGTCGTCAAACCTTCGGAGTTGGCCACCAGTACGTTGCGCTTCTTGATGTCGAACAGCGCGATGTTGCCGGTCACACGGCCCGCTATGTCGAGCTTGGCACCCAGCTCCCAGGACTTGGCCTCTTCTGGCGCGATGCTGCCATCGAGCACCACCGCGCTGCCGCTCAACGGTGCGATGGTCGAGTTGGGCTTGAACGACTCGGTGTAGCTGCCGTAGAACGACAACTCATCGGTGTAGCGGTACACCAGGCCTGCACGCGGCACCCATTTCTGCCCGTTGCCGTCGGTGTTGGCCTTGAATGGTCGACCTTTGCCGGCGAACTGGTCGTACTCCTGCAAGCGCGCACCGCCCACCAGAATCCACTGGTCGGTGAGGTGAATCGAGTCCTGCATGAACAACGAATCGCTGCGCAGCAAATCGGTCTGGGCACTGTCGGCCGGGCTGACGGTGCTGCCTTCGACTTCACGACCATAGACCGGGTTGACGTAGCTGAAGGTTGTCTGACTCTTCTGGCGGATCAGGTCGGAACGATAAATTTTGCGGTATTCATCGTCCAGGCCAAACACCAGGTCATGCTGCATGCCGGCCACATCGACCTTGCCATCGAGGCTGGCGGTGGCGAAGCGATCGGTACTGATGGCGCCCCGGGTGCCATCCATGCTGCGGGTCAGCGTGCCTTTTTTAGTGTCGATGGCGGTGATCCGGACCTGACTGGCGTCGTAGGTTTCACGGTTCCAGCTGTAGCCGAAGTGGGCTTTCCAGTTGTCGTTCAGGTCGTGGTCGGCTTCGAAGTGATACAGGTCCGAGCGCCCTTCCATATTGTTGAACGGTTCGTCCAGACGCCGGCCACGGGGAATGTCCAGCGGGTGATTGGTGTTGGGATCGATGGCGGTGCCACGGTCGAACGGCGAGAGGAATTCGCGGTGTTCATAGGCGAACAACAGTTTGGTGCTTTCACCGAACCAGGCCAGGGACGGCGCGATCAGGGACTCGCGGTGGGTGCCGAAATTGCGCCAGTAATCTTCGTCTTCATGGTCCAGGACCATCCGGTAAGCCAGCCCCGAATCTCCCAGCGCACCCGTGCTGTCGAGGCTGCCACCGCTGCCGTTCTTACCGGAGCCATAGGTCGAACCGCGTAGGGTCAATGCGTTGTATTGCTCAAGCTCGGGCTTCTTGCTGACCATGTTCACCACACCGCCCGGGTCCTGAATGCCATAGAGCAGCGAAGCCGGCCCTTTGAGCACTTCGACGCGATCCACCGAGGCGTTCAAGCCTCGGCCCTGCACGACTGGCATACCGTCACGCATGATCGAACCGTTGCGGTTGTCGCCAAAACCGCGGGTCATCACCGAGTCTTGAGTACTGCCCAGCGTGTTGCCCTGAGTGATGCCGCTGACGTTCGCCAGCGCGTCATCCAGATTGCGTGGCGCCTGATCGCGAATGACCTGGGCCGGGATCACGTTGACGGTCTGTGGAGTTTCTTGCTGCAACGCCTGGGAGCGCATCACCGAACTGGTGGGCGGCGGCTGATAGCTCATCGGTTGCTGTTCGGACGAGGTGATGGTGGTCGCGCCCAGATTCAACGTGCCTTCAGTAGGCAGCGGTTCGAGAGCCAGGGTGTGGGCGTCGGTTTGGCGGAAGGTGAACCCGGAATGGCTCAACAAGCGCTGCATGGCCTGCACGGCACTCAGCTGACCGCTGACGGCCGGCGCCTGGAGGCCATAGGGCGCTTCATCGGTGTAGACCACACTGATGCCCGTGACCCGGCTGAAGTCGCTCAGTGCCTGGGGCAGCGGTTTGGCCGCGATCGCGAAGTTGAACAGTGCACTGTGTTGCGCACCGACGGTATCCGCGGCCAACGCCACACTCAGCGGCAACAGGGCCAAACCCGAAACAGCCAGTGCAGATGCACCGAGCCATTGTTTTACCGAACCGCTTGCCGCCGACCTTGCCCTGGACTTCATGCTCATGACCTGTGTGTAGAACGCTACGGATGCGAATGAATCGCACTTTCAAGCACTACACGGATGTCGCCCGGGTTTACCTCACGAAAAATGTGAAAATATTTTCAGGTCCGAGATTGGAGATTGTGGAGATCGTTCCCACGCACCGCGTGGGAACGATTTTCTGCCAGGAGGCTTCAACGCAAAATAATCAGACGCCCCAACACACTGTGCTGCTCAAAGCCCAAAACGCCTTGCAGGGAATTCAACACCAGCTGCGCATCCTTGCTGGGAAAGCTGCCACTGACCCGGCGGGCAGCCAGTTCATCATTGAGCAGAACAATCCGCCCCGGGTAATAGCGCCTCAGGTCTTTGACCACGTCGGCCAGCGGTGCCTTGTAGTAATTCAGCCAGCCCTGGCGCCAGGCAAGCTGCGCTTCGCTGTCGACCGAATGCAAACTGCTGGCAGCGCCCGAGGCATAGACCACTTGCTGACCGGCGCCGAGCACCTGTTGTGCGGTGTCTTTGCTCGCGCTGACGCCCACCCGCCCGGACAGTACCGTCACCTGCGCGCCCGTCGGTTGCAGCCGCACTTCGAACTGGGTGCCGAGCACTCGCGCCTCACCACCGTTGGCTTCAACGACGAACGGTTCGCCGGTATGGGTCACGCTGAAAAACCCGGCGCCGCGACGCAGCTGGATATGCCGCTCTCCCCGGCTGAAATCAACGGCGATGGCGCTGTCGGCATCCAGGGTGACTTGCGATTGATCGGCAAGGGTGGCGGTACGCACTTCGCCAGGCGCCGAGACATAATCCGCGCCCAAATCATCGATCCAGCGCGAGGGCTGCCAACCGGCGCCCAGGGAAATCATCAACAACAAACAGGCGGCCATCGCCAACGCGCCAGACCAGCGTCGCAGCGAAGTGCGCCCGGAACGGTTCATGGCGTTGAGATAACCCTGCAAGGCAAAGGCCTCTTCCTGTGCCAGCTTGCTCGCTGGCGCTTCACTCAACTCCCAGACCACCTGAGCCTGGGCATAAGCCTCGACATGGGCTGGATCGGCCTGCAACCAGCGCCTGAACGTAGCCTGATCGCCACTGCTCGGCTGGTCATGCAACAGGCTCAGCCAGGCCAGCGCGGCCTGTTCCTGGGCGGGCGTCGGGGTGACGCTTGCGGTGTTCATCACGGTGCTTTCCCTGGCGTACGTGGTGTCGAGGGCTCCCGCAGGCTTGCCTTGCAAGCATCGAGGGCGCGCATCATATGTTTTTCGACGGTGCTTTGAGACAGCCCCATGGCCTTGGCAATCTCAGCGTACTTGCGGCCGTGAATGCGGTTGAGCAGAAAGATCTGCCGCGTGCGCTCCGGCAAACTGCGTAACGCCGCTTCGACGTGGCGCAGGTCATTGCTGGCTTCCAGCGCCGCTTGCGGTTCGGTGCCTTGATTGTCCTGTTGCTCCGGCAGCCAACCTTCGTTGACCCGCCCCCGCGCACCTTCGCTGCGTAAATGATCGATGGCGATGTTGCCGGCACAGCGCAATAAATAGGTACTGAGCTCTTCAACCTGCACCAGGGGCCGACGCCAGAAACGCAGGAACAAGTCCTGCACCAGATCCGCCGCGGTCGCCCGGCAACCTACCCGGCGACTGACCAGCGCTTCCATCTGCGGGCGCTGCGATAGAAACACCTGCAGGAAATGCGCGCGGCCGCCCAACGCTTCAGCGCTGTCGGCGTCCTGGGATTCGGGGGGCGTAGTGATCATTGATAGCTGGCTCAACTAGTGCTGCGCAAAGGTCTCAAGCAGCCGCACTAGTTCGTGGTTCAACAAAACGCCAATATTAATGATAAATATTCTCATACGCAAAAGACATCGACGAGGCAGCCACAAATGCGCAAGCGCAGACCTGTCCGTCAGTAGAACAACCGCGGCTCCGGCGCTGCCAACAGACTGGCCAGCTTGGTCAGGGCAAAGCCCAATTCGTCGCGAGTGGGAGTCATCAGGGCAATCCGCACACCACGGGTCGACGCCGTGCGTTGCGCCAGGAACTGGCTGCCACTGACCACAGTCACGCCATTGGCCCGCGCCAGATTGGCGAACTCGTCGCTGGTCCAGGGCTCCGGCAACTCAAGCCAGATATGGAAACTGTTGGTCTGACTGCGAATGTCATAAGCGCCCAGAATTTCCAGCGCCATTTTCTGCCGCACCGCAGCTTCATCCTGCTGCACTTTCACCAGACCTGCGCCCATGCCGCTGTTGATCAGGTTGCTCGCCAGTTGCGCCATCAACGGCGACGGCATCCAGACACTGCTGCGCACCATCGAAGACAACCGCGACAAGGTCTCCGCAGGCGCATAGAGGTAACCGATACGCAGCGCCGGCAAGATGCTTTTGGACAAGCTGGTCAGGTAGATGGAGCGCTCGGGGGCGTAAGCCGATAGCGGCTTGTGGACGTTACGGGTTTCGAGAAAACCATAGATGTCGTCGTCGACGATGAACACGTCGAACTCACGGGCGATCTGCGCA
Organism: Pseudomonas sp. GW821-FHT01E05; assembly: GCF_059422425.1. Lineage (NCBI taxonomy): Bacteria > Pseudomonadati > Pseudomonadota > Gammaproteobacteria > Pseudomonadales > Pseudomonadaceae > Pseudomonas > Pseudomonas sp. GW821-FHT01E05. Next base: position 285,886 of record NZ_JBWKWW010000004.1, read on the forward strand.
ATCTGCGCCCGTCGCTCATCCGGCATGATCGAGTTGGTCGGGTTCTGGTGGGTCGTTACGCAGATCAACAAGGCCGGCCGGTGCTCGGCACACAGGGCGCGAAACGACTCCGGCACCAGTCCGAATTCGTCAACCCGAACACCTTTCAAACGACGGCCAAGGCTATGGGCCAGGGAGATGATGCCGGGATAGCAATACTCTTCGCAGAGAATGACGTCATCACTGGTCGACAGGCTGCTGATGGCGACCAACAAACCATGTTGCGCGCCAGCGGTCAGCACGATCTGCTGCCAGTTGGCGTCCGGCAAGCTTCGTTGCACCCAGGCGGCACCGGCCTCTTTGTGAACGGCATGACCACCATCAGTGGTGTAATCGAGGATGCGCCCCAGGTCCGGCGACTGCGCCAGTTCGACGATCGAGCCGCGTAACCAGTCGGTCATTCCGGCATCGTTGGGTTTGATGATCGAAAGATCGATCTGCCCGGTCACGGCCTTGCTCCCGGGACTCTTCAGCACGCGCGGCTCTGCACTCGAGACTTTCTTGTGCAGCACGAACGTACCGCGCCCCACCTCGCCAATCACCAACCCGCGCTTGCCCGCTTCATCGTAGGCGCGGCCGATGGTGCCCGGCGTGACTTTCAGGATTTCAGCCAGTTCTTTGAGGGTTGGGAGCCGATCGCCGGGCTCGAGTCTGGAGGCGACGATGTCGCGCTCGATGGCGTCGGCGATCATCAGATAGACCGGTTGTGCTTGGCCGCTGTATTGAGGAACCCACATAGGGACAACACCAGAAATTGCATGAACGCGAAAGCCTAACATGAAAAATTCAATAAGAGTAATCGCACCACAATCGAATCAATATTCACCTATTAATACGATTACACCCCTAGAAAAACATCTGTTGAGAAATGCCTGAAAGCGGGCGCGCCCATGAGTGGACTCACTGCTACTGATCCCGCATCACGGCCTGATATTCAGGCGCAAGTCGTTTAGCGATGCCCAATAAAATCTTCGCCTGAGCGCTCAGAGCGCTGGAATTCAAAAATAAAATTCCGTCGGAAAAATCCCTTTTTAATCATCACGTTAAACATCATTTTGCGATGCTGCGGTAGATCGCCCCAAAGAAATAAATTGAATCGATTTAATTTTTGTAATTACAATTATTACATCGACTCAATCAAGAGGCGCATTCCATGCACCCCGTGAGTCGATACGAACACCCGGCCGCGCTCCGACAGACGCCACCGGCAAAATCATAATGTCGTGCACGCCTGCCAGCGTCGCACGAAATCTAACGGCACCAAGCATCGGAACATGGGGTTTCACTGGAAATGGAAAGCGCAAATTTAAAGCTCGCCGCCGAGGCTGTCACCAAGCTGGAAATCAGATTGCCATGGGTCATTTCCAGCGCATGGCAGGCCGTACTGAACCACACGCCGCTCGACTTCGAAGCCAACAAGGACATCTACTTTCAGCTCAAGGAACAGGCCCAGGATGTTCTCGGCTCATCACTGACCCAGCAAATCCGCTCATTCGTCGAAGACCAACAGCTGAGCTCGCTGATCATCAGGAACTGCCCCCGAGACCGCGATATTCCGCCGACGCCTTACTCAGGCGTGCTCAGCCCGAAAAGCACACCAGTGGCTTGCCTGGTGAGCCTGTCCATGCACAGCCTGCTGGGCATCAACCCGGTGGTGTACGAAGGCGAGAACGATGGACGACTGTTCCGTCACGTGATTCCGGCACGCGCCTCGGGCACCCAGAAAAGCTCCCATGGTTCGAAGCTGCGCTTCTCTTATCACGTGGACAATCCTGACCTTCCACTCTCTGCGGAAAACGTCGACGCGGTGTCCTGCTGCCCGGAATACCTGTCGTTCTTCGGCATGCGTTGCGACCCGCGGATCAACACCACACTGGTCAACGTCGACGATCTCGTTGCAGCCCTGCCGACGCAAACCGTCCACGCACTGACGTTGCCGCAGTTCGAGATCAGACGTCCCGATTCCTTCGCCAGCAATCGCCGCACCACGGCCAACTTGCCGGTGCTGGTGCGTGGCTCGTCCGGTGAATGGCTGTGCCGCTTCGACTGCGAAAACACCTATGCCATGAACACCCAGGCGCAATGCGCGCTCAATGCCCTGAAAGCCCTGGTGGAATCGCGGCAATTCGACGAGCCGCATCTGCTGCTGCCGGGCGACTTCATGATCTTTAAAAATCAGCGCGTGCTGCATGCCCGCGATGGTTTCGAACCGCAGAACGACGGCGCCGATCGCTGGTTGATGCGCCTGTTCGCCGTCAACGATTTGAACCGGGTGCGCTTCACCCGCGCCGATCATCTGTACGAAGTCCTTTCTTGATTTTTCAACTCACACTCGTCAGGTATCACCATGGAATTGCTGGGATCTTTTTGGGCTGAACACTGGATATTCGCGATCCTGATGCTGGGATCGATCGCCTTTGTCGCAGGCTTTGTCGACAGCATCGCCGGCGGTGGCGGGTTGTTTCTGGTGCCGGGTTTCCTGTTGGTCGGGTTGCCGCCTCAGGTCGCGCTCGGTCAGGAAAAACTGGTCAGCACCCTGGGCACGATCGCCGCTATCAGAAACTTTCTGGCCAATAGCAAAATGGTCTGGAAAGTGGCGCTGGTCGGGGTACCGTTTTCCCTGTTGGGTGCCTACCTCGGGGCGCACCTGATCATTTCAATCTCTCAGGAAACCGTGGGAAAAATCATCCTCGCGCTGATTCCGATCGGCATCCTGATTTTCCTGACCCCCAAAGATCGCCCCGTTGCAGAACACACCCTGAGCAATCGGGTGCTCTACACCGTGGTCCCGCTGACCTGCCTGGTGATCGGTTTCTACGACGGCTTCTTTGGGCCAGGCACCGGCAGCATGTTCATCATCGCCTTTCATTACCTGTTGAAGATGGATCTGGTATCGAGCTCCGCCAATTCCAAAACCTTCAACTTCGCCTCGAACATTGGTGCATTGGTGGCCTTCGTCATGGCCGGCAAAGTCGTCTATCTGCTGGCGCTGCCACTGGTGCTGTGCAACATCCTGGGTAATCACGTGGGCAGCGCCCTGGCGATCCGCAAGGGTAACGAGGTGGTGCGCCAAGTGCTGGTGCTGTCGATGCTCTGTCTGTTCGCCAGTCTTGGCGTGAAGTACCTGGCCTGATTTTTTTCAACGGGAGAACACCATGAAAACCGCATTTGTAACCGGCGCATCCGCCGGGTTCGGCAAAGCCATCTGCCGTAAACTGATTGCTGACGGTTATTGCGTCATTGGTGGCGCACGCCGCACTGACAAGCTGGCGGAACTTGAGCAGGAATTGGGAGAGAACTTCATTCCCCTCACCCTGGATGTCACGGATCCGGCATCGCTGGATGCAGCCATCGAAACCATTCGCGATTCGTCTTTGCAGATTGATGTATTGGTGAACAATGCCGGTCTGGCTCTGGGCATCGAACGGGCACAAAACGCCGACGCACAGAACTGGGAGCGGATGATCGCAACCAACATCACCGGGTTGACGATGGTCACGCACAAGATTCTACCCGCCATGGTCGAAGCCAATACCGGACTGATCATCAACATCGGCTCAATTGCCGGTACTTACCCCTACCCCGGCGGCAACGTATATGGCGCCAGCAAAGCCTTCGTCAAGCAGTTCAGCCTGAACCTGCGGGCAGACCTTGCGGGGACAAAAGTGCGCGTGACCAATATCGAACCGGGGCTTTGCTCGGGGACGGATTTCTCCGTGGTGCGCCTGGATGGCAACCTGGAAGCGGTCGCGGCATTGTACAAGGACGTCGACGCCATCCTGCCGCAGGATTTGGCCAATACCGTGGCATGGATTGCCCAGCAACCGGAACACATGAACATCAACTCCATCGAAATCATGCCCGTCGCCCAGACCTATTCGGCCTTGAGCATCGCACGCAATCTTTGAGGTTTTTGCATCGGCGTTGATCGTCCCCACGCTCTGCGTGGGAATGCCTCACTGGACGCTCTGCGTCCACTTTGGCTGTGACGCGGAGCGTCACGGGCTGCATTCCCACGCAGAGCGTGGGAACGATCAACGGATCAGGCGTCAGGCACCAATTGCCAAAAACAAAACGGGCCTGCGATTGCAGGCCCGTTTTCATTGGGGTGGTAAAGGTATGTCAGGCGTCAGCTATTGAGCGCGGCCTGTTCATTTTCCAGAAACTCTTCTTCAAGCAGCGCATCTGCATGAGCGCCAGTCTGGATTGGCGTCACGGTGGCGCGTTTACCGCGCAGTTTGCCGAACAGATGCTCCAGCGCGTGCTCAAGCTTGGTGGCTGCACCTTCGATCGCCTGGTCCAGCGTATCGGCTTTATGGGTGACCGAAATCGGTTGATGGCCTTTTGGCCGCGCTTCAAGCTGGCAGCGCATATCGTGGGGACCCGGTTTGTCGCCGTTCTCGTCCCGCAGGTGAACCTCGACCCGTGTCAGGTCTTCTTCATAACGTTCGAGCGTGCTCTCAATGGTAGTACGTACCCACTCCTCCAGTCGGATGCTGCTTTGAATATGGTTATCGCTATTGACTTGGATTTGCATAGTTCATCCCTTATTTCAGCTAGCTCGCGAGAGGTACCCCGGCAACGCCTTGAGGCGTGATGACCGTGACCTCTTGCTTACAGAGTCGGGCTGCGCGCAGAACAATTCAACCCCTAAAAAAAGATAAATTTTCATTCACAAAAAAAGCCGGACAACACGCAAAAGCGCTGTTAATGTCGAGAGTTGGGTCGCCTCGGCTCTCCCTCTCCAATTTTCACAATTGCCCCTCGCCCAACGGGTGCATGCTGCGAAAAATCCCCTCCTCCACCAGCCAGTCATGCACCGCCCGCCGGCGCCGCCGGAATCATCCCCGCAGTGCTGCATTACGACATGAAGTTCAATCCCGAAGCCTGCGATGACGATGTCAGAGCGTTCTTCCTCGGCGCGGCAGCGGTGGGGATTCTGTGCAAGAAAAACGCCTCGATTTCCGGTGCTGGCGCGGCGATGGCAAACACTTCATTTCCCTAAACAGGATGATCCGCACCATGCGCGATACCGGCGCCGATATGCATGACAAATACAAAGAAACTTCACGGGGCGGCCTGGCTGTGAGCTGGGTGGAATGCTGACGAGCACTCCTTAACCGTCCTTTTTCCGTGAGCCCCAGTAAAAACAATAATCAGGCGATACTTATGACCGATGTATGCGATTCGCCGGGTGCCGGCGCTGCACCAGTACTCCGGGCAGCTGTCGAACCTGTTCGTGGTCGTGATCGGTTTGGTGGCGCTTTCGGCGATCATCTTCTCGTTCATGCCCTGAAACGGGCAGTGTTTTGAAAGGCGGGCCCGTGAGCCTAATGCCAGTCAGTCAAGACATTACGCGAACCGTAGCAGCTGGCGAAGCCTGCGTCCGGCTGCGCAGCAGTCGTAAAACAGTCACTGCGGTATTCCAGACAAATCGTGGAAGCAGGATTTGCGACGGCTTCGCCGCCGGAGCAGCCTTCGGCAGCTGCTACGGGGGACAGCGCTGAACCTGAAATTCCTTAACTGACTGGCATTAGGCCCGTGAGCCCGCCTTTTTATTGCCGGTCTATTGTCTGACGATTTTCCCGGCATGCCCTTTGCTTTGTCGGTCAGGAGGAAAATGGACTTATGAAACCTCAGCGAACGGCCTGCCGATGGTCTGGAAGTACGAACCAATCCCGATCACGACCGGTCAATGACTGCAAGATCCAATCACGCGGTGACGCATTATGGACAATCCTTTTCAGATCATTACCGATGCTTTTGCCCCGCTTTATCAGGTCAATCTGAGCATTCAAGGGCTCGACGGCAGCATCATGCTGACCCTTTCCAACGCTGGCCGTGTGGTGGCCAAACGCATGATCAGCATCGAGCAACGCAACGACCCGCAGCGCCTGAAACGACTGGTGCAAAGTATTCAGTTCGGCATCGCCATCGAACAGGGCCACAGCGCCATGGCAATTCTCGAGGCGATGACCGACAGCGACAACCTCAAACTTCCATCTCCTCCACGCAAGAGCTGGCCGGGCTGCCAGCCCCCTCTGGCAATGAGGAATTAACGCTCGCCCTCCTCGACTTCCGAATGCTCGCTGGAACCCGCACCGGCTTTGCGCTGCGGGTTTGCAATCTTCACCGAGGGGAACTGCGACGAGGCGTAGCGCACCACCAGAATCGAAAATGCCAGCAGCAGAATCCCGCCGCACAGATAAATAATGCCAACGTCTGGCGGATTGTGGTGGGAGACATTGGAAATCAGCAGGCGGGTCAGCGCGGTGATCGCCACGTAGATCAGGAAGCGCACTGGCATGTGGTTGGTCTTGAAGTAAATCCCGACCATCGCCCCCAGTTCGAGGTAGATGAACAGCAGCAGAATGTCATCGATCTTGATGTGACCCGCCTCGATCATCTGCAAGAATTCTATCACCGCCGCCCAGGCCGTCACCGCACCAATGGCGAACAGCGCCAGGTAGTGGAACGTTTCGACGAACAGATTGCCCAGCGACTCGGCCAGCTGATGGACATTTTGGCGAAGGTTCTCGGCCCAATTGATTTTCACGATGGTATTTCCTTAGGTCGGTTAGACCAGATCATGCGGGTTTGACGTGACGGTTTCTCTGCATGCAGAAAAAAGGCCAGAGCCTGAGAAGTGAGATGGTGACGGGGTGATATGAGGCACTTTTCTGCGGCACCTGTACCGGCGCCATCATCGCGGGCAAGCCTCGCTCCTACATGAACGCAGTACCTGCAGGAGCGAGGCTTGCCCGCGAATGAGGCACCTCGGTTTACCTGACAAACCCAAAATCCCGACTACATTAAAAAGCCACTACCCAAAGCGCAGGGATTCGCTTATCCTTTTAGCTGTATAAAAATACAGTAGTCGCCAAGACAACTATCGTAAAGGCATGTGAGGTGGTGAATGGCCGTCGAAGTGGTATACCGCAGCAGCCGAGATCTGGAGCGCTTGTTCATGGATAAAGCCGAAGCTGACCGTCATGACAAAATGCTCGAACTGGCTGAGTTGCTGGCTGAAGTGTTGCAAAAAGCAGTTCCGTCGCTGACCGAACAGCAAGTGGAAGAAGCCGGGATCTACATGGCGAAAAACCGCGATGTGTTCGCCAGGGCATTCAAGAGCCAACCGGATGCACTGTCCGAGTTGCTCAACGTGCCGGCTGAAGTAACTGAATCGGTTGAAGTGGTTGAAGTGGTTGAAACAACTGAAGCGACTGAAGCGACTAAAGCAGCTGAACCCGTTAAGCCCGCGAAAACCGCCAAGTCCGCCAAGTAAGCAACGCCCGAATTGAATAGGCCCTGAGTCAAATGGCTCAGGGCCTTTTTCATGGGCGAATGAAAAGTCTAATCCTCAGGCTTTTCCAGAGCCTCGACCAACGCCTTGAAGAAGCGCGCCGCTTCGCCTCCCGTGACTGCCCGGTGATCGAAGGTCAATGACAGCGGTAGCACCGGATGCACCGCCACCTTGCCGTTCACCGCCACCGGTTCGTCGCGAATCCCGCCGGCAGCGAGGATTGCCACTTGCGGCGGCACCACCACCGGGTTGGCATAACGTCCGAACAAGGTGCCGAAATTGGACAGCGTCAGGGTCGCGCCCATCATCTCCTTGGGCGGTATCGAGCGAGCCTGCACGTCCGCTCGCAAACGACTCATGCCCTCTTTCAGGTCTGCCGATTTACGATTGCCCACGTCACGCAGCACCGGCACGAACAAGCCGTCCGGTGTGTCCACGGCGATCCCCAGGTCGAGTGTTTCGTGCTGCTTGATCGACAGCGACTTGCCGTCGAACGCACTGTTGAGCACTGGCTCCACCGCACAAGCGGCGGCCATGGCCTTGGCCAGACGAATCAACGGATCCCTGGCGTGCCCCCAGCGATGCAAATCGGCATCACCGAAGATTGTCACCGGCACCACTTCAGCGTGGGACCTGGCCATGTTCAACGCCATGCTGCGACGTACGCCACGCAGCTTATCGCCGCCGAATTTGTCGCGCTCGGTCTGGGACGCGTTCTCGACATCGCTGCGGGTGATCAAGCCATCAGCGCCGGAACCGCTCAGCGCACTCAAGTCGACGCCCAGTTGCCGTGCCAGTTGCCGCACCGCCGGGGTGGCGCGAGTAGCCATGTGTTCACGGGTCGAGGGCGCGGCACCGACGAAAAACTGATCGTCCTGGCTGTTGCCGCCGCCTTCGAGGCGCCCGACCACGGTGCCCGCATCCGCTTCGCCTTCATAGCCAAGCAAGGGCTCGCCAACATGCAGGATGTCGCCTTCGCCGCCGTAGGTTTTTGCCACCACACCGTCATAGGGCGCAGGGATATCCACCAGGGCCTTGGCGGTTTCCACCGAGACCAGCAGTTGATCGGCTTTCACCGTATCGCCGACCTTGACGTGCCACTCGACAATCTCCGCTTCCTGCAGACCTTCGCCCAGATCGGGCAGTTTGAAATATTTCATCGCTCCCTCCTCGGGCTCAGGCGAAATTCAGCGCGGTATCGCAGGCGTAAAGGATGTCCTCGACGCTGGGGATATACAGGTGTTCGAGCCGGTACAGCGGTGGCGGAATATCCGGCGCGGTGACTCGCTGGATCGGTGCCTGCAATTGCAGCAATACCCGCTCGTAGAGGCTCGCAGCGATTTCCGCGCCGACGCCACAGGAGCGTGGTGCTTCATGGACGATCACGCAGCGACCGGTCTTGCGTACCGAGGCTTCAAGGGTGTCGAGGTCCAAAGGTTTGACACAGGCGACATCGATTACCTCCGCCGAAACGCCCTGCTCGGCCAGCGCGGTGGCGGCCTGCAAGGTTTCCATGACGCTGGCGCCCCAACTGATCAAGGTGATGTCGTTGCCTTCGCGCAGGGTGAAGCAGGTATCCAGCGGCAGGCGTTTGCCGTCATCGACCAGCGGTTGCGGGTTCATGCGATAGAGCCGGGTTGGCTCGAGAAACACCACCGGATCGGGATCATCGATGGCCGCCAGCAGCAAGCCATAGGCTCTTGCCGGCGACGATGGAATCACCACCCGTAGCCCCGGAATATGCGCAAGCAATGCTTCGGTACTTTCGCTGTGATGCTCCGGCGCACGAATTCCGGCGCCCATCGGCGAGCGCATTACCATCGGGCAAGTGATCCGCCCACGCGTACGGTTGCGCATGCGGCTGGCGTGGGACACCAGGTGCTCCATGGTGGCGTAGATAAAACCCATGAACTGGATTTCCACCACCGGTTTCAAGCCTTGAGCGGCCATGCCCACCACAAGTCCACCGAGCATGGTTTCCGCCAGTGGCGAGTCGATGACCCGTTTGAAGCCGAAGCTGTCCCGCAATCCTTGGGTGGCGCGAAACACACCGCCGTTCACGCCGACGTCTTCGCCGAGGACGATGACATTTTCGTCTTCGCTCATGGCCCGGTGCATGGCCAGGTTCACGGCTTCAAGGAGGCTGACTTTTTCGTTACTCATGAGCCGAACCTCCCGCGCGCCGCGCAATCCTTTCGAGAAACCATTCGCGCTGTTCCGCCAAGGCCGCCGGCCACTGTGCATAGACGTATCGCATCACCGCTTCCGGCGCTTGATTGCCAGCCGCATCGAAGTTATCCACAGCACGCTGCACCAGACCCTGGCATTCGGCGATCAGCGCCTGCTCGCGACCTTCATCCCAGACACCCTGCCCGGCCATGAAGGTTTGCAGGCGTTTGATCGGTTCTTCAAGCCAGGCTTGCTTGACCTCATCGGCCGGGCGGTAACGCGTGGCGTCGTCCGCGGTGGTGTGGTCGCCGAGGCGATAACTCAGGCATTCCAGCAGTACCGGGCCTTTGCCGTGACGCGCCCGTTCGAGGGCGATTTGCATGCGCTCATACACCGCGAGCATGTCATTGCCGTCGACCTGCTCGCCGTGGAACCCGGCGCCAATCGCCTTCTGCGCCAGAGTCGGCGCGCCGCACTGAATCCGCCGCGGTACCGAGATCGCCCATTGGTTGTTGTTGACCACGAACACCACCGGCAACTGCCAGGCTCCGGCCACGTTGAGGGCTTCGAGGAAATCACCTTTACTGGTGGCGCCGTCGCCACAGGTGGTCACCACCACCCGATGCTCGCCACGGATCTTGAATGCACTGGCGACGCCACAGGCATGTAGCGCCTGGGTCGCGATCGGCACACAGATGGGGAAATCCTGGGCCACCGCAGGTTCGGCAAAGTCACTGCCGCGCTCGTCGCCCCCCCAATACAGGAGAATTTCTTCCATGCGTACCCCGCGCATCAATTGCACGGCGGTGTCGCGGTAATAGGGCACCAGCACATCTTCGGGCCGCATCAGGCTGCCAATCGCGACGCCGATCGCCTCTTGGCCCAGGGTCGGCGCGTAAGTCCCAATGCGCCCGGTGCGTTGCAGAGCGACGGCTTTCTGATCGAACAGGCGCGTCAACACCATCTGCCGGTAGAGGCGCGTCAGCAGGTTGAAATCATCCGCCCAGGCAGGAAGCTCACCAAGCAGTTTGCCGTCGGGAGATAAATAGCGGGTATAGGGAAGGTCGACCTTATTGGGCATGGCACCGCTCCTTGCACGCCGGATAAGCGTGATGCTGTTGAGCCCGGTGCTTGTGGCGCGGGCCTTTCGAGCAAGTCGGCCGTCGTGGGGTCTTTGCTCTCTCCTATCGGTATAGCAGGCGCTCCGCCAACTCGTCAGCCACCCGCGCCGGGGAGCGTTTTTCGGCCTGGGCGTGGGCGAAGACTTCGGTCAGCCGTGCGCCGATTTTCGAGAGGTGAGCGGTAATGGTCGTCAGCTCTTCGCCACGATGTTTCAGCGCAACGTAAATCAACCCGCCGGAATTGATCACGTAATCCGGTGCATACAGAATCCCGCGATTTTCCAGTTGATCGGCGACTAGCAGGTTGGTCAGCTGATTGTGCGCGGAACCGGCTACCGCCGCGCAGCGCAATTGGGCGACGCTGTGGCTGTTGAGCACACCACCCAGACCGCAAGGCGCGAGAATGTCGCACGGGGTGCTGAGCAGCGCTTCATTGGCAATTGGATGAGCCCCCAATAGCTCCATGGCCAACTGTACTTTGCCGGGGTCAATGTCGCTGACCAGCAATTCGGCACCTGCGGCGTGCAATTGCTCGGCGAGTGCAAAGCCGACATTACCCAAACCTTGAATGGCAATGCGCAAACCTTCAAGGTTATCGCTGCCCAAACGGGCCATGGCAGTGGTGCGGATTCCGGCGAACACGCCCATGGCGGTGTGCGGCGAAGGATCGCCCGCAGCGGTGGTGCTGGTGACATGCTGGGTCTGTTGGGCAATGCAATCCATGTCGGCAACCGAGGTACCACTGTCGATGGCGGTGATGTAGCGACCGTCAAGCTGTTCGATGCAGCGGCCGAAAGATTCAAACAAGGCGGCGCGACTTTCGACATGAGGCGGGCGAACGATCACCGCTACGCCGCCGCCTTGAGGCAGACCGGCCAATGCAGCCTTGTAACTCATTCCCTGGGCCAGACGCACAGCGTCGACCACAGCGCTTTCGTCGTCGGGGTAGGCAAGGTAACGACAACCGCCCAGGGCTGGTCCCAAGCGACTGCAATGAATGGCAATCACCGCCTTCAACCCGGTCTTTGGGTCGACGCTCAGGTGCAGCGATTCAAGGCGAGTGCTTTGCATGAGAGCAAACATCATCGGGCTCCCGAATAAAGCTTATGTCGCCAGTATAGGCTTCCGGTAAAAGATTGCTGAAGCACACGGGAATAAGCCGAGGCTGTTTGAAGGCTTTCAGACATAACCTGCAACGTCATGCGCACGGCACTGGACGAAAGCCGGCGACGGGGCTAAAACGAGGCATTCACCGGAGATTTTGATGACCCCCCGCCAAGCTTTTTTCGCCTGTCTGCAACGCTCTCCACCGGCGCTCTTTGAAGCGGCACTGTGGATCGCTGTCGAGCACGATCCGGCGGTAGAGCCAGAGGTGCTGTTGCACAATTTCATAGAGCTGCAGCAACGGGTCAGCTCCGGTTTGCCGATGTTGCCGGTGACTGAGCTCGGGCAGCCCTTGTTGCGCCGTATGAATGACCTGCACTTTGCGCAGGATGATTCCACCCCGCTGCGACCCCAGGCTGCACTGCTCAATAAAGTACTGGAACGCAGACGCGGACAACCGCTGGCGCTGGGGTTGGTTGCCCTGGAGCTGGCCAGGCGTCTGGAAATCCCCCTCGTCGGCGTCAACTTCCCGGGGCATTTCCTGCTGCGAGTGCCTGGTACTGACCATCTACTCGACCCGTGCGGCGGGCGACGGCTATATCCCAATGATTGCCGTGAGCTGCTGCAACGCCAATATGGTCCGAACATGAAGCTTGGCGCAGAGCATTTACTCACCGCCGAGCCGATTCACATGTTGCAGCGCCTGTCGCGCAACCTGCGCCAGTTACACCTCGCCAACGACGACAACCTCGGCGCACTGATCGACGCCGAACGTGTGCTGGAGCTGGGTAACGCCAGCGCAGCCGATTACCTGGCCCGCGCCAGCCTGTATCAACGTCTGGATTGCCCAAATGCCGAGCGCTTCGATCTTGAGCATGCGTTGCTGCTCAGTGAAGACCCGATACAGCGGTTGCGACTGACCGAGCGGTTGGAGCATTTACCGCCTAATTCGATTGTGCATTGAGTCTGAATTGACGGACGCAGAGCGTCCATGGCGGCATTCCCACGCAGAGCGTGGGAACGATCATCAACCCTCACACTACGGTGTATCGGGTTGCTGCGCCGGATGCGCCTTGAGAAACGCCGGATGCTGAGCAGCCAACGCGGCCACCCGACGAATCCGTGGATAGCCCTCAAGGGAAATTTTGAACCGTTCGGCCGCATACACCTGCGGGATCAGGTAGACATCCGCCAACCCCGGCTCGCCGCCAAAGCAGTAACCTTCGTTGCCGATCAAGTGCTCGACCGTCGCCAGCCCTTGGGTGATCCAGTGACTGATCCACTGCACCACCTGAACCTCGTCATGGCCCCATTGGCGCAGCAGGTTGAGCACGCTGACGTTGTGCAACGGATGAATGTCGCAACCGATCAACGCTGCCACCCCACGCTCGTGCGCGCGGGTGGCCAGATCTTTGGACAGCAACGGCACCTGTGGATAACGTTCCTCGAGGTACTCGATGATCGCCGGTGACTGAATCAGCAAGTCGCCTTCATCGGTGCGCAAGGCCGGTACGCGGCCCTGCGGGTTGACACTCAGGTACGCCGGCTGCCGATGTTCGCCACCTTGGGCGGCGATCAGGTTGATCGGCAGCGCCTGGTAATCCAGCCCCTTGAGCGCCAGCGCGATGCGCACCCGATAGGACGAGGTCGAGCGATAGTAGGTATAGAGTTCCATGGCTAGAACCTCTTAACGTGCCGGCAGGATTTTGCCGCGGCATTCGCCGAAACCGATGGAGGCAACACCGTCAGCACTGCAGCGAGCACGCAGGATGATTTCGTCGCCGTCTTCGAGGAATTTACGCACCTCGCCCGACGCCAGTTCGATCGGCTTTTTGCCGCCCTCGGTGATTTCCAGCAGGCTGCCGAACTGACCATTCTCCGGCCCCGACAGGGTGCCCGAACCGAACAGATCGCCGGCCTGCAGCTGGCAGCCGTTGACGCTGTGGTGCGCAACCATCTGCGCCACGGTCCAGTACATGTGTTTAGTGTTGCTCAAAGTCAGGCGATGGGCCGGCAGGTTCTGTTCGCGCATCGACTCGGTCAGCAACAGCACTTCCAGTTCGATATCGAAGGCACCGGTGGCCTGATCACGCTTGTCGAGCAGATACGGCAGCGGCTGTGGATCGCCCTCCGGACGGGCCGGTTGGGCACGACGGAATGGCTCCAGGGCTTCGGCCATCACCACCCACGGCGAGATGCTGGTGATGAAGCTTTTGGACAGGAATGGACCCAGCGGCTGGTACTCCCACGCTTGGATATCCCGCGCCGACCAGTCGTTGAGCAGGCAGAAACCGGCGATGTGCTCCGCTGCATCGCCAATGGCAATCGAGTCGCCCATGGCGTTGCCCTGACCGATCCAGATACCCAGTTCCAGCTCATAGTCCAGGCGCGCACATGGGCCGAAAGTCGGCTCGGTCTGACCGGCCGGCAGGGTCTGGCCTTTCGGCCGACGCACGTCGGTGCCGGACGGGCGAATGGTCGATGCGCGGCCATGGTAGCCGATCGGTACATATTTATAGTTCGGCAGCAGCGGGTTGTCGGGACGGAACAGCTTGCCGACGTTTTGTGCGTGCTCGATGCCGACATAGAAGTCGGTGTAATCATTGATCTTCGCTGGCAAGTGCATTTGGCAGTTCGCAGCCAGTGGCAGCAACTTCGCGCCTTGGGCTTCGATCTTGCCGTGCAGGGTGCTGCCTTCGGCGAACAGTTCCAGCAGACGTTCGCGCAAAGCGAGGCGAGCACTGCGGCCCAGCTCGAAGAACGCGTTCAACTGGCCGCCGCGGGTAGCTTCGACCGCCGTGCGTGCTGCGCCGTCAAACAGACCGGCCTCCAGCGCCGCTTCCAGATCAAAGATGTGCTCACCGATCGCCACGCCGCTGCGGGGTGCAGAACCGTTGATGCTGAACACACCCAACGGCAGGTTTTGCAGCGGGAAATCGGCGTGGCCGTTGGCGGAGGCAACCCAGCTACGAGTGATGGTTGGCTGATTCATCGGTTATCTCCGGTTCGGATTGAAGGTAGCGGGCAACGACGCCCAGCAAGCATCGTAGTCATTCTGCAACTGCGGGCAGTCGAGGGCGAAGCGACTCGGGCGCAGCACCTGACTGGTTTCGAACATGAAAGCCATGGTGTTGTCGATCTTGCTCGGCGAAAGCTCAGCGGCGATCGCTTTGGTGCAGGTCTCGCCGTCTGGCCCGTGGGCGCTCATGCAGCTGTGCAAGGACGCACCACCCGGCAGGAAGCCTTCGGCCTTGGCGTCGTAACTGCCCTGGATCAGACCCATGTACTCGTTCATCAAGTTGCGGTGGAACCACGGTGGACGGAAGGTGTTCTCGGCCACCATCCAGCGTGGCGGGAAGATCACAAAGTCGAGGTTGGCCAGGCCGTGGACACTGGTCGGCGACGTAAGGACGGTGAAGATCGATGGATCGGGATGGTCAAAGCTGACCGTGCCGATCGTGTTGAAACGCCGCAGGTCATATTTGTATGGCACGTTGTTACCGTGCCAGGCGACCACGTTCAGCGGCGAATGATCGAGCTCGCAACCCCAGAGTTCGCCGAGGAATTTCTGCACCAGGGTAGTGGGCTGCTTGAGGTCTTCGTAATGGGCGACCGGGGTCAGGAAGTCCCGCGGATTGGCCAGGCCGTTGCTGCCAATCGGCCCCAGGTCCGGCAGGCGCAGGGGTGCGCCATGGTTCTCGGCGATGTAGCCGCGAGCCTGGGCATCGAGCAGCTCGACACGGAATTTCATACCGCGAGGCAGCACGGCGATTTCCAGCGGTTCCAGCTCAAGCACACCCAGTTCGGTGGCGATACGCAGACGGCCCTGCTCCGGCACCACCAGCAACTCGCCGTCGGCGTTGAAGAACACCCGCTCCATCGAGCGGTTGGCGCGGTAGTTATAGATACTGATCCCGGCCGGCTTCTGCGCCGCCGAGTTGGCAGCCATGCTCACCAGACCGTCGATGAAATCGGTCGGTTCGCCGGGAATGTCCAACGGGTTCCAGCGCAGGCGATTAGGCGTGACGTCACCCAGCGGGCCACCCGCCAGTTGCCGTTCCAGCTTGACGAACGACGGGTGGTTGGCCGATGGCTGAATGCGGTACATCCAGGTGCGCCGCGCTTCGCTGCGAGCCATGGTGAACGCGGTGCCGGAGAAGAGTTCGGTGTAGAGACCGTAGGGCGCTTTTTGCGGAGAATTCTGGCCGACGGGCAACGCACCAGGCAGCGCTTCACTGCTGAATTCGTTGCCAAAGCCTGACTGATAAGCCAAGGCTTGCGCCGAGGAATCGAGGTCCATGGAGCCTCCTGAGTGGAGTGAGCAGAGCGCTGTACCTTCCGATCCAGAAGTCTCAGCACGCCTGCATTGTTTTTATCGTAATTAGATTACGCATAACGTAATTTGATTGGTATTGAGCGTCAAGCTATAAAGACGTCCATTCGTCTCGGGATCACACCGCCTCCATGGAAAAGAACACCAGCGACAGCAACGGTAAACAGAAAGTCCGCTCGGCCGAGGTCGGTACTGACATCCTCAAGGCCCTGGCGGAACTGTCGCCGGCCACTTCTTTGTCGCGTCTGGCCGAACACGTGAAGATGCCGGCGAGCAAGGTCCATCGCTATTTGCAGGCGCTGATTGCCAGCGGTTTTGCTGAGCAAAATACCGCCACCAACCATTACGGCCTGGGCCGTGAAGCATTGCGCGTGGGTTTGGCCGCTCTTAGCAGTATGGACGTGCTGAAAGTCGCCGCGCTGCCGCTGGCCGAGTTGCGCGACGAGCTGAACGAAACGTGCTTCCTCGCGGTATGGGGTAATCAGGGTGCGACCGTGGTGCATATCGAACCGGCGGTGCGCGCAGTGACGGTGGTCACACAATTGGGCTCGGTATTGCCATTGCTCAGCTCATCGACAGGACTGGTGTTCAGCGCTTTCCTGCCGAACCGCGAAACCATCGAGTTGCGCGAGCAGGAACTGAAAGCGAGCGCTGGTCATCTGCTGGCCGATGAGAAGGCTTACGCGGCAGTGTGCGAACAGATCCGTTTACGCGGTCTGCATCATGTCCATGGCCTGTTGATGCCGGGTGTGGACGCGTTGTCGGCACCGGTGTTCAACGCGGTCGGAAATGTGGCGGCAGTGCTGACGGTGGTCGGCCCGACGTCGTTGTTTCATGCCGATGAGAATGGCCCGGCCGCGCAGCGTTTGTTGGCGGCGACGCAGGCGGTGAGTTGGAGAATGGGGTATGAGCGCTGACCGGACGGTTCAATAGAGTCGTCCGGTGCAGCGTCAACATCGTTAATTCAATACATCGACGATGTTGATGAGCATGTTTTCAAACTGAATAATGTCCAACCCCTTCACCTTATGTTCAGGTGCAAACGAATACGACTCGGTAAAAATACCGACATTCCCTTGGCTATACGTGGGTCGATCGTTCTCCTGAACCTTCTCCAGCACCTCGTCGAACAGCGTCCGCGATCCGAAAATTTGCTGAGAGACAAGATTATCAACACTGGTGATGTATGTCCTTTCAGGGTGAAGCCCCAGCTTTTCAAGACGCTCACCCAAGAGTACGCGCACTGCATGTGCAATATGGCCTTTGTGAAGCTCGGTAATACGCGGATCATTCTTGTGAAAATATCGGTCACTCATAACTGCTCCTTTTAACGCTCACGTGCCCAGACTCCAAGTCTGGAATATCAATACATGAGCCTTCTGATAATCAAACGTTACTTACAAACCACCTCATACTGTTCGCAAGGGACAAATCGGCTCCGAAGACTCCCTTTGGTTAATTAAGGATGGACCGACAGAGCAGATTCAAGGCACCACTTATTCTTGCCGCGAATAAATTTATAGCCGATTACAAAAGCATCGCTCACTGAAATATGTATGATTTCGTAAAAAGAACATCATAGGCCCACACAGTTCATTCGAGTCACGTACAGTTTTTACTCATCCAAGACTCACTCACTGAGTTTCACAGCGCCAGATATTAAAGGCATATACACGTCACATCAGTTCCAGCTGCCTGGCCTTGGCGACCGCCTGAGTCCGGCGTTCCACCCCAAGCTTGCCGTGAATCCACCGGGCATGAGTTTTCACCATATGCAACGAGATAAATGAGTGACAGAAGGCCTCACCCTACTGTCGGCAATCGGGAGCGATAAGCGCACCAAGGAGGTATTCGCGTTGTACCTCGAAAGGATGAATGCCTGCGCCTGCCAGGGCTTGCAGCGGAGCATGCGTGGGCTGGATGGGACGTTATCAGGGGGATGGATAGCACCGGCTTTTGTAGCAGCTGCCGAAGGCTGCGTCCGGCTGCGCAGCAGTCGTAAATCATGCAGACCTGGTTATCCTGAAAAACACGGTGTCTGGTTTTGCGTGTGCGTCGGTCGGACGCGACCCAGGCTCGGACGCAGCTTTCGGCAGCTGCTACGGGGACGCGCGCAGTCTGAACGGTGACTGTTGCTGAAGCTGTAACAGTCATTGTTCTGAATCACTATTTTTCACGGGGAGATAAGTGTTTATTCTTGCCGGGCTTTCACGGCAAACAGCCAGAAAGAGCAAACAGTGAAGTGTGAATACTCCACTTCTGATTGATAGCATTCGGACAGCTTGAAAAAACTTATTCAAGCTGTTACCACTGAGTTCACTGACGTTGATTTATTGCTCCTTTATCTAACGTCTTATTTTAGCCGCTGCTGATGCAGCGGCTTTTTTTTGCTTGCTCCATCTGCCCGCAACTTTATCTGCGCCTGATTCCTCTCGCCCCAATGTACTGAAAAGTAAAGTGGTCGCAGGGCGAGCTTTACACGCAGAACTGCGACCAGCAACAAACCAGAAAGCCTCTACAGAAAACAAATAACTTTTAGCTGACACATAAAAAAACATCCCACCTTTAATTCACATATTTCAATTATTAACAAAAAACCAAATCTTCGACGCACGCAACAAAAACAGGAAATAACCTACACACTTCTCAGACCCATTACCAAACGCCATTCGCTAACATGTAAGCACTTGCTCAAACGCTTAACTTTTCGCATCCAACGCAGGACAAGTAATGCACAAGAAAATCAATACTCAACAAACAATTTTTACGCTCGAACATCGAGCCTAAACCATTCATCTCTAAGTAAGTTGACACTGATCAATATCACGGAGAACAAAACATGTCTGACCGTCAGGAAAATGTACTTCCAGCAATCTACGTTGGTGCTCAGCCACCACCCGGTAAAGACCCCATTGGGGGAGGTTTCGACAGAACGTCCAAGCCCGGCTTCCAGCCGGCAGTCGGAATAAATTTGCACAAACTGAAAACCACCGCCAGTACATTGGCAGAGGAGTATAAAACCCTATCCAACCAACTACCGCAAACCATTGAGAATGAACTGGCCGCAACAAGGCTGGAAGGTCCAACCAACCCGCTTCCGCCCGCTGAAGCGATCATTCGCGAGTTGGGCGTGCGTAACAAACTATTGATTCGAAAGACGGCTGAGTTCCATTACAAAACGGCTATCGCCAATGAATTTTATGGCTTCGACCCAATTGACAGGCCGTTGCAGGAGTTCTACCCAAAAGCCTTGACCCTGGAGAAGGTGGTTGTCCCCGATGGTATTGCGATGCAGGCGTGGGCCACGTCGTACAGGGCGGCCCACGACGCACGATTGTTGTCCCAAACCATTCAGTTGCTCAACCAGCAATCCGTCAATGTGCAGAACTTTCTCCGCGCTGTGCAGGCAGATGATCAGGCACGAATGGCTGCGAAACAGGAAGCCCAGAGGGTCGCTGCCGAATTGGCCCGCATCAACGCGCAAGCAGAGGCCCGGGCTCGAGAGCAGGCGCGGGTTGCAGCATTGGCAGAAGCTCAACGATTGGCCAACGAGCAGGCTGAGGCTGCTGCAAAAGCGGCTGCTCAGCACATCGCCGCCGAACAGGCTCGTCTCGCGGAACTGGCAGAGGCTCAGCGCCAGGCGGAACTGCTTCGCCTTGAAACCGAACAGCAAGAAATCCTATGGGCGCAGGAGCGTCTGCGTCAGGACGCGCTCAAGACCACCAGCACCTACCCAGCTTCTGGTGCATCTGCAGCATCCAGACCCGTTATCTCCTTTGCTTCGACTGTTATCCTCCTCGCCCCCGAAACATCGATTGCGATCATCACTGCGTTGCGATCGGCACTGATAGCAGCAGGTGCGGCGGCACTGACGATGCTCGGTCCTGTACTGGTCGGATTTGCCGCGCTGCTTGTTCCTTCCAGACTGGGGAACAGTGAACGTTTGGCCATGAGCATCCCCTTGGCGGAACTGGCGCCCGTACAACATCAGAAGCTTTGGGCGATCGCCGCTGAAAGCGGAGGAACAGACCTGCCAATGCGTATTGGTTTCAAACCAACAGAGACAGGAATAGAGGTCTTCGTTGCGACAACCGACGGTGTGAAACTACCGTCAACCGTGCCGGTGAGGCTGGCGACCTACGATGCGCAGCTTAATGTCTATCGTGTGACCCCGCCCAACTCGTCGACCAGCACACTGACCTGGACACCTGCGGTGACGCCAGGTAACAGCTCTACCCAATTGCCAGTTGCACAGCCTGACCTCCCCGTTTATCCCGGTGCCACAGTTGTACCGGTGGAGGGGCGCATAGACAGACTCCCCGCCCTGGTGACGGGTTGGGAAAATTTCATCACGGTGTTCCCGGATGATTCCGCCATACCGCCTCTCTATGTGGTGTTCAGCAGCCCTTACGATGGCGCCACTGCCACGGGGGAGCACAGTGGACGCGACTTCAATCCAGATCAGGCGGGAGGACCGATTCAGGATCTGGAATGGAGTTCTGCCATCATCTCTCAAGGAGGAATAGATTTGGTAAAACTTCATACTGGTCGACTTGCAGCCTCTGACGCTAACAACGTGATGATCGAACGACTGGAAAAAATTCTGAAGGGAGAACTCGACTTCACTGACATTGACAAACGTTACTACACTCATGAAACTAGAGAACTGGATAGATTTAGAGCTTTAGGTTACAGCGACACAGATACACCGCAACAAGATTCCCCTACATGGAACAACGCTCATACTGCAGCTCTCGAAGATTACAAAGTTAAAGACGATAACTCACTACTTTACACAGAAGAAGCTTTAGCCGCAGCAGACGAACAGGACAGAAAATATTTTCAAAGTCTTCTGAAGGACATGCAGCAATGAACACTATTGAGCAGATCGTTAAAAATGAGTCATTAGAAGATATTGTGTCTGTCTTTGCACTAGCAAAAGCACCTCCACACTTAGATATGATGATCAGACGCTACAATCGTGAAGCCATCCAGCACGGAGAACTTCAAAAAGTCTATGCACGACTTTTCGAAGAAGGTGTACTGGCCAACGGTGAAAAAGGACTGGCAACCAAAGGCCCTAACTGGAAAGAACCAAAGTTCGTAACAGAAAAAAGATACGTCTAAACACAGAACTCACCAAGCCGCTGCAGATCAGCGGCTTGGTGACGTGCAGTTCTTACAACGAATACTTCTGCAAGTTCTCCATCATTTCCTTCAACGCTTCGATGTTGTCCTTCGGATGAGCTGCACCTTCAAAGTCGCAGATCTGTTGCCAATGGGCGGCGACGTCTTCCGGCGAGAAGCCTTCACGGGGATCGAAGCCTGCGCCGAGACTGCGTTCCCAGCGGACTTTGCCCATCCAGCCGCCGCCCACTTCGAACAGGCCGGAGGTTTCCTGGCAATTTTCGCTGGCCAGGTACACCACCAGCGGGCTGACCAGTTCCGGTTTGAGTTGTTCGAAGACTTGCGGCGGAATCAGCCCTTCGGTCATGCGCGTGCCGCCGGTGGGGGCGATAGCGTTGACCAGGATGTTGCTCTTGCGGCCCTCGATGGCCAAAGTGCGGGTCAGGCCATAAAGGCCGAGTTTGGCCATGCCATAGTTGGACTGGCCAAAGTTGCCGTAAATGCCTGAGGTTGAGGCGGTGAAGATAACCCGGCCATAACGTTGCTCACGCATATGCGGCCAGGCGGCGCGGGTAACTTTGTAGGCGCCTTCGACATGCACGCGGTAAACCAGGTCCCAGTCGCTGTCGTCCATTTTGTGGAAGGTTTTGTCCCGCAGGATACCGGCGTTGTTTACGACTACGTCAACGCGGCCAAATGCATCCATAGCGTTCTGAACGATTTTGTCGCCATCGGTGACCGAGTCGTGGTTGGCTTGGGCGATCCCGCCTGCATCACGAATCTCTGCCACCACACGGTCTGCCGCCGATGCGTTTGCGCCTTCGCCCTGAGCCGAACCGCCGAGATCGTTGACCAGCACTTTTGCACCATGTTTAGCGAACAGCAGTGCATGAGCCCGTCCGAGGCCACCGCCTGCACCGGTGACGATCACGACTTTATCTTCGAAGCGCACAGACTCATTCATACGGAACTCCAGCAGGCCAATGGACAATACGTTGAGTGTCAGGCACAGGCTTGCTGGTCACAATGAATACGGCGCAGGCTGAATGGTGCGCGATAAGGCAGGGGGATGATTGGCGGCTGAAAGTGAGAATCGTCGAACGCAAAACCTCGTAGAAACGAGTTCAGGAGCACACCATTTTCCTGGGTGGGGAAATAAGCTGGTCACGAAAATCCAGATAATGTTTGAGCACCTGCACCGGTGCTTCGGTCTGGGGGTAATGGCCGATCCGGGCCAGTAGAATGGTGTCCGGTTCCGGGATCAACTCCCGGTAGCGCACAACCATGTGCGCACCGGAAGCCGGATCGACCTCACCATCAATGACCCGCAGCGGCACGTCACCACGCTGCATGGCGCTGACCCACCGCTCGCGCTGCACCCGACGCTCCGGGATGTAGCTGATCAATTTGTGCAGGATCCGCGTCCCATGGTTGTTGTCGACCAGGCTCCAGAAGTCATCCAGCACACTTTCGCTGGGCCGGGTCTGAGGACCGAAGATCTGGCTGAAGCTCTTGACCAGCCTGTCACGGCTGAACGCCCGGCCGATCATCCAGCCCAAGGGGCTGAGCAAGAGTTTCTGTATCAGCACCGGACGATGGGCCTCCGGGAACAGGCCACCATTGAGAAACACGCAACTGGCAATATGGATACTGGCTTCGTAATGACGGGCAAGCAGTTCCTGGGCAACACTATCGCCATAATCATGGGCCAGCACATGCACCGGCTGCTCGATACCCAAATGCTCCAGTAGCGCCTGTTGCAGGTCCGCTTGTTCCAGCAGACTGTACTCATGATCCCGCGGTTTGGCCGAGTCACCAAAGCCGAGCATGTCGCAGGCAATCACCCGGTAGCGCTGAGCCAGCGGCTGCCAGAGATAGTGCCAATCCCAACTGGCGGTCGGGAAGCCATGAATCAGCAACAGCGGTTCCCCCTGCCCCGCCATCCAGTAGCGAATGGTCTGGCCGCGAAACACAAAGCTCTTCCCGCGCTTTCGCCAGACGCAAAGAGGGATCTCGGCGAGATGCATTAGAGTTTGTATCCCGAGTCTTGTTTATCGAGTTTGCGCAGCAGCGCTGGCCAGGCCAGCATGCCACCCATGCCTTGAGCGCTTTTCGTGACCCCGGCGATCATGGCCTTGGCCCCTGCCAGAATCTGCGGCTCGATCGTAATCAGCTCCGCCGCGCCGTTCTGCGCCAGCACCTGGATTTCGCAGGCTCGCTGGAAGGTGAACATCATCAGGAAGGTATCGGCAATCGTGCCACCACAGGTCAGCAGACCGTGGTTGTGCAGCATCAAAAAATTGTTTTCACCGAGATCGGCTTGCAGTCGCGCCTTCTCTTCTTGATTCAGCGCCACACCTTCATAGCCGTGACAGGCAAGGCTTGCGAGCACGAACAGCGATTGCTGGCTGATCGGCAACACGCCTTGCTTCTGTGCCGAAACCGCCACGCCAGCAGCCGTATGGGTATGCAGGACGCAAACCACATCGTGACGCACTTCATGCACCGCGCTATGGATGGTGTAGCCCGCGGGATTGATCTCGTAGGGACTGTCCATCAGCTTGTTGCCGGCCTGATCGACCTTCACCAGACTGGACGCGGTGATTTCGTGAAACATCAAACCAAAGGGATTGATCAGAAAATCTTCAGTGCCCGGCACCTTGGCCGAAATGTGGGTAAAGATCAGATCGTCCCAACCATGCATCGCCACCAGCCGATAGCAGGCTGCCAGATCCACACGGGTCTGCCACTCGGCGGCGCTGACCTGGTCTTTCACATTCTGTGTCGATGGAACGGGGGCTACGCTCACGGCAGTGACCTCGGCAGTTTTCGATTTTTATTATTTTTACTAACGTCCAATCAGTCTAGTCAGCCACCGGGCCTGGGGTAGTTGCATTGGCAGCCAGCTTACTGGCCGAGCGGGTCAGAGCTGAGTTTCGTATCAATACGTTCAATTTAATATCAACGCATCGGCGCCAGTAGAGGGGGCCGCGAACAGATTCAACAGCCCGGTCAGCCGCGCAGAGCGCTAGCGAACTGAGCAAGCCACGGCTCGGCGTCGGTTTCCGGGGTCACGCTCTCGCTGGCGTCCAGACGCAGCATTTCCTGGACTTCGCGCACGCCCAGTTCGGCGAACAGCTCTCGCATCTGCTCACCGCCGCCGCAGAAGGTATCGCCGTAACTCGAATCGCCCAAACCGATCACCCCTCCCGGCAGACCGCGCCAGGCAGCAGGCAATTGATCACGAATCATCGAATACAGCGGTTGCAGGTTATCCGGCAACTCACCCATGCCCGTGGTCGAGGTCACGGCAAGAAACGCCTCGGGGCCGAATGCCAGGACATCGGCCAGGCTCGCACGCGGGTTGTGCCAAGCCTGGAAACCTGCTGCATTTAGAAGTTTTGCGGCATGCCGGGCGACTTCTTCAGCCGTGCCGTACACCGAGCCGGAAAGGATGGCGACTTTCATCAATCTGATCCTGAAGCTGAGTAAAGACCAGAATATTAACAGCTGACGGCAAGTGGATAGCTCACGATGATGTCTTAAAATGCAGCGTCCTAGACAGGAAGCAGAGACGTCACTGTTCAGGTCAAGGCTTAGCAACGCGTAGTACAACTGGAAGCGCAATTGGCCGAGGTTCAAGCCGAACTCGAAGCGTTCAAAGCGACGAACGGCTTAAACAAGTCATCGAATTAATGGTCATTAACTACAATCACCAATGAATTTGTAATTATTTTTTTCGAGTAAATCATGCACCGTGACACCCTCCTGACCCAGGATGAGCTGGATTTCATCCAGACCATGCAGCACAACCCGCAACTCAACGTGCGGGATGCGACATCGAGCCTGTTGGTCAACGGCGGTTCACAAATCCGCGATCTGCTCACGCGCCTTGCCGCCCATGAGCAAGTCACCATCCAGGCACATTTCGAAAACCAGCAGATTACTTTTCCGCTGCACCTGGTGGAAGACGAGTTTCATGCGATGCATTTACGCCTCGGTGTACCCAGCATTTATGAAGACGGGCCTATGGTTCGACCTTGGCGTTTGACGCTCGAAGAGCCGGTTGCACTGGAAAACGCAAAGGGTCAACCCGGTGCCTTGTGGGTCCACGAGGTGTCATTCAAAGGGGTACTGGTGGAAATTCGCAATCGAACCAAACCAGCGAAGCATTTCGCCCTTTGGTTCAGCCCTTCGGGTTATGAGCGCATCGCTCTGCGCGGCACCTTCGAGCGCGAAACCGAGCACGGCTACTACGCTTATCGTCTGAACCAGAGTGACAAGAACGAAACCGAACGCCTGCGCCAGTTCATCCTTCAGCAGCATCGTCTGACCCATCCTGCACTTCACATCTGAGGCTTTCTTTCAGGTATCCAACGCGCCGCTCAGGAGTCGCCGCAAGCGTTGCGGCATCACCTGAACATCGCTGCCCAGACACCCGATCGACGACCCCGCCAGACTCTCCTGCGCCAGATTCGCCGCGTCGCCAGCCAGCATTACCGGACAATTCAGGGTAATGGCCAGACGATTCAAGCGCCTGAGTAACTCGGGAGCAGGTGCATGGTTGGAGAACAGCACGAGCGCCTGGGGTTTGATCTTTTCGCAGACCAGGGTCAACTCATCGAACGGTTGCCCCACCGTCAGTACCCTGACACCGACCTCCATGCTTCCCATGAACAGGGCAGCCACCAGCAATTCGAGCTCACGGCACTGTCCGGCGATGGCCGTCACCAGCACCCGCTGCCGTTGCGAGCCGCGTATCAACACCAGACGTTGCGAGACCCGAGCGCGTAAAAAGCCATCCAGGAACAGCCACTCGCTGGTCTGACCAAACATCTCCTTCTGGTGCAGCAATTGTTTCCAGAGCGGCATCAGGACGTCCTGGAACACGACACTCAGCTCGAAGCTTGAAAACACTTGGCCATACAGCCGTTCCAGTTGCAGGTCATCAAACTCGCTGACCGCCGTCTTGAGTTGCGTCTGCCAATGCGCATACTCACTTTGGGTGTCTTCACCAGGAATGGCGTTGGACTGCGTCTGAGCTGCGCTGGTTTTGCTCAGGATCTTGCCGACTTTACTGACCGCAACACCACGTTCGATCCAGCCAAGGACGCTGCGGACCTTCTCGATCTCGACCATTGAATACAACCGATGCCCACTTTCGGTGCGTGTGGGAACAATCAAACCGTAGCGACGCTCCCAGGCGCGCAGGGTCACCGGGTTGACGCCCGTCAGCCGTGCCACTTCCCGGATCGGGAACAACTCTTCCCGTTCAAGTTGGTGGGAGATGAGTGAATCGCGGGCGAGTTCAATAATGGAGATCATCTGGACGCGGAAATATCTGCTAACAAATTGGATCCCATTTTATGCTCCAAAAGTACCGTTCTTCCAAGGGCATAGTCGACAAACGTCGCTGGTATATTCGCCGAAACAAGGAATAATCCTTGCATGTACTTAAACGCAGCCCACCACCCCGGCGCTGCGTGAAGTGAGTCCCCTATCCGGGGCTGCGCTTACAATTCGGAGATACACAATGTCTACCTACCCCGTCACTCTGATGGTGGCGCGCCGCGTCGCCAACGGTCGTTACCAGGATTTGATCGCCTGGCTTGGCGAAGGCGAACAACTGGCCACCGACTTCCCCGGCTATCTCGGCTCTGGCGTGCTTGCTCCGCCGCCCGATGATGACGAATTCCAGATCATCTTCCGCTTTGCCAATGAACAGACCCTGCATGCCTGGGAACACTCCGCCTCGCGCGGCGCCTGGCTGGCGCGGGGTAGCGACTTGTTCGCTCATCCTTCGGAACATCGGGTCAGCGGCATCGATGGCTGGTTTGGCGCAGCCGGTCACCGCCCTCCTCGCTGGAAGCAGGCCGTAGCGATCTGGCTGGCATTCTTTCCAGTCTCGCTGCTGTTCAACCTGCTGTTGGGGCCATTGTTGGGCGAGTTGGGGCTGTTGAGTCGGGTGTTCTTCAGCACCCTGGCCTTGACGCCATTGATGGTGTACTTCTTTATTCCGCTGTCGACCCATCTTTTATCCGGCTGGCTGAACAGCACGCCTGCACGATCATTGCCCGGCGCACCTTCCACGCAAACTCCATAAAAGATCGCAGCCAGCGCCGGCTCCTGCACCGATGGCTCGGGCCGCGTTCGGACGATTTTTCTGCACACGAGGCTGTCCCCCCCTTCGTTTTAGGTGACCAGGTATCGTCGCTGGTATAGTTTTACCTATACCTCGACGCGAGCGTTCCATGACTCTTTCCCCTGCCCCGATCCTGATCACCGGCGCCGGCCAGCGCGTTGGCCTGCATTGCGCATTGCGGCTGCTGGAGGAAGGTCATCCGGTCATCATCAGCTACCGCAGCGAGCGGCCGGGCGTGCAGACCCTGCGCGAGCGCGGTGCCATTGCGTTGTTTGCCGACTTCTCCAGCGAGGCCGGCATCCTGAAGTTCATTGCCGAACTGAAAACTCACACCCTTGGCCTGCGGGCGATTGTTCACAACGCTTCATCCTGGCTGGCAGAAACGCCTGGCAGCGAAACAGCCGCATTCACCCAGATGTTCAGCGTGCATATGCTTGCGCCCTATCTGATCAACCTGCATTGTGCTGACTTGCTGGAACGCTCCAGCCCGGCGGACATCGTGCATATCAGCGACGATGTCACCCGCAAGGGCAGCAGCAAGCACATTGCCTACTGCGCCAGCAAAGCCGGTCTGGACAGCCTGACCCTGTCCTTCGCAGCGAAATATGCGCCGCGAATCAAGGTCAACGGCATTGCCCCGGCCCTGCTGATGTTCAACCCGGACGACGACGCGGCGTACCGCGCCAGGGCACTGGCCAAGTCCGCGCTGGGTATCGAACCCGGCAGCGAGGTGATTTACCAGAGCCTGCGCTATTTGCTGGACAACCCTTATGTCACCGGCACGACCCTGACCGTCAACGGCGGAAGGCACGTCAAATAAGCCGCCCCTGCGAGGATGTTGTATGACGTTATCCCTGTCCCAAAATTACCGGGAAATCCTGATAGGCCTGGGTGAAGACCCGGATCGCGAGGGTTTGCTCCAGACGCCTGCCCGCGCAGCCAAGGCCATGCAGTACCTCTGTCATGGCTATGCGCAGAGCGTCGAGGAGATCGTCAACGGTGCACTGTTCGACTCTGATAACGACGAGATGGTAATCGTCGACAACATCGAACTCTACTCACTCTGCGAACATCACCTGCTGCCCTTCATCGGCAAGGCTCATGTGGCTTATATTCCGACCGGCAAGGTCCTGGGGCTGTCGAAGATCGCGCGAATTGTCGACATGTTCGCCCGCCGCGTGCAAATCCAGGAAAACCTCACCCGGGAAATCGCTGACGCCGTTCAGCAAGTGACCCAGGCCGCTGGTGTCGCGGTGGTGATCGAGGCCAAACATATGTGCATGATGATGCGCGGCGTCGAGAAACAGAATTCGACCATGAATACCTCGGTGATGCTCGGTGCCTTCCGCGACTCGAGCAACACTCGCCAGGAGTTCCTGCAATTGATTGGACGGAGCAAGTAGCAATGCCACAACTTCAGCCAGGAATGGCACGCATCCGGGTCAAGGACCTGTGTTTGCGGACCTTCATCGGAATCAATGAGGACGAAATCCTCAACAAGCAGGATGTGTTGATCAACCTGACCATCCTCTATGCCGCACAGGACGCTGTGCGCGACAACGACATCGACCACGCGCTGAATTACCGCACAATCACCAAAGCGATCATTGCCCACGTCGAGGGCAATCGTTTTGCCTTGCTCGAACGCCTGACCCAGGAGTTGCTCGATCTGGTGATGACCAACGAATCGGTGCTGTACGCCGAAGTCGAAGTCGACAAACCCCATGCCCTGCGTTTCGCCGAGTCGGTGTCGATCACCCTCGCCGCGAGCCGCTGACCGCCGTCTGGCCAATTGTCCGCCAGGCTTTTATCATCCGCGCCACGATAGATCGCACAGAGCCCATCATGACCGAGCAACAACGCCTGGAACTCGAAGCCGCCGCCTTCCGCCGCCTGGTCGCGCACCTGGACAGCCGCAAGGATGTGCAAAACATCGACCTGATGAACCTCGCCGGCTTCTGCCGTAACTGCCTGTCCAAGTGGTACAAGGCCGAGGCCGATGAACGCCAGATCGAGGTCAGCCTCGACGACGCCCGCGAGGTGGTTTACGGCATGCCGTACGCCGAGTGGAAAGCCCAATACCAGCAAGAAGCCAACGCCGAACAACAAGCGGCGTTTGCCAAAGGAAAAACCCATGACTGATCTGAACACCCTGCGCGCCAGCCTCAAAAGCGACGAACACGCCTTTGCCGAGACCCTGGCGTTTATCGCCGCTGGCTACGATTACCAGCCACAAGCCTTCAACAACGGCGGCGTAGAAAATGCTGCTGGGCAGAACGAAGGTTCGTGCAAGACCCTGGGCCTGGCGCTGCTGGAAGGTTTGAGCGACGAGGAAGCCTTGCTGGCGTTCGGCGAGCACTACCGCTCGGTCGTAGCGACCCCGGATGGCACCGACCACGGCAATATCCGGGCGTTGATGGCTCATGGTCTGGCGGGTGTGAAGTTCGCGGCGCAGCCTCTGCAACGCCGCTAATTCAAGATGGATGATCGTTCCCACGCTCTGCGTGGGGGATGTCTCATTGGACGCTCCGCAATGGACGCGGAGCGTCCGGGGCTGCATTCCCACGCGGAGCGTGGGAATGCTCAATGAACTGCGAACATGAAAAAACCGGCCAAGGCCGGTTTTTTCATTTCATCAGACTCAGAACTTGGCGTTCTGCAGGTCGTCCAGATAACGCTCTGCGTCCAGTGCGGCCATGCAGCCGGCACCTGCCGAAGTGATCGCCTGACGGTAAACGTGGTCAGCCACGTCACCAGCAGCAAAGATACCTTCGATGCTGGTC
This sequence comes from Pseudomonas sp. GW821-FHT01E05, assembly GCF_059422425.1. Taxonomy (NCBI): domain Bacteria; kingdom Pseudomonadati; phylum Pseudomonadota; class Gammaproteobacteria; order Pseudomonadales; family Pseudomonadaceae; genus Pseudomonas; species Pseudomonas sp. GW821-FHT01E05. Next base: position 316,007 of record NZ_JBWKWW010000004.1, read on the forward strand.
GCAGTGGCATTGCCTTCACGGCCGCCCTGAACCACCAGGTAGCCGTCTTTCAATGTCAGCTGACCTTCGAACAACGAGGTGTTCGGGGTGTGGCCGATGGCAATGAACACGCCATCGACTTTCAGCTCGTCGAAGCTGCCATCGTTGTTCTTCAGACGCGCACCGGTCACGCCCATGTTGTCGCCCAGCACTTCGTCAAGGGTCGAATTCAGCTTTAGGACGATCTTGCCCTCGGCAACCCGCGCGTGCAGTTTGTCGATCAGGATCTTCTCGGCGCGGAAGGTTTCGCGACGGTGGATCAGCGTGACCTTGCTGGCAATGTTGGCCAGGTACAGCGCTTCTTCAACGGCGGTATTGCCGCCACCGACCACAGCGACTTCACGGTTGCGATAGAAGAAACCATCGCAGGTAGCGCAGGCCGAAACGCCTTTGCCCATGAAGGTTTCTTCTGAAGGCAGACCCAGGTAACGAGCGCTGGCGCCAGTGGCGATGATCAGCGCGTCGCAGGTGTAGGTGGCGCTGTCACCGGTCAAGGTGTAAGGCTTGGCCGCAAAGTCGACTGCGTTGATGTGGTCGAACACGATTTCGGTTTCAAAGCGTTCAGCATGCTCACGCATACGGTCCATCAACGCCGGGCCGGTCAGGCCATGGACGTCGCCCGGCCAGTTGTCGACTTCGGTGGTGGTGGTCAGCTGACCGCCGGCCTGCATGCCGGTGATCAGCAGCGGCTTGAGGTTGGCACGAGCGGCATAGACCGCAGCGCTGTAACCGGCAGGGCCGGAACCGAGAATAATCACTCGCGAATGACGTACATCAGACATGACTCACTCCTATTGACCGGCCCTGGGCATCTGGCGCGGAACGCCGGAAAACCGGCTGGAATAAAAAAAGGACTGTGAAAGCACTTGGGGAAGCGAGACAGTCCTGAAAATAATGGGTGCAGCGTATCGAGGGGGCGAAGATTAAGGAAATACGGATTAACAATCCAGCTCATAGGCGGTCTCTATCTGCAACAGTCCTGACTGAGGGCGCCTTTGTTACAGTTAATGTCGACACAATTACTGCGCTTTCGCCTAGGGAGCAAAGCCGTTAAGGTCGGCAAGTTTTCTCATCGCAAGGAACACGCTATGCCCGCCCCCGCTCTGTCTGGCCCGCAATACCTGCGCGAAGGCCTGAAGCTGGTCTTAAGCCCCCGCCTGCGTTTGTTCGTCCTGTTACCCCTGGCGATCAACCTGGTGCTGTTCGTCGGATTGATCTACCTGGCCGGTCATCAGTTCAGCCTGTGGGTCGATGCGCTGATGCCTTCATTGCCGCACTGGTTGAGTTTTCTCAGCTACATCCTCTGGCCGCTGTTCGTGGTGCTGGTGGCGCTGATGGTGTTCTTCACCTTCACCCTGCTGGCTAACGTCATCGCTGCACCCTTCAACGGTTTTCTCGCGGAGAAAGTCGAAGTGGTGGTGCGCGGCACCGACGACTTCCCGTCATTCAGCTGGCGCGAGTTGATCGCCATGGTCCCGCGCACTCTGGCCCGGGAAATGCGCAAGCTCGGCTATTTCCTGCCGCGAACCATTGGCCTGTTCATCCTCTCGTTCATTCCCGTGGTCAACGTGATCGCCGCACCGCTGTGGCTGCTGTTCGGCGTGTGGATGATGGCAATCCAGTACATCGACTACCCGGCGGACAACCACCAGTTGGGCTGGAACGAGATGCTTGCCTGGCTGCGCGAGAAGCGCTGGCAGAGCATGAGTTTTGGCGGCATCGTCTATCTGGCGTTGCTGATTCCGGTGGTGAACATCCTGATGATGCCCGCCGCCGTGGCTGGGGCGACCTTGTTCTGGGTCCGCGAGCGCGGCGCGGAAAACCTGGTGGTCAGGCAAGCCTGAGCACCGTCACAAATCCATCATCCCAGCGACACAATGACGACATGGCCTCAGCCGACACTGAGGCCATGACGACAGCTCTACGTATCACTCTGATCACCGAAACCTTCCCTCCGGAAATCAACGGCGTGGCCAATACGCTTGGCCGCTTTTTCGATGGTTTGCGCGCGCGCGGACATCAGGTCGAACTGGTCCGGCCGCGTCAGGACTGTGACCAGAGCCGGCCGAGTGACGAGCAACTGCTGCTCTGTCGCGGTTGGCCGTTGCCCGGCTACCCCGGCCTGCAATGGGGGCACTCCTCGATGCACAAATTGCTGCGTCGCTGGCAGCGCCATCGCCCCGATGTGCTGTACATCGCCACTGAAGGGCCACTGGGTTTGTCTGCACTGCGGGCCGCTCGACGCCTGGGTATCTCGGTGGTCAGTGGTTTTCACACCAATTTTCAGCAGTACTCCAACCAGTACGGCCTCAGTCTGATAACCCGGCTGCTGACTCATTATTTGCGCTGGTTCCACAACCGTTCAAAATTGACTCTGGTGCCCAGCACCAGCCAACGCCTGGAGCTGGAACGTCGGCACTTCGAGCGCCTGGCACTGCTCTCGCGTGGCGTGGACAACCAGCTGTTCAACCCGGCCAAACGCCTGAACGCGCTGCGGGAAACCTGGGGCCTGGGTAACGACGATATTGCAGTCATTCACGTAGGACGCCTGGCGTCAGAGAAAAACCTCGGATTGCTCAAGCGTAGTTTCGATGCCTTGCAGACCACTTATCCACAGCAGCGGATGAAACTGATCGTGATTGGTGAAGGACCACAACGCGCGACGCTGGAGAAGGAATTGCCGGAAGGGATTTTTTGCGGCTCGCAACGTGGGGAAGCATTAGCCAGCCACTATGCGTCGGGGGACCTGTTTCTGTTTCCAAGCCTGACCGAAACCTTCGGCAACGTGGTGCTCGAAGCCCTGGCGTCGGGATTGGGGGTGGTGGCTTACGATCAAGCAGCGGCGGCCCAACACATTCGACATGGTTACAACGGCGTACTCGCCATGCCCGGCGACGAAGACGCGTTCTGCGATGCTGCCATCTGGCTGCTGGAAGAGCGCGAAACCTTGCGTCGGGTACGGCTCAATGCACGCCAGCACGCCAGCCGGCAAGGTTGGGCAACGGTCATCGAACAGTTTGAAGGCCAGTTGCGCGGGGCTTGCCAGGAAGAGCACCGCGGGCAAGCCTCGCTCCTGCAAGGTCCGGCGAGATCAAAATTATTGTGATCGACCCAAATCCTGTGGGAGCGAGGCTTGCCCGCGATATGGTGTCAGCCTGGTCGCCGCTTAAACCAGGCTCATCAACGCCTCACGGCTGAACGGCAGGATGTCTTGCTCGCGGCCTTCGCGAACCTTCAACGCCCAGTCCGGGTCGACCAACAGTGCACGGCCGACTGCAACCAGATCGAATTCATCGTTGCCCAGACGCTCCAGCAGTTTTCCCAGGCTCGCCGGTTGAGCAACTTTGTCGGTGTTGACCATGAACTGCAGGAACTCGCCATCCAGGCCCACGCTGCCTACGGTGATGGTCGGCTTGCCGGTGAGCTTGCGAGCCCAGCCGGCCAGGTTCAGCTCGGAACCATCGAACTCCGGCTCCCAGAAACGTCGCGTCGAGCAATGGAAGATATCCACGCCGGCATCGGACAATGGCTTGAGGAACTCACCCAAGGCTTCCGGGGTTTGTACCAGGCGGGCGGTATAGTCCTGCTGCTTCCACTGGGAGAAACGGAAGATGATCGGGAAGCCCGGGCCGACCGCAGCGCGCACGGCCTGAATCAACTCAATGGCAAAACGTGAACGATTGGCCAGGCTGCCGCCGTATTCATCGGTGCGCTGGTTGCTGCCTTCCCAGAAGAACTGATCCACCAGATAACCGTGGGCACCGTGGATCTCCACACCGTCCATGCCGATACTCTGAGCATCTTTGGCGGCCTGGGCGAACGCGGCGATGACGTCATCAATGTCTTGCCTGGTCATACCGTGAACGACGAGCTGACCGTCCTTGAGTTTTTCCGAAGGGCCATAGCCCGGCACGCTGGCATCCGGCTCGGTGCCGATACGTCGCACACTGCCGACGTGCCAGAGTTGTGGAACGATCTTGCCGCCCTCGGCGTGCACCGCATCGACAACCTTCTTCCAGCCGGCCAGCGCGACTTCACCATAGAAATGCGGAACGTTGGGATAACCGTTGGAAGCCTTGTGACCGACCGTCGTGCCCTCAGTGATGATCAGGCCCACGCCGGCCGCGGCGCGACGACGGTAATACTCGATCACTTTTGAGTTCGGCACGCCACCCGGGGAAAACGAACGGGTCATCGGTGCCATCACCACTCGGGTCGGCAGTTGAAGTGTTCCGAGCTGAAACGGTTTGAACAAGGCTTGAACAGGCATGCGGCACTCCACAAGAAAGCGGGCTCGAATCAAAGGTCAGCGCATCGACGCGGATTAGCGGCCGATCGAACGCCTTATGATGGCTATAATATTGTTCATCGAGAGAATCGCCCAGCACTATTGATCAACGTGATTAAGGTGCAAAAGCTGGCGAAAGAGTGGAAGTGCGAAACATCCGAAAGGCGGGGGGTGAAACTGGCCGGGCGCTGATGCCCGGCACTTCTTGTTGCAATGCTCAGCTCAGGGCTTTCTCGATCGCCTGAACCACGGCTGGATCATCGGGAGCCGTACGTGGCGAAAAACGCGCCAGCACGCGACCGTCTTTACCCAGGAGGAATTTTTCGAAGTTCCAGGTGATGTCACCGGGGAATTCCGCGCCCTCGCCCGCCAACAGACGGTACAGCTGATGACGATCATGCCCGTTCACTTCCAGCTTGCTGGACAACGGAAACGTTACGCCATAGTTGAGGCTACAGAACTCCTGGATCTCCTGTTCAGTACCTGGTTCCTGCCCGGCAAATTGATTGCACGGCAAACCCAGCACACTGAAGCCTTGGTCCTTGTATTGCTGGTAGAGGTTTTCCAGCGCCGCGTATTGTGGCGTCAAACCACATTTGGAGGCGACGTTGACCACCAGTACGACGTGCCCCTTGAAGGGCGCGAGAGGCAGGTCCTGGCCATCCAAAGCTTTTAGATTAAGGTCGTGAAAAGCACTCATGACGGACTCCAAATTTCCCGTGTTCTTCTCGAAATAGCCACTCGACAGTACAACCGCTTTGCAGCCGCGAACAGCCGAAGACTAAAAAGGCGCCCTCGGGCGCCTCTCCAGCGATCCGAGCTTAGCGCAGAAAATCAGTGGTGATGACCACCTTCGCCATGGACGTGACCATGGGCGATTTCTTCCTGGCTGGCGTCGCGGATATCAACGATTTTGACCTGGAAGTTCAAGCGTTGACCAGCCAGCGGGTGGTTGCCGTCGACGGTAACGTCGTCGCCGTCCAGATCGCGGATGGTGACGATCTGCATTTGGCCGTCCGGAGCGGAAGCGTGGAACTGCATGCCCACTTCCAGTTCGTCGACGCCTTCGAACATGCTGCGGCTCAGCGTGCTGACCAGTTCGGCAGCGTATTCGCCGTAGGCATCTTCAGGTTCTACGGCAACAGTCAGTTCATCACCGACTTTCTTGCCTTCCAGAGCCTTTTCCAGGCCCGGGATGATGTTACCTGCGCCTTGCAGGTAAACCAGCGGCGCGCCGCCGGCGGAGCTGTCGATGACCTCACCAGCATCGTTGGTCAGGGTATAGTCGATAGAGACAGCCTTATTGGCAGCGATCAGCATGGGGCGAGACCTTTTGCAAAAGAATGAAGAACGGTCAAGTTTAGCGAAGCAATCGCCCGAAAGCGAACGGAACCCGGACAGACGGCCCGCTTCGAAAGGATCGACGATCGATGGCTTCCATCAAGACGAGGACGGACACTGGGTTGCCGAGCTTTCCTGCGGCCATACCCAGCACCTTCGCCACCAGCCACCGTGGCAATCCCGAGCCTGGGTAATGGATCCTGCGCGACGTCAGGAAAAAATAGGCCAACCCTTTGACTGCGGTTGGTGCGCTCAAGGCTCGGTTAGCGATAACCTTGACGTCTGAAATATCGGTAGAAGGCCAGTCATAGGCGTTCACCCTTGCCATGCACCTCCAGAGAATCCGCATGCAAACTTTTTTTATCGCGCCCACCGATTTTGGTGTGGGTCTGACCTCTATCAGCCTCGGGCTGGTGCGTACCCTTGAACGGGCCGGGCTGAAAGTCGGTTTCTTCAAGCCAATTGCCCAGCCGCACCCCGGCGACACCGGGCCTGAACGCTCCACCGAACTGGTGGCCCGCACCCACGGTCTGAAACCGCCGCAGCCGCTGGGCCTGGCCCACGTCGAGCGAATGCTTGGCGATGGTCAACTCGATGAGCTACTGGAAGAAATCATCACCCTTTACCAGCAGGCCGCGATTGGCAAAGACGTGCTGATCGTCGAAGGCATGGTGCCAACCCGCAGCGCCAGTTACGCCGCCCGGGTCAACCTGCATCTGGCGAAAAGCCTGGATGCCGAAGTGATTCTGGTCTCGGCACCGGAAAACGAAGTGCTTACCGAACTGTCCGGTCGGGTCGAGTTGCAGGCGCAGCTATTCGGCGGTCCGAAAGACCCGAAAGTCCTCGGCGTGATCCTCAACAAGGTCCGCACCGATGAAAGCATGGAGGCCTTCGCCGCTCGCCTGAAAGAGCATTCGCCGTTGCTGCGCAGCGGCGATTTCCGTCTGCTCGGCTGCATCCCGTTCCAGCCTGAACTGAACGCCCCACGCACCCGCGACGTAGCGGACCTGATGGGCGCTCAAGTGCTCAACGCCGGCGACTACGAAACCCGGCGCATGACCAAGATCATCATCTGCGCTCGCACCATGCGCAACACCGTGGAACTGCTCAAGCCAGGCGTGCTGGTGGTGACCCCCGGCGATCGCGACGACATCATCCTCGCCGTCAGCCTCGCGGCAATGAACGGCGTGCCGCTGGCCGGCCTGTTGCTGACCAGCGACACCCTGCCCGACCCACGAATCATGGACCTCTGCCGAGGCGCCTTGCAGGCCGGTCTGCCGGTACTGTCGGTGAGTACCGGCTCCTACGACACCGCCAACCAGTTGAACGGCTTGAACAAGGAAATCCCGATCGACGACCGCGAACGTGCGGAGATCATCACTGACTTCGTCGCCAGCCACCTGGACGCAAACTGGTTGCATCAGCGCTGTGGCACGCCACGGGAAATGCGTCTGTCGCCGGCAGTGTTCCGCTATCAATTGATCCAGCGCGCCCAGGCTGCCAACAAACGCATCGTCCTGCCTGAAGGCAGCGAACCCTTGACCGTACAGGCGGCGGCGATCTGCCAGGCTCGCGGTATCGCTCGCTGCGTGTTACTGGCCAAGCCCGAGGACGTGCAGGCAGTCGCGCGCGCCCAAGGCATCGAGTTGCCTGAAGGCCTGGAGATTCTCGATCCGGACCTGATCCGTCAGCGCTATGTCGAACCAATGGTCGCACTGCGCAAAACCAAAAGCCTCAACGCCCCGATGGCCGAGCAGCAACTGGAAGACACCGTGGTGATCGGCACCATGATGCTGGCGCTCGATGAGGTCGACGGGCTGGTATCCGGGGTCATTCACTCCACCGCCAACACCATTCGTCCGGCCCTGCAACTGATCAAGACCGCGCCCGGCTGCACGCTGGTTTCGTCGGTGTTTTTCATGCTGTTCCCGGAAGAAGTGCTGGTTTACGGCGACTGCATCATGAACCCGCACCCGAGCGCCAGCGAACTGGCCGAGATTGCGCTGCAAAGCGCCGACTCCGCCGCGGCATTCGGCATCACCCCCCGGGTGGCGATGCTCAGCTATTCCAGTGGCGAGTCGGCCAGCGGTGAAGAAGTCGAGAAAGTCCGCGAAGCCACCTTGCTCGCCCATGAAACGCAGAACTCGCTACTGATCGACGGCCCGTTACAGTACGACGCCGCGGCCAACGAAGTCGTGGCTCGGCAATTGGCGCCGAACAGTCAGGTGGCCGGTCGGGCAACGGTGTTCATTTTTCCCGACCTGAATACCGGCAACACCACCCACAAAGCCGTGCAGCGCAGTGCCGATTGCGTCAGCCTCGGACCGATGCTGCAAGGCCTGCGTAAACCGGTAAACGATTTGCCGCGCGGCGCTCAGGTCGACGACATCGTCTACACCATTGCCCTGACTGCGATTCAAGCCGCCAACCGACCTCTGGACCTCTAAATGCTGGATTTTCTACCCGCACCGGTGCGCGGCGTGATCGCCTCGCTGCTGTTGGCGCTGAACACTATTGCCTGCTGCACCCCGCTGTTTATCGTGGCAATCGTCAAACTGCTGCTGCCGTTCCCGGCCGCCCAACGCTTCACCGACTGGCTGATGAGCCATATCCACGAAGCCTGGATCAGCAACAACAAAGCCTGGATGAACCTGCTGCGTCGGACTCGCTGGCACCTCAGCGGCCTTGATGGCCTGGACTATCAGCACTCGTACCTGATCACCAGCAATCATCAGAGCTGGGTCGACATCATGGTGCTGCAGTACGTGCTGAATCGGCGTATCCGTCCGCTGAAGTTCTTCCTCAAGCAGGAGTTGATCTGGGTCCCGGTGATCGGTCTGGCCTGGTGGGCGCTGGGCTTCCCGTTCATGAAGCGCTACTCCAAGGCCTATCTGGCCAAGTACCCGGAAAAGAAAGGCAAAGACCTGGAAACCACCCGCAAGACTTGCGCGAAGTTTCGCGACAATCCTGTCGGTATCTTCAACTTCGTCGAAGGCACGCGCTTCACCGAAGGCAAACACGCACAGCAAAACTCACCGTTGCGCTTCCTGCTCAAGCCCAAGGCCGGCGGCATCGCCTTTGTGCTGGATGCCATGGGCGAACAGCTGGAGTCGATCGTCAACGTCACCATCCACTACCCGGCCGGGCGTCCCGGTTATTGGGACTTGCTGTGCGGCAAGGTGAATGACCTTGTGGTGCATTTCGAGGAAGTACGGATTCCAGCGCAATTCATCGGCAAGAACTACGACCAGGATGATGAGTACCGCCTGGAGTTTCAGCAGTGGATCAATGTGCTGTGGGAAAACAAGGATGCATTGCTGGCGCAGATGCATCTGGAGTATCCGAGCAAACGCTGACCGCCTGTACATGATCGTTCCCACGCTCCGCGTGGGAATGCATCCCGTGACGCTCTGCGTCACAGCTGAAGAGGACGCGGAGCGTCCAAGGCGGCATTCCCACGCAGAGCGTGGGAACGATCAATCCCGGATCAACAAAAAGCCCGCAACCGATCACTCGGTTGCGGGCTTTTCAGTGCGCGTGAAGCTTAGATCGCGCCGCGGTTACGCAGCAGTTCCAGTACTTGCTTGACACACTCTTCCAGCGACAGCGACTGGGTGTCGACCACAAGGTCAGCGTCCAGCGGCACGTCGTACGGGAAGGAGTCGCCAGGGATGTTGTCCCCGCCCGCCGCGTACAAGCCTTGCGGATCACGCTCGGCGCAGACCGTCGGCGAAGCCTGGACATAGACAGTCAGCAAACGATCGCCGCCGATCAGCGCCTTGGCCTGTTCGCGACCTTCGGCATCCGGTGCGACGAACGCCGCCAACGTCAGCAGGCCGGCTTCGTTGAACTGACGCGCGACGTGAGCCGCACGACGCCAGTTCTCGGTACGCCCGGAGCGATCCTGCGGCAAACCTTTGTTCAGGTCATGACGCAGGTTCTGGCCATCGAGTACGAACACCGCACGGCCCATGTCGAACAATTTGCGTTCAACCGCATAGGCCAATGTGCTTTTGCCGGCACCGGACAGGCCGCTGAACAGCACGGTGGCCGGTTGCTGGCCGAAGCGCTGGGCACGCTCTTCGGTGGCAACATGAGCCAGTTTGCCGTGATGAGTGACGCTGTCATGAGCCAGAGGCTGGGCGATGATCATGCCCGCTGCGACAGTGCCATTGGTCAAACGGTCGATGACGATGAACGAACCGGTGGTACGGTTACTGTCGTAACCGTCCAGCGCAATGGCTGCATCGAGGCTGATCTTCACCCGACCGATCTCGTTCAGCTGCAACGCGCTGGCAGGACCTTCGGCCAGGGTGTTCACATCGACGCGATTGACGATGCTGGTGATCGAACCCGGCACGTACGTGGTAGCACGTTTGATGTCGTATTTCTTGCCCGGCAGCATCGGCTCTTCAGCCATCCACACCAGCATGGCGTCGAAAGCGTCGGTCACTTGCGGGACATTGTCGGCATGCACCAGCAAGTCGCCACGGGAGATATCGATCTCGTCTTCCATGGTCAGCGTCACCGCCTGACCTGGGCCTGCGTGTTCCAGCTCGCCTTCAAAGGTGACGATGGATTTGACGCGACTGCTCTTGCCCGACGGCAGAACCACGACTTCATCGCCTTTGTGCACGATGCCGCTGGCCAGGGTACCGGCGAAACCACGGAAATTCAGGTTCGGACGATTGACGTACTGCACCGGGAAACGCAAGTCGGCGTAGTTGCGGTCACTGGCAATTTCGACGGTTTCGAGAATCTCCATCAGCGATTGACCGGTGTACCAGGGCGAACGCTCGCTCTTGTTCACCACGTTGTCGCCCTTGAGCGCCGACATCGGGACAAACGCCATAGTGGTCGGCTTGAACGCGATGCCTTCGGCGAACTTCAGGTAATCGGACTTGATCGACTCGAACACGGTTTCATCGAAGCCGTTGAGGTCCATCTTGTTGATGGCGACAACGATGTGCTTGATGCCCAGCAACGAGGCGATAAAGCTGTGGCGACGGGTCTGGGTCTGCACGCCGTAACGGGCGTCCACCAGAATGATCGCCAGGTCGCAGGTCGATGCGCCGGTGGCCATGTTGCGGGTGTACTGCTCATGGCCGGGGGTGTCGGCGATGATGAATTTGCGCTTGGCGGTCGAGAAATAACGGTAGGCGACATCGATGGTGATGCCCTGCTCGCGCTCGGCCTGCAGGCCATCGACCAGCAATGCCAGATCGATATCGTCGCCCGTGGTGCCGACTTTCTTCGAATCGCGGGTGATGGCTTCCAGATGATCTTCGTAGATCATCTTGGAGTCGTGCAGCAGACGCCCGATCAGGGTGCTCTTGCCGTCGTCGACGTTGCCACAGGTGAGAAAGCGCAGCATTTCCTTGCGTTCGTGCTGGGCCAGATAGGCGAGGATGTCCTCGCTGATCAATTCAGATTGATGCGACATGTGAGACACCCTGTTTAGAAATAGCCCTGACGTTTCTTTTCTTCCATGGAACCGGCGCCATCGTGATCGATGACCCGGCCCTGGCGCTCGGAAGTTCGCGTCAGGAGCATTTCCTGAATGATGTCGGTAAGGCTGGTGGCCTCGGACTCGACCGCGCCCGTCAACGGGTAGTCGCCAAGTGTGCGGAAACGGACCTTCTTCTTGACGATGCGAGCCTTGTCTTCATCGCTCAGGTGATTGAGCAGACGCTCGTCGTCGATCATGATCCACGTGCCGTTCATCTCGATGACATCGCGTTCGGCGGCAAAGTACAGCGGCACGATCGGGATACCTTCAAGGTAGATGTACTGCCAGATGTCCAGCTCGGTCCAGTTCGACAGCGGGAATACCCGGATCGACTCGCCTTTGTTGACGTTGCCGTTGTAGACGTTCCACAACTCGGGGCGCTGGTTTTTCGGGTCCCAGCGGTGCTTGCTGTCACGGAAGGAATACACGCGCTCTTTGGCACGAGACTTCTCTTCGTCGCGACGGGCGCCACCGAAAGCGGCGTCGAAGCCGTATTTGTCCAAAGCCTGCTTGAGGCCTTCGGTCTTCATGATGTCGGTGTGCTTTGCGCTACCGTGGGTCAGCGGGTTGATGCCCTGCGCTATACCCTCCGGATTGACGTGCACCAGCAGGTCCAGGCCCAGTTCTTCGACCATGCGGTCGCGGAAACTGTACATCTCCTTGAATTTCCACTGGGTGTCGACGTGCATCACCGGGAACGGCAGCTTGCCGGGGAAGAATGCCTTGCGCGCAAGGTGCAGCATTACAGCGGAGTCTTTACCGACGGAGTACAGCATCACCGGGTTATCGAACTCGGCGGCGACCTCGCGGATGATGTGGATGCTTTCCGCCTCCAGCTGTTTCAGATGCGTCAGTTTGTCGACCATGGCTACTCACGAAAACGATCTTATGGACGGCCAGCGGGCCGTGTTCGAGCGGGGCATGCTAGCACAGCGTCCGCTTCTATTGAGGACACCAAGTAGATCGAAACGGTATATGAATATACCCGCCTGTTTGAGCGTTCAAATCGGATTCGGGCAATCGATAAAGATGTGCTCGAGCGCAAAACGCCGCGCCAGGTAATCCCCCAGCGCCTGCACACCATAGCGTTCGGTGGCGTGGTGACCGGCGGCGATAAAGCTGATGTCGTTTTCCCGGGCGCTGTGGAAGGTCTGCTCCGAAGCTTCACCGCTCAGGTACAGATCGACACCGGCCAATACCGCTTGATCAATATAACCCTGGCCTCCGCCGGTGCACCAGCCGACACGCCGAATCATCTCGCTGCCCTCAATCAACAGCGGCTCGCGGCCCATCACTTCCTGCACGTGACGGGCAAAATCACGCGCGGTCACAGGCTCGGCCAAGGACCCGACCATGCCGACCACCTTGAGGTTTTCCGGGTCCAGCGGGCCTTCGACCGTGATGTCCAGTTGACGCGCCAGCTGCACGTTATTGCCGACCTCGGGATGCAGGTCCAGTGGCAGGTGATACGCCAGCAGGCTGATGTCGTGCTTGAGCAAGGTCTTCAGCCGGCGCTGCTTCATCCCGGTAATGCACGGGTTCTCGCCCTTCCAGAAGTAGCCATGATGCACCAGCACCAGATCAGCCCTGGCCTCCACTGCGGCGTCCAGCAACGCCTGACTGGCGGTGACGCCGCTGACGATGCGCATGACCTGCGGCCGGCCTTCGACCTGTAAACCGTTGGGGCAGTAATCGGCAATCCGCGAACTGCCGAGGTAACGGTCCGCTTCTTCTACCAGGGTGCTCAGGGCGACGGCCATAAAAGACTCCTAAATATCCCGTTCAGAGGCGCTCGCGCGCCTCTATAATGCGCGACATTATGGGCCGTATGCGGTCCTTCGTAACCTCTCAGGACTTGCTTAATGCTCAAGGCGCTGCGTTTTTTTGGCTGGCCGCTGTTGGCCGGCGTGCTTATCGCGTTGCTGATTATTCAGCGTTACCCGCAATGGGTCGGGCTGCCAAGCCTTGACGTCAACCTGCAGCAAGCTCCGCAAACCACCAGCACCCTGCAGGGGCCTGTGTCCTACGCCGATGCGGTGGTCACTGCCGCGCCTGCGGTGGTCAATCTGTACACCACCAAGGTGATCAACAAACCCGCTCATCCGCTGTTCGAGGATCCCCAGTTCCGGCGCTTTTTCGGCGACAACGCACCCAAGCAAAAGCGCATGGAGTCCAGCCTCGGCTCGGGCGTGATCATGAGCCCGGAAGGCTACCTGCTGACCAACAACCACGTTACCACCGGCGCTGACCAAATCGTGGTGGCCCTCAAGGATGGCCGCGAAACCCTGGCCCGAGTGATCGGCAGTGATCCGGAGACCGACCTTGCGGTCCTGAAAATCGATCTGAAGAATTTGCCCTCGATCACCGTCGGCCGCTCCGAAAACATCCGCGTCGGCGACGTCGCGCTGGCCATCGGCAACCCGTTCGGCGTCGGCCAGACCGTCACTATGGGCATCATCAGCGCCACCGGGCGCAATCAGCTGGGTTTGAACAACTACGAAGACTTCATCCAGACCGACGCCGCGATCAACCCCGGTAACTCGGGCGGTGCACTGGTAGACGCCAATGGCAACCTGACCGGGATCAACACGGCGATCTTCTCCAAATCCGGCGGCTCTCAGGGCATCGGGTTTGCCATCCCGATCAAACTGGCCATGGAAGTGATGAAGTCGATTATCGAGCACGGCCAGGTGATCCGTGGCTGGCTCGGCATCGAAGTACAGCCGCTGTCTCAGGAACTGGCGGAATCCTTTGGCCTCTCCGGACGTCCGGGCATTGTGGTCGCCGGAATTTTCCGTGATGGCCCGGCGCAGAAAGCCGGTCTGCAACTGGGCGATGTGATCCTCAGCATCGACGGCGAACCGGCCGGTGACGGGCGCCGCTCGATGAACCAGGTGGCGCGGATCAAGCCGAGCGACAAGGTCACCATCCAGGTCATCCGCAACGGCCAGGATCTCAAGCTCACGGCGGAAATCGGTCTGCGTCCGCCGCCAGCGCCCGTCAAAGAAGAGCAGTAAGCGCCAGCCCGGCTCGCCGGGCTAAAAGCATACATTCTCATTGGTCATGTTATATTGTTTCAATATTGCTATTGGAACGATGTCATGACGTCTCGCAAAACTGCTTCCCTGGCAGGCCTGGCCCTTGGTCTGCTGGGGGATCCGGTCTTCGCCGAAGAACCACAACCGCTGGAACTCGACGCCATCAGCGTCACCGCCGACTACGAATCCCCCACCGGCCCGGTCAAGGGCTATCGCGCCACTCGTTCCTCCAGCGCGAGCAAAACCGATACGGCCATTCGGGATATTGCGCAGTCCATCAGTGTGATCCCCGCCAGCGTGCTCAAGGATTTGGGCAGCACCAGCGTCGAACGCGCCCTGGAGTTTGCCGGCGGCGTCTCGAAACAAAACAACTTCGGTGGCCTGACCCTCTACGAATACAGCGTGCGCGGCTTCACCACTTCGCAGTTCTACAAGGACGGCTTTAGCGCCAACCGCGGTTTCCCAAGCACACCGGATGCCGCCAACATCGAGCGCATCGAAGTACTCAAAGGGCCGGCAGCCAGCCTGTATGGTCGTGGCGATCCCGGCGGCACGGTGAATATCGTCACCAAAAAACCGCAACCCGAAGCCTTCACGACGTTGCAAACCAGCACCGGCAGTTGGGATCGCTACCGTAGTGCAATGGACGTCAACACCCCCCTCGACGAGCAAGGCAATGTGCTGTCCCGGGTCAACCTCGCGGTAGAAGACAACCACAGCTTGCGCGATCACGTCGACAGTCGGCGGGTGTTCGTCGCGCCGTCGTTCAGTTGGCAACCCGACCCGGATACCAGCCTGCTGGTGGAAAGTGAATTCGTACGCCACAGCTCGACATTCGATCGCGGCATCGTTGCACCGAACAACACGTGGAGCGGTGTATCGCGCTCTACCTTCCTCGGCGAGCCCAACGACGATGACATTGATAACCACAACAACATGCTCCAGGCCGCGCTCGAACATCATTTGAACGATGCCTGGAAACTGCGCCTGGCCAGTCATTACAAGCAGGGCAAACTCTGGGGTTTCGCCTCGGAAGCCCGCCCGCTGAACGCCGATCAGCACACCGTCAACCGTCGCTACCGGGAGCGCGATAGCGACTGGCACGACAGCATTACCCAGCTTGAACTACGCGGTCTGTTCGAGATCGGCAATTGGCAGCACGAGCTGCTGATCGGCAGCGAATACGAGAACTACCGCAAGAATGAACGGGTCACCACTATCGCCGGTAGCCCGTATGCCATCGATATCTACAACCCGGTTTACGGCCAGCCGAAACCCGATGGTGCGCGCTCGGGCACAGACTTCTTCGAACATGTCGAAAGCCAGGCGCTGAACCTGCAAGACCAGATCGTCTTCAGCGAACGTCTGCGAGGCATGCTCGGCGTTCGCCTGGAGCACTTCGAACAGAAGATCGACGACTTCACGAGGAACGCCAGTACCCGGCAAACCCATGACGCTCTGACCCAACGCGCGGGCCTGCTCTACCAACTGACACCGCAAGTCGGCCTGTTCGCCAATGCGTCCACCTCGTTCAAACCGAACGACGGCCTGGATGTCAGCAGCAAATCCTTCGATCCAGAGGAAGGCGTCGGCTATGAAGCCGGTATCAAGAGCGAGCTGTTCGACGATCGCCTGAGCACCACCCTCGCCGCTTTCCACATCGAGAAAGAAAACGTTCTGACCCTTGACCCGGCCACCGACAACTATCGCGCCATGGGCAAGGGCCGCAGCCAGGGCATTGACCTGCAAGTCACCGGGCAACTCAGTGACGCCGTGCGAGTGATCGGTGCTTTCGCCTATATCGATGCCGAGGTCACAAAAGGCGACAAAGCGATCCCCACCGGCAGCCGGATTCTCGGTGTAGCCAAACGCAGCGGCAGTCTGTTGGGCGTGTATGTATTTCAGGATGGCCCGATGCGCGGCGCCGATGTCGGCGCGGCGCTCACCTATGTGGGTGACCGCTCAGGCGAAGCCGGTGGCGATTTCGAACTGCCCGCCTACCACACCGTCGACCTGCTGGCCCATTACAAGACCAGCGAAAACGTCACCGTGGGGCTGAATCTGAACAACCTCTTCGACGAGAAATATTACGAGCGCTCCTACAGTAATTACTGGGTCAACCCCGGCGAGCCGCGCAATTTCACCGTCAGCCTGACACTCAATCTGTAAAAGGGAACCGCCATGCAACAACCAAAAACACTGGCTCTGCTGGGTCTGCTCGGCGCGTTGTTCGCCACTCATGTCTCGGCCCACGGCCTGTGGACCGAACAACGCCGTGGTAATGTCGAAGTCATCTACGGCCATGGCGCCGAGGACAATGCCTTCAAAGCGCAGAAAATCAGCGGTGCCTGGGCCTATGACGTCGCAGGCAAGATGATCCCGGTCACCGTACAACGCTTGGCCGATCATGCGCGCCTTCAACCACTCAAGCCGCCCGCCGTGCTGGCCGTGGCGCTGGATAACGGTATGTGGTCGCAGACCGCTGACAAGCAATGGGTCAATCAGGGACGCAGCAAAGTACCGGGAGCGATCGCCTCGACCCAGACCTTCAAATACAGCCTGGCGATTTATCAGCCGGGGGCCAGGTTGCCGAAGCTGGATCAGATCAAACTGCTGATCCTGCCGGAAGTCGATCCGCTCACCGTCGGCCCGGGCCAGTCACTGCCGGTGCGCGTGCTGCTCGATGGCAGACCTGCGGCCGGGGTGAAGTTGATTGGCGATTATCGCAACGCGCCGAACACCCTGAGTACCGAAACGGATGCCGAAGGTCGGGCACAGGTGCTGGTGCGTAATGAAGGGCTGAATGTGATTGCAGCGCAGGTGGAAATCCCGCTGAAAGACAATGCCGATGTGGCGTCGCGGGGATTGTTCAGTTCACTGACGTTTTTGGGTGAAGCGCATCACGAGTAAGGCAAAGATCGTTCCTACGCGGAGCGTGGGAACGATCAATCAAAACCAACTACAGGTCGCCCAAGCCGTCCAGCAACGCCTGGTTCTGCTCTGGCGTGCCGATGGAGATGCGCAGGAACTGAGCGATTCGCTCCTGCTTGAAGTGGCGCACGATCACGCCTTGCTCACGCAACTTGGCCGCCAGGCCTGCCGCGTCGTGTTGCGGATGACGGGCGAAGATGAAGTTCGCCGCCGACGGCAGCACTTCAAAACCCTTTGCCTGCAATTGCTCAACCACGTGTTCACGACTGTCGATAACCAGCTTGCAGGTCTTGTCGAAGTGCTCACGATCCTCGAACGCGGCTGCCGCGCCGACGATCGCCAGACGATCCAGCGGGTAGGAGTTGAAGCTGTTCTTGATCCGCTCCAGCGCCTCGATCAAATCCGCATGACCGACCGCCAGACCGACCCGCAGACCCGCCAGGGAACGCGACTTGGACAGTGTCTGAGTCACCAGCAGATTCGGATAACGATCCACCAGACTGATCGCCGTCTCGCCACCGAAGTCGATGTAGGCCTCGTCGACAACGACTACTGAGTCCGGGCTGGCCTTGAGGATTTGCTCGACCGCGTCCAGCGCCAAGAGGCAACCGGTTGGCGCATTCGGATTGGGGAAAATGATCCCGCCGTTAGGCCTGGCATAGTCCGAGACGCGAATCTGAAACTGCTCATCCAGCGCCACCGCTTCGAATGCCATACCGTACAGGCCGCAGTACACCGGATAGAAGCTGTAGCTGATGTCCGGAAACAGCAGCGGCTGATCGTGTTGGAGCAAGCCGTGGAAAACATGGGCCAGCACTTCATCGGAACCGTTGCCGAGGAACACCTGATTGCTCTGCACCCCGTAGTACTTGGCAACGGCTTGCTTGAGCAGGTCGCTGTTCGGATCCGGATACAGACGCAGGTTGTCGTTCAATTCGGTCTGCATCGCCGCCAAGGCTTTAGGCGATGGACCATAAGGATTTTCGTTGGTGTTGAGCTTGACCAGTTTCGCCAGCTTCGGCTGCTCACCCGGCACGTAAGGCACCAGATTCTTGACGAAGGGACTCCAGAATTTACTCATGCTTGTTTCCCCTCTTCATTGGTAACGATCCGGTATTCCGCGCTGCGGGCGTGGGCAGTCAGGGACTCGCCGCGGGCCAGCACTGAAGCGGTTTTGCCCAGTTCGGAAGCGCCCGCCTGCGAACAGAAAATAATCGACGAACGCTTCTGGAAGTCATACACCCCCAGCGGCGAGGAGAAACGCGCAGTGCCGGAAGTCGGCAACACGTGGTTGGGACCGGCGCAATAGTCGCCCAAGGCCTCGCAGGTGTGACGGCCCATGAAGATTGCACCGGCATGGCGGATCTGCGGCAACCAGGCTTGCGGATCGGCGACCGACAGCTCCAGGTGCTCCGGGGCAATGCGGTTGGCCACGTCGATGGCTTGCTGCATGTCGCGAACCTGAATCAACGCACCACGGCCGTTGATCGAGGTCTCGATGATTTCGGCGCGTTCCATGGTCGGCAGCAGTTTGGCGATACTCGCCGCCACCTTGTCGAGGAACCCGGCATCCGGGCTGATCAGAATGGCCTGGGCATCTTCGTCGTGCTCAGCCTGGGAAAACAGGTCCATGGCAATCCAGTCCGGATCGGTCTGACCGTCGCAGACCACCAGAATCTCGGACGGGCCGGCAATCATGTCGATACCGACCTGACCAAACACGTGGCGCTTGGCGGTGGCCACATAGATGTTGCCCGGGCCGACGACTTTGTCGACCTTGGGTACACTTTCGGTGCCATAAGCCAAGGCGGCAACGGCCTGGGCGCCACCGATGGTAAATACCCGGTCAACACCGGCGATGCAGGCTGCGGCCAGCACCAGTTCATTGATTTCACCGCGCGGGGTCGGTACGACCATGACCACTTCGGTCACGCCCGCGACCTTGGCCGGGATCGCGTTCATCAACACCGAAGACGGATAGGAAGCCTTGCCTCCGGGGACGTACAGACCGGCGCGGTCAAGCGGCGTGACCTTCTGGCCCAGCACCGTGCCGTCGGCCTCGGTGTAGCTCCAGGAATCCTGTTTCTGTTTTTCGTGGTAGCTGCGTACTCGCGTAGCAGCTTTTTCCAGCGCTTCACGCTGGGGCACGGTGATCCGGGTCAGGGCCAGCTCCAGACGCTCACGGGGCAGAATCAGATCGGCCATCGATGTCACTTCAAGGCCGTCGAAGCGCTGGGTGAATTCCACCAGCGCCGCGTCGCCGCGTTCGCGCACGGCTTTGATGATATCCAGCACCCGCTGATTGACCGAGTCGTCAGACACACTTTCCCAGCTCAGCAGATGATCCAGATGATGCGCGAAATCCGGGTCAGCAGCGTTGAGTCGGCGAATTGCAGTGGGAGCGGTCATAGCGAGGGCCTCAATAATTGGCGAATGCTCAAATGGGCAAAGCTTGGTTTTGCAAAGCTGGGTTTTGCAAATCTCAGGCGCCGCAAGACTACCAAGCCATCCGCGTGGGCACCTGAGAATTCTGGCTATGACACGGATAGATGGGCGCGACCGGGGTCGCGCGGATGGGTCAGCCGCGGTGTCGCGACTCTACCGCTTTGCGCAGGGTATCGATCAGCGCCTGGATACGGGCGTGCTGCATTTTCATGGAGGCCTTGTTGACCACCAGACGGGAACTGATCATCGAGATCAACTCCTGAGGCTCCAGGCCATTGGCCCGCAACGTGTTGCCAGTGTCTACGACGTCGATGATCTTGTCCGCCAGACCGATCAACGGAGCCAGTTCCATCGAGCCGTAAAGCTTGATGATGTCGACCTGACGGCCCTGTTCGGCGTAGTAACGCTTGGCAACGTTGACGAACTTGGTCGCCACCCGTAGCCGGCCTTTGGGCTCAACCGCGCCAATGGCACCAGCGGTCATCAGCCTGCATTGGGCAATCTGCAGGTCCAATGGCTCGTACAGGCCTTGGCCGCCGTACTCCATCAACACATCTTTACCGGCCACACCGAGATCGGCGGCACCATGCTCGACGTAGGTCGGCACATCGGTAGCGCGCACGATCAGCAAGCGCACATCGGCCTGGGTCGTGGGGATGATCAGCTTGCGGCTCTTGTCCGGATTCTCGGTCGGTACAATGCCCGCTTCAGCCAGAAGCGGCAGAGTGTCATCGAGAATGCGGCCCTTGGACAGTGCGATGGTCAACATGGGAAACGTAAGTCCTTATCAGGATACTTATGCCCGGTCACAAACGGCGCCGGACAAACATCGAACCTGAACATTACAGGCTCGACTTGAAACGAAACCAACTATCGGGCACCTCCATGTGCCCATGACGCAAGAAACTAGCCCGGTACGCGGCGAATCTTGGCGCCGAGCATCTGCAGCTTCTCTTCGATGCACTCGTAACCACGGTCGATGTGGTAGATGCGGTCGATCAGCGTGTCGCCTTCGGCGATCAGTGCCGAGATGACCAGACTGGCCGAAGCCCGCAGGTCGGTGGCCATGACTGGCGCGCCTTTAAGCTTCTCGGTGCCGGTAACGATCGCGGTGTTGCCTTCGACCTGGATCTTGGCACCCATGCGGTGCAGTTCATACACGTGCATGAAGCGGTTTTCGAAGATGGTCTCGATCACCGCACCAGTGCCTTCGGCAATGGCGTTGAGCGAGATGAACTGCGCCTGCATGTCGGTCGGGAACGCCGGGTACGGAGCAGTACGCACGTTGACGGCTTTTGGCCGCTTGCCGTGCATGTTCAGTTCGATCCAGTCTTCACCGGTGGTAATTTCGGCACCCGATTCCCTGAGTTTTTCCAGTACGGCTTCAAGGATGGTCGGATCGGTGTCCTTGACCTTCACGCGGCCGCCCGTGACAGCAGCAGCCACCAGGTAGGTACCGGTTTCGATGCGGTCAGGCATCACTTTGTAAATCGTCGGGTGCAGACGCTCCACGCCATCGATGGTGATGGTGTCAGTGCCGGCACCGGAGATCTTGGCACCCATGGCGTTCAGGAAGTTCGCCAGGTCGATGACTTCGGGCTCGCGGGCGGCGTTTTGCAGCACGCTGCGACCGTTGGCCAGCGCGGCAGCCATCATGATGTTTTCGGTACCGGTCACACTGACGGTATCGAAGAAGAAGTGCGCACCGCGCAGGCCGCCTTCAGGCGCCTTGGCCTTGATGTAGCCGCCTTCGACTTCGATGGTTGCGCCCATGGCTTCGAGGCCACGGATGTGCAGGTCGACCGGACGCGAGCCAATGGCGCAACCGCCAGGCAGCGCGACTTCGGCTTCACCGAAACGGGCAACCATCGGCCCCAGCACCAGAATCGAGGCACGCATGGTTTTCACCAGTTCGTACGGTGCGACCAAGGTCTTGATGGTACGCGGATCGATTTCAACGCTGAGTTTTTCGTCGATCACCGGCTCAATGCCCATGCGACCGAACAGCTCGATCATGGTGGTGATGTCGTGCAGGTGCGGCAGGTTGGCGACGGTTACAGGACCATCGCAGAGCAAGGTTGCAGCCAGAATCGGCAGGGCAGAGTTCTTTGCCCCGGAGATGCGAATTTCGCCATCAAGACGAATGCCGCCGGTAATAATCAATTTATCCATAAGAATCTCGACGCCCTTGGGCTCAGGTGCGCTCGGCCCAGGCCGCGCTGCTGAAAAATTTCATAGTGACCGCGTGGATGCTGCCATCGGCGATCCATGGGTTCAAATGGGCATAGATGCTCTGTTGACGCTTGACCGGGCTCAAAGCCACCAGCTCGTCACTAATCACGTTCAGCTGAAAGTTGCAGCCTTCGCCCTCAACTTCTACCTGCACTGATAAAAGAGTCTCGGACAGCTTTCCTTCAAGGAAGCTCTTCACTTCGTTGGCCTGCATGCTCAACCTCAATCGGCGCCCTGTGCGCACGGGTCGGACATCATACAAAAAAGCCCCGCGCCTGCGAACCCCGCATAGCAGGACTCTGACGGGGGGCCTCTTTATTGATGATAGTTAAGGGTGCGCCAACAGCTCGGTCAACTCGCTGACCTGAGCGATTTCACGCATGTCGTCAGGCAGGGCACGGATGCTCAGCGCCTTGCCCGCCGCTTGCGCGTCACGCATGAAACACAGCAACAACGACAAACCGACGCTGCTGGACTTTTGCACACCCGAGCAATCAAGCACCAAGGCTGACGCCTCGCTCGACTTGATCAACACCTGGCCCTGCTTGCGCAGATCCAGCCCGGTGCGGTAATCGAGTATGCCATTGAGCATCAGCTCACCGGCCTCGCCCATGCTGACAGCCGACTCACTCATTGGGCGGGCTTCTTCTGAGTCGTTTCAGCTTCGGTCTTTTCCTTGGCTTTGGCGACTTCACCGGCCCAACCATTGATGGTCGCGTCCAGGTTATTGCCATTGCGCTGCATTGCATCGCTGAACTGATCACGGAACAGCTTGCCGATGTTGATGCCGTTGATGATCACGTTACGCAGCTTCCACTCGCCATTGATCTTTTCCAGTGTGTAAGACACAGGGTAGATCGCGCCATTGCTGCCCTTGACCGTCATGCCAACGTTTGTACGATCTCCCGACTCATCCTTGGCTGGATCGACGGTGATGCCTTGATTGTTGTACTCGAGCAAGGCGTTGCCATAGAACTGGAACAGGCCCCTCTTGAAGTTATTTTCAAAGGTTTTCATTTGCTCAGGCGTGGCTTTGCCCGAGTACTTGACCGTCATGATGCTCTTGGAGATGCCCTCGGCATCCACTACAGGCCCGACGATGCTGTTCAAGGAGTCGTAAAAGCCGCTCGGATCCCGTTTGTACTTCTCTTTATTGGCCGCCAGATCGGCGAGCAATCGATTGGTGGTGTCCTGTACCAGATCGTGCGCGGAAGGCGCAGCCACGGCGTTAGCCACCAACGGCAATGCCGCGAGTAATACCAACAGGCCACGTCGCAAGATAGAGATCATGAAAAAACTCCTCATTTGGGGTCTTTGCTAACGGTATTGAGCAGGAATTTACCGATCAGGTCTTCAAGCACCAGCGACGACTGGGTGTCATGGATGGTTCCACCATCCTTGAGCAGAGTCTGCTCCCCACCCACGCTGAGGCCGATGTATTTCTCGCCCAACAGGCCAGAGGTCAGGATAGATGCAGTGGAGTCAGTCGGCAGGTTATCTACACGCTTTTCCAGCTGCAACGTGACCCGACCGGTGAAACTGTCGCGATCCAGATCGATAGCCGTGACCTTGCCGATGGTTACACCGGCCATGGTCACTTTGGATCTGACAGTCAAACCGGCGATATTGTCGAAATACGCATAAAGTTTATAACTGTCACTGCTCGCGCTCGGGGACAGGCCACTGACCCGCAAAGCCAGCAGCAGCAAAGCCAGGATGCCAGCCAGCAAGAAAAGGCCGACACCGATTTCCAGGGTGCGGTTTTGCATCAGAAATCTCCAAACATCAAGGCGGTCAGAATAAAGTCGAGGCCGAGAATGGCCAATGAGGCATACACCACCGTCTTGGTGGTGGCACGACTGATCCCCTCGGATGTGGGCTCACAGTCATAGCCTTGAAAAACGGCGATCCAGGTCACTACAAAAGCGAAAACGATGCTTTTGATAACACCATTGAGCACATCGCCGTGGAAACTCACGCTATTTTGCATATTCGACCAGTAGGAGCCTTCATACACTCCAAGCCAGTCGACAGCTACCCAGGAGCCACCCCAGATCCCTACCACGCTGAAAATTATCGCCAGCAGCGGTAGCGAAATGAAGCCGGCCCAGAGGCGCGGGGCAATGATGTACTTGAGCGGGTCCACGCCAATCATTTCCAGACTGGAGAGCTGCTCGGTGGATTTCATGTTGCCGATTTCGGCGGTCAGGGCCGAACCGGCACGCCCGGCAAACAGCAAGGCGGTGACCACCGGCCCCAATTCACGCAGCAACGTCAGCGCAACCATCTGCCCGACCGCCTGCTCCGAACCGTAGCTGGACAGGATATTGAAGCCTTGCAGTGCCAGTACCATGCCGATGAATATCCCGGAGACCACAATGATCACCAGGGACATCACACCCACCGAATGCAATTGTTTTACCAGCAGGCCAAACCCGCCGCCGATGCTCCCGCGACCCAGCAGTGTGTGAAACAGAAACAGCGTCGAACGTCCCAGCGACTCGACAATGTCGATGCCGGATCGACCAAAGAGGCGAATCCTCTCGATTAATGAAGTCTTGTGCATCAGCGCTTCCCCAGAAGATCTGCGCGGTAATCCTGCGCCGGGAAGTGGAACGGAACCGGGCCGTCTGGATCGCCTTTCATGAATTGGCGAATGCGCGGGTTGTCGGTGTTCATCAATTCCTCAGGAGTCCCTTGCCCCAACACTTGTCCATCGCCGACCACATACAGGTAATCGGCAATGCTCGCCGTTTCGGCCAAATCGTGGGAAACCACGATACTGGTGATCCCCAGAGCGTCATTAAGCAGACGGATCAGGCGCACCAGTACGCCCATGGCGATAGGGTCCTGCCCGACAAAGGGTTCGTCATACATGAGAATCAGCGGATCGAGGGCAATGGCTCGTGCCAACGCGACGCGACGTTTCATGCCGCCCGACAGCTCGTCAGGCATCAAATCGATGGCACCCCGCAGCCCCACCGCCTGCAATTTGAGCAGAACGATGTCGCGGATCATTTCATCCGGTAATTGGGTATGAACGCGCAACGGAAAGGCAACGTTCTCGAAAACGTCCAGATCCGTGAACAATGCGCCGCTTTGAAACAACACGCCCATTTGCTTGCGCGCGTCGAACAGGTCGCTGCGCGATAGCTTCGGCAGGTTCTGACCGTTGACCCAGACTTCACCGGCGCTGGGCCGCAACTGCGCGCCTATCAGGCGTAACAGCGTGGTTTTACCGCAGCCGGAAGGTCCCATGATGCCGGTGACCTTGCCTCGCGGAATGCGAATATCAACGTTATTGAAGATGCTGCGCGCACCGTGCTTGAAGGACAGTCCCTTCAGCTCGACCGCGTAGGCGTTATCGGCACTCATCTAAACTCCTTGCGATGCAGCCTCTCACTAGGACGCCTGGCTCCCTAGGCAGGCCGAACTGGCGGCGAACTATATCACTGCTGATGCAGAGCGCCCAAGGCCGAAGCCGTGCCTGTTCAGGATCAAGACAGGCAAATCACGCAAAGCCCGACGAACTTACGTGAGGGAACTGATCATTACCGTTATAATCGCCGCCTTTTCATCTGGGTATACGATTTCTGATATGAGCCAATCCAGCGACCTGATTCAATCAGCACAACGTACCATTCGCCTCGAAACTGAAGCTGTAGAAAGCTTGCTGGCTCATATCGACGCAGATTTCGTACGCGCTTGCGAGATGATTCTGGCCAGCAAAGGCCGCGTGGTTGTGGTCGGCATGGGCAAGTCAGGGCACATCGGCAATAAAATTGCCGCAACCCTGGCCAGCACCGGCACCACGGCATTTTTCGTACACCCGGCGGAAGCCAGCCACGGTGACATGGGCATGATCACCCGCGACGACATCATCCTCGCCCTGTCCAATTCCGGCTCTACCAATGAAATCGTCACCCTGTTGCCTCTGATCAAGCGAATGGGCATTCAGTTGATCAGCATGACCGGCAATCCCGAGTCGGCACTGGCCAAGGCCGCAGAGGTCAATCTCAATGTTCACGTCGAGCACGAAGCCTGCCCGCTGAACCTGGCGCCGACGTCCTCCACCACCGCAGCCCTGGTAATGGGGGACGCACTGGCGGTCGCCTTGCTTGAAGCACGGGGTTTTACCGCTGAAGACTTCGCCTTCTCCCATCCGGGCGGTGCCCTGGGTCGTCGCCTGCTACTGAAAGTGGAAAATGTCATGCACTCGGGCACGGAACTGCCTCAAGTGCCGCGCGGCACCTTGCTCAAAGACGCCTTAGTGGAAATGACCCGCAAAGGCCTTGGCATGACCATGATTCTCGAGGCCGACGGGCGTCTGGCCGGGATCTTCACTGACGGCGATTTGCGTCGAACACTGGATCGCACCATTGACATCCACAGCACCACCATCGATGAAGTGATGACCGTTCATGGCAAAACCGCGCGCGCCGAAATGCTCGCGGCCCAGGCCCTGAAAATCATGGAAGACAATAAAATCAGCGCACTGGTGGTGGTCGATAGCGATGATCGCCCGGTTGGCGCCTTGAATATGCACGATTTGCTGCGTGCGGGAGTAATGTAATGAGCACAGACCTACTGCTACGCGGCAAAAACATCAAACTCGCGGTTTTCGACGTCGACGGCGTACTGACTGATGGCCGCCTGTACTTTCTTGAAGACGGCAGCGAATTCAAGACCTTCAACACTCTCGACGGCCAAGGCATCAAGATGCTGATGGCCGCGGGCGTACAGACTGCCATTATCAGCGGCCGCAAGACCCCGGTGGTCGAGCGCCGCGCGAAAAATCTCGGTATTCCTCATCTTTATCAGGGCCGCGAAGACAAACTGGTGGTACTGGACGAGCTTCTTGCTCAACTCAACCTAAGCTATGAACAAGTCGCCTACCTGGGTGACGACCTGCCCGACCTTCCCGTGATTCGTCGTGTCGGTTTGGGTATGGCGGTCGCCAACGCCGCCAGCTTCGTTCGTGAACATGCGCACGGCATCACTCAGGCCCGTGGCGGCGAAGGGGCTGCGCGCGAATTTTGCGAGTTGATCCTGCGCGCCCAAGGCAGCCTTGAAGCGGCCAACGCCGCCTACCTGTAGAGCCACCTATGCTGAGCAAAAAAACTCGCAACATTCTGATTTTCGGAGTCATCACCGCCCTGTTCGCAGCCGTTGGCTACTGGAACATCAGCCCGGAACGCTTTCTCGAGCGGCCGGCGGCAGTCGTCGACGAAAACGCTATCGACTACTACGCCATCAACGCCCACAGTGTGCAGTTTCTGCCCGATGGCAAGTTGCAGTACGAAATGACTTCCGACAAGGTCGAACACCTGAAAGCGACCGAAGTGACGATGCTGACCAAGCCCGACTTGCACATCTATCGCGGCACTACTTTCCCCTGGCACGTCCAGAGCGAACGCGGCGAAGTCAATCCGGACGGCACTGAAGTAGAACTGATTGATTCGGTACGTATTGCACGTACCGACGAGAAAGATCGTACGACCATTATTACCAGTAGCCGTATGACCGTATTCCCTCAGAAGCAATATGCGCAGACCGAGCAAGCCGTTAGAATCGACGGCGCTGGTGGCGCGACTACTGGCAAGGGAATGAAAGCGTATTTGGAAGAAGGCAGGATGCACCTGCTATCGAACGTAAGAGGACAGTATGAGGCTCGTTAAAACCCTCCCTATTTTGCTCAGCCTGAGCGCAGCACTGGGAAGCGTGAGCGCCTGGGCTCTGCCGACTGATAGCCAGCAACCCATCCGCATTCAGGCCGACGACGCTCAGTTGGACGACAAGAATGGCGTGGCCACCTACAAGGGCGACGTGATCATTACCCAGGGCTCGATGAAGATCACCGGTAATACCGTGACCATCACTCGCACCCCGGCAGGTGAAATCGACGTAGTGACCTCGGTGGGCAACCTGGCTTACTTCGAACAGCTGCAAAAGGCGACTGATCCAAAGCCTGTCCAGGCTTATGGTGTGACCATTCAGTATCACGCCGCGCAAAACCGTATCGTGCTGATCGACAAGGCCAAAGTGATCAACGACGGCAACACCACCGAAGGTGAGAAAATCGTCTACGACACCGTCAAACAGGTCGCTAACGCCGGTCGCGCCACCGGCAACAAGGTCACCCAGCAACGTCCGCGGGTCGACATGGTGATCCAGCCGAAAAAGAAAACTGACGAGCAGAAGGCCCAGTAATGGCAACTCTGAAAGCTCAGCATCTGGCCAAGAGCTACAAGAGCCGCCAGGTCGTGCGTGACGTCAGTCTGTCCATCGACAGCGGCCAGATCGTCGGCTTGCTCGGCCCTAACGGTGCCGGCAAGACCACCTGTTTCTACATGATCGTCGGGCTGGTCCAGGCCGATCAGGGTCGCGTACTGATCGACGACCTGGACGTCAGCCACCAGCCGATGCACGGCCGCGCACGGGCCGGCATCGGCTATCTGCCGCAAGAAGCATCGATCTTCCGCAAGCTGTCGGTTGCCGATAACATCATGGCCATTCTTGAGACCCGCAAGGAACTCGACAAGGCCGGACGTCGCCAGGAGCTGGAAAGCCTGCTGCAGGAATTCCACATCAACCATATCCGCGACAACCTCGGCATGAGCCTCTCCGGTGGCGAACGTCGTCGCGTGGAAATCGCCCGAGCCCTGGCCACCGCACCGAAGTTCATCCTGCTCGATGAACCGTTTGCCGGTGTGGATCCGATCTCGGTGGGAGACATCAAGCAGATCATTCATCACCTGAAGGCCAAGGGCATCGGCGTGCTGATCACAGATCACAACGTCCGTGAAACCCTGGATATCTGCGAGACCGCCTACATCGTTAACGACGGTCAACTGATCGCCGAAGGCGACTCCGCCACCATCCTGGCCAACGAGCTGGTCAAGGAAGTGTATCTGGGCCATGAGTTCCGCCTGTAAGCGCTGAGGTGTTGGGCAAGTCGTCAGAGCGCCGCTATCAATAAAACCCTATAAATTTTATTGTTACCGCGCTTTAGGCAAACACGCGCCCTCAGGTGTTCAGCCAATAGTCAGAGCGCCAGTAGCAATGAGATCCTGTAAATTTTTATTGTTACCGCGCTCTAGGCAAACACTTCAGTTTCAGGCATATAATTTGCTTATGTTTGGCGCTTCGGCGCCCTGTAGTGGATGGCGCATGTGCGCCGGCAAATAAGGTGTTAAGCCCCTGCCATGAAACCATCGCTAGTCTTGAGAATGGGCCAGCAGCTGACGATGACACCGCAGCTGCAACAGGCCATCCGCCTGCTCCAATTGTCGACCCTGGACCTGCAACAGGAAATTCAGGAGGCACTGGAGTCCAATCCGATGCTCGAACGCCAGGAAGAAGGCGACGACTTCGATAACGCCGACCCTCTGGCCGACAACGTCGAGCAGAAAGCCAATACCGATGTTCAGGAACCCTCTTACCAGGAAACCGCCCCGACGGTGGATAACCTCGAGGAAGGCGACTGGAACGAGCGCATCCCCAACGAATTACCTGTCGACACCGCTTGGGAAGATGTTTACCAGACCAGTGCCAGCAGCCTGCCGAGTAACGATGACGACGAGTGGGACTTCACCACCCGCACATCGGCCGGTGAGAGCCTGCAGAGTCATTTGCTCTGGCAACTGAACCTGGCACCGATGTCCGATACTGATCGCCTGATCGCCGTTACCCTGATCGATTGCATCAACAATCAGGGCTACCTGGACGAAACTCTTGAGGAAATCCTCGAAGCCTTCGACCCGGAACTGGACATCGAACTGGACGAGATTGAGGCCGTCCTGCACCGCATCCAGCAATTCGAACCCGCCGGTATCGGTGCGCGCAACCTCAGCGAATGCCTGTTGCTGCAGCTGCGTCAAATGCCAGCCAAAACACCTTGGCTGACCGAGGCTAAACGCCTGGTCACCGACTTCATCGACCTGCTTGGCAGCCGTGACTACAGCCAGCTGATGCGCCGTATGAAGCTCAAAGAGGACGAACTGCGGCAGATCATCGAGCTGGTGCAAAGCCTCAACCCGCGCCCGGGTTCTCAAATCGAATCCAGCGAAGCCGAGTACGTCGTCCCCGACGTCATCGTACGCAAGGACAACGAACGCTGGCTGGTGGAGTTGAATCAGGAATCCGTGCCGCGCCTGCGGGTCAACCCGCAGTACGCCGGTTTCGTGCGCCGGGCCGACACCAGCGCCGACAACACCTTCATGCGCAACCAGTTGCAGGAAGCGCGCTGGTTCATCAAAAGCCTGCAAAGCCGCAACGAAACCCTGATGAAAGTCGCCACCCAGATCGTCGAGCATCAACGGGGCTTTCTCGAGTACGGCGATGAGGCGATGAAACCGCTGGTGCTGCATGACATCGCCGAAGCGGTCGGCATGCACGAATCGACAATTTCCCGGGTCACCACCCAGAAATTCATGCATACCCCGCGCGGCATCTACGAACTGAAATATTTTTTCTCCAGCCACGTAAGCACCTCTGAAGGCGGTGAATGCTCGTCTACAGCGATCCGCGCGATCATCAAAAAACTGGTTGCAGCGGAAAATCAGAAAAAGCCGTTGAGTGACAGCAAGATCGCTGGTTTACTGGAGGCACAAGGCATTCAGGTAGCCCGTCGCACCGTCGCCAAATACCGCGAATCCCTTGGGATCGCGCCTTCGAGCGAACGTAAGCGTTTGATGTAACGGGCCACGCCACAGCGTTCCAGTGGCAGGCATTTCTGCCTGCCGCTTTATGCACTGGCAACGAAGGAGAAGCTGTATGCAAGTCAACATCAGTGGACACCAACTGGAAGTGACCGAACCCCTGCGCATCTACATCGGCGAAAAACTCGAACGATTGGAAAGGCATTTCGACAAGATCACCAATGTGCAAGTCACGATGACCGTCGAAAAGCTGAAGCAGAAAATCGAAGCTACCTTGCATATCCCCGGCAATGAAGTGGTCGCCAACGCCGAGCATGACGACATGTACGCGGCAATCGACGCACTCACCGACAAGCTGGATCGCCAACTCAAAAAGCACAAGGAAAAGACCCAGAGCCTCCTCCAGGGCGCAACAGGTCGTTAACACTCCCAACCCATGATTCGACTTGAAAACATCCTGACCCCCGGCCGTTCTTTGGTGAACGTGCCGGGCGGCAGTAAAAAGCGCGCCCTCGAGCAAATTGCCAACCTGATCAGCCGCGAAGTGCCGGATCTGGGGATGCAAGATGTCTTCGAGAGTCTGATAGCCCGTGAAAAACTTGGTTCAACCGGTTTTGGCAACGGCATCGCCATTCCCCACTGCCGCCTCAAAGGCTGCGAATCGCCCATCAGTGCCTTGATGCACCTGGACGCCCCCATAGATTTCGACGCCATCGATGGTGCTCCGGTCGACCTGCTGTTTGTCCTGCTGGTCCCGCAAGCCGCTACCGATGCGCATCTGGAACTGCTTCGGCAAATTGCCAGCATGCTTGATCGCAAGGAAGTGCGCGAAAAACTTCGCAGCGCCGCAACTAATGAAGCCCTGTACCAGGTTGTCCTGGACGAGCAGAACGGTCATTAATCATGCGTTTGATCATTGTCAGCGGCCGATCCGGCTCCGGTAAAAGCACGGCCCTCGATGTATTGGAGGACAACGGTTACTACTGCATCGACAACCTGCCGGCCGGCCTGCTTCCGGAATTGGCCGAACGTGCGTTGATTCACACTGAACTGGCGCAACCGCTGGTTGCGGTTTCCATCGACGCCCGTAACTTGCCCAGCCATCTGTCGCGCTTTCCGGAGCTTTTGGAAGAAGTGCGCAGCCGGCACATCCAATGCGACGTGCTGTATCTGGACGCCGACGAGGAAACCCTGCTCAAGCGATTCTCGGAAACCCGTCGACGCCACCCCCTGAGCACCGCCAATCGGTCGCTCGCCGAAGCCATTGATGATGAAACCAACCTGCTTGGGCCGATTGCCGACCTCGCTGATCTGAAGCTCAACACCACCCATCTGAACCTGTATCAACTGCGCGATACCATCAAACTTCGCCTGCTGAACCAGCCGGAGCCGGGCACGGCGTTTCTGGTCGAATCTTTCGGCTTCAAACGCGGAATGCCGGTCGATGCTGACCTGGTATTCGATGTGCGCTGCCTACCCAATCCATACTGGAAACCGGAGTTGCGCGATCAGTCCGGGCTGGACCAGCCGGTTGCCGAGTATCTGGCTGCTCAGCCGGATGTCGAAGAAATGTTCCAGGATATCTCTGCGTATTTGCTGAAATGGCTGCCCCGCTTTGCCGCCAGCAACCGCGCCTACGTCACCATTGCCATTGGCTGCACCGGCGGGCATCACCGCTCCGTCTACCTGACCGAACGTCTGGGCCAGGCTCTACAAAAGTCCCTGAAGAACGTCCAGGTTCGCCACCGCGACCTAAGCTAAAGGATTCACACCGCGATGCCCGCTCTGGAAATTGAAATCATCAACAAGCTGGGTTTACATGCCCGAGCATCTGCCAAGTTTGTCGGCGTAGCAGGTCAATATCCCTGCCAGATAAAAGCCGGACGTACCCCTGAATCCATGGTCGATGGCAAAAGCATCATGGCCATGATGATGCTCGCTGCCGGTAAAGGCACCAAAATCCATCTCTGCACTGAAGGCGAACAAGAACAGGAAGCGCTGAATGCGCTGGTTGCGCTGATCAATAACTTCTTCGACGAAGGCGAATAAAAGCTCGGCGGCCCGAGCCTTCGGCGGCGCCTACGCAAGCGCGGTATTCATGACTGTCATCAGACAGAACCCGATACACAGCCCCAGGCTGGCCAGCTTGTCGTGGCCATTGCACGGTGACTCTGGGATCACCTCGTGAGTCACCACCAGCAGCATCGCGCCTGCAGCCAACGCCAACCCCAGTGGCAAGAGCAACTCGGCCAGACTCACCAGCCAGGCACACAACAACGCGAAGACCGGCTCAACCAAACCTGAAGCCGCGCCGACCAGGAACGCCTTGACCCGCGACATCCCTGCCCCGGCTAATACCAAAGCGATCACCAAACCTTCCGGCACATCCTGTAAAGCGATGCCCATGGCCAAACTGTCGGCGTCGGGCATCCCACCGCCGGCAGACACACCGACCGCCATGCCTTCCGGGATGTTGTGAGCAATGATGGCAAATACAAATTGCCAGATCCGCGGAGCAATCACCGGATACTCCCACAAAAAAAGGCGCGCCTCCCATTGGGTGACGCGCCTTCGCTTGAAGCTGCGGTCGTTTAGCTACCGGCCACTGTCATCCGCTCGATCAGCACTGACCCCGTACGAATATTGCTGCGCAATTCCAGGTCATTACCAACGGCGATGATCTGCTGGAACATGTCACGCATGTTGCCGGCGATGGTCACTTCTTGCACGGCGAACTGAATCTCGCCGTTTTCCACCCAGAAACCCGAGGCACCACGGGAATAGTCGCCAGTCACCATGTTCAAGCCCTGACCCATCAATTCGGTGACCAGCAGCCCGCGCCCCATGCGCCGCAGCAGCGCAGCCTGGTCTTCATCGCCATGGCTAACGAACAGGTTATGCACGCCACCAGCGTTGGCGGTGCTCGGCATGCCCAGTTTGCGACCGGAGTACGTGCCCAGCACGTAAGAAACCAAATGACCGTTCTCGACGAAAGGTTTGGCGTAAGTTGCCAGACCGTCGCCATCGAAGGCCGAACTACCCAGGCCACGCATCAGGTGTGGCCGTTCATCCAGGGTCAGCCATTCAGGGAACAGCCGTTGGCCCAACGTACCTTCGAGGAACGACGATTTTCGGTACAGATTGCCGCCGGAGATCGCCCCGAGAAAACTGCCGAACAAACCGCCAGCCAGTTCTGCGGAAAACAGCACCGGCACTTCGCAGGTTGGAACCGGACGCGCGCCCAGACGACTGGCCGCCCGTTGCGCAGCACGCTGGCCGATGCTGACCGGATCAGCGAGCAGTTCGCCCTGGCGATTCACGTCATACCAGTAATCGCGCTGCATCTGGCCATCGGCTTCGGCAATCATCACGCAGCTCAGGCTGTGACGGGTCGACGCGTAACCGCCGATAAATCCGTGACTGTTGCCATACACACGGCAACCCTGATGGGTGCTCAGGGATGTGCCATCGGCGTTCTTGATTCGGCTGTCGGTGGCAAACGCCGCCGCTTCACAGGCCAGTGCCTGCTCAATGGCTTGCTCCGGAGTGATGTCCCAGGCGTGGAACAGGTCGAAGTCCGGCAGATCCTTGGCCATCAAGGCTGCATCGGCCAAACCTGAGCTTTCATCTTCCGAGGTGTGTTTGGCGATGGCCAGGGCGGCGGCGACGGTTTCGCGAATCGCCTCCGGACCGCTGGCCGAGGTGCTGGCCGAACCTTTGCGCTGGCCAACATACAAGGTGATGCCAAAGCCCTGGTCACGGTTGAACTCAACGGTTTCGACTTCCCGCTGGCGGACCGTGGTCGACAGCCCCTGCTCCAGAGAAACCGCGACTTCACAGGCGCTGGCGCCCTGGCGTTTGGCCTCGGCGATGATCTGCTCGACTTGTTCTTGCAGTGCCGGCAAGGCTTGTGGACCGACGCTTTCAACTGCACTCATGGTTTTCTCCACTCAAATTCTGCGTTCGGCTGGGGCCTTCGAGCGACCGGGCCGGACAAGCGGCCCCCGACTGGTTATCATGGCGGCGTTTCTTTGCGGACTGCCACCATGGTTGATTCTTACGACGACTCCCTCGACGGGGGAGAAAAAAGCAAATCCCAGGTCAAACGCGAGCTGCATGCTCTGGTTGATCTTGGCGAGCGCCTTACAACACTCAAGCCTGACTTGCTGGCAAAACTGCCATTGACCGACGCCTTGCGCCGGGCTTTGGCTGAAGCGCCCAAGCACACCGCGAATATCGCGCGTAAACGGCACATTCTGTTCATCGGCAAACTGATGCGCGATCAGGACACTGACGCCATTCTGGTGTTGCTTGATCAACTCGACGCCTCCACTCGGCAGTACAACGAACGTTTCCACGGTCTGGAACGCTGGCGCGATCGCTTGATCGCGGGCGATGACGGTGTCCTGGAGAAGTTCGTCATCGACTACCCGGACGCGGATCGCCAGCAACTGCGCTCCCTGATCCGTCAGGCCCAGCATGAGCTTGCGCAAAGCAAGCCACCTGCTGCCAGCCGAAAAATCTTCAAGTACATCCGTGAGCTGGACGAGACACAACGCGGTCTGCGTTAGTCTTCGACCCCGGGTGGGTTGTACCGCTTCGCGGTTCACCCACCCAAGGCTCCCTCTCAAGCTCAAGCGCCCGTGCCACCCACGGTGATCGCGTCGATCTTCAAGGTTGGCTGGCCGACACCCACCGGCACCGACTGCCCATCCTTACCGCATGTCCCTACCCCGCTGTCCAGCGCCAGGTCGTTACCGACCATCGACACTTTGCTCATCGCTTCCGGCCCGTTACCGATCAACGTCGCACCTTTGACCGGCGCGGTGATCTTGCCGTCTTCGATCAGATAGGCCTCGCTGGTGGAGAACACGAATTTGCCGCTGGTGATGTCCACCTGACCGCCGCCGAGATTGGCGCAGTAGATACCCCTCTTCACCGAGGCGATGATTTCGGCCGGATCGCTTTCACCAGCGAGCATGTAAGTGTTGGTCATCCGCGGCATTGGCAAGTGCGCATATGACTCACGACGACCGTTGCCAGTGCGGGCCATGCCCATCAGGCGGGCATTGAGCTTGTCCTGCATATAACCTTTGAGCACACCGTTTTCGATCAGAGTAGTGCACTCGGTCGGAGTGCCTTCGTCGTCGACGCTCAAGGAACCGCGGCGACCGGCCAAAGTGCCATCATCGACGATGGTGCAGAGCCTGGAAGCAACCATTTCGCCCATGCGGCCACTGTAAGCCGAACTGCCTTTACGGTTGAAGTCACCTTCCAGGCCATGACCTACCGCTTCATGCAACAGCACACCCGACCAACCGGAACCGAGGACCACCGGCAACGTACCGGCCGGTGCCGCAATCGCCTCGAGATTGACCAGCGCCTGGCGCAATGCTTCACGGGCATAACCCATGGCGCGGTCCTCGCCAAGGAAGTAACGGTAATCGGTACGACCGCCACCGCCGTGACCACCACGTTCGCGGCGACCATTCTGTTCGACGATGACGCTGACATTGAATCGCACCAAGGGACGCACGTCTGCCGCCAGACCGCCGTCGGTGGATGCGACCAGAATCCGCTCCCAGACCCCGGCCATGCTCACGGTGACTTGTTGGATGCGCGGGTCCAGCGCCCGGGTCGCGGCATCGACGCGCTTGAGCAGCTCGACCTTCTCGGCACGGCTGATGACTTCCAGCGGGTTATCCGGCGCATACAGTCGGGCGACATCCTGGGTACTGAACGCCTGCACGGTGCCATTCTGCCCGGCACGGGAAATCGAACGGGCAGCACGGGCGGCCAGGCCCAGGGCTTCGAGAGTAATGGCATTGCTGTAAGCAAAACCGGTCTTCTCGCCCGACTGCGCACGCACACCGACGCCTTGGTCAAGGTTGAAGCTACCTTCCTTGACGATGCCGTCTTCCAGCGCCCAGGACTCGGAAATCTGTCCCTGGAAATACAGGTCGGCGGCATCGATGCCCGGCCCGGCCAGATCGCCGAGCACTGCTTGCAGGCTTTCAATGGTCACGCCACCCGGCGCTAAAAGGTGTTCACTGACTGAGGACAACAACTCGCTCATATGCTTTGCGCCTTAAATTCATCGTTCTGAGGCAGGTCGCTGTGCGCCCTGCGAGAAAAAGCGCCGATGGCTGGCCACCGGCATCCGCGCCCTGATGGACGCCTGTTCGCTGCTATCGCGCTCGGCCAGCAGCACAGCCTCGCCCTGATCCTGCTCGGCCAGCACACGCCCCCAAGGGTCGATAATCGCTGCATGGCCAAAGGTTTCTCGCGGTCCCGGGTGAATCCCACCCTGGGCAGCCGCCAGCACATAACACTGGGTCTCGATTGCCCGTGCGCGGATCAGCACCTCCCAATGAGCCGCACCGGTCACCGCGGTAAATGCAGAGGGCGCGGTGATCAACTCGGCACCGGCTGCGCGTAACTCACTGTACAACTCCGGGAAGCGCAAGTCGTAGCACACCGTCAGGCCCACTCGGCCGACAGGTGTGTCTGCGACCACCACCGCATCTCCATGAGCATAGTCATCCGACTCACGATAACGACCGCGATTGTCGGCCACATCCACATCGAACAAATGCAGCTTGTCGTAACGCGCCACCGCCTCACCGTGTTCGTCGATCAACAAGGAGCAGGCATTGACCTTGCCGTCGGGTTGATCCTGGGGCGGCAACGGCAATGTGCCGGCCACTATCCATAACTTGAGGTCGCGAGCGGTCTGTTTCAACCAGGGCAGGATCGGACCGCTGCCCAAGGCTTCGGCACGACCAATGTCGGCAATATCACGGCGGCCCATGGCAGCGAAGTTTTCCGGCAGCACCGCCAGCCGGGCACCGCCAGCCGCTGCTTGCTCCAGCAAGCGCCGGGCCTGGACCAGATTGGCCAGAACATCGCTC
The DNA here is from genome assembly GCF_059422425.1 of Pseudomonas sp. GW821-FHT01E05. Classification (NCBI taxonomy): domain Bacteria; kingdom Pseudomonadati; phylum Pseudomonadota; class Gammaproteobacteria; order Pseudomonadales; family Pseudomonadaceae; genus Pseudomonas; species Pseudomonas sp. GW821-FHT01E05. The sequence continues at coordinate 353,401 of NZ_JBWKWW010000004.1, forward strand.
TGGCTGACCATTTGAATCACCGCAAGAGACATGGCGTATCCTTTTTCGGTTGGTTCTGCACGCCCGGTGCAGACTCTGCAAAACCCTGTGTAGCAGCTGGCGAAGCCTGCGTCTGCGGCGTACGCGGTTAACCAGAAGAATCGCAGTGTCAGACTCTACGGCCGCTTCGCAGCCGGACGTAGCCTGGCGGCAACTGCTACAAAAAACGCATGGAGTCATGCTACTCCCATAGCCCCAGGCGTGGTTTTTCAAAAAGGCTTGTCGTAGGTGATTTTCGGTTCTTTCCACGGGCCTTTGACGTTGTATTTCACACTGGCGAAACGGGACACGCTATCACCGATAAGCTTGTCGATCAGGAACAATGCCCCGCCAATCGCCGGCGCACCGACGATTAACGCGGCGATCGGCAGGTTGTTGGTCACTGGCAACGTCAACAACAGCTTGGCATCGACCTGATCGGCAACCAGGTCCAGCGTGCCATTGAGTTCCAGATTGCTCGACGGTCCGGTCAGGGTGATCGGTTCACGGGTAACGTACACCCCGTTGCTGGCCACCAGCAGGCCTTTTACCCGGTCGTAACTCAAGCCTTTCCCGAACAGGTCAGAGAAATCCAGACGCAGACGTCGACCAATCGAGTTGAAGTTAAGCAAGCCGAACACCCGCAAGGCCTGTGCACCGCCCTCTACTTCAACGAATTGACCTTTTCGCAACGTTGCATCGAGGCTTCCGGAGAAGCGCTTGAGTCCGACCCAGGCCGGAGAGCCGGGCCAACGACCGTCCACATCCATATGAAAATCTTCACTGGTCACGGTAGGGGCAAAGCCCCAGCCCTTCAGCACATCCGCAAGATTCTTGCCGCCCAGACGCCCCTTGTACCAACTGCTGCTGGCCCCTGGCGGGCCCTCCCAGCCGCCTGTGCCCTGCAACACCATGCCCTTGAGGCCCAGATCCAGACTGTTGAGTGCAATACCTTTGGCGGTAGGGCGTACCTTGAGCGACCAGCCGCCAATCAGATCATTACCCTGGAACAACTGGACGATGGAGATATCCAGCGCCGGGATGTTCCCGGGATCGACTGACGCCAGCGGGTCCGGAGAATTTTCGTCGGCCTGAACGGTGGGATCTATGGCCGGCAAACGCACATATTGCAGATCGATTGCCACCGCAGCGTCCTTGGCGTCGGGGATGCCGACACTGCCTTTGGCCTGTTGGCTATCGATCTGCAAAGCCCAAGAGGCTTGTTTGCGATTCAACTGCAACGAGACCTTATCGAGTGTGCTGCCAAACCCGATGAGCTTGCTCACCTGGACGTCGGCACTGCTCAACAGTTGCCTGGCGCTGTCGCCGGGGGCCTGGCCGGCATAGCGATCGACCAAGGCTTTCCAGGGCTCGATATCCAGCTCCGACAGCACACCGCGCACACGCAAGCCTTTAACATCCGGCAACACTGCATTGTCGGCGCCCAGAAACAGCTCGCCGCGCCCATCGGCAATGCCGCCGCTCGGCGCTGCGAAGGTGAAGTTGGCGAGGTCGCCGTAGTTGACCCAATAACGCCGCTCAGGCCCTTGCAGGGTCATCCGAAACACGGTGTCGCGGCCTTCACTGGCCGGCATGCCGAAAGGTGCAGGCAGATCCACCGCGACGCCCTTAAGGCTGGAGTTGACCATGAGCTGGCTATCCGCGCCGTTGAGCGTCAGTTGCAACTGATAAGGAATGTCGCCGGAAACCGGCAACGGCTGGCTGACTTTCAGCCACTCGGTGAGTTTCTTCACCGTCACCTGCCCCTTGGTAACGACGCGGGTGTTGAGGCTGCCCGCTTTGCCATCGGCAAAAATCTGCGCGGTAATCGGCCGATCGAAAGCTTGCGCTGTAATGCCCTGCCCGCTCAAACCCTTGCTGCTGTCAAAGCGGAAATCCCCCTTGAGCTGGCTCAGTTCAAGTTCGGGTTCGCTCAGCTTCAGCCGGGCCTTGGCGGTCTTGAAGTCCACCAGGATTTTCGGCAACTCGCCTTTGGCCAGCGGAATATCCAGTTTCAACTTGCCCTGCAAGTCACCTTCCCCCTGCCAACCGGCAAAAATCGAGTCGGTGCCGATCGGCGCTTCCTGCAGAATCTTCAAACCGTCGCCCAGGCCACCCGCAAACTCGCCGTCGAGAAACAGGCGGCTGGTTTGTCCGGCGGGTACATGGGGAATATTGACGTAGATGTCGCGAACCTGGGTGTCGAGCAATTGGCCTTTGCTTGCCAGAATTCGTACGCCGCTGTCTTCGATAAACACATCACCGCTGACCTTGCCGACGTGCGGCCAACCCGGCTGGAACGCCAGTTCAGCGTCGTGAACCTTGAAGAACAGGCTGATACTGCGCGCGTTGTCGATGGCGCCGTGGTTCAGCGAGCCTTGGTACTGGAAGAAGCCTTCATCCACCGCGCCCTTGAGAATTGCCGTACGCAACCACTCATCCAGAGCCGGACTGAGGACTGCCGGCAGATACTTGGCGGTATAACGACCGTCGCCCTCGACCAGACCGACCCGCAGGTCCATGTAGTCTTCCTGGGTATGATCGAAATGCAGACGGATCAGGAAATCGCCGGCGATCTTGCCCTCCTCGCCCAGCACTTTCAGGTACGGTGCGATCAGGGTGAAGCCTTCATTGTCGAGCTTCCAGGTCAGCCGCGCATTGGCCTGGATGTACTGCCATGGCTTGGCGAAGATCGGGTCCAGGTGCAGGGAAAAATCCTTGCTGTCCATACGCAGCTCGCCCTGTCCAAGGTCGCCGCTGATGCTACCGCTCACATTACGTGCCGCCGGAGCGCCGTGATAAGCGTTGAAGCCAACCCGCTCCAGGTTGGCGGCGAAACTCAAACGCTGGTCGTCGGTTGCCTGTGGGCGATAATCGACCAGCACATTGCGCAGGGCGCCAGTGACTTTGAGGTTGTCGATCACCACTTCGACATTGTCCGGCACCGGTACCAAGGCATCCAGCACAGGTGTGATCGGCGTCAGATCAAGGCGATCAGCCTGGACACGCCAGCGTTCTTCGGCTTTGTCGGTGGCGGCGAACCGCTGAAGCTGCACATGCGACTCCCAACGGGTTTCGCCGAGGTTCATGGCCAACGAATCGAGAAGTACGCTGAAGCCTTCGTCGCTACGCTGGAACCAGGCGTTGAGCGCCAGATTCTGAATCGTCAGCGGCTTTCGCCCGGTGTAGGCGCCTTTGACTTGCGGGGCATTGAGGCGGGCCACAGCGCTTTGCACAGTGCCCTCAGCCCAGCTCAGCCAAAGCTCGCCACCGGCCTTGAGCTCGGAAAACTTCCATTGCTGGGTCAACCGCGCGGGCAGCCAGCGCGCCCAATCGCTTTGCGGCAGGCTCAGGTAAGCATCCGTCTCAGCATCTCGCCAGTGGCTGGCACGCACACGAGTGCGCAAGCTCAGAGCCATGGGCTGGCCGTCGGGCAAGGTCAAGCGAGCATCGAGACGCTGGCGGGTCAGACCGGTTTTAAGGTTCAGGCCGACATTCGTCAGGGTCAGTGGGGTTTCATTGAACGGCTGCAAAGTGACCTGGCTGTCCAGCACCGACAGCTGAACAATCATTTGCATGCGATTGAGCAGTTGCTCGGGATCGACGGGTTGACCCTGTTGAACCGGCAACCCTTCAAGTGCCCAATGGCCGTTCTGGTCTTCCTTCAGGCTCAGTTTCAGGCCGTTGAGTTCGAGATGGGCGATACGGACCTCGCGAGCCAGCAGGCTGGCCCAGACATCCGGCACTACCCGCACATGATCCAGGCGCAACCCATTGGCACCCTTACTGACCACCACATCGCGGGCCAGCAGAATCGGCGCCAGACCGCTCCAGCTGCCTTCGAGGCTGCCAATGCTCAATGGCATATCCGTCGCTTCGCGGGCCTTGGCCTCGACATCACCTCGATACTCGGCGACCAGCGGAATGAGTTCGCGACCAAGGCTGACGTACAGCGCAGTCAACACCAACATCAAGGCGCAAAGTCCCAGCCCCCAGCGAGTCAAAGCAACAAAAAAGCGTATCAAACGCTCCATGTCAGGTGGCCCCCATGGCGTAGTCATGCAAAACGCTCAATCCAGCCGCTTCCAATAAAAGTACAGCACGCCGATTCAGAGCAGCACCACGTCATATTGTTCCTGGGAGTACATGGTTTCGACCTGGAAACGGATAGTCCGTCCGATAAACCCTTCCAGCTCCGCAACGTTCCCCGACTCTTCGTCAAGCAACCGATCAACTACTTTTTGATTGGCCAGCACTCTATAGCCCACAGCCTCGTAAGCCCGAGCCTCGCGCAGGATTTCGCGGAAAATTTCATAGCAAACCGTTTCCGGAGTCTTCAACTTGCCGCGGCCCTGACAACTGCTGCACGGTTCGCACAGCACCTGCTCAAGACTTTCGCGGGTACGCTTGCGGGTCATCTGCACCAGGCCCAATTCGGTAATACCGATAATGTTGGTCTTGGCGTGATCACGCTCCAGCTGCTTTTCCAGTGTGCGCAACACCTGGCGCTGGTGCTCCTCGTCCTCCATGTCGATGAAGTCGATGATGATAATTCCGCCGAGATTGCGCAGGCGCAGTTGACGGGCAATCGCCGTCGCGGCCTCGAGGTTGGTCTTGAAGATTGTCTCTTCAAGGTTGCGATGGCCGACAAAAGCCCCGGTGTTGACGTCGATGGTGCTCATGGCTTCCGCCGGATCGACCACCAGATAGCCGCCGGACTTGAGCGGCACTTTGCGCTCCAGGGCCTTCTGGATCTCGTCTTCGACACCGTACAGATCAAAAATCGGCCGCTCGCCGGGATAGTGCTCAAGGCGGTCGGCGATTTCCGGCATCAGTTCAGCGACGAACTGAGTGGTTTTCTGGAAGGTTTCCCGGGAATCGATGCGAATTTTCTCAATCTTCGGGCTGACCAGATCGCGCAAGGTGCGCAAAGCCAGGCCCAGGTCTTCATAAATGACGCTCGGCGCACTGATGGTCTTGATCTGCTCCGCGATCTGATCCCACAATCTTCGCAGGTAGCGGATGTCCATCAGGATCTCATCGGCCCCGGCGCCTTCAGCGGCCGTACGCAGGATGAAGCCACCGGCTTCCTTGATACCTTCCTTCGTCACGCAGTCGCTGACCACCTGCTTGAGCCGCTCGCGCTCGGCTTCGTCTTCGATCTTCAAGGAAATGCCGACGTGGGCGGTGCGCGGCATGTACACCAGATAACGCGACGGAATAGACAACTGAGTGGTCAAGCGCGCGCCCTTGGAACCGATTGGATCCTTGGTGACTTGCACGACAAGGCTTTGCCCTTCATGGACCAGGGCGCCGATGCTTTCCACCGCCGGGCCTTCACGCATGGAGATTTCCGAAGCGTGAATAAATGCCGCGCGGTCCAGACCGATATCGACGAACGCCGCCTGCATACCTGGCAGAACCCGGACCACCTTGCCTTTATAGATGTTGCCGACGATCCCGCGCTTCTGGGTGCGCTCGACATGAACCTCTTGCAAAACACCGTTTTCAACCACCGCCACGCGCGATTCCATCGGCGTGATGTTGATCAGAATCTCTTCACTCATGGCAGGGTCTCGCTCAAGCGTATTCACGATAATGGCCGCGTCAGTCAGGTACGGCGCTTAGCGCACTGTAAGGTTTTGCCAACAGGGTATGCCGAAATGGCCGAGTAGTTCTGCGGTTTCGCACACCGGCAGGCCAACGACCGCTGAATAACTGCCATTGAGCCCTGCGACAAACACCGCACCCAGCCCCTGAATCCCATAACCGCCGGCCTTATCCTGCGGCTCGCCACTGGCCCAATAGGCCGCTGCTTCTTCGCCACTGATCGACCGAAACCGCACCAGACTGCGAACCACGCGCGACTCACAACGTTGACCGTCGAGCACGGCTATCGCGGTCAGCACTTCATGTTCGCGGTCGGACAGGGCCATAAGCATGGCCAGGGCATCTGCTTCATCAACCGGCTTACCGAGAATGTGCCCGTCAAGTACCACGGCGGTATCTGCACCCAGCACACAAATTGGTGCGTCGGATTCGCTGACCGCAAGCACCCCATGCCCGGCTTCAGCCTTGCCGCGAGCCAGACGCTCGACATAGGCCGCCGGAGATTCGTCAATCAGAGGGGTTTCATCGATATCCGCGCTGATAGCGGTAAAAGGCACGCCGATCTGCGTCAGCAGTTCACGTCGACGTGGTGAGCCAGAGGCCAGATAAAGCGGATACATCAAGACATCTCCCTGTCGAGGTGTGGGTAGGGTCTGTTGACGCTTGGTGACGAACCGCCACCAAGCGTCAACAGACCCTAAGCCTGACCGGATCAATTGATTTTGTAGCGCCGACTCAATCCACGCAAACCGAAGCTGACCCACGGCCAGAGTAAAGCACTGACCAATGCTGGCAATACCAGCGCCAGAGTCGGCTGGCGGTTACCGGTCAAAGCACTCAGCCACAGCTGAACCAGCTGGGCCAGGCCGAAGATCACAAGTATCACCAGACTTTGCTGCCACATCGGGAACATGCGCAAACGCTGCTGCAATGACAGCACCAGGAAAGTGATCAAGGTCAGAATCAAGGCGTTCTGCCCGAGCAACGTACCGTACAGCACGTCTTCCGCCAGACCGAGACACCAGGCAGTGACCATGCCGACCTTTTGCGGCAGCGCCAGAGTCCAGAACGCCAACAGCAACGCCAGCCACAGTGGCCGGAGAATTTCCATGAACTGCGGCAACGGCGAAACGCTGAGTAACAAGCCAATGGCAAAGGTCAGCCAGACCATCCAGCCATTGCGCGAATGAATACCTGCCATTACTGCCTCTCCCGAGTGGTGGCCGCCGGAGCCGCAGCAGGTGGCTTCGCCGCTGCCGGGGTAGCCGGTTTGACGGGATGCGCACGGGTATGGGCAACCGGTTTGGCTGGCACGGCAGCAGACGCTGGCGTTGCAACAGCCGGAGCTACAGCTGGCACTGGCGGCGTGACAGGTTTGGGAACGGTTGCCGGAATTATCGGGGCGGTACCGTTTTGCCGATCTTGCGCTTCCTGAGCCTGTGCGGCGTCGTTGGCTCGCTCTTCGGCGGTACGGTTATCGCTGAACACCAGCAACAAATAACGACTACGGTTCAGCGCTGCGGTCGGAACTGCCCGAACGATCGCGAATGGCTGGCCGGAGTCATGAATCACTTCCTTGACCGTCGCCACCGGGTAGCCCGCCGGGAATCGCTGACCGAGGCCGGAGCTGACCAACAGGTCGCCTTCCTTGATGTCTGCGGTATCCGCCACATGGCGCAACTCCAGGCGCTCCGGATTGCCGGTACCGCTGGCGATGGCGCGCAGACCGTTACGGTTCACCTGGACCGGGATACTGTGGGTCGTGTCGGTCAACAGCAACACACGGGAGGTATATGGCATCAACTCGACCACCTGGCCCATCAACCCGCGGGCATCGAGCACCGGCTGGCCGAGGACCACACCGTCACGCTCACCTTTATTGATGATGATGCGATGGGTGAACGGATTGGGGTCCATGCCGATCAACTCGGCCACTTCGACCTTTTCGTTGACCAGCGCGGAAGAATTGAGCAACTCGCGCAGCCGAACGTTCTGCTCGGTCAAGGCCGCCAGTTTTTGCATGCGGCCCTGCAACAGCAGGTTTTCGGTCTTGAGTTTTTCGTTTTCGGCGACCAGCTCGGTACGGCTGCCAAATTGACTGGCAACACCTTGCAATAGCCGCTGTGGCAGGTCGGTGATCCAGTAAGACTGCATCAGCACCAGCGACATCTGGCTACGCACCGGCTTGAGCAGTGTGAAGCGGGCATCGACCACCATCAGCGCGACCGATAGCACGACCAGCACCAACACGCGCACGCCCAATGAGGGGCCTTTGGCGAAAAGCGGTTTAATAAGCCGCTCCTCCCAGGCAAATGTTCTCGTTATTCATACGGCATCAAACCGGCCTGGAGCAGATTGACAGAAGATGAACGCCAACAGGCAGCACTGCAAAGTGCTGCCTGAGAGCGGAACAGCATAGATGCATCCCGCGAAATTACTCGCTGGAAAGCAGATCCATCGTGTGCTTATCCATCATTTCCAATGCACGGCCACCGCCGCGAGCAACGCAAGTCAGCGGGTCTTCGGCAACGATTACCGGCAGACCGGTTTCCTGGGCCAGCAACTTGTCCAGGTCACGCAGCAAGGCGCCACCACCGGTCAGCACCAGACCACGCTCGGCGATATCGGAAGCCAGTTCCGGAGGCGATTGCTCCAGAGCGCTCTTCACGGCCTGAACGATGGTTGCCAGGGACTCTTGCAGAGCTTCCAGCACTTCATTGGAGTTCAGGGTAAATGCGCGTGGAACGCCTTCAGCCAGGTTACGACCGCGAACATCGACTTCACGGACTTCGCCGCCCGGGTAGGCCGTACCGATTTCCTGTTTGATGCGCTCAGCGGTGGACTCACCGATCAGGCTGCCGTAGTTACGACGCACATAGGTGATGATCGCTTCGTCGAAGCGGTCGCCGCCAACCCGTACGGATTCAGCGTAAACCACACCATTGAGGGAGATCAGCGCAATTTCAGTGGTACCACCACCGATATCGACGACCATCGAGCCGCGGGCTTCTTCAACTGGCAGACCGGCACCAATGGCAGCAGCCATTGGTTCTTCGATCAGGAACACTTCACGGGCACCGGCACCCAGAGCCGACTCACGAATGGCGCGACGCTCAACCTGGGTGGATTTGCATGGAACGCAGATCAGCACACGAGGGCTAGGCTGCAGAAAGCTGTTTTCGTGAACCTTGTTGATAAAGTACTGCAGCATTTTTTCGCAGACGCTGAAGTCGGCGATCACGCCGTCCTTCATCGGACGAATGGCAGCAATGTTGCCGGGTGTACGGCCGAGCATGCGCTTGGCTTCAGTGCCGACGGCAACGACACTTTTCTGATTACCGTGCGTCCGAATGGCCACAACCGATGGTTCATTCAGGACGATACCGCGCTCACGCACGTAAATAAGGGTGTTGGCAGTGCCCAGGTCAATTGAAAGATCGCTGGAAAACATGCCACGCAGTTTCTTGAACATGGGGAAGGGACCCTAGGCAACGCGTGGGTAAAAAAGTGCGGCAAACTCTAACAACGACAGGGATTTTGGGCAAGGCGCCAATATGTTAAATTGGCCGCTTTTCTGTGCACCAAGCCCCACAATCGCGGCCTTATGACCGTAGAAATGCGGTAGTGTTCCGACAATCTAACACACGGATAGCATCCGTTCTGTTTTCCACTGGAGAATCCCATGGCGCTTGAACGCTCCGACGTGGAAAAAATCGCTCATCTGGCCTGTCTTGGCCTCAATGAAGCCGATCTTCCACATATTACTTCCGCCCTGAACAGTATTCTCGGCCTGGTCGATGAAATGCAGGCTGTGAATACCGACGGTATCGAGCCTCTGGCCCACCCACTGGAAGCCAGCCAACGCCTGCGCGCAGACGTCGTGACTGAGTCCAATCATCGCGAGGCCTATCAGTCCATCGCACCAGCGGTCGAAAACGGCCTGTATCTGGTTCCGAAAGTCATCGACTAAAGGGAAAGAGCCTGCAATGCATCAATTGACTCTGGCCGAGATCGCCCGCGGACTCGCCGACAAAAAGTTTTCCTCCGAAGAGCTGACCAAGGTTCTGCTGGCGCGTATTGCCCGGCTCGACCCGCAGCTCAACAGCTTCATCAGCCTCACCGAGGACCTGGCGCTCCAGCAGGCGAAAGCCGCTGACGCACGCCGGGCCAACGGTGAGAGCGGTGCCCTGCTCGGCGCGCCGATCGCTCACAAAGACCTGTTCTGCACCCAGGGCATTCGCACCAGCTGCGGCTCGAAGATGCTCGACAACTTCAAGGCGCCGTATGACGCCACCGTGGTCGCCAAACTGGCTGCCGCCGGCGCCGTCACGCTGGGCAAGACCAACATGGACGAGTTCGCCATGGGCTCGGCCAACGAATCGAGCTACTACGGCGCAGTGAAAAACCCGTGGAACCTGGAACACGTTCCAGGCGGTTCGTCCGGCGGTTCAGCGGCGGCGGTTGCCGCTCGTCTGTTGCCTGCGGCGACCGGCACCGACACCGGTGGCTCGATCCGACAGCCGGCAGCACTGACCAACCTCACCGGCCTGAAACCGACCTACGGTCGTGTTTCGCGCTGGGGCATGATCGCTTACGCCTCCAGCCTCGATCAGGGCGGTCCGTTGGCGCGTACCGCTGAAGACTGCGCGATCCTGCTGCAAGGCATGGCCGGTTTCGATCCGCAGGACTCAACCAGCATCGACGAGCCCGTGCCGGATTACAGCGCCAGCCTCAACGGTTCGCTCAAGGGCCTGCGCATCGGCGTACCGAAGGAGTACTTCAGCGCCGGTCTCGATCCACGCATCGCCGAACTGATCCACAACAGCGTCAAGGAGCTGGAAAAGCTCGGCGCGCTGGTCAAGGAAATCAGCCTGCCGAACATGCAGCACGCGATCCCTGCGTACTACGTGATCGCTCCAGCAGAGGCGTCCTCCAACCTGTCGCGTTTTGACGGTGTGCGTTTCGGCTATCGCTGCGAAGACCCGAAAGACCTGACCGACCTTTACAAACGTTCGCGCGGTGAAGGTTTCGGCCCGGAAGTGCAGCGCCGGATCATGGTCGGCGCCTACGCGCTGTCGGCCGGTTACTACGACGCCTACTACCTGAAGGCGCAAAAGATTCGTCGCCTGATCAAGAACGACTTCATGGCTGCCTTTAATGAGGTCGATATCATCCTCGGCCCAACCACGCCGAACCCGGCCTGGAAACTCGGCGCCAAGAACAGCGACCCGGTCGCTGCGTACCTGGAAGACGTCTACACCATCACCGCCAACCTTGCGGGCCTGCCGGGCTTGTCCATGCCAGCCGGTTTCGTCGATGGTCTGCCGGTCGGCGTGCAATTGCTCGCCCCGTACTTCCAGGAAGGCCGTCTGTTGAACGTCGCCCACCAGTATCAGCTCAACACTGACTGGCACACCCGCACCCCGACAGGCTTCTGAGGAGAAACACATGCAATGGGAAGTCGTGATCGGGCTGGAGATTCATACCCAGCTCGCCACCCAATCGAAGATTTTCTCCGGTAGCGCCACCACGTTTGGCTCCGAGCCGAATACCCAGGCCAGCCTGGTAGACCTGGGCATGCCCGGCGTCTTGCCGGTGCTGAACCAGGAAGCGGTGCGCATGGCGGTGATGTTCGGCCTGGCGATCGATGCACATATCGGCCAGCACAACGTGTTCGCCCGCAAAAACTACTTCTACCCGGATTTGCCCAAGGGCTACCAGATCAGCCAGATGGAGTTGCCGATCGTCGGCAAAGGCCATTTGGACATCCCGCTGGAAGACGGCACGGTCAAACGCGTCGGCATCACCCGCGCGCATTTGGAAGAAGACGCCGGCAAGAGCCTGCATGAAGAGTTCAGCGGCGCCACCGGCATCGACCTGAACCGCGCTGGCACGCCGCTGCTGGAGATCGTCTCCGAGCCGGACATGCGTAGCGCCAAGGAGGCCGTGGCTTACGTCAAGGCGATCCACGCACTGGTGCGTTACCTGGGCATCTGCGACGGCAACATGGCCGAAGGCTCGCTGCGTTGCGACTGCAACGTGTCGGTCCGCCCCAAAGGCCAGGTTGAATTCGGCACGCGCTGCGAGATCAAGAACGTCAACTCGTTCCGCTTCATCGAGAAGGCGATCAACACCGAAGTGCGTCGCCAGATCGAGTTGATCGAAGATGGCGGCAAGGTCATTCAGCAGACCCGCCTGTACGATCCGAACAAAGACGAAACCCGCGCCATGCGCAGCAAAGAGGAAGCCAACGACTACCGTTACTTCCCCGATCCGGACCTGTTGCCGGTGGTCATCGAGGACTCGTTCCTCACCGACATCCGCGCCACCTTGCCGGAATTGCCACCGCAGAAACGCGAGCGCTTCCAGGAGCAGTTCGGGCTGTCGGTCTACGACGCCAGCGTGCTGGCTTCGAGCCGTGAGCAAGCGGATTACTTCGAGAAAGTCGTGAGCATCGGCGGCGACGCCAAGCTGGCGGCCAACTGGGTCATGGTCGAGCTGGGCAGCCTGTTGAACAAACAAGGTCTGGAAATCGACGAAGCGCCGGTTTCAGCCGAGCAGTTGGGTGGTATGTTGCTGCGCATCAAGGACAACACCATCTCCGGCAAGCTCGCCAAGATGGTCTTTGAAGGTATGGCCAACGGCGAAGGCAGCGCTGACGAGATCATCGACAAGCGTGGTCTGAAGCAAGTAACCGACACCGGCGAAATCTCCAAAGTGCTCGACGAGATGCTCGCGGCCAACGCCGAACAGGTCGAACAATACCGCGCGGCTGATGAAGCCAAACGCGGCAAGATGTTCGGCTTCTTCGTCGGTCAGGCGATGAAAGCATCGAAAGGCAAGGCCAACCCGCAACAAGTCAACGAACTGCTGAAAAGCAAGCTTGAAGGCTGACCACAGTGATCGTTCCCACGCTCTGCGTGGGAATGCAGCCCGTGACGCTCTGCGTCACAACAGCGGACGCGGAGCGTCCAGTGAGGCATTCCCACGCAGAGCGTGGGAACGATCGGCGAACGATCAACTTCGGGAGTCCCCTATGAAGCGTCTGTTTAGCGCTTGCGCCCTGCTCTCTCTGCTGGCCGGTTGTGCCAGCCATGACATCGATCCACGCGGTTATGACGAAACGGGCGGCGCGTCCTATTACGGTGCCAAGCATCATGGCAAACGTACCGCCAGTGGCGAACCCTTCAACCAGCACGCCCTGACCGCCGCTCATCGCCAACTGCCGTTCGGCACACAAGTGAAAGTCACCAATCTGAACAACGACAAGACCGTGGTGGTACGCATCAACGACCGCGGGCCGCATGTGCGCGGCCGTTTGATCGACTTGTCACGTGATGCTGCCGCACAATTGGGGATGCTGCGCAGTGGCACCACGCGGGTTCGCGTGCAAGCCTTGAACAACTGAGCCGCGGAGCCCTGACCATATTCGGATTAGCCGATTTACCGCTGCTCAAAGTGATCCAGTTGCTCTGTGGTCTGGTACTGTTGATCGCCGGCGCCGAACTGCTGGTCCGCGCCGCCGTACGCCTGGCGACCCGGCTGAAAGTCCGCCCACTGATCATCGGCCTGACCATCGTCGCCTTCGGCAGCAGTGCCCCACAGATGGCCGTGAGCCTGCAAGCAACCTTATCGGAAAACACCGACATCGCCGTCGGCAGCGTGATCGGCAGCAACATCTTCAACGTCCTGGTCACCCTTGGCCTCTCGGCACTGATCATTCCACTGCGGGTTTCCCGGCAACTGGTGCGGCTGGACATTCCGTTGATGATCGGCGCCAGCCTGCTGGTATTCGTACTGGCCCACAACGAAGAGCTGACACCACTGGATGGGGCGGTGCTGCTGATGGCACTGGTTCTGTATCTCGGGCTGTTGCTACGCCAGTCGCGGCGTGCTGCTCGCCCTCAACACAAACACGACAATGGAACGTCCAGGATTCGCGCCCCCTGGTTCAGCAGCCTGGTGATGATGCTGGGCGGGTTGGCCCTGCTGGCGTACGCCGGCCATCTGCTGCTCGATGCGGCAGTCAAGGTCGCTACCGAGCTTGGGTTATCGGAGCGAATCATCGGGCTGACCATCATTGCAGTCAGCACCTCGCTGCCGGAGCTTGCCACCTCACTGATCGCCGCCTTGCGCGGTCAACGCGATATCGCCGTGGGCAATGTGATCGGCAGCAACCTGTTCAACCTGCTGGGGGTGTTGGGCGTCACCGCGCTGGTGGCGCCAACACCTTTATCTGTGTCGCCCAATGCGCTGGATTTCGACCTGCCGGTAATGCTCGGGGTCGCCGTGCTGTGCTTGCCGGTGTTCTATTCGGGCTACCGGATTACCCGCGCCGAGGGTGTGCTGTTTCTGAGCTTGTATCTGGCTTACGGACTACACGTGGTGTCGTTCACCACTGGCATGCCGCTGGCCGGCAAGCTGGAACACTTGATGCTGTTTTTCGTCCTGCCGGCGCTGGTGGCATTTCTGCTGTTCACGTCACTGAGCGCCTGGCGCCGCCAACACAAGAGGGAATCGCTATGACCGACAACAAGCCTACGCCTTCAAAAGCAGCAGGTGTCGAAATACGTCGCCAGGTGATGGGCGACGCCTTCGTCGACCGCGCGCTGGGCAATGCCACCGAGTTCACCCAACCGTTGCAGGACTTCGTCAATGAACATGCCTGGGGCAGTGTCTGGAACCGCGAAGGTTTGCCGCTGAAAACCCGCAGCCTGATTACCCTCGCCGCCCTCACCGCGCTCAAATGCCCGCAGGAACTCAAAGGCCACGTACGCGGCGCACTGAACAACGGCTGCACCGTAGAAGAGATTCGCGAAGCGCTGCTGCACTGTGCGGTGTATGCCGGTGTGCCGGCCGCAATCGATGCGTTTCGTGCGGCGCAGGAAGTGATTGATGAGTATCAGCAGGCCGAGTAATTAGCCGGGATTTTCGGTGGCAGATCCGACTTGCCCGCGAATGGATCTAAAGAGCTATGAAGATCCAAGGCCTAGTGGCCTGTGTGGCTAGTTCGTTAGCTCAAATTCGGATGCCGGCGGCCCAGAGCCAAGGCGCTGTGACGAGTCATAGCCCGCTATGGCGAGGAACAGCAACGCAGGATATGGGCTGCTGGCGCCGAAGTTGACTAACAGAACTAGCCACACAGGCCACTAGATCCACCCACCCCACTGCAACAAGAAGATCCCGATGTTGGTGGTCACTGCCGCCATCAACGTGGTGATCACGATGATGGCGGCCGCCAATTCGTGATTGCCGTTGGCCTGTCGGGCCATGACGAAACTGGCGGCGGCAGTCGGGCTGCCGAAGTACAGAAACAGAATCCCCAACTCCGCCCCGCGAAAGCCGCAGAGCCAGGCCCCAGATGTAGCCAGCACCGGCAAACCAATCATCTTCACCAGGCTTGCGCTCAACGCCAGCTCACCACTTTTGCGCAACGCCGCCAGCGACAGCGTGCCACCGATGCAAATCAGTGCCAGTGGCAAAGTCGTCTGCGCCAGATACCCGCCGGAGGTTTCCAGCCAGTTGGGCAGGCCTATCCGGAAATAGGCGAACGGCGCCGCGGAAAACACGCTGATGATCAGCGGGTTGCTGAACACGCTTTTGCAGACGCTCCATGGATCAGACTTGATGACCGGACTGTAGACCGCCAGCACAATGGTCGAGAGGGTGTTGTAGAACACAATCACCAGCCCCGCGAGAATCGCCCCGAGAGAAATCCCGTAGCTGCCATACATACTCGCTGCCAAGGCCAGACCAATAACGCCGTTGTTGCCACGAAACGCGCCCTGGGCGTAGATCCCACGGTCTTCCTGCGGGCAACGCCAGATCGCCCAACCCCAGGCAATGGCAAAACCGACCAACGTGGCGATGGCGAAATAGATCAGCAATGATGGCTGCAACGCCGAATGCAGATCGGCATGCAGGATGCCGAGAAACAACAACGCCGGCATGGTGACGTTGAACACCAGTGCCGACGCGGTGTGGATAAAATTGTCGTCGATCCAGCCGATGCGTTTGAGCAACACCCCCAAAAACAACATGGCAAACACTGGCGCGGTGATATTCAGTGTTTCGAGAAAGATTGCCAGCATGCCTGGTGAACCTTGTGCCTGTCATTAGGGGGCTAATGATAAGCCAGCAGCGACAGATAAGCCGCATCGCAATCCAGGATCGTTCCCACGCGCGAGCGTGGGAATAATCATAAGGTCAGGTAATCGGCGCCGGATTGAACAGCGTGATGTCGTTGTGCAATTTGTGCTTCTCGGCCCAGGTCTGTTTCTTGCCGCTGGCGACGTCCAGGTAGAAGTGGAACAGCTCCCAACCCAGCTCTTCGATGCTGGCGCGGCCGGTGGCAATGCGCCCGGCATCGATGTCGATCAGGTCCGGCCAGCGCTGGGCCAGTTCGGTACGGGTCGAGACCTTCACCACCGGTGCCATAGCCAGGCCATAAGGCGTACCCCGCCCGGTAGTGAACACATGCAGGTTCATCCCGGCCGCCAGTTGCAGGGTGCCACAGACAAAATCACTCGCCGGCGTCGCGCAGAAGATCAGGCCTTTACGCTTGAAGCGTTCGCCCGGACCAAGCACGCCGTTAATCGCGCTGCTGCCGGATTTGACGATGGAGCCCAACGACTTCTCGACGATATTCGACAACCCGCCCTTCTTGTTGCCCGGCGTGGTATTGGCGCTGCGATCCGCTTCACCCTTGGCCAGGTAACGGTCGTACCAGTCCATCTCGCGCACCAACTCCTGCGCCACCTCCTCGGTTTCGGCGCGCGAGGTCAGCAAGTAGATGGCATCGCGCACTTCGGTCACTTCGGAAAACATCACCGTCGCACCCGCTCTTAACAGCAAGTCCGAGGCATAACCGAGCGCCGGGTTGGCGGTGATCCCGGAAAACGCATCACTGCCGCCGCACTGCATGCCGAGAATCAATTCGGACGCCGGCACGGTTTCGCGACGGCGCTGGTCGAGTTTCTTCAAACGGGTTTCGGCCAGCGCCATGATCTGTTCGATCATCTCGGTGAAACCGTGGCTGGAGTCCTGCAAGCGATACAACCACGGCTCACTGAGGTCCACCGAGCTGTCGTTCTCATGCATCACCTGGCCGGCCTGCAACTTCTCGCAACCCAGACTGATGACCAGCGCTTCGCCGCCCAGATTCGGGTTGCGCGCCAGATTGCGCACGGTGCGGATCGGGATGTAGGCATCGGTGGCGGTAATCGCCACACCGCAGCCGTAGCTGTGGGTCAGCGCCACCACATCATCGACATGCGGGTACTTGGGCAGTAGCTCGTCGCGTATACGCTTGACCGCATGATTCAGCACACCGGTCACACACTGCACGGTGGTGGTGATACCCAGAATATTGCGCGTGCCAACAGTGCCGTCGGCATTGCGATACCCCTCGAACGTGAAGCCTTGCAGTGGTGCTTGTGCGGCCGGTACCTCGGTGGACAGCGGCAAACTGTCCAGCGGCGGCGCGGTGGGCATGCGCAGTTGATCTTCCTTGACCCAGCTGCCACGCGGGATCGGCTGCAAGGCGTAACCGATGGTCTGACCGTAACGAATCACCTGGCCGCCTTCGGGAATATCTTCCAGCGTCACCTTGTGGCTTTGCGGGACGAAATCCACAGTCACCAGGCCGTCCGGGAACTCGGTACCGGCCGGCACACCCTGGTCGTTGACCACAATCACTACATTATCCAGCTCGTGCAGACGGATGTAGCGCGGCGAGTCGGAATGTTCAATCAACTGCATGACGCCGCTCCTCAGGAATGAGCTTGAGAAAATTTATTAAGTTCCGGGCCGGCACTCGGCGGCTCCTTGAGCACCACGCGTTTGATCGGGCCGACGATCACCAGATAACTGAAGACCGCCACCAGCGCATTGCAACCGACAAACACCAGCGCCCATTTGAATGAACCGGTAGAGCTGATGATGTAGCCGATCACGATCGGCGTGGTAATCGAAGCGATGTTGCCAAACATGTTGAACAGGCCACCACTGAGGCCGGCGATCTGTTTCGGCGAGGTATCGGACACCACCGCCCAACCGAGCGCGCCAACACCTTTACCGAAGAACGCCAGGGCCATGAAACCCACCACCATCCACTCGATATCGACGTAGTTGCAGGCCACGATGCTGGTGGATAACAGCAAACCGCCAATAATCGGTGCCTTGCGGGCGAAGGTCAGGGAATGACCTTTGCGCAGTAGGTAGTCGGAAATAATCCCGCCCAATACGCCGCCGATAAAACCGCAGATGGCCGGCAAAGAAGCGATGAAACCCGCCTTCAAAATGGTCATGCCGCGCTCCTGAACCAGGTACACCGGGAACCAGGTCAGGAAGAAGTAGGTGATACCGTTGATGCAGTATTGGCCCAGGTACACGCCGAGCATCATCCGGTTGCTCAGCAACTGACGCACGTAGTCCCATTTCGGACCGTCGGTGCGCTTGCCCTTGCCTTTGTCCTGATCCATGTCGACCAGGCCGCCGTTATCGGCGATGTGTTTGAACTCGGCGTCGTTGATCATCGGATGCTGGCGCGGGCTGTGGATAATTTTCAGCCAGACCAGCGAGAACACAATGCCGATTGCGCCCATTACCACGAACACATGCTGCCAGCCGAAGCGGTAGACGATCCAGCCCATCAGCGGGGCGAAGATCACCGTGGCAAAGTATTGCGCCGAGTTGAAGATCGCCGACGCCGTTCCACGCTCTGCAGTCGGAAACCAGGCCGCAACGATGCGCGCATTACCGGGGAAGGATGGCGCTTCGGCCAGGCCCACCAGAAAGCGCAGCATGAACAATGCGACGATGGCGGTGGATACACCGATCTCACCCACATAGCCTTGCAGCACGGTGAACAGCGACCAGGTGAAAATGCTCAGGGCATAGACTTTTTTCGAACCGAAACGGTCGAGCAGCCAGCCGCCGGGGATTTGCCCGGCCACGTAGGCCCAGCCAAATGCGGAGAAGATATAGCCGAGGGTGACGGCGTCGATGCCAAGGTCTTTTTGCAGGCTGGAGCCTGCGATGGCGATGGTTGCGCGGTCGGCGTAGTTGATTGTGGTCACCAGAAACAGCATGAGCAAAATCAAATAGCGGACATGCGTCGGCTTGGTCGCTTGCATGTAGATGTACTCCCACTAATTATTTTTTTTGCGGGTAATGATTTTTGATTTCTGTAGGAGCGAGCTTGCTCGCGATGGTCGTCAACGATAACGCGGGGCATCAGGAATACCGCGGTAATTTCGAGTGCATCGCGAGCAATCGAGCGTCGACCGGCTGCTCCTACAGGGTGGTGCGTGTTACGAACCGACGTAGCTGGTTTTTACAACGGTGTAGAACTCCTGCGCGTAGCGACCTTGCTCGCGAGAACCATAGGATGAACCTTTTCGACCACCAAACGGCACATGGTAATCAACGCCGGCGGTCGGCAAATTGACCATCACCATCCCGGCCTGGGAGTGGCGCTTGAAGTGGTTGGCGTACTTCAGCGAGGTGGTGGCGATGCCCGCCGACAGACCGAATTCGGTGTCGTTGGCCATGGCCAGCGCTGCCTCGTAATCCGCTACACGAACGATATTGGCCACCGGTCCGAAGATCTCTTCACGGCTGATGCGCATCTGGGCCGAGCTGTCGGCAAACAGCGTCGGTGCGAGGAAGTAGCCTTCGGTATCGCAGGTCACCAGGCCACCGCCACTGACCAGTCGCGCACCTTCGGACTGGCCGATGTCGATGTACTTCAGATCCTGTTCAAGCTGCGCTTGAGAGACCACCGGACCGATATCGGTTCCGGACTTCAACGCATGGCCGACCTTGATCGAGCGCATACGCTCGGCCATGGCTTCGACGAATGTATCGTGAATCCCTGCGGTGACGATAAAACGGCTCGAGGCGGTGCAACGCTGCCCGGTGGAGTAGAACGCGCTCTGTACCGCCAGCTCGACCGCTTGCTTGAGGTCGGCATCGTCGAGAATGATCTGCGGGTTCTTGCCGCCCATTTCCAGTTGCACTTTAGCCTGGCGCGATACACAGCTGACCGCGATCTGCCGACCCACGCCGACCGAGCCAGTGAAGCTGATGCCGTCGACTTTCGGGCTGTTGACCATAGCGTCACCGATCACTCGGCCGCTGCCCATCACCAGGTTGAACACGCCAGCGGGGAAGCCTGCGCGGGAGATGATTTCCGCCAACGCCCAAGCGCAACCCGGCACCAGGTCGGCCGGTTTGAGCACCACGCAATTACCGTAGGCCAACGCCGGGGCGATCTTCCAGGCTGGAATGGCAATCGGGAAGTTCCACGGCGTGATCAGACCGACCACACCCAGGGCTTCGCGGGTGACTTCAACGTTGACGCCCGGACGCACCGACGGCAGGTAATCGCCCGACAAGCGCAGGCATTCACCGGCGAAGAACTTGAAGATGTTGCCGGCGCGGGACACTTCGCCAATAGCCTCGGGCAACGTTTTGCCCTCTTCCCGAGCGAGCAGCGTGCCGAGTTCTTCGCGACGGGCGAGGATCTCGCTGCCGACTTTATCCAGCGCATCACTGCGCGCCTGAATACCGGACGTCGACCAGGCCGGGAACGCGGCACGGGCAGCGTCGATGGCGGCGTGTACCTGAGCCAGGTCGGCCTTGGCGTATTCGCCAATGACATCGGACAACTCGGATGGATTGATATTGGTCGAGTAGTCGGTACCAGCGACCCATTGGCCGCCGATGTAGTTATCGAATCGTTTTGTATCTGACACGAGCAATCTCCTTGCACGATGGCCGCTGATTGCTCGGCGGCCCAGGAAAATTCTTACTGCGGACCTTGCTTGTCGATCAGCGCAGCCAGTGCTTCGTATTCTTCTGGCAGCAGATCAGTCAGCGGAGTGCGCACAGGGCCTGCGTCGTAGCCGGCAATTTTTGCTCCGGCCTTGACGATGCTCACCGCGTACCCGGCCTTGCGGTTGCGGATATCCAGGTACGGCAGGAAGAAGTCATCGATGATTTTGCCGACGGTGGCGTGATCTTCACGGGCGATGGCGTGATAGAAATCCATCGCGGTTTTCGGAATGAAGTTGAACACCGCCGAGGAGTAAACCGGTACGCCCAACGCCTTGTAAGCCGCGGCGTAGACCTCTGCGGTCGGCAAGCCACCAAGGTAGCTGAAGCGATCGCCGAGGCGACGACGGATCGACACCATCAACTCGATATCACCCACGCCATCCTTGTAGCCAATCAGATTCGGGCAGCGCTCAGCCAGGCGTTCCAGCAATGGCGCGGTCAGACGGCAGACGTTGCGGTTATAGACAATCACGCCGATTTTTACCGATTTGCACACCGCCTCAACGTGGGCGGCGACGCCGTCCTGGCTGGCTTCAGTCAGGTAATGCGGCAACAGCAACAAACCTTTGGCGCCCAGGCGCTCGGCTTCTTGAGCGTATTCGATGGCCTGGCGGGTAGAGCCGCCGACACCGGCAAGGATCGGCACACTGGCGGCGCAGGTGTCGACGGCCGTCTTGATGACTTGCGAATACTCGCTGGCCGCCAGGGAGAAGAACTCACCGGTGCCACCCGCCGCGAACAAGGCCGAGGCGCCATACGGGGCCAGCCACTCGAGACGCTTGATGTAGCCAGCGCGATGGAAGTCGCCCTGGGCATTGAAATCGGTCACCGGAAAAGACAGCAGACCGGAAGAGAGGATGGACTTCAGTTCTTGTGGATTCATTATTCGAACACCCTGGGAAGCACGTTGTGATGAAGAGGTACGTCAGCCTTGGCCGATGTCGTACGTCATCGTACAACTTAAATTATAATCGTCAACTGCAATTCATCTGATTGGCTCGATGATCTTCCCGTAGCAGTTGCCAAAGGCTACGTCCGGCCGCGAAGCGGTCGTAATCACTGATGACTATTAACCTGACCCTCGAACTGGCCTCAGGCCAATCCCTCAAAGGCGCACCGCTGGAACTGCTTTCCAATGGCGCGCCGATTGCCAGGGCGAGCGTGGATGAACAAGGGAATGTGGCGTTCAATGCCAAGCCCGTTGGAGGACAACTGGCGGTGAGAGTGGATCGTTCGATTCTCAAGAGCGGCTGAATCCGCTCGATGACCGCCTGTCGCTACTATCATTTCTGATAGTAGCGACAGGGTTCGCGCCGGCATAGATTCCAGCTTGACCTGGTCGCGGCCAAGTCAAGTCGGACGACTGAGAACCTCAGATGTCTTCAATTATTGAAAGAAGGAAATTTCATCATGACAGTGAAACAAAAAACTTATGTAGCACCTACTTTGTTAAACCGCTCCGGGCAGCCGCTGAACGGTGTGATCTCTATCCAAGCTAACTCTGCCGGCATTCTAGCCAGAATCGATACTCAAAACTTCCCTGTGGGTAAGGAGGTCTTGGTGAAATGGACTGCGGGGCCAAATTCCAACTGGAGTGATAAAGTATCCGGCACTGGAGCAGTGCTTGATGTCCTCATTGATCGCGGTGTCTATGCCACTCAGGAGGGCAAAAGGGGGCGCGTTACCTACACCGTAGACGGAATTGAATCTGACCCGGTTTCTGCAAACGTAGTTGCGTAAAGCCTCATACGATCACCAACCTAGCCCCGCTGCGCCTCTGCCTCTTCATGGGCGTGGCGCAGACGTTCGCGGCTATTGGTCAGGTGCAAACGCATGGCCGCACGGGCTGCGTCCGAGTCCTGGCGAGCAATCGCTTCATAAATTTCTTCGTGTTCACGACTCAAACGGCTCATGTAGTGCTGCTGGTCATCATGGGCCAGACGCGCGGAGTTGAGCCGGGTGCGAGGAATGATGCTGGTGCCCAGGTGGGTCATGATGTCAGTGAAGTAACGGTTGCCGGTGGCCAGTGCGATCTGCAGATGAAACTGGAAATCCGACGCTACCGCATCACCGGCACGGGCGGCACTTTCGTTAAGCGCATCCAGTGCCGCGCGCATCGCCGCCAACTGCTCGGCGCTACGGCGTTGCGCCGCGAGGCCGGCAGACTCCACTTCCAGGCTGATACGCAGCTCAAGAATCGCCAACACATCACGCAAGGTCACCACGGTCGCCGGATCGATACGAAAGCCGCTCGGGCTGGGTGTGTCCAGCACAAAGGTGCCGATACCGTGGCGAGTCTCGACCTGCCCTGCGGCCTGCAAGCGCGAAATCGCTTCGCGCACCACGGTGCGGCTGACGCCATGAGCCTCCATGATCGCTGACTCGGTGGGCAGCTTGTCACCGCGCTGCAGCTGACCGTCGCGGATCTGCTCGGACAACACCGTCACCAACTCTTGCGCAAGGCTGCGACGTTTGCGCGGAAGGCGTGGCGCCTCGATCTGGTTTTCCATGGTGAACATCTTTCTCGGCAAACGGCTGAACCCGTATCATAGCTCAACCGGGTTGTACGATCACTGTTGACTACGCCGTCACCGTTTGCTCGACCAAGTGACCACCCTCGATGCGCACATGCCGTGAGTGGAAACGCTTGAGACTGCTGCGATGCCCGACGCTGACGATGCTCAAGCCCGGCAACTGATGAATCAAGGCTTGATAAAGCGCCGCTTCGTCTTCTTCGTCCATCGCCGAAGTGGCTTCATCCATGTACAGCCAATGCGGGGCGTAGAGCAGCGCGCGGGCAAAGGCCAAGCGTTGCTGTTCGCCCGGCGACAACATGCGCTGCCAGTGATTGCTCTCATCCAGACGCGGGATCAGATGCGGTAAACGGCAGGTCTCCAGCACTTGCACATAACGCTCGTGAGGATAAACGTCACCCGGCTGTGGATAACTCAGGGCGTCGCGCAGGCTGCCAATCGGCAAATAAGGCTTTTGCGGCAGGAATAGATAGCGCTGGGCCGGCAAGCGGATATTGCCGTGGCCGCTGGGCCAGAGGTGACCCATAGCCCGCAGCAAGGTACTTTTGCCGCTACCGGAACGGCCGCTGAGCATCAATCGCTCACCCGCCGCAACACTCATGTTGGCGCCGGCCAGCAAATGACGGCCGTCGGCCAGGTCCAGCCCCAGGTTGTGCACTTTCAGCTCATCGCCCTGGCTCTGCACATCTATTGCCGGCGGCCGCTCTTCGTTTTCGCTCATGGCCTGGTGAAAGCTCAGCAACCGGTCACAGGTGGCGCGCCACGCTGCGATCTCGGAGTACGCGGTGATGAACCAGCTGAAGTTCTCCTGAACGTTGCCGAACGCCGAGTTGATTTGCATCAGCTCGCCGAGCTCGATCTTGCCGGTAAAGTAACGCGGTGCCGCGACGATGAACGGGAAGATAATAGCAATCTGACCATAACCGGCTGTGAAGAATGTCAGGCGTTTTGACACCCTCATGATCTCCCAGAAATTCTGCCAGACCATGCCAAAACGGGTACTCAGCCGTTTGTTCTCGTTGGGTTCGCCGTTATACAGCGCAATGCTCTCGGCATTTTCACGGACCCGTACCAGGGAAAAACGCAGGTCAGCTTCAAAGCGTTGTTGTTGGTTGTTCAAGCTGATCAGGCGCCGGCCGATCAAATGAGTCAGCCAACTGCCAACCACCGCATACACCAGCGCGCACCAGAACATGTAACCGGGAATGGTGTAGCCGAAGACTTCGATACTACCCGACACGCCCCAGAGAATGATCGAGAACGAGACCAGACTGACCACGGTCCGGATCAACCCCAACCCAAGGCTCAAGGTGTTGGAGGTGAAGCTGTTGAGGTCTTCGGAAATCCGTTGGTCCGGGTTATCGGTATAACCGCCCTGTTCCAACTGGTAGTAGTTCTTGCTTCCAAGCCAGCGGGCAAAATGATGCTCGGTCAGCCAGGCCCGCCAGCGGATGGTCAGCATCTGCGTCAGATACAACCGATACACCGCCCCGAGGATAGCCACTGCGGCGATCCCGCAGAAATACAGAATCAACTGCCAGAACGCCGCATCGTCCTTCTTTTGCAGCGCGTTATAGAAGTCTTTGTACCAACTGTTGATCCACACCGAGATCGCCACGCTGAACAATGACAGCGCGATCACGGCTATTAACAGCGTCCATGCCTTACCCTTCTCCTCACTGCGCCAGTACGGCGTAGTCATGCGCCAGACCCGCCGCAGGAATTGCCCACTCACAGCGTCGTTGACCGCAGAATATTCAGCGTTCTGATTCATTGTTCAGGCTCTATAGGGAAAAGAACACGCGTCGAGCCGATCATAGATGATCAGCCCGGGTTATCGCGAGTCTGGAGATATTCGTTCAGCGCCCGTTCAGCGGCGAACGGGACGTTTCTGCAGTTTGCGCTGCAGGGTACGACGGTGCATGCCCAGGGCGCGGGCAGTGGCGGAGATGTTGCCTTCGTGCTCGGTCAGCACGCGCTGGATGTGCTCCCATTGCAGACGGTCCACCGACATCGGGTTTTCCGGCACCAGGGTGTCGAGGTCGGCATGCTCGGAAAGCAGAGCTGCCAGCACGTCATCGGCATCCGCCGGTTTGCACAGATAATTGCAGGCGCCGCGCTTGATGGCCTCGACCGCCGTGGCGATGCTCGAATAGCCCGTCAGGATCAACACGCGCATTTCCGGGTCGAGCTCGAGCAGCTTGGGCAGCAGCACCAATCCCGAGTCGCCGTCCATTTTCAGATCCAGTGCGGCGTAGTCCGGAATGTCCTGCTGGGCGATGGTCAGCCCCTCTTCGGCAGAACCTGCGGTGCTCACGCGAAAACCGCGGCGGTTCATGGCGCGCGCCATGACGCGGGTGAAGGTAGCGTCATCGTCTACCAGCAATAAATGCGGCAGTTCTTCGCCTTCGACTTGGATCTCGTCACTCATGTTCGTCTCCTCGGGCGACACGGGGCAGGCGCAGCTCGGTGAGCGTACCGCCTTCCTCATGACTATAGAGTTTCACTGAGCCGCCGGCGCGTGTCACGCTGGCCTTGCTCAAAAACAGGCCCAGGCCGAAACCTTTGCCCTTGGTGGTAAAAAATGGCTTGCCGATTTGCTCGGCAATCGCCAGCGGCACACCGGCGCCGTGGTCGCGAATACTGATGGTGAGGTTTTCGGCGTCCCAATCCAGATGCACTTCCAGGCCTTCGGGGCAGGCATCGGCGGCATTGTTCAGCAGATTGAGCAACGCCTGGGTCAGGTCCGGCGGCGGCGCCAATCGCGGCACCGGGCCCTGGCCCAGACGCTGGAGGCGGTAACTGGCCTCCGGACGCATCAGGTGCCAGCGGTTCAGCGCTTCGTCGAGCCAGTCGGTGACGTCTTGCATGTCCACCGCCAAACGGCGATTGGCTTCAGCGGCGCGGACCAATTGCTGCAAGGTCTCTTTGCACAGCTTTACCTGGTCCTGGAGCACGCTCAAATCATCCTGCAGCAACGGGTCGTGGTGGTCCTGACGCATTTCCTTGAGCAGCACGCTCATGGTTGCCAGCGGCGTGCCCAATTCATGGGCGGCACCGGCGGCTTGCGTGGCCACGGCCAGCAGTTGTTGATCGCGCAGGCCTTCTTCGCGGCGGATCGCCCGCAACTCTTCCTGACGACGCAGTTCCTCGGCCATCCTCGCCGCGAAGAAGGTAATCACCGCCGCTGCCAATGCAAAGCTCAGCCACATGCCGTAGATCTGCATCTTCTCCCGGGCGATCGGGAAGGTATCCAGCGGGTAGAACTGCGCCAGCAGCAAAGTGTACATCGTCAAGGCGATGCCGGAGAGAACCACCGAATAACGCCAAGGCAAGGTCACTGCAGCGATGGTCAGCGGCACCAGGTAATAGGAAACGAAAGGGTTGGTCGAGCCGCCAGAGAAGTACAGCAAGGCACTGTGGATAAACAGGTCACAGGCCAGTTGAAGGGCGTATTCCAGCTCAGTCACCGGCCACGATGTGCGCAGGCGAATGGCGGTGAAAGCGCACAGCACCATGGAAAAACCGAGGGTCACCGCCAGTTGCAGCCAGGGCAACGGCAGCAAATCGAACCAGTAGGCGAGCCCCACCGAACCGGCTTGGGCGGCCAGTACCAGCGTGCGGATAAAAGTCAGACGCCAAAGGTTCTGGCGAGTGGCGGAAAGCAATTGAACGGGGGCGAGCATGAGCTCTCCTGATGAGCGCTCCAGGCGGATCGCGATGAGTATAACCAAGCCGCGCCTCCCACAGGCAAACTGCGGCAAACGGCCACAGTCCAGTCGGGATCTTCGGCGGCTGTCAGGGCGCCTCGCGGGCAAGCCTTGCTCCTGCAGGGACCGCGCAATTAGGAGCGAGGCTTGCCTGCGATCGACCGCGAAGCGGTCGTCATCAGCCTTAGATGTATAGAAGTTGTAACCAGGTGAACCGGAGAATAGAAGCTACAGTCTGATGGTTTCACGCAGGCTCGGACCATAGCCCCTGCGGATTGCACTCAAGGAGTTTCCATGCATACATTCAGCCGCAGCGCTGCCCTACTTGCCCTGAGCACTGGCGCCCTCGCCAGCCTGCCGGCCCTGGCCGCCGATGAGCTTCATTACAACCAGATTTCCCTGCGCGCCGAAGTCAGCCAGGAAGTGGCCCGCGACCTGATGATCGTGACCCTCTACAGCGAACAGCAGAATACCGACCCGGCCAAACTCGCCGCCGACATCAGCACCACCATCAACAAGGCGCTGGGCCAGGCTCGTCAGGTCAAGGACATCACCTTGCGTCAGGGCAGCCGCAACAGCTACCCGATCTACGACACCAAAGGCCAGAAAATCACCGGCTGGCGCGAACGTGCCGAACTGCGCCTGGAAAGTCCGGACTTCGCCGCGCTGTCCAGGCTGACCGGCGAACTGCTGACGGACCTGAAAATGGGCGGCATGGATTTCGCCATCGCCAACCCGACCCGCAAGGCCAGCGAAGACGCCTTGCTCAAAGAAGCCGTCGGCGCCTTCAAGGCCCGCGCACAACTGGCCACCGAGGCACTGGGCGGCAAGGGTTACAAAATCGTCAACCTGAACCTCAACAGCAACGGTTACCCGCGCCCCTACATGCGCGCACCGATGATGATGAAAGCCGCCAGCATGGATTCAGCGCCGGTGACCCCGGAAGTCGAACCCGGCACCAGCCAGGTCAGCATGACGGCCGATGGTTCGATTGAAGTGTTGATGCCTTAATCGTTCCCACGCTCTGCGTGGGAACGATCATCCCTCTCGCTACGGATTGACCCGGCAGGCCTGATCCAGCGCCTTATCCACCAACAGCTTGCTCAACTCGATCATCTGATAAATCCCCAACACCACACTGCGTCGCGAGTCTTCGAGATCGAAGGCCAGGTCGCAGGCGATGGCATTGGCGCTTGCGAGAGTCTCGGAGGCACTGGCCAGCAGCAATTCGGTGTCGAGGTCGGGGGCTACGGTGAAGATATTGACCGACCGCGTGCCAGGGGATTTATCAAGTGATGGCGCCAGGTAATGCTCAAGGGCCCGATCCGCAGCGGCACGGTCCTTGAGCAGGTCTTCGGCGCTCAGAGCATCCGGGATTGGCGTGGTTATATTGAAGGGTGGGTCTGGGACGATCTTGTCCATGCATAAGCTCCTACTGAAATGGGAGCCATCACTTGCCGGTCTCACTCGACAAAGAGGTGGCAGCTATGTACGGGGTGAGAATACCGGACAGTAGGACTCCGGCCAGACCGAAGTCTGCCCGCACACAGCCGCCATAACGCATTTTGCAGACGAAAAAAAACGCCGACAACGATTATGGTGGTGCTGGCGCTTTGCGCCTACTGATTCCTGGGTTCTCACGCCCTATCGCTGATTCGCAGCAACGACCAAAGGTTAGGCAAGCTCCAACTCCCACGCAACCGCCAGAGTTCGTCGGAAAATTCTCCCCCGCAGACTCGGCCGACAGCGCTTTCTGTAGGAGAAACGCACCCCCCAAAAAAAACAGGCCGGCCGGTAGGCCGCCTCGCCTTGTTTTTGATCTGCCCGCCCCTTCGGAAGGCCGAGTGGAGGTGCTCATCAGGGGGGTGGCGCGTAGCGCCGTCAGCGAAGCTGATTCCGCCGCAATGCGGCGCCCCCTGATGAGCGCCGGAGCGAGGGAACGCCGAGCCTTGGCGAGGTGCCGTACGCTCGGGGCAAGCCCTTTTGGGTCCTTTTGGGGCGTTTGCCAAAAGGGCCTCGCCGTAAGGGCGAAACCCTAAGTGGCCGTTACCGCAGGAATGGATATGTACACCGGCAAGAGATTGGTCGGCTGTCAGGCCGCCATCGCGAGCAATCGAGCGTCGACCGGCTGCTCCTACAAGGGATCTGTGTACACCAGCAAGAGACAGGCCGCCTTCGCAGACAAGCGATCGATTCACGCCTACCGACAATTTGACTCCACACACCCCAACAGCGCTACTCTCGACGACCACCGTACTCATCAAAACCGCTCTAAACGGCCATCCCAGGGGACTCCATGGAAAGAATCACCTTCAAACCGCTACTGCTCGCTGCCAGCCTCCTTGCCTGCGCGCCACTGGCTCAGGCCGCGACCACACTGGTGTACTGCTCCGAGGCCAGTCCCGCCGGCTTCGATCCCAGCCAATACACCAGCGGCACCGATTTCGACGCCTCCGCCGAAACCGTCTTCAACCGCCTCACGCAGTTCAAGCGCGGCGGCACCGAAGTTGAACCTGGACTGGCGACAAGTTGGGATGTATCCAGGGACGGTCTGACCTACACCTTTCATCTTCGTGAAGGGGTGAAATTTCACACCACCGACTACTTCAAGCCGACGCGCGATTTCAACGCCGACGATGTGCTGTTCACCTTCCAGCGCTTGCTCGACGCCGACAGCCCGTTTCGCAAGGCTTACCCGTCCGAGTCGCCCTACTTCACCGACATGGGCCTGAACACCACGATCAAGAGCATCAATAAAGTCGATGAACACACCGCCAGTTTCAGCCTGAACAACGTCGACGCAGCCTTCGTGCAGAACCTGGCGATGAGCTTCGCTTCGATCCAGTCCGCCGAATACGCCGCGCAGTTGCTTAAAGAAGGCAAAGCCGCAGACATCAATCAGAAGCCGGTCGGCACCGGGCCGTTTGTGTTCAAGCGCTATCAGAAGGATTCGCAGATCCGCTACAGCGCAAACACCGCGTATTGGAAACCCGAGGATGTGAAGCTCGACAATCTGATTTTCTCGATCACCCCGGACGCCTCGGTGCGCCTGCAGAAACTCAAGGCTGGCGAATGCCAGGTCAGCGGCTATCCGCGTCCGGCCGACATCGAAATCATGGAGCAGGACCCAAACCTGCGAGTGCTCAAACAAGCCGGTTTCAACCTGGGCTTCCTGGCATACAACGTGACCCACAAGCCGCTGGACCAGCTCAAGGTTCGTCAGGCCCTGGACATGGCCATCGATAAGCCGGCGATTATCAAAGCCGTCTACCAAAGTGCCGGGCAGCTGGCGCAAAACGCTCTGCCGCCTGCGCAATGGTCTTATGACCCGAACATCAAGGACGCGCCCCACGACCCGGTCAAGGCCCGTGCGCTACTGAAAGAAGCAGGCATTGCCCCCGGTACCACCATCGATTTATGGGCGATGACGGTGCAGCGCGCCTCCAATCCCAACGCGCGGATGTCAGCACAGATGATCCAGCAGGACTGGGCCAAGGTCGGGATCAAGGCCAACATCGTCAGCTATGAGTGGGGTGAGTACATCAAGCGCGCCAAGAACGGCGAACACGACACCATGATTTATGGCTGGACGGGAGACAACGGCGACCCGGATAACTGGCTCGGTGTGCTCTACAGTTGCGCCGCGGTCAAAGGCAGCAACTACGCCAAATGGTGCGACCCGGCCTACGACCAGTTAGTACAAAAAGCCAAAGTCAGTACCGATCGTCAGGAACGTATAACGCTCTACCAACAGGCCCAAAAAATTCTTAAGGAACAAGTACCTATCACACCGATTGCGAATTCGACGGTATTCCAGCCGCTGCGCAAGGAAGTGCAGAACTTCAAAATCAGCCCGTTTGGCCTGACTCCGTTCTACGGTGTGGGTATAAATAAGTAACACCATCGCCCCAACCGGGTGCGCCAGACGCTCCCGGTTGACCTCATTCGGTGCGCCCAACGCACCGAGTAAACCGCTTGCAAACGGTAAAATGCGTCAGAATTTATACCAATGCGACATTCGTGTACGTTCGTACCACTGTTTCAGACTTGTGACCGCTCAGGATCTTGCATTGGGTATGGGGCCTGCATAAGTATCCGCAGGTCGACTCACGAGGTCGTCCTCTAACTCCAAAAATGACAACAAATCATGAGGCCACCATGCTTAAACACGCGGTCATTCCGTTTTTAGTCGGCGCAAGCTTGTTAGCTAGCGCACCTTTCGCCCAAGCTGCGACTAACCTGGTGTTCTGCTCCGAAGGGAGCCCGGCCGGTTTCGATCCTGGTCAGTACACCACCGGAACCGACTTCGACGCCTCAGCAGAAACCATGTTCAACCGTTTGAGCCAGTTCGAACGTGGCGGCACCGCCGTTGTTCCTGGCCTGGCCACCAGCTGGGACATTTCCCCGGATGGCCTGACCTACACCTTCCATCTGCGCGACGGGGTGAAATTCCACACCACACCGTATTTCAAGCCGACGCGTAACTTCAACGCCGACGACGTGCTGTTCACCTTCAATCGCATGATTAACAAGGATGACCCGTTCCGTAAGGCGTACCCGACCGAATTCCCGTACTTCACCGACATGGGGATGGACACCAACATCACCAAGATCGATAAAGTCGACGATCACACCGTCAAGTTCACCCTCAAAGAAGTTGATGCCGCGTTCATCCAGAACATGGCCATGAGCTTCGCTTCGGTCCAGTCCGCCGAGTACGCTGCCCAGTTGCTCAAGGAAGGCAAAGCCGCCGATATCAACCAGAAGCCGGTCGGCACTGGTCCGTTCGTGTTCAAGAGCTACCAGAAAGACTCCAACATCCGTTACACCGGGAACAAGGACTACTGGAAGCCTGACGACGTCAAGATCGACAACCTGATCTTCGCCATCACCACCGACCCGTCGGTGCGTATTCAGAAGCTGAAAAAGAACGAGTGCCAAATCACTCTGTTCCCACGCCCGGCCGACCTGAAGGCGCTGAAAGAAGACAAGACTCTGAAGGTGCCTGACCAGGCTGGTTTCAACCTGGGTTACATCGCCTACAACGTGATGGACAAGATCAAGGGCAGCGATCAGCCGAACCCGATGGCTCAACTGAAAGTGCGTCAGGCACTGGACATGGCCGTCAACAAACAGCAGATCATCGACTCGGTTTACCAGGGTGCGGGTCAACTGGCGGTCAACGCCATGCCGCCAACCCAGTGGTCTTACGACACCACCATCAAGGATGTGCCGTACAACCCTGAGAAAGCCAAAGAGCTGCTCAAGGAAGCCGGCATCAAGGAAGGCACCGAGATCAACCTGTGGGCGATGCCGGTGCAGCGTCCTTACAACCCGAACGCCAAACTGATGGCTGAAATGCTGCAGTCCGACTGGGCCAAGATTGGTATCAAGGCCAAGATCGTGACCTATGAGTGGGGCGAGTACATCAAGCGCTCCAAAGGCGGCGAAAACGGCGCGATGCTGATTGGCTGGAGCGGCGACAACGGTGACCCGGACAACTGGCTGAACGTGCTGTTCGGCTGCGATTCGCTGCAGGGCAACAACTTCTCCAAGTGGTGTGACAAGAAGTTTGACGGCATCGTGAAAGAAGCCAAGCGCACCACCGATCAGGCCAAGCGCACCGAACTGTACAAACAGGCGCAACACGTCCTCAAAGACGCCGTTCCAATGACACCTATCGCTCACTCGACGGTGTTCCAACCCATGCGCAACAACGTGCAGGACTTCAAGATCAGCCCGTTTGGCTTGAACTCCTTCTACGGCGTCAGCGTCAGCAAATAAGGTCTGGCAACGGCGGCGTCCCTGACGTCGCCGTTGCTTTACCTGCCAGGACCGCAGAATCCGCTTACATCCGAAACCGCTGCGTACTACAGCAGCGGCTGTAGGGCGTATTGCCTTTTCCTACGCGTCTTTCAGGCCTTACGCATTTACCGCCTCGCCTGCGACTCATACCGTCGAGGCACGGCAGTTATACGATTTTGGCCGGCACTGCTGTACGCGATGGTTTGGGATCAGTGATACCCGCACGTCCCGGGACGGGGCGATTGCTCGCTGATCAAGACACTAACAAGAGAAGGAGCGTCATGCGCCACACCTTGGTTACATCCGCATTGCCGGGCACAGGCTTGCTGGCCGGCACATCGATCAGTCAGGCCTCCAGCAATAACCTGGTGTTCTGCCCGGAAGGTAGCCCGGCTGTCGGCATCACTTCGTAAATAGCTGACCGAATCCCGGAGCGCGAATTTCGCTCTCCAGCAATCGTGTTGCCTGAAATCGGCCAACTGGCCTCTAGCAAACGTTTGCAATGCCTTGTTTGAATTAAAAACCAATAGCCGGACGAGCAAAAACCGGCATCAAAAAAGAAAGAACGGAGCTTCACCCATGAGATTGAGCAGCACCGCGTTATTAGCCTTGGCCATCAGCAGCATTACGGCCACCGCCTACGCAGAAAGCGTGAGCCAGGACTTCGTTCCAACCCAGCTCAACAGCACCAGCGCACAGGCCGATACCAAAGGTTTTATCGAAGGGCAAAGCCTGTCGGGGACTACCCGTAACTGGTATGCCAACGAGTTGAAGCGTCGTGATGACCGCTTCAAATATCAAAAAGACGGCGCGCTCACCACGACTCCACGTCGTATCAACTGGGTTCAAGGCACAATCCTCAATTACACCTCGGGCTTTACCCAAGGCACTGTAGGTTTCAGTACTGAAGTCGCGGCGTACAACGCGATTGCTCTGGATCGCAGCCGTCACGACGTCGCGGCTGGTAACGGTGGCGCCAGTGGGAGCAACCGGACCCTGACTGACAGCAGCGGTGATCCGCTAGATCAATGGAGCAAACTGGGTCTGGCCAACGTCAAGGCGCGTGTATCCAACACCACCCTGACTGCCGGTCGCCAGAACTTCAGCACACCGATTGTCGATGTCATCGGCAACCGCCCTCTGCCTTCAAGTTTCGAAGGTGTGAGCATCCACAGCGAAGAGTTCAATAACCTGTCGTTCGATGCCGGTACCTTCGATCGCGTGTCGCCACGGACCGAGCAAAGCCTGTCGAAATTCCGCTCGGAATACTCCAACAACGGCGCTGAAACCGACCACGTGAACATCGTCGGCCTCAACTACCAGCCGCTGAAAAGCCTGAAGACCAGCCTGTATGCCTCCAATGTCGAAGACTTCTGGAACCAGTACTACTTCGGCGCCACTCACGAACTGGGCGATAGCTCGGTTCTGAGCCTGACCACTGGCCTGAACTACTACAAAACCGTCGACACCGGCAAAAAAGAGATGGGTGAAATCGACAACGATGCCTACTCGCTGTCGTTCGGCCTGACTCACCAGGCCCATAGCCTGACGTTCTCCTACCAGGGAATTAACGGTGACGAGTACTTCGACTACCTGCACGAAACCAACGGTATCTACCTGGCCAACTCCCTGCTTTCGGACTTCAACGGCCCGAACGAAAAGTCCTTCCAGATCGCCTACGGCCTCAACATGGCTGAATACGGCGTTCCAGGCCTGAAGTTCAACATCTACCAGGCCCGCGGCTGGGGCATCGACGGTACGCATTACACCGGCACCGCCTATGACGTGAAAAACCTGGATGGCGAGCACCACTATGAATACGGCATCGGTGCGTCCTACGCCGTACAGAGCGGCCCGCTGAAAGCCACCGCCGTCCGCGCGACCTACACCACGCACCGCGCCAGTGAGAATCAGGGCGACGGCAACATCAACGAATTCCGTCTGGTCACCACCATTCCATTCAACATTCTCTAAAGCGCCAGTTAAACGGCGGATTCATGATGAATCCCCCGTTCAAGCCAGTCTGGTTCAATTGATTGCAGAGGGCTCCTAATGAAGATGCTCCCCTTACAAGCCGCTATTGCCGCCGCGCTGTTGAGTGTCGCTGTCGGTATTTCGGCCAAACCCTTGGTGGTCTGCACCGAAGCCAGCCCGGAAGGCTTCGATATGGTCCAGTACACGACTGCAGTCACAGCCGATGCGGTGGCCGAAACCATCTTCAATCGTCTGGTGGACTTCAAACCCGGCACGACCGAAATCGCCCCTGCGCTGGCCGAAAGCTGGGACATCAGCCCGGACGGCCTGAGCTACACCTTCCACCTGCGCAAAGGTGTGAAGTTCCACACCACTGACTACTTCAAGCCCACCCGCGACATGAATGCCGACGACGTGGTCTGGAGTTTCCAGCGTCAGCTGGACCCGAAACACCCATGGCATGACAAGTCCAGCGTGGGCTTTCCGTACTTCGAAAGCATGGGTTTCAAAGAGCTGCTCAAAAGCGTCGAAAAACTCGACGACTACACCGTCAGGTTCACCCTGACCCGTCCCGAGGCACCGTTCCTGCCTGACGTGGCCATGGCATTCTCCTCGATCTTCCCGGCCGAGTACGCCGACCAGTTGCTCAAGGCTGGCAAGACCAACGACCTCAACAGCAAACCGATCGGCACCGGCCCGTTTGTCTTCCAGCGTTACGCCAAGGATGCCCAGGTTCGCTTCAAAGCCAACCCCGATTACTTCCGTGGCGCACCACCAAGTGAAGTGCTGATCCTGGCCATCGCCGTCGACAACAATGTGCGTCAGCAGAAGCTCAAGGCCAACGAGTGCCAGATCGCCCTCTATCCAAAACCCGATGACATTCCAAACCTCAAGGCTGATCCAAACCTGAAGGTCGATGAAATCGAAGCGATGACCACCTCGTATACCGCGCTCAATACCTCCCGCAAGTACATGAGCGACGTGCGAGTACGTCAGGCGGTCGAAATCGCCTTCGACAAGCAGGCCTATGTCAACGCGCTGTTCGGCAAGGGTAACGCCCTGACCGCCGTCAACCCGTATCCGCCGACCTTGTTGGGCTACAACAGTAAACTGCAGAACCCGCCCCACGACCTGGACAAGGCCCGCGCCCTGCTCAAGGAAGCCGGCGTGCCGGAAGGCACTGTATTCACCTTGTTCACCCGTAACGGCGGCGGCCCGACCAACCCCAACCCGATGCTCGGCGCACAGATGATGCAGGCCGATCTGGCCAAAGTCGGGATCAAACTCGACATCCGCGTCATGGAATGGGGGGAAATGCTCAAGCGCGCCAAAAACGGTGAACACGATATGGTGTCCGCCGGATGGGCGGGCGATAACGGCGACCCGGATAACTTCCTGACGCCTATGCTCAGTTGTGAGGCGGCGAAAAACGGCGAAAACTACGCCCGCTGGTGCAACGAGAAGTTCCAGGCGCTGATCGACCAGGCCCGTGAGAAGACTGATCCGGCCGAACGTGCGGCGCTCTATGAGCAAGCCCAGGAGATTTTCCACCAGGACCAGCCCTGGATCAGCATGGCACACACAAGAATGTTTACTGCCATGCGCAAGAACGTCGAGGGTTATCACATTAGCCCTCTGACCACTAACAACTTCGCTACCACCCTGGTGAAGTAGATAAGAAACGTCCGTCACCGTTGATCCCAGCGGTGCCGGACACGCCTAACCGGCTGATGAGGTACACCAGAAGATGTTTAGTTTTATTGCCCGCCGCGTGGGGTTGTTGATCCCCACCTTCTTCGGCATCACCTTGCTGACTTTCGCTTTGATTCGCATGATCCCCGGCGACCCCGTGGAAGTGATGATGGGCGAACGTCGGGTCGACCCTGAGATGCATGCCCAGGCAATGGAACGCCTGGGTCTGAACAAACCACTGTATGCCCAGTATCTGGACTACATCGGCAAACTCGCCCACGGCGACCTTAGCGAATCCCTGCGTACCCGTGAAAGCGTCTGGACCGAATTCACCTCGCTGTTCCCGGCGACCCTGGAGCTGTCCTCGGCTGCCCTGCTGTTCGCCGGTGTCCTCGGGCTGCTGGCCGGGGTGATCGCCGCCTTGAAGCGAGGATCGCTGTTCGACCATGGCGTGATGGGCATCTCCCTTGCGGGTTATTCGATGCCGATCTTCTGGTGGGGCCTGATCCTGATCATGTTCTTCTCGGTATCGCTGGGCTTGACGCCAGTCTCCGGGCGGATCGATCTGCTTTACGACATCGAGCCAAGAACCGGCTTCATGCTGATCGACACCCTGCTGGCCAATGACACCAGCGCCTTCTTCGATGCCCTGCATCACCTGATCCTTCCGGCCATCGTGCTCGGCACCATCCCGCTGGCGGTGATCGCCCGGATGACCCGCTCCTCGATGCTCGAAGTGCTGCGCGAAGACTACATTCGTACCGCCCGGGCCAAAGGCCTGTCGCCAGCGCGCGTGGTATTTGTGCACGGTCTGCGTAACGCCTTGATCCCGGTACTGACCGTTGTCGGTCTGCAAGTCGGCACCCTGCTGGCCGGCGCGGTTTTGACCGAAACCATTTTCTCCTGGCCCGGCATCGGCAAATGGCTGATTGAAGCCATTGGCGCCCGAGACTACCCGGTGGTGCAAAACGGCATCCTGTTAATCGCCTGCCTGGTGATTATGGTCAACTTCGTGGTGGACATCCTCTACGGCTTTGCCAACCCACGCATCCGTCACCAGCGCTGAGATCATACTAATGAGCACTCCAACATCCTCAATAGCAGTCGATCAAAGCCTGCTTTATCCATCACCGTACAAAGAGTTCTGGCAAGCCTTCTCGAAAAACAAAGGGGCGGTCGCCGGTCTGCTGTTCATGATCCTCGTGGTGTTTTGCGCACTGTTCGCGCCATGGGTTGCCCCACACAACCCCAGCGAACAATTCCGTGACTTCCTGCTGACCCCGCCAGCCTGGCTCGAAGGCGGCCAGCTGCAGTTCCTGCTCGGTACCGATGAGTTGGGGCGTGACCTGCTGTCACGGCTGATCACCGGCTCACGCCTGTCACTGCTGATCGGTCTGTCATCGGTGGTCATGTCACTGATTCCGGGCGTTCTGCTGGGCCTGTTCGCCGGGTTCTTCCCGCGCGTGCTCGGCCCGACCATCATGCGCCTGATGGACATCATGCTGGCCCTGCCCTCCTTGCTGCTGGCTGTGGCGATTGTCGCCATCTTAGGCCCTGGCCTGATCAACACCGTCATCGCCATCGCCGTGGTTTCGTTGCCGTCCTATGTCCGTCTGACCCGCGCTGCGGTGATGGGCGAACTGAACCGCGACTACGTGACCGCCGCGCGCCTGGCCGGTGCCGGTCTGCCGCGCCTGATGTTCATCACCGTGCTGCCTAACTGCATGGCGCCGCTGATCGTTCAGGCGACCTTGAGCTTCTCCTCGGCGATTCTCGATGCCGCAGCCCTGGGCTTCCTCGGCCTTGGCGTACAACCGCCAACCCCTGAGTGGGGCACCATGCTGGCTTCGGCTCGCGACTACATCGAACGCGCCTGGTGGGTCGTCAGCCTGCCTGGTTTGACCATTTTGCTCAGCGTGCTGGCAATCAACTTGATGGGTGACGGCCTGCGCGATGCGCTGGACCCGAAACTCAAGAACGCCGCCTGAGGAGATTCAAATGTCACTGTTAGAAATCAAGAATCTCAACGTTCGCTTTGGCGACAAAAACGCCGTACCGGTGGTCGACGGTCTCGACCTTTCCGTGGACAAGGGCGAAGTACTGGCCATCGTTGGCGAATCGGGTTCCGGCAAGTCCGTGACCATGATGGCGCTGATGGGCCTGATCGAGCACCCGGGCATCGTCACCGCTGACGCCCTCAGCTTCGACGGCCAGGACATGCTCAAGCTCAGCGCCCGCCAACGTCGGCGCATTGTCGGCAAGGACCTGGCGATGGTTTTCCAGGATCCGATGACCGCACTCAACCCAAGCTACACCGTGGGTTTCCAGATCGAAGAAGTGCTGCGTCTGCACCTGAAAATGTCCAGCAAGGCCGCCCGCAAGCGCGCCATCGAGCTGCTGGAAAAAGTCGAAATCCCGGGCGCCGCGAGCCGTATGGACGCCTACCCGCATCAACTCTCCGGCGGTATGAGTCAACGTGTGGCGATTGCCATGGCGATTGCCGGCGAACCCAAACTTCTGATCGCTGACGAACCGACCACCGCGTTGGACGTGACGATTCAGGCGCAGATCATGGACCTGCTGCTCAACCTGCAACAAGAGCACAACATGGGCCTGGTGCTGATCACTCACGACCTGGCGGTGGTTGCCGAAACCGCCCAGCGCGTGTGCGTGATGTACGCCGGCCAAGCGGTAGAAGTCGGTCAGGTGCCGCAGTTGTTCGACATCCCGGCGCACCCGTACAGCGAAGCGCTGCTCAAGGCCATTCCCGAACACAGCCTGGGTTCCTCGCGCCTGGCCACCCTGCCGGGCATCGTTCCCGGCCGTTATGACCGTCCGCAAGGCTGCCTGCTGTCGCCGCGCTGCCCGTACGTGCAGGACAGCTGTCGTCAACAACGTCCAGGTCTGGACCCGAAAACCAACAGCCTCGCCCGCTGCTTCTACCCCTTGAATCAGGAGGTGGCGTAATGAGCGTCGTTCTCACCGCCCGCGACCTTACCCGTCACTACGAAGTTTCCCGAGGCCTGTTCAAAGGCACCGCGCTGGTTCGCGCGCTCAATGGCGTGTCGTTCGAACTGGAAGCCGGCAAGACCCTCGCTGTTGTAGGCGAGTCGGGCTGCGGTAAATCGACCCTGGCCCGCGCCCTGACGCTGATCGAAGAACCCTCCTCCGGTTCGCTGAAAATCGCAGGGCAAGAAGTGGCCGGTGCCAACAAGGCCGAACGCAAGCAGCTGCGCAAAGATGTGCAGATGGTTTTCCAGAGCCCTTACGCCTCCTTGAATCCACGGCAGAAAATCGGCGACCAGCTCGCTGAACCGCTGCTGATCAACACCAGTCTGTCCGCCGCCGAGCGTCGCGAGAAAGTCCAGGCGATGATGAAGCAGGTTGGCTTGCGCCCTGAGCACTACCAGCGTTACCCACACATGTTCTCCGGTGGTCAGCGCCAGCGGATTGCCTTGGCTCGAGCGATGATGTTGCAACCCAAAGTGCTGGTGGCGGACGAACCGACTTCGGCCCTCGACGTGTCGATTCAGGCGCAGGTACTCAACCTGTTCATGGACCTTCAGCAAGAGTTCAACACTGCCTACGTGTTCATCTCTCACAACCTCGCGGTGGTGCGCCATGTCGCCGATCAGGTGCTGGTGATGTACCTCGGCCGCCCGGTGGAAATGGGTCCCAAAGAAGACATCTACACTCGTCCTCTGCACCCCTACACCCAGGCACTGCTGTCGGCTACACCGACCATCCATCCGGACCCGAGCAAGCCGAAAATCAAGATCGTCGGCGAATTGCCTAACCCGCTCAATCCGCCGTCCGGCTGCGCCTTCCACAAGCGCTGCCCGTACGCCACCGAGCGCTGCAGCACCGAAGAGCCGGTCCTGCGCTCACTCGACAACCGCCAGGTGGCCTGCCATTACGCCGAGCAATTCGTCGTATAAGCCGGGCATGAAAAAGCGCCCTCTTGGGGGCGCTTTCAACGAGTTATCCAAACCCCTCCATCAGGATTGCGCATCAGTCCGGCAAGAGGGGTTTTCTTTTGTCTGGATACTTAACCCTGGGTATCGTCTTCGGGATTATCGTCGGTGGTCGAGTCGTCATCGCCTTTACTGCCGCCCTGATCCTGCCCTCCAGATTCGGATTCGGACTTGGCGGCAATCAAACCACTGCTCTGAACACTTTTTGCCGCCCAGAAACCCTGGTCCTGTACCGCGCCGCTGCTCGCCCACGCTGCCGAAGTGCCCACCGACAGCAACACCAGCACTTTGATCAGTAAAACCATGCGTTGAAAAATGCTCATAGCTGATTCCATCCTTTCGTAGGTGAATCACCGAAGCCACAGACCTTGTGCGCAAGGACCGCAGCGCTGTCTGAAATCTAGTCCGGATATACGGGATACACCAGATAGGACACTAATGGAGGTCACCAAATGCCCTTCGTCAACAGACGGGTTTGGACTAATGTTTATTTCAAATCGCTATTTAATGAATGACGAATAGTTGTGGCTAGAGAGCTGGCTCCCACTGGTCGGTCCGCGCTCGGGCGCAGCAGAAGTGAAACAGTTAGATGCGGTGTTCCTGAAACACCGTGCCGGATGAATTCAGGGCCGCAGCCCAACGGAAGCAAGCTCCCTCGCCACAATTGACCGCGCTCCACTGTAGGTCCTGCCGCAGGCTGCGATGTTTTTCGGGCCAGCACCGCACGTCCTACACCCGCCTCGGAAATCCCGCCACATCAAGAATGGGCGACCTCAGAGCCGCCCGTTTTTTGATTACTGGGTGTCAGATCTGCCAATGATCGTTCCCACGCTCTGCGTGGGAATGCAGCCCGTGACGCTCTGCGTCACTGCCGAAGCGATTGCTGCGCGTCCAGTGAGGCATTCCCACGCAGAGCGTGGGAACGATCTATCCCATTCTTCCAGACACACCGCATGCAGCGACTTTACGACTGCTTCGCCCGAGCGCGGACTGGCCGGCGGAAGCAAGCTCTCTCGCCACAAAGATCGAAGTCGCTTGCAAAAAAAAAGCCCACTGTTTTCACAGTGGGCTTTCGGGTGTCACCAGCCAGTGCTTAGTGATGCTCACGCGTCGCACGGAATTTCACGTCCGGCCAGCGCTCTTCCATCAGGGCCAGGTTGACCCGGGTCGGGGCCAGGTAAGTCAGGTGACCGCCGCCGTCGAGGGCGAGGTTTTCCACAGCCTTGACGCTGAACTCTTCCAGCTTCTTCTTATCGCTGCAATCAATCCAGCGGGCGGACCACACGGTGATCGGCTCATAAGCGCACTCGACCTTGTATTCCTCTTTCAAGCGGCTGGCGACCACATCGAACTGCAGCACACCAACGGCGCCAAGGATGATGTCGTTGCTGCGCTCCGGGAAGAACACCTGGGTTGCGCCTTCTTCGGCCAGCTGTTGCAGGCCTTGTCGAAGTTGCTTGGACTTGAGCGGGTCCTTCAGACGCACGCGACGGAACAGTTCCGGGGCGAAGTGCGGGATCCCGGTGAAACCCAGTACCTCGCCTTCGGTGAAGGTGTCGCCGATCTGGATCGTGCCGTGGTTGTGCAGGCCGATGATGTCGCCGGCGAAGGCTTCTTCCAGTTGCTCACGCTCGGAGGAGAAGAAGGTCAGCGCATCGCCGATCCGCACATCCTTGCCAGTCCGTACGTGGCGCATTTTCATGCCCTTGTCGTACTTGCCGGAACAAATACGCATGAAGGCAATCCGGTCACGGTGTTTAGGATCCATGTTTGCCTGGATCTTGAACACGAAGCCGGTGAATTTCTCCTCAACCGGCTCGACCGTACGCTCGTTCGCGACACGGGCCAGCGGCTTGGGCGCCCAGTTGACCACGGCGTCGAGCACGTGATCGACACCGAAGTTGCCCAGGGCGGTCCCGAAGAACACCGGGGTCAGCTGGCCGTCCATGAATTCCTGTTGATTGAATTCGTGGCAAGCACCCTGCACCAGTTCCAGTTGATCGACGAAACGGTCGTATTCATCACCCAGGTGCGCGCGGGCTTCATCGGAATCGAGCTTCTTGATGATTTTCACATCGGTGCGCTCGTGGCCGTGGCCGGCGGTGTAAACAATGATGTAGTCGTCGGCGAGGTGGTACACGCCCTTGAAGTCGCGGTAGCAACCGATCGGCCAAGTGATCGGCGCGGCTTTGATCTTCAGCACCGCTTCGATCTCGTCGAGCAGCTCGATGGGGTCACGAATGTCCCGGTCGAGTTTGTTGATGAAGCTGACAATCGGTGTATCGCGTAAACGGCAGACGTCCATCAGGGCGATGGTCCGTGGTTCGACGCCTTTACCGCCGTCGAGCACCATCAGCGCCGAGTCGACCGCCGTCAGGGTGCGGTAGGTGTCTTCGGAGAAGTCTTCGTGGCCCGGGGTGTCGAGCAGGTTGATCATGTGATCGCGATACGGGAACTGCATGACCGACGTGGTAATGGAGATACCACGCTGCTTTTCCATTTCCATCCAGTCGGAGGTGGCATGACGGTCCGACTTACGGGATTTGACCGTACCGGCCACCGCAATAGCCTTGCCCATCAGCAACAACTTCTCGGTGATGGTGGTTTTACCCGCATCGGGGTGGGAAATAATGGCGAAAGTGCGGCGTTTCGCGACTTCGGCGGCCTGTTTGGTCATGGGAAATCGCCTGGCAGGTGATTCAAAAAAAGGGCCGCGATTATAGCCCAAGTTGAACCCGGAACCGAACCGTTGAGCACATCAGGAACCGAAAACCAACCCATCAGCCTGACAAAGCGGCCCCGGCCTGATCTGACGACATCGCGGGCAAGGACTCGGTCTGTCAGAAAATCCTGCCCATTTCCCCCGATCGGGGAACATCAGCCTGTCATCTGGGTCGGTTACATAAGTGGCTGACCAGGAGCTCGCGACGGACGCGTGCAAAAACGCGACATTTTTTGTTGATCTCAAGCTCCTCACGCCCTAAAGTTCGCGCCGAACGTCCATGCTGGAAACGATCCATCCGGCTCAAGTACTGACGACGAGACAGCAAGGTCACCCGTAGCGCTCTGCACGGTTGACCTTTTTGCTTTCGGCGGACATGCCTTGGGAAGTAGGCGAACCAAAGTGGGGATACGGAGGACGTTCATTTGCACCCATTGTTTTTACCCGTTTGCCATTAGGAGCTCCCAAGTATGTCGATCAATGTCGAAGACTATTTCGCGCGCGAAACCTTTCAGAAAATGAAG
Source organism: Pseudomonas sp. GW821-FHT01E05 (assembly GCF_059422425.1). Classification (NCBI taxonomy): domain Bacteria; kingdom Pseudomonadati; phylum Pseudomonadota; class Gammaproteobacteria; order Pseudomonadales; family Pseudomonadaceae; genus Pseudomonas; species Pseudomonas sp. GW821-FHT01E05. The sequence continues at coordinate 396,805 of NZ_JBWKWW010000004.1, forward strand.
GCCTTCGCCGACAAACAAGAAACCCCATTCGTGGTCATCGACACCGCGATGATTGCCCAGGCCTATGACGACCTGCGCGCTGGTTTCGAATTTGCCAAGGTTTACTACGCGGTCAAGGCCAACCCGGCCGTCGAAATCATCGACCTGCTCAAAGAAAAAGGTTCGAGCTTCGACATCGCCTCGATCTACGAGCTCGATAAAGTCCTGAACCAGGGCGTCAGCCCGGATCGCATCAGCTACGGCAACACCATCAAGAAATCCAGGGACATCCGCTACTTCTACGAGAAGGGCGTGCGTCTGTACTCCACCGACTCCGAAGCGGACCTGCGCAACATCGCCAAGGCTGCACCAGGCTCGAAAGTCTATGTGCGCATCCTCACCGAAGGCTCGACCACGGCTGACTGGCCACTGTCGCGCAAATTCGGCTGCCAGACCGACATGGCCATGGACCTGCTGATCCTCGCTCGCGACCTGGGCCTGGTGCCATACGGCGTATCGTTCCACGTTGGTTCGCAGCAGCGCGACATCAGCGTCTGGGACGCAGCAATCGCCAAGGTCAAAGTGATCTTCGAACGTCTGAAAGAAGAAGACGGCATCCACCTCAAGCTGATCAACATGGGCGGCGGCTTCCCGGCCAACTACATCACCCGCACCAACAGCCTGGAAACCTACGCCGAAGAAATCATCCGTTTCCTCAAGGAAGATTTCGGTGACGACCTCCCGGAAATCATCCTGGAACCAGGCCGTTCGCTGATCGCCAACGCCGGCATCCTGGTCAGCGAAGTGGTGCTGGTAGCCCGTAAATCCCGTACCGCTGTAGAGCGATGGGTGTACACGGATGTGGGCAAATTCTCCGGCCTGATCGAAACCATGGACGAAGCCATCAAGTTCCCGATCTGGACCGAGAAAAAAGGCGAGATGGAAGAAGTGGTCATCGCCGGCCCAACCTGCGACAGCGCCGACATCATGTACGAGAACTACAAGTACGGCTTGCCACTGAACCTGGCCATCGGCGACCGCTTGTACTGGCTGTCCACCGGCGCATACACCACCAGCTACAGCGCCGTTGAGTTCAATGGCTTCCCGCCGCTGAAGTCGTTCTACGTTTAAACGCAGCTCGCTGAAATTAAAAAGCCCATGACGTGTCATGGGCTTTTTTGTGTGCCGTGTCTAGTCCTGAAATAGGTTTACACCTGTTTCAGGACTAGACACCGCCGATCGTTCCCACGCTCTGCGTGGGAATGACTCCATGGACGCTCTGCGTCCAATGTGACGCAGAGCGTCACAGGCTGCGTTCCCACGCGGGAGCGTGAGAACGATCTAACTTCTTATGCCAACTCGACTGCCCGCTGCTGATAATCCGTGGCCAACGCCTGGATCTGCGGATCGCTCGCGCTCAACAGCACTGAGCCTGCCACTCTCATGAATTCTGATTCACATGTGAAGTCGCCAGGCCCCGCTGATCACGATGAGCGGGGCTTTTGCATGTAAAGAGGAATGTTTCTCGACAACTCACGGCATAATGCACGCCGTGAATTTTTCTTGAACAAACAGTTTCAGATGAACAAGGCGGTCGACGTGTTGAAGAAAACCCTGTTCCAGCTGCATTGGTTCTTCGGCATCAGTGCCGGGCTGGTGCTGGCCTTGATGGGCATTACCGGTGCGGCGGTGTCGTTTCAGGACGAGATCCTGCGGGCACTGAACCCACAGGTCTTGCAGGTCGGGAAGCCGCTGGCCGGTGTGCTGCCGCCTGCCGAACTGGTGGAGAAAATCGAGGCCGCTGAAGGCAAAAAGGTCTCGATGCTCTGGGTCGAAACCGACAGCGGTAACGCCGCGCGGGTGTTCTTCACCCCGCCGCCCGGCGAGCGTCGCGGACAGATGCGCTACTTCGACCCCTACACCGGCGACTTCATGGGCGATGCTACAGGTCAGGACTTCTTTGGCCTGATGCTGCAGCTGCACCGCTTCCTGGCGATGGGCGATACCGGCCGGCAAATCACCGGCGCCTGCACGCTGATTCTGATTTTCTTCTGCCTGTCCGGCCTCTATCTGCGCTGGCCGCGTCAGGTCGCAAGCTGGCGCGCCTGGCTGACCTTCGACTGGGCAAAAAAAGGCCGCAGCTTCAATTGGGACCTGCATTCGGTGGCCGGTACCTGGTGCCTGATTTTCTATCTGCTGGCGGCATTGACCGGATTGTCCTGGTCCTATGAGTGGTACAACAAAGGCCTGAACAAGCTGCTCTCGGATTCTCCCGATAGCCAGATGCGTAAAGGTGACCGAGGCGCACCGCCGTCCGGCCCGGCACCGACCGCCGATTACCGCGCGATGTGGAGCAGCATCTACAGCACTGCCGGCCCAGGCTTGAGTGCCTACAACATCCGCATGCCGCCAGTGGCCGGACAACCGTCCACGGTGTTTTACCTGCTGAAGAACTCGCCCCATGATCGTGCGCTGAACCAGATCATGCTCGATCCGGCCAATGGCGCTGTCAGCCGGCATGATCGCTATGCCGACAAAAGCTTCAAGGCACAACTGCTGACCAGTATTTACGCGCTGCATGTCGGCAGTTACTTCGGGATTGTGGGGCGCATTGTGCTGACCCTCGCCGCCCTTACCATGCCGCTGTTCTTTGTCACCGGCTGGCTGTTGTACCTAGATCGTCGACGCAAGAAACGCCAGGTAAAAGACGCCCGCAACGGCCTGGGTCATAACAACAGCGATGCACCGGCCTGGCTGATCGGTTTCGCCAGCCAAAGCGGTTTTGCCGAACAGCTGGCGTGGCAAACCGCCGGCCAATTGCAGGCCGCCGGGGTGCCGGTCAAGGTGCAGCCATTGGCGGATGTCAGCGAACAGCATTTGCGAGAGTCAAACCACGCGTTGTTCGTGGTCAGTACTTTCGGCGACGGTGAAGCACCGGACAGCGCCCGAGGCTTCGAACGCAAAGTGCTCGGACAGGCGTTGACACTAAACAACCTCAATTACACGGTGCTGGGTCTCGGTGATCGGCAGTATCAGCACTTCTGTGGCTTTGCCCGACGTCTGCACGCCTGGCTCGCAGAACATGGCGGCGCCACGCTGTTCGCCCCGATTGAAGTCGACAGCGGCGACCCCTACGCCCTGCGGCACTGGCAACAGCAACTCGGTCAGCTGACCGGGCATACCCCGGTGGACACCTGGAAAGCACCGAGTTTCGACAACTGGACGCTGAGCCAGCGCAGGCTACTCAACCCTAACAGCAGTGGCTCAGGCGTGTATTTGCTGGGGCTGACCGCGCCAACCGCCAGCAGTTGGCTGGCCGGCGATCTGGTGGAAATCCTGCCGCGCAACAGCGGTGCTGCAGTCGAGCATTTTCTCAGTGGGATGAGCCTGCCTGCGACAGCTCCAGTCCAGCTCGACGGTTTGCAGGAAACCCTGGCCCAGGCCCTGGCAGGTCTTCAGTTGCCCGACAATCGTGTTCATCTGGTTGGTCTGCAAGCCCAGGCATTGGTCGATGCCCTGGTGCCGTTGGCCATGCGCGAATACTCGATTGCCTCGATCGCCAGCGACGGTCTACTGGAACTGATCGTGCGTCAGGAGCGTCACGCCGATGGCAGTCTGGGCATCGGCTCCGGCTGGCTGACCGAACACGCGCCGCTGGGTTCTGCCATCAGCCTGCGGGTGCGGCGCAACAGCGGTTTCCATCTACCCGCAGAACCACGACCGCTAATCCTGCTAGGCAACGGCACCGGCCTGGCGGGGCTGCGCAGCCTGCTCAAAGCACGCATCGCCGATGGTCAGCAACGCAACTGGTTGTTGTTCGGTGAGCGTAATGCCGAGCATGACTTCCATTGCCGGGACGAGCTGCACGAATGGCTGGCATGCCGCGATCTGGCGCGCCTGGACCTGGCGTTCTCGCGGGATCAGCAAGAGAAGATCTATGTGCAGGATCGACTGCGCGACGCAGCCGAAGAGTTGAAAAAGTGGCTGGCCGATGGTGCGGCCATTTATATCTGCGGCAGCCTGCAAGGGATGGCGGCGGGTGTGGATCAGGTGCTCAATGACGTGCTGGGGGCTCAAGAGGTTGAGAAGCTGGTCGAGCAAGGGCGTTATCGACGGGATGTGTACTGATACACCGAGTAACTGATCGCTCCCGCGTGGGAATGCATCCCGTGCCGCTGCGCGTCACATCCAAAGCAGACGCAGAGCGTCCAGAGCGGCATTCCCACGCAGAGCGTGGGAACGATCATAACGCGGTGCGCCAGCTAGACCGCGTTGACCTTATCGCAGGCAACAGCTAGGCGCCCCCCTGCTTTCCTACAGGTATCAGGCTTATGCCGGCTCCAGAACCAACTCAACCACCTCAGGCCGCTTGATCAGCGCATACGTCACCGCCGTCAGCAAACTCCCGGCGACAATCGCCAAGAGATACAACAACGCATGGTTGATTGCATTCGGGATCAGCATAACGAACAGCCCTCCGTGCGGCGCCATCAGCTTGCAGCTGAAGTACATCGACAGTGCGCCAGTCAACGCACCGCCGGCGATGCTCGCCGGGATCACCCGCAACGGGTCCTTGGCGGCAAACGGGATCGCCCCTTCGGAGATAAAGCACAGGCCGAGCACAAATGCCGCTTTGCCGGCTTCACGCTCGGCCTGGGCAAACTTGCGGCGGGCGATGAACGTAGCGATGCCCATACCAATCGGCGGCACCATACCGGCAGCCATGGTGGTGGCCATCGGTGCATAACTTTGCGATGCCAGCAGGCCCACCGAGAACGCATAAGCAGCTTTGTTGATCGGCCCACCAAGGTCAACGCACATCATGCCGCCGAGCAACACACCGAGCAGAATCGCGTTGGTCGTACCCATGCTGTCGAGGAAGTGAGTCAGCCCTTCAAGCAACCCGGCAACCGGTTTACCCACCACGTAGATCATCACCAGCCCCGTGAACAGGCTCGCCAGCAACGGGATGATCAGGATTGGCTTCAACGCTTCGAGACTTTGCGGCAAGCGCGCCCAGCGATTGATCGCTTGCGCGGCATAACCGGCGATAAAACCGGCAATGATCCCACCGATAAAACCCGCCCCCAGGGTACTGGCCAACAGACCGCCAATCATCCCCGGCGCCAGGCCCGGACGGTCGGCGATCGAGTAGGCGATGTAACCGGCAAGCAGCGGCACCATCAGCTTGAATGCGCTCTCGCCACCGATCTGCATCAGCGCCGCGGCCAGGGTCCCTGGCTCTTTGAACGCCGTGATACCGAAGACAAATGACAAGGCGATCATCAACCCGCCGGCCACCACCATCGGCAACATGAACGACACACCGGTCAGAAGGTGCTTGTAGGCACCGGTTTTTTCTTGCTTGGCCGGACCTTTGGTGCCGGTCGAAGCACTTTCCTGCTGCCCCTCGTCCAACGCTTTATTCAGCGTGGCTTCGGCCTGTTTCAAGGCGATGCCCGTGCCGCAGCGGTAAATCCTCTTGCCGGCAAAACGCTCAGTGGCGACTTCGATATCCGCCGCCAGCAATACCACATCGGCGTCGGCAATCGCCGCTGCGCTCAAGGGGTTACGTGCACCGACCGAGCCCTGGGTTTCCACCAGCAGGTCATAGCCCAGGCGCTTGGCCGCTTGCTGCAATGCTTCGGCCGCCATAAAGGTGTGAGCGACGCCGGTCGGGCAAGCGGTCACTGCGACCAGCCGTGGCGCGCGTTTGCCAACGGCGGGCGGCGTGGCAACCACGTCGGGCGCGGCATAGACCTGCGCCTCCTCGGCACCGCGTCGCAATACCGCTTCGACGTCTTGCAGCGCTTGAGCCGGCGAACTCTGAAACACTCGCTTGCCAACAAAGCGCAACATATCCACCGGCGCGCTGCTGACCACCAGCACCCACTCAGCAGCTTCGATGGTCGCGGCCGACAACTGGCGTTCTGGATGCGCCGCGTCATGCACTTCGACGCTGGTGCTCCAACCCTGGCGTTGCGCCGCTGCGTCGAGCAAACGCGCGCAGAGCACACTGGTGACCATGCCATTCGGGCAGGCAGTAACAATGGCTAACTTCATTACGAACCCTCTTATTGTTCTGTCAGGGGATGAATACGAACACCCTGTTCGAGCTGCGCCAGTTGCGCGGCATCGTTGATTCCAAAACCGATCTGGGTAACGGCCATGGCGGCAATCGCGGTGGCCGTGCGCAAGGTATGTTCAGGGGTATGAGCACTGAGCAAACCGTGCAGCATCCCCGCCAGCAATGAATCGCCAGCACCGACGGTACTGGCGACTCGGACCTTCGGTGGCAGTGCCTGCAAGGCACAACCGACGCTGAACCAGTTCACACCGTCGGCACCTTGGGAAATCACCACATGCTCGACACCTTGCGCCCTTAACCGGCTTGCCGCCTCGGTTTGCGCAGCCACCGACACGACCGGATAATCCAGCACTTGGGCCAGCTCTTCAGTATTGGGCTTGACCAGCCATGGACCTGCAGCGAGCCCTGCACGCAAGGCTTCGCCGCTGGTATCCAAGGCAACTTTCAAGCCGAGATTTTTCAGGCGGATCAGCAACGTCTGCAACCACTGCGCACTGACGCCCTGCGGCAGACTGCCAGCGACCACCACCGCATCATGCCCGACGGCGATCTGATCGAGACGATCAAGCAGCGCCTGTTGAGCGGCTTCACTGACCAGCGGGCCCGGCCCATTCAAGTCGGTGATACGCCCATTGCTTTCAGCCAGTTTGATATTGCTGCGGGTTTCTCCGGGCACGCGAATGAACGCATCGACAAAACCACGCCGGGCAAACAGGGTTTCGAAGGCCTGTAGATTGTCTTCGCCGAGGAAACCGCTGACGGTCAGCTGATGCCCGAGATCGGCCAGCACCTGCGCCACGTTCACACCCTTGCCGGCGGCGTGGGTGTGCATGGCATCACTGCGGTTGACCTGACCGGGTTCCAGGCAGGCCAACTGGACGGTGAGGTCCAGCGCCGGGTTCAGGGTAAGGGTAAGAATCTTAGCCATTACAGTGCCTCCACTAAAGCACGCACTTCATTGGCGCTGCCCACGGCCAATGCCTGCTGAGCAAGGATTTTTGCCTGGCTCAAACCGAGCTCGCGAACCCGCGCCTTGACCTCGGCAATACTGCGCGCCGAGACACTCAGTTCATCCACGCCAAGCCCCACCAGCACTGGTACGGCCAACGGATCAGCCGCCAGCTCTCCACACACGCCGACCCATTTGCCATGGGCATGGGCCGCACGCACGGTGATGTCGATCAGTTGCAACACGGCTGGGTGCAAGCCATCGGCCTGGGCCGACAACGTCGGATGGCCGCGGTCGATGGCCAGGGTGTATTGGGTCAGGTCATTGGTACCGACGCTGAAGAAATCCACTTCCCTGGCCAATACCGGAGCGAGCAACGCCGCGGACGGCACTTCGATCATTATCCCCAATTGTAGATCGGCCACCGGGATTTCCAGACGCAGGCGCTCGGTCATGTCCCTGGCCTGGCGCCACTCATCGACGCTGCCGACCATCGGGAACATGATCCGCAGCGGCCGGTTATCAGCGGCGCGCAGCAAGGCGCGCAACTGGGCTTCCATGATCTGCGGACGTTGCAGAGTCAGACGAATGCCGCGAACACCGAGGAAAGGGTTTTCTTCCTTGGCGATCGGCCAGTAAGGCAGCGGTTTGTCACCGCCAACATCCAGGGTACGCACCACTAAAGGCCGGCCGGCCAAACCATCGAGCACACGGCGGTATTCGGTTTCCTGGGTCGCCTCATCCGGCGCTTGCGTGTGGGCCATGAAAATCAGTTCGGTGCGCAGCAAGCCAATGCCTTCGGCGCCCTGCTCCACGGCACTGACGACACCTGCGCTTTCACCGATATTGGCGAACACTTCAACGGCGTGGCCATCGGTGGTCAACGCCGGTTCGTGGCGCTGGGCCGCTGCGGCTTGCAGACGTTGCTCGCGGGTATCGCGCTCTACGGTGGCGCGCTGCAAGGTCGCGGCATCGGCGTCCACATGCAGGCGGCCACGCTGACCGTCGAGCAACAGGGGCGTGCCCGGCGCCAGCAGCAATACCGCAGCGCCGGCACCGACCAGCGCTGGAATGCCCAGCGCCCGCGCGACAATCGCACTGTGGGCGGTGGCGCCACCACGAGCGGTAAGAATCCCGGCAACCCGCGCTGGATCGAGACGCGCCACATCCGAGGGGCCGACCTCATCCATCACCAGAATGTACGGTTGCTCAGGTTCGACCCGGGTTTCGACGCCACACAGCTGCGCCAGCACCCGGCGACCGACATCTCGCAAGTCCGCCGCACGCTCGGCCAGCAGCGCATCATGCAGCGATTCCTGTTGTCTGGCCGCTGCCTCGACCACCGCCATCCATGCAGCCTCGGCGCTTTCACCTTGCTTGAGGCGAGTGTCGACTTCGTCGGTCAGCTCCGGATCGTCGAGCATTTCCTGGTGAGTAATGAAAATCTCGCGGATAGCCTTGGCCTTGCTGCGCTGAATCAGCCCTTCGATGTCACCACGGACATCGGCCAGCGCCTGTTTCAGACGCTCACGTTCAATGGCGGCGGACTCACCACGCAACGGGTAATCGATCGGCTGCAGAACATGAATATGGGCCGGACCGATGGCAATCCCGGGTGCGGCGGCTATCGCCTGAATCAGACTGCCCGAGGCCGGAACTACCAGCACCGGCTCCACTTCAGCGACGATTTCACGCGGTGCGCTGATCGCCGGCAACGGCTCGACTTCTTCGCCAAGCCCTTCTTCGATGGCCGCCAGCAACGCGGGCAAGGCATCGGCAGCGATGTTCGGTTCAGCGATAAACTCCAGCACCTGGCCACGATGGGCGCCGAGGCTGAGCAACTTGCTCAGGCTCTTCACCGACACCGCACTGTCCTTGCCGTCGACGATCCGCACGCGAATCTCGCCTTCAAAGCTTTTCGCCAGTTGCGCCAGAATCTTCGCCGGACGCGCATGCAAGCCGTGGGCATTGGCCAAGGCGATCCGGGCGCTCGGCCAGTCCGCCGGCAATTCGCCACCGAGTACTTCCAGGACCGCGCGGCTGCTGGTAGCTCGTCCCAACTCGTGGCCGCGACCTTCAATCAGCAACGCGCAAAGGCGTTCGAGCAAGGCTTGGTGGGCTTCACCCAGGCTGGCCAGACAGAACAGACCGCTCAGCGGTTGGCCGAGGTAGCGGATCGGCTTGTCCGGCGTGACGAAGGCCAGGCCTGGACGCTTGACCGTCTGTTCGCTGTGCAACCACCACAGGCCGTCGCCCAGCGGCAGTGCTTCAACCTGTTGCAGTACTGCGGAAAAACCATTGCTCACACAGTCGGCCTGACGCAGCAAACGCGCGCCACGCCAAACCAGCTCTTCGAAATCTTCGGCGGGCACGCCCAACCCGATCATCTGCGCATCCAGCGCCAACTCTTGCGGCGCACCTTGCAGCAGCTTCAACAGGGCCTCGGCGGAACTGGCGCGGCGCAGGGCCTGGCCCAGATCGGTTTCACCCAGGGCGCGGGTGAGTAATTGCAACAGGTGCAGGTGCTCATCGGATTTGGCGGCAATGCCGATCGCCAGATAGACGATCTGGCCATCACCCCAGTCCACCCCTTCCGGGAACTGCAACAGGCGCACACCGGTGGTGAACACCTTATCGCGGGTTTCAGGGGTGCCATGGGGGATCGCAATACCTTGACCGAGAAAGGTCGAGCCCTGGGCTTCCCGCGCCTGCAAACCGCCGAGGTAACCCTCTTCGACCAGGCCATCAGCGACAAGATGTTCGGCAAGCAGGTGCAGTGCCGCGGACTTATCCACAGCCGACTGGCCCATGGATATCTGCTCTATGGTGAGCTCGAGCATGCTTTCTCCTATTTAGCGCAAGTTCGCGCTAGGTATTGTTTTGAATGAATCAGCTTAGGCTTATTGTCAGAACAGCCTCGGGCGGCTTCTCGGCAGAACCGGCCCAACTCCTTTATACCCCTGAAAACACGCTTGCTGAAACGTTTAATCTAGAATGTTTGGCACGTTACTCGATAATCGCTCATCCTTGAAGCCCTATCTGTCGGTCGCAGTTGCGACGATGGTCGCCCCCTCATTTCGGTTACGATTGGACAAAATGTCGGGGCAAGCTCCAAAACAACAAGGAAATCCCGGGTTGAAACTCAGTGATATCGCCCAACTGGCCGGTGTGTCTGTCACCACCGCCAGCTATGTCATCAACGGCAAGGCCGAACAACAACGGATCAGCCGCAGCACCGTCGAGCGTGTGCAGGCGGTGGTCGAACAACATGGCTTCACGCCTAACCCACAAGCGGCCGGGCTACGCAGCCGGCATACGCGTACCTTGGGTTTCATCCTGCCCGACCTGGAAAACCCCAGTTATGCCAGGATCGCCAAATTGCTCGAACAAGGTGCCCGCGCACGCGGCTATCAGTTATTGATTGCCAGTTCCGACGATGCGCCGGACAGCGAGCGACAATTGCTGCAATTATTCCGCGCCCGACGTTGCGATGCATTGTTCGTCGCCAGCTGCCTGCCGCCCGATGATGACAGCTATCGCCAGTTGCAGGCCAAGGGCCTGCCGATCATTGCCATCGACCGGGTCATGGAGCCCGAGCATTTCTGCTCGGTGATCAGCGATGATCAAGAAGCCAGCTTGCAACTCACCCGCAGTCTGTTGCAACCCGCACCTCGGCAGATCGTGCTCATCGGTGCGCGTCCCGAGCTGAGCATCAGCCAGGAACGTGCAGCAGGCTTCAAGCAGGCCTTGTCCGGATTTGACGGCAAGATCCTGATCGAGCACGGCGAAGCCTTCAGTCGCGATTGCGGACGACAGCTGATGGAGGAGTTACTACAACGCCTCGGCCACTTACCGGATGCGCTGGTGACTACCTCCTATGTGCTGCTCCAGGGCGTGTTCGATGCGCTGCATGACTTCCCGCTCAAATCCCGACCGCTGCGCCTCGGTACGTTCGGCGACACCCAGTTGCTGGACTTCCTGCCGCTGCCGGTGAACGCCATGGCCCAGCAACATCAACTGATCGCGGACAAAGCGCTGCAACTGGCGTTGGCGGCGATTGAAGAACAACACTACCAACCGGGTGTCCTGGCCATCGCGCGGACCTTCAAGCAGCGTATTCACGAGGCGTGAACGTGGAGCTGATCGACAGCCATACCCATCTGGACTTTCCGGATTTCGACGAAGATCGCCAAGCGCTGCTGGCTGACAGCCGCATCCTCGGGGTGCGACGAATGGTGGTGCTGGGGGTTTATCAGCGAAATTGGCAGCGGGTATGGGATCTGGTGCAAAGCGACCCGGACCTGCATGCCGCGTTCGGCTTGCATCCGGCGTACCTCGATGAGCATTGCCCGGCGGACCTGACCGAGCTTGGCGACTGGCTGACCCGTCTGGCTGGCCATCCGCAGCTGTGTGCGGTGGGAGAGATCGGTCTCGATTATTTTCTCGAACATCTCGACCGCGAACGGCAACAAGCGCTGTTTGAAGCGCAGTTACAACTGGCGGCAGATTTCCAGTTACCGGCGCTGCTGCATGTCCGCCGTAGCCATGCGACCACGATCGCGACCCTCAAACGTTTTCGCTTGAAGCGCGCGGGCATCATCCATGCCTTTGCCGGCAGTCAGGAAGAGGCCCGCGAATACATCAAACTCGGTTTCAAACTGGGCCTGGGAGGCGCCGCGACCTGGCCGCAGGCGCTGCGCATGCACAAAGTCATCAAAGGCTTACCGCTGGATGCCGTCGTGCTGGAAACCGATTCGCCGGATATGGCGCCCGCCATGTATCCAGGCCAGCGCAACAGCCCGCAGCACTTACCGGCGATCTGTTCGGCGCTGGCCGAAATCATGGCCATCAGCCCCCAGCAACTGGCGGCGGCGAGCACTGCCAACGCCTGTGATTTGTTCAACTGGAATCAGTCGCAATAGGCCTTGGCAGCCTACAGGATCATGCTCACTCGCCGCATGGCCTGGAAGCTGCCCACTCAATGATGGCTGCCGACCTCAAACCCGGAACGCGCTGATCAACGCCTTCAACTGCACCACCTGCGCGGAAAGCTGACGGCTGGCATCTTCGGTCTGGTGCGCACCTTCAGCGGTGCGCTCGCCGGCGCGGTTGATCTCGACGATGTTTTGATCGATATCGTGGGCCACTGCGGTTTGTTGCTCGACTGCTGCTGCGATCTGTTGGTTCTGATCGACGATCATCCCTACTGCTCCAAGGATGTTTTCCAGCGCCTGCTGAACCTTTTCCGACTGGCTGACCGTTCCATTGGCCATCTGATGGCTAACACCCATGGCTTTCACCGCCGCGCCGACGCCGCTGTGCAACCTGGCAATCATTTGCTCGATTTCTTCAGTCGATTGCTGAGTACGCTTGGCCAATGTCCGGACCTCATCGGCCACCACAGCAAAACCGCGCCCCTGTTCACCGGCACGCGCAGCCTCAATGGCCGCATTGAGCGCCAACAGGTTGGTCTGCTCGGCAATGCTTTTGATCACTTCAAGTACACGGCTGATGGATTGGCTGTCACTGGCCAACTGATTGATTACCAACACTGACTGGTCAATCTCGCCGGCCAACTGAGCAATGCTGCCCTGCTGAGACACCACCAAACCACGGCCGCTGACCGTTTCGTCGTTGACGCTGTGGGCGCTACTGACCGCCGCTGCTGCGCTACGGGCCACTTCCTGGGCAGTCGCCGACATCTGATTCATGGCCGTGGCAACCTGTTCAATCTGGCTGCGCTGACCGGCGACGGCCTGATTGCTGCGAGCCGATACCGATTCAACCTGACCGGCCTGAAGCTCGACTTCATTGACGGTCTTGCCCACCAGTTCGATCAGGTCATGGATTTTCGCCACGGTACCGTTGAACACATTGCCCAATTCACCCAACTCGTCGCGACTGTGGGCGGTGAAAGTGACAGTCATGTCCCCCGCCGCGACCTTATCCATCACCGCTCCCAGGCGTTTGAGGGTAGTGCGGGTCGAAGCGTAGAAACCGCCATAGAGGTAAACGATCAATAAAAACACCGCGGCCAGTGCAACCACCAACGCCACCATCTGCGTGCGGTTCTGCTCCAGACGCTGCTGCAATTGCGCACCAAGGAACTTCAACGTGGCCTCATTGAGTTGGTAGGTCTGCGCCATTAATCCGCTGACATGATCGTAAAAAGCTTGCCAGGGAGCATCGAGGGTATCGGCCATCACCACCTGCTCTTCGAACAGTTCGCTACCTTGCTTGAGCGTCGCTCTGCTGGCGCTGGCCAATGGGTCCAGAGCGTCGTGGGCCGCTTTGCTCGAGCCCAAAGCATCCTGCAGCTTCAAGCCATACTCGGCCTGGAGCTTTTCAATCTGCTGTAACAGCTCATCGAAACGAGTGCTCGACGACGAATTGAGGAAACCCTGCCCCAGCGAATAGCTGCCTATGGCCCGGCCTTCGCCCAGGATTTGCGTGACTTGCGGGGTGACCCCAGTGATCAACTCACTCAATTGGCGCATGTCACTTTGATTGTCGCGGCTCAAGCCGGACTGGCTGGCGATAATCTGGCTGAACACTTGCGCACTGCCGAGCAACTTGCCGATCAACGCGCTTTTGCTTTGCAAAGAGTTTTCGGCTTGCTGAGCCTTGAAGGCCGTAATCATTTCATCGCGCTTGCCATCGAAAACGCTGATCTGCCCGGGGTCGATGGTCACAGCCGCCAGCCCCTTCATGCGTTCCAGGACGCTCTGTTCAAGGACGCTGATCTTCGGCTCGACATCCCCCGCTTTGCCGGACTGGCCAAGGTTGACGTTGATCTGCACCAGGTTATTCAGGGTTTCCAGATCACGCCGTAGCGTAAGGCTGCTGCCCAACAGGTCAAGACTTTGCAATTCGACCCGGGTGCCCTGGAATTCGCGATAGGAGTCGCGGACCAGATAGAAGTTGGTCACCAGCATCGGCAGGAAAAACAGAACACTGATCAGGCTGAACTTCATACCGAAGCTCAGGCGGTTCATCAGCGCTACAGCGGGATAGAGCAAGCTCTTCACTGAAAGTCTCCCTTTTCTTTTATTTTTATTGGCAGGCACGCGAAGACAGCAGATAGCCACTATTCGGCGCTACGTCTGTATAGCTCAAATCAAAGGGAGGTTTTGTAACTTAAAGTTAACCGCGTGAGTATCGGTCTGGTGAACGGGGAAGCTCCTTTGTGGCGAGGGGCAAAGCCCTCTCGCCGCAATGTTTTTCTCACCTCAGGTTTTGTGCACGTCTCAGAGAAACACAGTCCAGAGTGCAAAGCCGGCATACCAAAGCACCGCAGCCCGGAGCAGCAGTTCCCATAACCGGTCCAGACTGGTAATACCATCCGCGCCGACCATTGGTGCCGGGATCTCGCCAGCCCCCAGGCCGACTTTCTCCAGCAACTGCGCGGCACTGATGTTCCAGTTGAGCAACTCATGCAACATCACCCGGCTGACCGCAACAAAGTTGCCCACCAGCGCAAAGCTTGCTGCCAACAATCGCACCGGCAACCAATCGAAGGCATGACGCAATTGCTCGGCGCGCTCGGCCAGCGCCGGATTTTTCCCGTGCTCAGCCGCTAATGCCAGCAAGCGATAGCTCAACGCTGCGACCGGACCGAGCAGAAAGTACCAGAAAATCACCGCAAAAAAGCTCTGATAGGCCTCCCACAGCAAGTGTCCTTGAACCCGCCCAAGCAACTGTTCGCCGCTGTCAGCGCAAATATCCAGGTCACGCTTGGCAACATGAGCCGCTGCTTGCAGGTCCTCACGACGCCAGGCATCGCGAAACGGCCCCAGAGCACCCAACAAGTCGCCGCGTCCCAGGCTGTAAATCACCACTAACAGATGAACGGGTAACGCCAACAAACCGTAGAACACCGGTTCCAGCACCACCAGCCCTAATCCCAGCACCGTAACCGGCAGTAAAACCAGCAGCGCTAGCACTAACCAGGGTCGGTTCGTCAGTCGCGGACTGGCCTCAAGCTTGGCCAACTCGCGTAACCATCCACTGTCGCGCTGTACCTGATGACGCAAGGCCGAGAATTTTTCGACCCAGACCGCCAGCAGCAACACCAGAAAACTCATTGTTCGTCCCCTTTATCCAAGGCTGCACGAAAGCGTACCCAGTCGAAAGCCGGCCCCGGATCGGTTTTTCGCCCGGGAGCAATATCACTATGGCCGCAGATGCGCTGCACAGTGATCGCCGTGTAGGCGCTCTGCAACTGCCGGGTCAAGGCAATCAACGCCTGATATTGAGCATCGGTGAATGGCAACTCGTCAGTACCTTCCAATTCGATGCCCAAAGAAAAATCATTGCACCCTTCCCGCTCATCGAAGCGTGAGACACCCGCGTGCCAGGCACGCTCAAGACAGGAGACAAACTGAGTGATCGCACCGTCACGTTCGATCAAAAAATGCGCAGACACGCGCAGATCGGCTATCCCTGCAAAATAAGGGTGCTCCGTGACATCCAGGCGATTCTGGAAAAACTCCTGCACTTTACCCGTCGCGAACTGCGCTGGCGGCAGACTGATGTTGTGGATCACCAGCAGGGAAATCTCGCCTGTGGGGCGCGCATTGAAGTTTGGCGACGGACAATGACGCACGCCCTGACACCAACCGCTAGCGGGGTCCAACTGCATACAGATTCCTTGAACAACGACTTTGATGGCCCAGTATGCCGCGATCAGCACTCAGGTTGCGATCACTTGCGATTGAGTCGACGCAAGTTACCAAGCACCGACTCCAGCGCCCGGTCGAACAACAAGGTGTCATCCAGTTTTCGAACAGCCCCGCAGTGGAACTCCAGCGCCAGCGCGGTGCGGGTTCGCTCCAGTACTTTCATGCCGGTACGGTTGACAAAAATGTACTTGCCGGATGGCTGGATGATCGCTACCAGTTTGCATCGAGCCGTGTTTTCATCGTCTTCCTGGAATTCGACCCAACACCCCGGACGCAGCTGATTAACCTCAAGCAGGCCCGCGTCATCCTTGCCCAGGCGCACAGCGGCAACGTCGACAGGCCCCTCGTCGGCGGTCCTCAGAACAATCTTCTGGACTACCTCAACCATCGTCGGCAAATCATCATTGCCCACAATAGCCGGGCTCTTCTCAAGCTTCTGGCCCGACAGCCGCTGATTCAGCTCCTGTTCGACACACTGGTGGGCCAGTTGCATTTTGGCGCGGCCTTCTTCGGCATCACGGGTGCACTGCTCCAGCAATTCGCTGCGACGGCGTTCGTCAGCGGTGAAGGCCAGAAAATCGGCCAATAGCTCGGAGAAGATCGCCGGGTCATCGACAAAATCATTCAACAGCCGCTGCACGAGCTGCTCGATACGCAGGTACAGACTGTCGCGCTGGTAGTCATCGCACTCGCCCCAGCCCACCGCGGCGGCGGCAATTTCATTGAGCAGGCGCCGGGCCGGATGATTGCCGCGACTGAAAAAACTCTTGTCCAGCACCGCGACTTTCAGCATCGGGATCTGCAAGCGGCCGATTAGCGCCTTGAGCGAATCGGGCAAATTGCGATCACCGAGGATGAACTCGAAAAGCATCGCAATCAGATTGATCACATCCTCATCAGCCACGCCGACGACCCTGGACTTGCCGCTTTTGACGCTGACTCGGGTCAGCAATTGCTCAAGCTGATTACGCAGATCGAAATCATCCTGAGCACTGGGCTCTGGTACGTACTGCTGTAGATGCGAGAGCAGGCGCAACAAATCCCGGGTCGAAATAGGCTGAGTCTGCGCACTGACTTCGAAGGTCGGTGCAACGCTGCCTCTGACGTGTAAAAGCAGTTCCTGCAACGCCGCGAAAACCTCCTGCACCCCCTCGTCGATCTGTGCGCCGCTGGATTTGGCCGTGCCAGGGTCGGTTTGCACGGCACCAGCGTTGACGGCCGCCCGCTCGGAAGCCCGGCGGGTGGGAGCGGCCTTGAGTTCGGGCAGTACGCCGGTGACTATCAACAATTGATTGGCTTCAGCATAGAGCTGGTCACCATCGCTGAGCACATACTTCTCGAACAGCTTGAGAATGATCAACTTGACCTTGGTCTCCACACCCAGATTGCACCAGGCCTCCAGGAAATGCTCGCAGAGCATGGCCGGCCCCATCGGGTTGTGCTGATCATCGAGACGCTTGCCGAGCAACGCACTCAAACGCGCGGTCAATTGGCCCAGGGCAAAGCCGTCACGACTGAGCGCCTTGGCGACCATGGCCTCCAACGCTACGGTTCGTTCCAGCTCGTCGTTGGGAGCCTGTAGCAATGGGTCGCAAAGCACCGACCGGGGAAACGACGTTTGCGTTATGTCGTACTGAGCGAGGCCGGCAAAGGCCTCGAAAAATTTCTCGAGAAAGCCACGCTCAATGCTTTTTCGCTTGAGACGCAAATCGCGCATGGCTTCGAAGAACGTGCTCTGGTCAACATTGTTCTGAGCTCGGTCAGCCATTTCGAACAAGGTGTCATAGGCATTATCGAACAACGCTTGCAGGCCATGCTTGAGTTGCTGCGCGGCTTTGTCGCGAACCTGGAGCAGAATGACTGGCAGGCGGGCGAGCGGCGAGTGAGTCGCCTGATCAGTAGCAGCCTTGTGCAAAGGCACTACCTTCCCGTCATTGTGCATCCAAGCCTCCTGAAACGGTCATCCTTCGGTTCTGTGTAAATGATCGGCAGCCTGCAACGCGCGCGGCCCGGTTTGGGGCGGGTACGGATGCACTGCGCGGCAATTCATCGATCGAAAGAACACAGCGACGTCAAAGCCATGACGTCAATTACAAGGCAGATTATCTGGTAAAAGATGCCACTTGTGCCAGCAGACCCTGCACTTCATTTTGAAGCAGCCCCTCAAACTCGTCCCTCGCCCGAACCTGACGGCTTAGCTGAAGCGACCAAATGCAGGGTTCAGAGCGAAGTGAAGGTGTATGTCGCCTTGGGTTAGCTCACGGCATGGCCCTATAATCGGGCCACTTTGTTTGTGGAGCCCGTTATGCCGAATCTACGTCTCGCCGACCTGACCGCCGAAATCGAAGCCAACGTGCGCCGTGCGTTGCTTGAAGACATAGGCAGCGGTGACATCACCGCACAACTGATCCCGACCGGACGCCTGGCCAAAGCCACCATCATCACGCGCGACACGGCCGTCATCAGCGGTACCGCCTGGGTCGACTCGGTATTTCGGCAACTGGACCCGCGGGTCGCGGTGCACTGGCAGGTGCGTGATGGCGAGCGCGTCAGCCCCAATCAGGCGCTGTTCCACCTCGAAGGCCCTGCTCGCTCGCTGCTCAGCGGTGAACGCAGCGCGCTGAACTTCCTGCAATTGCTGTCCGGGGTCGCCACCCGCGCGCAATACTTCGCCGACCAGGTTGCCGACACCCAGGTAAAGCTGCTGGATACCCGCAAGACCCTGCCTGGTCTGCGTCTGGCACAGAAATACGCGGTGACCTGCGGTGGTTGCCACAACCATCGCATCGGCCTGTATGACGCGTTCCTGATCAAGGAAAACCATATCGCCGCTTGCGGGGGCATCGCCCAGGCAATCACTGCTGCGCACAGGATCGCCCCGGGCAAACCGGTAGAGATAGAGGTGGAAAGTCTTGCGGAACTGAAAGAAGCACTCGCTGCCGGTGCCGACATCATCATGCTGGACGAACTCAGCCACGACGACATGCGCGAAGCTGTGCGCCTTAACGCTGGCAAAGCCAAACTCGAGGCAAGCGGCGGGATCAGCGAAAGCACCTTGCGCCCAATCGCCGAAACCGGCGTGGATTACATTTCTATCGGTACAATCACCAAGGATGTGAAGGCCGTGGACCTGTCGATGCGCTTGAGTCTCTGATGTAGCAAAACGCCAGCCTCAATGAGGCTGGCGCTGGCATCAAACCACCAGATTGTTCATCTCGCAGTATTCTTCCCACGCGACGCCCAACACTTCGGCCGCTTCCTTGTGCAATGCAAGGCGTGTCGCTTCGTATTCTTCCGGCGTTGAGGTGTACTTGAGCGTCAGCTCCCAGGGCTGCAAGCCCTGCGCTTCAGCCTCGTCCTCGAACGCCCACTGAATCTGATCTTTCTGATCGTCAGCGCTCAAGTCTTTGATCTCGTCCATCAACTCGGGCGCATCAAGAATGTATTTCTTGAGGGCCTCTTCGTGCCGGGCTTCTTGTGTCAGTTCTTTAATGGTCATTTCGTTCTCTCTGATCTGGGGAATGGAAGATGGATCTGGATCATCAAGGATCTCTCTGACGCAGAAAAAACCGCGTGCAATCCGGTTTATCTGGCCTTCAGAACCATTCGGGATCATCTGAAAACAGGTGGTGCCTGGTGCCCGAGACAGGAATCGAACCTGCGACCTTCGCGTTACGAGTGCGCTGCTCTACCGGCTGAGCTACACGGGCGGTGGGCTAAACCTAGCACTGACTTTCAGGTCAGGCAACTTACTGCGTATCTGAATTTCTACAGACTTGCACGCAACCCTCTGTAGCAGCTTGCGGAGCCTGGGTTCGGCACCGGCTACGTTTCCTGCACACAGCAAAACGCCCCGAACCAGTCGGGGCGTTTGCGTGTTCAGCGATCAAGCGAAGGGAGTATTAAACGCCCGAAGCCTTGGCAGCTGCTACGTCTTTGATGGACAACTTGATACGGCCGCGGTTGTCCACGTCCAGTACCAGTACTTCCACTTCCTGACCTTCTTTCAGGATGTCGGTCACTTTCTCGACGCGAGCATCGCTCAACATGGAGATGTGAACCAGACCGTCCTTGCCCGGCAGGATGTTGACGAATGCGCCGAAGTCGACGATGCGCTCAACCTTACCCACGTAGATCTTGCCGATCTCGGCCTCAGCGGTGATACCCAGAACGCGCTGACGAGCGGCTTCAGCGGCTTCCTTGGTTTCGCCGAAGATCTTGATCGAGCCGTCGTCTTCGATGTCGATCGAAGCCTTGGTTTCTTCACAGATCGCACGAATGGTCGCGCCGCCTTTACCGATGACATCACGGATTTTGTCGGTGTCGATTTTCATCGCGATCATGGTCGGAGCGTTTTCCGACAGCTCGGTACGCGACTGGCCAATGATCTGGTTCATCTGACCGAGGATATTCAGGCGCGCTTCCAGGGCTTGGCCCAGAGCGATTTCCATGATTTCTTCGGTGATGCCCTTGATCTTGATGTCCATCTGCAGCGCGGTAACACCTTTGGAGGTACCGGCTACTTTGAAGTCCATGTCGCCCAGGTGATCTTCGTCACCCAAGATGTCGGTCAGGACGGCAAACTTCTCGCCTTCCTTAACCAGACCCATGGCGATACCGGCAACCGGCGCCTTCATCGGCACGCCAGCGTCCATCAGCGCCAGGGAAGCGCCGCAGACCGAAGCCATGGAGCTGGAACCGTTGGACTCGGTGATTTCCGATACCACACGGATGGTGTACGGGAACACGTCAGCGGCTGGCAGCATGGCCTGAACCGAACGGCGGGCCAGACGGCCGTGACCGATTTCGCGACGACCAGCGCCACCCATGCGACCACACTCGCCCACCGAGAACGGAGGGAAGTTGTAGTGCAGCATGAAGGGGTCTTTTTTCTCGCCTTCCAGGGTGTCCAGCAGCTGTGCGTCACGGGCGGTACCCAGAGTCGCGACTACCAGAGCCTGGGTTTCACCACGGGTGAACAGTGCCGAACCGTGGGTCTTCGGCAGAACACCGACTTCGATGTTCAGCGGACGTACGGTGCGGGTGTCGCGGCCGTCGATACGCGGCTTGCCGTTAACGATGTTTTCGCGAACGGTGCGGTATTCGATTTCACCGAAAGCAGCTTTGACTTCGCTGGACGAAGGCTGGCCTTCTTCACCGGACAGCTTGGCAACAACCTGGTCTTTCAGTTCACCCAGGCGAGCGTAACGGTCGGCCTTGACGGTGATGGTGTAAGCCTGGGAGATCGCTTCGCCGAACTCGGCACGGATAGCGCCCAGCAGTGCGGTGGCTTCTGGCTGAGGAGCCCAGGTCCACGTTGGCTTGGCAGCTTCGGCGGCCAGCTCTTTGACAGCGTTGATCACCACCTGGAATTCGTCGTGGGCGAACAATACCGCACCCAGCATCTGGTCTTCGGTCAGCTCTTTGGCTTCCGATTCAACCATCAATACCGCTTCCGAAGTACCGGCAACGACCATGTCCAGGCTCGATGCTTTCAGTTGTTCGTAAGTCGGGTTCAGCAGGTAGCCGGTGCTTTCGTGGAACGCAACGCGGGCAGCGCCGATCGGACCATCGAAAGGAATGCCGGAGATTGCCAGCGCAGCCGAAGTACCGATCATCGCAGCGATGTCCGGATCGGTTTTCTTGCTGGTGGAAACGACAGTGCAGACAACCTGCACTTCGTTCATGAAGCCTTCCGGGAACAGAGGACGGATCGGACGGTCGATCAGTCGGGAAGTCAGGGTTTCTTTCTCGGAAGGACGGCCTTCGCGCTTGAAGAAACCGCCAGGGATCTTACCGGCAGCGTAAGTCTTTTCCTGGTAGTGAACAGACAGAGGGAAGAAGCCCTTGCCTGGATCGGCTTGCTTGGCACCGACTACAGTCACCAATACGCTGACGTCGTCGTCAACGGTGACCAATACTGCGCCGGAGGCCTGACGGGCGATACGGCCAGTCTCGAGGGTAACGGTCGACTGACCGAACTGGAATTTTTTGATTACCGGGTTCACGGTGTCCTACCTTCTTTGTGGCTCTTGGGGGAACTGGTTTCTTGCGAAATTCTTGGGCAACGCCGGGAATCGGCCCGACTTGTATTGTCCAGATAAAACTACTGTCCAGATAAAACTTGAGGCTGGGAGCCTGCCATGCGCCTGCGGGAAACCCGCTGACGCACGACAGACAACCAACCTCTAGCGCAATCGCTTATTAGCGACGCAGACCCAGGCGACCGATCAGAGCGCTGTAACGGCTCAGGTCTTTGCCTTTCAGGTAGTCCAGCAGCTTACGACGCTGGTTTACCATGCGGATCAGACCACGACGGGAGTGGTGGTCTTTACCGTTGGCCTTGAAGTGACCTTGCAGTTTGTTGATGTTGGCGGTCAGCAGTGCAACCTGCACTTCTGGCGAACCGGTATCACCAACAGCTTGCTGGTAGTCGGTAACGATTTGAGCTTTTTCTTCAACGCTGAGAGCCATGAGGCAATCCTTTTATCAGGAAACTGTTTCAAAGAAACAGCTTCAACAGGCCAGGGACAAATCCCTGTATCTATAAATGAGTAGTGACCGTGCCTGTTAACAGCCACCCTCGTCCGGTCATTCTGACCGAATCAGTCGACGAGGCGCGATACGCCCGTCTTCGCTCACTTCACCGATACCGATGAAGCGACCGTTATGATCCTGTACCCGTACCATGCCGAACTTCGGTGCATCCGGGGCTCGTACCGGCTGGCCGTTAAGCCAGTAGAACGAGCTATGCTCCGAGAACTGCAACAGTGGCCAATCCAGCAGGCCGCTGTCCGATGGCATCAGGAAGCGGTCAACCGCCTCATTGCCGCCTTCGGCATGTACTGCTTCCAGCTCTTCCAGCGTAACCGTCTGGGCCAGGCTGAAAGGACCGGCCTGGGTACGTCGCAATTGAGCAACGTAAGCGCCACAACCGAGTTGCTCACCAATATCCTCCACAAGGGTCCGGATATAAGTGCCTTTGCTGCAATCCACTGCAAGCCGGGCAGTATCGCCCTCGAACGCAAGCAATTCCAAGCGCGCAATAGTAACAGAACGCGCTTCGCGCTCCACCACTTCACCTGCACGGGCCAACTTGTAAAGCGGCTGGCCATCACGCTTGAGAGCTGAGTACATCGGTGGTATCTGACTGATTTGACCGCGAAAATTCGGTAAAACCGCTTCAATATCGGCGCGACCGACGGTCACTTCCCGTGTCTGCAAAACCTCACCTTCGGCGTCCGCCGTGGTGGTGGTCTTGCCCAATTGCATCAAGGTTTCATAAGCCTTGTCCGAATCGAGCAAATATTGCGAGAACTTGGTGGCTTCACCGAAGCACAACGGCAGCACGCCAGTGGCGAGCGGGTCCAGGCTGCCGGTATGCCCGGCCTTCTCGGCATTGAGCAACCAACGGACTTTCTGCAGCGCTGCATTGGAGGTGAACCCCAACGGTTTGTCGAGCAGGATGATGCCGCTGACGTTACGACGGATACGTTTGACCTGAGCCACCGATTACTCCTTGGCGTCTTCGGGTTCAGCCGCAACCAGGTGCTGATTGTCTTCAGCCACCGCGCGTTCGATCAATGCCGACAGATGAGCGCCACGCACGACGCTTTCGTCGTAGTGGAAGTGCAGCTGTGGAACGCTGCGCAGCTTCATCTCACGAGCCAGTTGCATACGCAGGAAACCGGCGGCCGAGTTCAGCACCTTGATGCTTTGAGCGATGTCGTCGGCGCTGTCCTGCCCCATCACGGTGATGAAGATCTTGGCGTGACCGACGTCACGGCTGACTTCAACAGCGGTAATGGTGACCAGGCCGACGCGCGGGTCTTTGACTTCACGACGGATCAGCTGTGCCAGCTCACGCTGCATCTGATCGCCGATACGTTGGGTACGGCTGTATTCTTTTGCCATGTATTGTTACCTGTTACTGCCTCACGGTGAAACCCGTGTGGTCTGAAAGCGGCAAACGCCCGGCCTGACAGAAGCCAGACCGGGCGTTGCGTTTAGAGTCCGGGTGATGCGCCGTGCATTTGCATGCGGCTGCCCATCACGGCTCTTGAAGTGCGCGAGTTAGAGGCTGCGAGCAACCTGAACCTTCTCGAAGACTTCGATCTTGTCACCGACCTTGACGTCGTTGTAGCTCTTCACGCCGATACCGCATTCCATGCCGGCACGTACTTCGGAAGCGTCATCCTTGAAGCGGCGCAGGGATTCCAGCTCGCCTTCGAAGATAACGATGTCTTCACGCAGTACACGGATTGGACGGTTACGGTGCACAACACCTTCGATAACCATACAACCGGCGATCGCGCCAAACTTCGGCGAACGGAACACGTCGCGGACTTCAGCGATACCCAGGATGTTCTCCCGAACGTCGCTGCCAAGCATACCGGTCAGGGCTTTCTTGACGTCTTCGATGATGTCGTAGATCACGTTGTAGTAACGCATATCCAGACCTTCCTGTTCGACGATCTTGCGAGCGCCAGCATCGGCACGCACGTTGAAACCGAACAGTACAGCGTTGGAGGCCAGTGCAAGGTTGGCGTCGCTCTCGGTGATACCACCGACACCGCCACCGACTACGCGCACTTGCACTTCATCGTTACCCAGGCCGCCGAGGGCGCCCTGCAGAGCTTCCAGAGAACCGCGGACGTCGGATTTGAGGACGATGTTAAGCGTCTTCTTCTCTTCCTGACCCATGTTCTCGAAGATATTTTCCAGCTTGCCAGCGTGAGCACGAGCCAGTTTGACTTCGCGGAACTTGCCTTGACGGAACAGGGCAACTTCGCGTGCCTTCTTCTCGTCAGTCATTACGCTCATCTCGTCGCCAGCTTCCGGCGTGCCGTCCAGACCGAGAATCTCGACTGGAATCGAAGGACCCGCTTCTTTGATCGGCTTGCCGTTTTCGTCAAGCATCGCCCGGATACGGCCGAAGTTCGAACCAACCAGAACCATGTCGCCTTGACGCAGCGTGCCGTCTGAAACCAGAACGGTTGCAACCGGGCCACGACCTTTGTCGAGGCGCGATTCAACCACAACGCCACGACCAGGAGCGGACGGGGTTGCTTTCAGCTCGAGAACTTCAGCTTGCAGCAGGACTGCTTCCAGCAGGTCGTCAACGCCAGTACCCATTTTCGCGGAGACTGAAACGAACGGAGTATCACCACCCCATTCTTCGGACGTAACACCGTGGACAGACAGTTCGCTACGAATGCGATCGAGATCGGCACCCGGCTTGTCGATTTTGTTCACAGCAACAACCAGCGGAACACCGGCGGCTTTGGCGTGCTGAACAGCTTCGATGGTCTGCGGCATTACACCGTCGTCCGCCGCAACTACCAGGATCACGATGTCGGTCGCCTTGGCACCACGAGCACGCATTGCGGTAAACGCGGCGTGACCAGGGGTGTCGAGGAAAGTGACCATGCCGCGATCGGTTTCAACGTGGTAAGCACCGATGTGCTGGGTGATACCACCGGCTTCGCCAGCAGCTACCTTGGCACGACGGATGTAGTCGAGCAGCGAGGTTTTACCATGGTCAACGTGGCCCATTACGGTCACGACTGGCGCACGGGAGAACGTCTCACCTTCGAACTTCAGCGATTCTGCCAGGGAGTCTTCCAGGGCGGTGTCGCTGACCAGGGTCACTTTGTGGCCCAGTTCTTCAGCAACCAGCTGAGCAGTTTCCTGATCGAGTACCTGATTGATGGTCGCCGGAGTGCCCATCTTGAACATGAACTTGATGACTTCGGCAGCCTTGACCGACATCTGCGCGGCCAAATCGCCCACAGTGATGGTCTCGCCGATTTGGACGTCACGAATCACAGGGCCGGTTGGGCTCTGGAAGCCGTGGGCATTGCGCTTCTTCAGCTTGGCCTTGCCGCGACCACCACGACGGAAGCCATCGCTTTCTTCGTCGGTAGTACGAGGGGCAACGCGTGGAGCCGGAGCCTTCTCTTTAACGGTTGCACGATGCGGAGCATTGCTCTTGCGCTCGCCATCGCCGCGACGACTGCTGTCATCACTGCGTGGTTTGTCCGGGCGACGTTGCTCATCTCGCTTGCGAGCGTCGACAGCCGGTGCAGCAGCCACTACAGGGGCCTCTTGCACTGGGGCGACGAAAGCAGCAGGCGCCACTACAACAGCGTCATTTGCAGACACTTGCACAGGAGCAGGCTGGCGACGCGCTTCTTCTTCGGCGCGACGCTTGGCTTCTTCTTCAGCCTTTTGGCGAGCAGCATTTTCTACTGCGCGACGTTCTTCCAGTTCGCGTTTGCGCTCGGCTTCGATTTCTTCCGGGCTGCGCTGTACGAAGACTTTCTTCTTGCGCACTTCAACGCTGATGCTTTTACTGCCAGCAACACGCAGGGTGCTGGTGGTTTTGCGCTGCAAAGTGATCTTGCGCGGTTCTTCCACTTTCGCCTTGTGGCTGCTTTTCAAGTGAGTCAGCAGAGCCTGCTTCTCACTGTCGGTCACATCTTGCTCGGCGGCGGTGTGCGGCAGACCTGCCTCACGCATCTGCTGCAACAGGCGCTCTACCGGTGTTTTGACCTCATCGGCCAGTTGTTTCACCGTGACTTGCGTCATGCACTTCTCTCCTCAGGCCGCGCCTAATTACTCGAACCAATGGGCTCGGGCGGCCATGATCAACTTGCCGGCACGATCATCGTCAATGCCGTCGATGTCGAGCAGGTCGTCAATAGACTGCTCGGCCAGGTCTTCGCGGGTAATTACGCCGCGCACCGCCAGTTCCATCGCCAAATCCTTGTCCATACCCTCAAGCGAGAGCAGGTCTTCGGCCGGATGGGCGTCTGCCAGCTTTTCCTCAGTAGCGATGGCTTTAGTCAACAAACGGTCTTTGGCGCGAGCGCGAAGCTCGTTGACTGTATCTTCGTCAAAGCCGTCGATGTTGAGCATTTCTTCCAACGGTACGTAGGCAATCTCTTCCAGGCTGGTGAAGCCTTCATCGACCAGCACCTGTGCCAGATCTTCGTCGACTTCCAGCTCGTCGATGAAGTTGCGCAGGATGTCGCCGGTTTCTGCTTGCTGCTTAGCCTGGATGTCCGATTCGGTCATCACGTTCAGGGTCCAGCCAGTCAACTGGCTAGCCAGACGCACGTTCTGACCACCGCGACCGATGGCCTGAGCAAGATTGTCTGCGCCAACGGCGATGTCCATGGCATGGGCATCTTCGTCAACGATAATTGCCGCAACTTCAGCCGGTGACATGGCGTTGATCACGAACTGCGCCGGGTTGTCGTCCCACAGGACAATATCCACACGCTCGCCGCCCAACTCGCCAGACACTGCCTGGACGCGCGAACCGCGCATGCCAATGCAGGCGCCTTGCGGGTCGATGCGTTTGTCTTTGGAACGGACCGCAATTTTGGCACGAGAACCCGGATCGCGGGATGCTGCCATCACTTCGATCAGGCCTTCGGCAATTTCCGGCACTTCAATACGGAACAATTCGATCAGCATTTCCGGCGCGGTACGCGACAGGATCAACTGCGGACCGCGGTTCTCGGTGCGGATTTCCTTGAGCAGCGCACGCAGACGCACGCCAACACGGAAAGTCTCACGAGAGATGATGTCTTCACGGGCCAACAACGCCTCGGCGTTGTTACCCAGATCGACGATCACATTGTCGCGCGTCACTTTTTTCACGGTGCCGGAGATGATTTCTCCCAAGCGCTCGCGATAGGCATCAACGACTTGAGCACGCTCTGCTTCGCGGACTTTCTGCACGATGACCTGTTTGGCGGTCTGTGCAGCGATGCGGCCAAACTCGATCGAGTCGATTTTTACTTCAACGATGTCGCCAGCTTTAGCGCCCGGCTGGGTTTCCTGAGCCTGCTCGACCCACATCTCGACAGCCGGATCGTCCAGATCTGCTTCTTCGACTACCGCCCAGCGACGGAAAGTTTCATAGGCACCGGTGTGGCGGTTAATTTCCACACGCAGGTCAACTTCGTCTTCGAAACGCTTTTTGGTAGCGGTGGCCAGAGCCAGCTCCAGCGCTTCAAAAATAACGTTTGCCGGTACGCCCTTTTCATTGGATACCGACTCAACAACCAGCAGTACTTCTTTGCTCATCGTACGCCTCGCCTTTCGCAAGCCATTGGATCCGCGGGATCCGCGTCTCAGTCAAAACTGGGAATAATGTTGGCCTTGTCGATCATATCGATCGGCAACAGGAACTCATGGTCTTCAACCTGCACCACGATATCCTGCTCTTCTACGCCGCGCAGAAGGCCTTGAAAGTTGCGTCGACCTTCGAAAGGCGAGCGCAGCTTGATCTTCACTTGTTCACCGGCAAATTTTGCAAACTGCTCAATAGTGAACAGTGGGCGTTCCATGCCAGGCGAGGAAACTTCAAGGGTGTATTCAACGGCGATCGGATCTTCAACATCCAGGACACCGCTGATCTGACGGCTGACGATGGCACAATCGTCCACCAGCACGCCGCCTTCTTTATCAATATAAACGCGCAACATTGAGTGGCGACCTTGAGCCGAAAACTCAATACCCCAGCATTCATAGCCCAGGGCCACGACCACCGGGGCCAGCAAGGCCTGCAACTCTTCTAGCTTGCTCGACACCTGAACCCCCTCGTGCATGTATGTGCATGCTATGCAAAATAAAAAAATGGGCGAAACGCCCATCCTTGAAACGCCGTCGAACAGCGGCGTAGAAAGTGTCCAGCTAACAAAAAGCCCCTAAAAAGGGGCTCCGCTAAAACTGGTTGCGGGGGCCGGATTTGAACCGACGACCTTCGGGTTATGAGCCCGACGAGCTACCAGACTGCTCCACCCCGCGACAAAGCTGGGGCGGAAGTATACGACCGATCCCTTGCAGGGTCAATCGAACCTCCACCTACAAGAAAGCCCGCAACAGCGGGCTCTCCTGATAATTGGTACCGAGAAGGGGACTCGAACCCCTACACCCTATGGGCACAACCACCTCAAGGTTGCGTGTCTACCAATTCCACCACCTCGGCAATACAACGTTACTGCATGAAACCCTTCTTACTTTTGCTCTTGAGCTGGAGGTACGTCAGTCGCATTGGTTGCCGACTTTTGCTCTTGAAGCACCGGGACATCATCAGAAGCCGGTTTTTGCTTTGGAACTTCCAACACCGCTGGATTTGGCAAACCTACTTGAGTCAGCTCATGAGCTTTCTCTTTAGCAAAGTAACCTAACCCTAAGCTGGTCATGAAGAAACCTGCGGCAAGTATAGCAGTAAACTTACTAAGAAAGGTAGAGGAACCTTGGCTTCCGAACACAGTATTTGAAGCACCTGCTCCGAAAGACGCGCCAGCGTCCGCACCTTTACCCTGTTGCAGCAATACCAGAGCAACAACGCCCAGAGCACCCAACAGATGAAAAACGACTACGACTGTTTCCAGCATTTTCTCAGTTTCCCGCGGCGCGACAAATCGCACCGAACTCATCTGCATTCAGGGAAGCTCCACCAATGAGCCCCCCATCGATATCCGGCATGCCGAACAGTTCGACCGCATTGGCCGCCTTCACGCTGCCGCCGTATAGAAGCCGCACACCTCGTGCGACTTCAGAATCCTCTGCCGCCAACTGGGCGCGAATGGCTGCGTGCACATCCTGCGCCTGTTGCGGTGATGCAGTCAGCCCGGTACCAATAGCCCAGACCGGCTCGTAAGCGATTACTGCCTTTGCAAATGCACCTACGCCCAAGTCCTCGATGATGCTGCCAAGCTGACGCCCGACAACCTCAAGGGTCTTCCCGGCTTCGCGCTGCTCGAGGGTTTCCCCTACACACAACACCGGAATCAAGCCACATGCTTGCGCCGCGGCGAACTTGCGATTGAGAGTCCCGTCACACTCACCCAGGATCAGGCGACGCTCGGAATGACCCACAAGCACCAGAGAACAACCTGCGTCCTCCAGCTGACTTGGCGCAATCTCGCCAGTCAAAGCACCTTGCATGGATTCCACCGCAGAATTCTGCGCGCCGACCGAAATCGACTGACCTTTCAAGCCATCAATCACTTGATTGATATACAAGCAAGGCGGGAATACCGCGACATCAACACCGCTTGGCAAGGCCAGATGACGAAGGCCATTAATCAGCTCAGCGACGCTGGCGCGGGTACCGTGCATTTTCCAGTTACCAGCTACCATAGGGCGACGCATGCTGTACCTCGTCGGTCAAAGTGGGCGCAGATGTTACCCAACCGCATCAACACTGGCAAGCCAAAATCAGGCGCAAACTTCAGTAACCAGTTTTGCCAGCTCATCGGCGTAACCACGAACCTGCGCTTCATCATCGCCTTCGACCATTACGCGGACCAAAGGCTCGGTGCCGGACTTGCGCAAAAGCACCCGCCCACGACCCGCCATAGCCGTTGTAACACGGGCGCAAGCCTCTTTGACGGTAGTATGCTCGACCGGATTTACGCCGCCCGAAAAGCGCACATTGACCAACACCTGAGGACACTTGCGCAACGCCTGGCGGGACTGAGCAAGACTCTCTTTACGGCCTTTCAATGCCATCAATACCTGCAGCGCTGCAATGATCGCATCACCGGTAGTCGTGTGCTGGAAGCAGACGATATGGCCAGAGTTCTCGCCACCGACCTGCCAGTTACGCTCCAGCAGGTCCGCTATCACATAGCGGTCACCGACATTGGCTCGCACGAATGGAATACCCAGGTCTGCGAGAGCCAGCTCCAGCCCCAGATTACTCATCAGAGTACCTACGACGCCGCCCTGCAACTTCTTACGCTCATGCAGATCACGAGCGATGATAAACAGCAACTCATCACCATCGACTACCGCGCCCGTATGATCGACCATCAACACCCGATCGCCATCACCGTCGAAGGCAATACCAAGGTCGGCATGCTCGGCAAGCACCGCCGCCTGCAGTTGCCCCATATGGGTCGAACCGCAGTTTTCATTGATGTTCAGACCGTTAGGCTGAGCTGAAAGCACCGTTACCTGCGCACCCAACTCACGAAAGACACTAGGCGCCACTTTATAGGTAGCGCCGTGTGCGCAATCGATAACGATATTCAAACCGGCAAAACTGGTACCGGTCGGCACGCTGCTTTTGCAAAATTCGATATAACGACCTGACGCGTCGTTGATCCGTGAAACCTTACCGATTTTGCTCGACTCGACCACCGTCATCGGCATATCGAGCAACTCTTCGATCATCAGTTCGATTTCGTCCGGCAGCTTGGTGCCCTGCCCGGAGAAGAATTTGATGCCATTATCGTCATGAGGGTTGTGTGAAGCACTGATGACAATACCGGCCTCAGCCTGGAAGGTGCGAGTCAGGTAGGCGATAGCCGGTGTCGGCATCGGCCCCAACAGCATCACATCGGCGCCTGCAGCAGACAACCCGGCTTCCAGGGCAGACTCGAACATGTAGCCAGAGATCCGCGTATCCTTGCCCACCAGCACCCGACAGGCGCCCATGCTTCGAAATGCCATACCCGCAGCCCAGCCGAGCTTGAGCATGAAATCCGGGGTAATAGGAAACTCGCCGACCCGACCACGAATGCCGTCAGTACCAAAATATTTTTTAGTCATAAATGCTCCATCACTCTTAATCGGCTGATTCTACCGCTTCGATCATCCGCACCACATCGACCGTCTCGGCTACGTCATGCACGCGCAAAATCCGCGCCCCTTTGACCACGGCCAATGCGGCGAGAGCCAGACCGCCATGCAGTCGCTCTCCAACCGGACGATTCAACGCCAGCCCTATCATGCTCTTTCGCGAAACCCCAACCAACAGGGGACGCCCCAAGGCATGCAGAGCCTCCATATGCTTGAAAAGACTCAAATTGTGCTGCAGGCTTTTCGCAAAACCGAAGCCCGGATCGAGGATGATCCGCCCGGGCGGGATGCCAACCATCGCACATTGAGCCATACGCTCAGCCAGAAACTCGCCGACCTCGCTTGTCACGTTTCGATATTGCGGATTGTCCTGCATATCTCCCGGCTCGCCGAGCATATGCATAAGACACACTGGCAGCCCTGTGGCCGCCGCCGCATCTAGCGCTCCATCACGTCGCAGTGAACGCACATCGTTGATCAGACCCGCACCCAGTCGCGCAGTTTCACGCATGACCGCGGGCGTCGAGGTATCGACCGAAATAGTCACATCCAGTTCACGATGAATTCGCTCGACAATGGGCGCAACGCGCTCAAGCTCTTCGATCGGCGAAACCACCCGCGCGCCCGGCCGGGTCGACTCACCACCGACGTCAATCAGCGTCGCACCAGCCGCAACCATCGCCTCGGCATGGCGCAAGGCCGCATCGAGCTGATTGAAGCGGCCGCCATCAGAGAAAGAATCAGGAGTGACGTTAAGAATGCCCATCACATGAGTGCGGGCCAAATCAAGAACCCGGTTGCCGCAAGGCAACCGGGTCGAGGACTGTACAGAAGTCATTTAAAACCTTACACGTCAGCAGCCGGACCGCCGATTGGGGTTTGCGGACGTTCGTCCTGCACTACCGGAGGAGTTCCGGAAGTACCGGCACCATCCGACCAGTCGCGAGGCTCGCGCGGAGTCCGCCCAGCCATGATGTCGTCGATCTGCTCAGCATCGATCGTCTCGTACTTCATCAAGGCATCCGCCATGGCGTCGAGCTTGTCACGGTTGTCGGTAAGGATCTGCTTGGCAGTACCGTAGCACTGGTCAATGATGCTTCGCACTTCAGAGTCGATGAGCTTCGCGGTTTCACCCGAGAAACTGGCATGCTGGCCACCACCACCGCGACCCAGGAACACCTCACCCTCCTCTTCGGCGTACATCAACGGACCGAGCTTTTCCGACAACCCCCACTTGGTAACCATGTTTCGTGCGATCTGGCTGGCACGCATGATGTCGTTGGAGGCGCCAGTGGTGACACCGTCAAAGCCCAAGGTCATTTCTTCAGCGATACGACCACCGTAAAGCGAGCAAATCTGACTGATCAACGCACGCTTGGACAAACTGTAACGATCTTCTTCCGGCAAGAACATGGTGACACCCAGCGCACGACCGCGAGGGATGATCGAAACCTTGTAGACCGGATCATGCTCAGGCACAACACGACCAACGATAGCGTGACCCGCTTCGTGGTAGGCAGTGTTCTGCTTCTCTTTCTCGGACATGACCATGGACTTGCGCTCTGCGCCCATCATGATCTTGTCTTTGGCCAGCTCAAACTCTTTCATCTCGACAACGCGCTTGCCAGTACGGGCAGCAAACAACGAAGCCTCGTTCACCAGGTTGGCCAGGTCCGCACCAGAAAAGCCAGGGGTACCGCGAGCGATTACTGCCGGAGCGACATCATCACCCATCGGCACTTTGCGCATGTGGACCTTCAGAATCTGTTCGCGACCACGAATGTCCGGCAAGCCCACAACGACCTGGCGGTCGAAACGACCTGGACGCAGCAACGCAGGGTCAAGCACGTCAGGACGGTTGGTCGCGGCAATGACGATGATGCCGTCATTCATCTCGAAACCATCCATCTCTACCAGCAACTGGTTAAGGGTCTGTTCACGCTCATCGTGACCACCCCCCATGCCAGCGCCACGGTGACGACCGACGGCGTCGATTTCGTCGATGAAGATGATGCATGGAGCGTGTTTCTTCGCCTGTTCGAACATATCGCGAACACGGCTGGCACCGACACCGACGAACATTTCGACGAAATCGGAACCGGAAATGGTGAAGAAGGGCACTTTGGCTTCGCCAGCAATAGCTTTAGCCAGCAAGGTTTTACCGGTACCCGGAGGACCAACCATCAGCACGCCGCGAGGAATACGACCACCAAGGCGCTGGAACTTGCCCGGATCACGCAAGAACTCAACGAGTTCACCAACCTCTTCCTTGGCTTCATCGCAACCAGCAACGTCGCCAAGAGTGGTTTTCACCTGATCTTCAGATAGCAAGCGCGCCTTGCTCTTGCCGAAGCTCATCGGCCCGCCCTTCCCGCCACCACCACCCTGCATCTGCCGCATGAAGAACATAAATACGGCGATGATCACCAGGATCGGGAAGCTTGCAACCAGAAGCTGGGTCCAGATGCTTTGCTGTTCAGGCTGCTTGCCTTCGACGACTACGTGGTTATCCACCAGATCGCCGATCAGGCCATTGTCCTGAATCGCAGGACGAATGGTCTTGAAGCTATCGCCGTCATTGCGCTTGCCGGTAATCACATAGCCATCTACCGCTACGCGCTCGACCTTGCCATCCTTCACTTGCTGGATGAAGTCGGAATAGTTGAGGGTCTGTGGCTCGTTAGGGCTGGAGAAGTTGTTCATCACCGTCACCAGGACAGCCGCGATGATCAACCACAGGATCAGATTCTTTGCCATATCGTTCAATTAACTACCCTCTGAAGCAAGCTCCGCTATTGGCGCGCGCTTCGCATGATATTCACCATCCTAACTTACTACAGAACCTACAGATGTGGCAGGCGCCGTCTGTAACCCTTTGTGAAACCTTGACTACACGATTTTCGTTTATGCTTCACTCGTAAAGCGACACAAAAAAAACTATCACCTGCATTAAAGACGCTCATCACTCGCAGCACCTTCAATTCCGCGAAACCCGCGACCCAGCAAATACTGCTCACGGGACCTGTCACGGGAAGACAGCGGCTTGCGCATCTGCACCTTGTCGAACAACTTGCGAATGTCCTTGTGGTACTCGTCGAAGCCTTCACCCTGGAAGACCTTGATCAAAAAATCACCACCAGGACGCAAAACCCGACCCGCAAGGTCCAGCGCCAATTCGCAGAGGAACATAGCACGTGGCATATCCACAGCAGCCAATCCACTCATATTGGGGGCCATATCGGAAATCACAAGGTCTACTTGTGTATTACCTACGGCTTCGAGGATTTGTGCCAACACCGCATCCTCGGTGAAATCCCCTTGAATGAAGGTCACATCAGGGATGCTGTCCATTTCCAGGATGTCGGATGCAATCAGTCGGCCTTGGCCACCGATCAGACGACTGGTCACTTGCGACCACCCTCCTGGCGCTGCGCCGAGGTCGATTACACTCATCCCGGGACGGATAAGACGGTCCTTCTCCTGGATTTCCAGCAGTTTGTAGCTGGCACGCGAACGATACCCGTCTTTTTGCGCCATTTTGACGTACGGGTCGTTGAAGTGTTCTTTCAGCCAGTTATGGCTTGTCTTGGAACGGGCCACGGGCCACCTCAAAATTAAACTCAAAAATAAACGGGTCGTGATTAACTGGGCGGTCCCGGACTCGCTCGGGTAAACTGGCCGCCGCTTTTTACAAGATCAGACACAGGGGTCAGATTATGCCGCTCACTCAAGAGCAGAAGAAACAGTACAAATCCATTGGCCACCATCTGAAACCAGTTTTGACTGTGGCTGACAACGGTTTGACTGAAGGTGTGTTAGCCGAACTTGAACGCGCATTGAGCGATCACGAGCTGATCAAAATCAAGCTCAACATCCTCGAACGCGAATCCCGCCTGGGAGCCATTGCCGAGCTGTGCAAGGCCGGCAAGGCGGATCTGGTGCAAGTCATCGGCAAAATGGCATTGATTTACCGCAAGAACTTCAGCGTCAACAAGCAGCTGTCGAACGTCCATCGCTTCAAGTGATATCAAGGGTCAAGGGTGTGCTTCGCGCACCCTGCCACTCCACCCCGGCACCGACTGCAATACCAGTACCAATCCGGAAAAACCCAGAACAAGATAGCTGAACAAATGCCAGTGATGTGCCTCTGGCAACCACACACGCACCACGAAATACATCGCACACGCATACGACGCCATTAACAGTAACTGCCCGCGAATATCCCGCCACAGACTGGCCCGACCCTCGGCCTGAATCAGCACCAGAATCTGCAGAGCCACGCAAACGGCTGAAAACCCCACCAGCAGCGCACTCAACATATTACCAATCTCTTCGATCAGTAACGGCGCCAGGCCAATTTGACCCAGCACCGGCAGCAGACCTATGTGCAGCAGCCAGACGCCGCCAACCCAGAGCATCTGGGTCAGCTGCCAGAGCATGGCGCCCGCATGCAGCGGGCGCCTTCTTTTAGAGGTGACGGACTTCAACAATCTCATACTCGATAACGCCACTTGGCGTTTTAACCGCCACCACATCACCCTCTTCCTTGGCAATCAAGGCGCGAGCGAGAGGCGAACCGACCGAAATCTTGCCCAACTTGAAGTCAGCCTCATCCTCACCAACGATGTGATAAGTCACGCTCTCGTCGGTTTCGACATTGGCGATTTCGACGGTAGTGCCGAAAATCACTTTGCCAGTGTGGGGAATGGTCGTGACGTCGATGATGACCGCATTCTGCATGCGACCTTCGATATCACGAATCCGCGCCTCGACCATGCCCTGCTGTTCGCGGGCTGCATGGTATTCGGCGTTTTCCTTCAAGTCGCCCAGCTCGCGGGCCGTACCGATGTCCTGGCTAAGCTTCGGACGGACGACCTTGGTCAGGTGAGCGTGCTCTTCTTCCAGGGCTTTAGCGCCCTGGACGGTCATTGGGTATTTGATCATGCCTTCAATCCTGCGTGTAGATCCTGCAAGCGGCGCACGGTCTTCTCGGGACCGAACTTGAGCGCTTCACAGATGGCTTCGCCAGCAGCAATGGTGGTAGTGCAGTAGATCTTGTGCTGCAAGGCGTTGCGACGAATGGAATAGGAATCAGCGATCGACTGACGACCCTCCGTGGTGTTGATGATCAGCGTGACTTCGTCATTCTTGATCATGTCGACCACATGTGGGCGACCTTCGGTCACTTTGTTCACACGACGCACTTTCAGGCCTGCCGCTTCAATCAGCTTGGCAGTACCGGCGGTTGCGACCACTTCAAAGCCCAAGCTGATCAGATCACGGGCTACACCGGCAACCAACGGCTTGTCATCGTCGCGCACACTGATGAACGCGGTACCGCCGGTCGGGAGCACTTCGCTGGCACCCATCTGGGCTTTGGCGAACGCTTCACCGAAGGTGTCACCGACACCCATCACTTCACCGGTGGACTTCATCTCCGGGCCCAGGATCGGGTCAACGCCAGGGAATTTGGCGAATGGGAACACCGCCTCTTTCACACTGTAGAAGTTCGGAATGATTTCTTTGGTGAAGCCGATTTCCTTCAGGGTTTTACCGGCCATGACGCGAGCCGCGATCATCGCCAGGGAAACACCGATGCACTTGGACACGAACGGAACGGTACGCGATGCGCGCGGGTTGACTTCGATGACGTAGATGTCTTCGCCTTGCAACGCCAACTGAACGTTCATCAGGCCGACCACACCCAGTTCCAGAGCCATTTTCTTGACCTGTTCGCGCATCTCGTCCTGGATGTGCGCCGGCAACGAGTATGGCGGCAGCGAGCACGCGGAGTCACCGGAGTGCACGCCAGCCTGCTCGATGTGCTGCATGATCGCGCCGATCACCACGTCGGTGCCGTCGCAGACCGCGTCCACGTCCATTTCGATGGCGCAGTTGAGGAAGTGGTCCAGCAGTACCGGGCTGTCGTTGGACACTTGCACTGCTTCACGTAGGTAGCGCTTGAGCTCTTCTTCTTCGTAGACGATTTCCATCGCCCGACCGCCCAGTACGTAGGACGGACGCACCACCAGCGGGTAACCAATCTTGCCGGCAGCACGAATCGCTTCGTCTTCGCTGCGAACAGTAGCGTTTGGCGGCTGACGCAGGTTCAGACGCTCAACCATTTGCTGGAAACGCTCACGGTCTTCAGCGCGGTCGATGGCGTCAGGGCTAGTACCGATGATCGGCACGCCAGCCTCTTCCAAAGCGCGAGCCAGTTTCAGCGGAGTCTGGCCGCCGTACTGAACGATCACACCTTTCGGCTTCTCGACACGGACGATTTCCAGGACGTCTTCCAGGGTTACTGGCTCGAAGTACAGGCGATCCGAAGTGTCGTAGTCGGTCGATACGGTTTCCGGGTTGCAGTTGACCATGATGGTCTCGTACCCGTCTTCGCGTAGTGCGAGTGCCGCGTGAACGCAGCAGTAGTCGAACTCGATGCCCTGGCCGATACGGTTTGGACCGCCACCCAGGATCATGATCTTGTCGCGCGTCGAAGGGTTGGCCTCGCACTCTTCCTCGTAGGTCGAATACATGTAAGCGGTGTCGGTCGCGAACTCTGCAGCGCAAGTGTCGACACGCTTGTAGACCGGATAAACCTCAAGCTTGTGACGGTGGCGACGCAGGGCCTTTTCTGTCACACCCAGCAGCTTGGCCAGACGCGCATCGGAGAAGCCTTTGCGCTTGAGGCGGTACATCACGTCACGGTCGATGGTGGCCAGACCGAGAGTCTTGACCCGCTCTTCTTCCTTCACCAGATCTTCGATCTGTACGAGGAACCATGGATCGATCATGTTCATGCCAAAGATATCTTCGACAGTCATGCCGGCACGGAAAGCATCCGCGACGTACCAGATACGCTCGGCGCCCGGCACGGTCAGCTCGCGCTTGAGTACACCCATGCTTTCCGGATTGCTCAGGTCAAGCTTCGGGTCCAGACCGGATACGCCTACTTCCAGGCCGCGCAGGGCTTTTTGCAGGGATTCCTGGAAGGTCCGGCCGATAGCCATGACTTCGCCGACCGACTTCATTTGCGTGGTCAGACGAGCGTCAGCCTTAGGGAATTTCTCGAAGGCAAAACGTGGGAGCTTGGTAACGACGTAGTCGATAGACGGCTCGAAAGAGGCCGGGGTCTTGCCGCCGGTGATTTCGTTCTGCAGTTCGTCGAGGGTGTAACCGATCGCCAGCTTGGCTGCGACCCGGGCAATCGGGAAGCCGGTGGCCTTGGAGGCCAATGCCGAGGAACGGGATACCCGTGGATTCATCTCGATCACAACCATGCGACCAGTGTCCGGGCAAATACCGAACTGCACGTTCGAACCGCCGGTTTCCACGCCGATCTCACGCAGTACCGCCAGGGAGGCGTTACGCAGGATCTGGTATTCCTTGTCGGTCAGGGTCTGAGCTGGCGCAACAGTGATCGAGTCACCGGTGTGCACGCCCATCGGGTCAAAGTTTTCGATCGAGCAGACGATGATGCAGTTGTCCTTTTTATCGCGGACAACCTCCATTTCGTACTCTTTCCAGCCGATCAGCGATTCGTCGATCAGCAGCTCTTTGGTCGGCGACAGGTCCAGACCGCGGGCGCAGATTTCTTCGAACTCTTCACGGTTGTAAGCGATACCGCCGCCGGTGCCGCCCATGGTGAAGGACGGACGGATAATGCATGGGAAGCCGAGTTTATCGAGAACCGCGTTGGCCTCTTCCATGCTGTGGGCGATGCCGGAACGCGGACAGGCCAGGCCGATAGATTTCATCGCCTTGTCGAAACGCGAACGGTCTTCAGCCTTGTCGATGGTGTCAGCGTTGGCGCCGATCATCTCTACACCGAATTTTTCCAGAACGCCTTCACGCTCCAGGTCCAGGGCGCAGTTCAGAGCGGTCTGGCCGCCCATGGTCGGCAGCAGCGCGTCCGGACGCTCTTTCTCGATGATCTTGGCAACGGTCTGCCACTTGATCGGCTCGATGTAGGTAGCGTCGGCCATGTCCGGATCGGTCATGATGGTCGCTGGGTTGGAGTTCACCAGGATGACGCGGTAACCCTCTTCGCGCAGGGCTTTGCAGGCCTGGGCGCCGGAGTAGTCGAATTCACAGGCCTGGCCGATAACGATCGGGCCAGCGCCGAGAATCAGGATGCTTTTAATGTCTGTACGTTTTGGCATGGGTAGTCACTCAAATCCGCAGGTCCGACGGCAATCCCCCGAGGAGAAGCCGTCTTGATCAATCTCTGAAGTCCTTCGGGGGCCGCCGGATTACCGGGGCCACCCTCAGGAGCTTCTCGCTACATGCTCAAGGCCAACGATTAACGTCGCTTGGCCATCTCGTTGATGAAGCGATCGAACAGTGGCGCCACATCATTCGGACCAGGACTGGCTTCAGGGTGACCCTGGAAGCTGAATGCGCTCTTGTCGGTACGCTCGATGCCTTGCAGGGTGCCGTCGAACAGCGATTTGTGGATCGCGCGAACGTTGCCTGGCAGGGTCGCTTCGTCTACCGCAAAACCGTGGTTCTGGCTGGTGATCATGACGACGCCGGAGTCCAGATCCTGAACCGGGTGGTTCGCACCGTGGTGACCATGACCCATTTTCACGGTCTTGGCGCCAGAGGCCAAGGCCAGCAGCTGGTGACCGAGGCAGATGCCGAACACCGGAATCTCGGTTTCAAGGATGTCCTTGATCGCCTGGATTGCGTAGTCGCAAGGCTCTGGATCACCTGGACCGTTGGACAGGAATACGCCGTCTGGCTTGAGCGCAAGGACTTCTCTGGCCGGGGTTTGTGCCGGAACGACGGTCAGGCGGCAGCCGCGCTCTACCAGCATGCGCAGGATGTTCACCTTGACGCCGTAGTCGTAGGCAACCACGTGGTAGGGCAGTTCGGACGCGTCGATGGTCGCGTGACTGTCGGTTTTCAACTCCCAGACAGTGGAACGCCACTCGTAGCTTGACTGGGTGCTGACGACTTTCGCCAGATCCATGCCTTTGAGGCCTGGAAAACCGCGTGCAGCTGCAATCGCTGCTTCATCGGAAATGTTGTCGCCGGCCATGATGCAGCCGTTCTGTGCACCTTTTTCACGCAGGATGCGTGTCAGGCGGCGAGTGTCGATACCGGCGATCGCCACAACGTTGTTGGCTTTCAGGTAATCGGACAGGGACATCGTGTTACGCCAGTTGCTCGCAACCAGTGGCAGGTCGCGAATTACCAAGCCGGCCGACCAGACACGATCCGACTCGGCATCTTGCGGCGTGGTGCCGGTGTTGCCAACGTGCGGGTAGGTCAGGGTAACGATCTGTTGGGCATAGGAAGGATCGGTAAGGATTTCCTGATAGCCGGTCATTGCGGTGTTGAACACCACCTCACCAACGGTTTGACCGTCGGCTCCAATGGCTTCGCCGCGAAAAATGCTGCCATCAGCAAGGGCGAGTATGGCTGGCTTAGTCAAGAAGACCTCCCGTAAATAAAGCCTGAAGGGCAATCGCAGGTTGCAAAAAAGCGGAATGACGTATAGACACGTCACCCCGCTTCTTCGTCGAATTATCTGCGCGCTTTTAGTGGACACACTAAAGCTGTAGCTTACAGAAAAAGGCTTTTTTGGTCCACCGCTAATGAGCCTTAAAGGCAGGAGAATGCGACAGGGCGTCGCTTAGCGGTTGAAAACAGGGCTCAAACTCAAGTTCGAACCCTGTTTGCGGCACATCTCAACGCAGGTCGAGCACGTCCTGCATATCATACAGACCAGGCGCACGACCATCGAGCCACAAAGCGGCACGAACGGCACCCTTGGCGAAAGTCATGCGACTCGACGCCTTATGAGTGATCTCCAGTCGCTCGCCCTCACAGGCGAACAGCACCGTATGATCACCGACAACATCACCACCACGAACGGTGGCAAAGCCGATGGTTTCGCGCTCGCGCGCACCGGTATGGCCTTCACGCCCATAGACCGCAACCTTCTGCAGATCACGATCCAACGCACTGGCGATGACCTCGCCCATGCGCAAAGCCGTACCTGAAGGCGCATCGATCTTGTGCCGATGGTGTGCTTCGATGATTTCGATATCGGCATCATCGCCCAGCACGCGAGCCGCCATATCGAGCAGCTTCAGCGACAGGTTTACGCCGACACTGAAATTGGCCGCGAACACGATCGCAATGTCCTTGCCCGCCTCGACCAGCAGCTGCTTTTCCGTGGCGCCCAATCCCGTGGTGCCGATCACCATGGCCTTGCCCGCCTTGCGGCAGAATGCCAGGTTTTTCAGCATGACCTCCGGGAGCGTGAAGTCGATCAACACATCGAACTCGTCAGCCACCTTCTCCAGGCTGCCGGTCAACGACACACCGATACGCCCCAGCGATGCCAGCTCACCGGCATCCACCCCGATCAAAGTACTGCCAGGACGTACGATCGCTGCGGTCAAACCAGTGAGCGGCGCGCGCTGCTGCACCGCCTCGACCAGGATCTTGCCCATGCGCCCGGCAGCGCCCATCACAGCTATACGTCGCATGCCTGCCTCCTTACAGATC
This sequence comes from Pseudomonas sp. GW821-FHT01E05, assembly GCF_059422425.1. Lineage (NCBI taxonomy): Bacteria > Pseudomonadati > Pseudomonadota > Gammaproteobacteria > Pseudomonadales > Pseudomonadaceae > Pseudomonas > Pseudomonas sp. GW821-FHT01E05. Next base: position 438,632 of record NZ_JBWKWW010000004.1, read on the forward strand.
GCCAAAGAAGCGCTTCACGCCTTCGAACCAGCCGGTCGTTTTGGGCGAATGAGTATTGTCGTCCGCCAAGGAATTGCGAAGTTCTTCGAGCAGTTCACGCTGACGACGACTCAGATTGACCGGAGTTTCGACCGCAACACGGCACATCAAGTCGCCCGCACCACCACCACGAACCGGCGCAACGCCCTTGCCGCGAACCCGGAACTGCTTACCGGTTTGCGTACCTTCAGGAATCCTCAGCTTGACCCGGCCATCGAGCGTCGGGATCTCCAGTTCACCACCCAGTGCAGCATCAACGAAGCTGATTGGCACTTCGCAGAACAGGTGCTTGCCATCACGCTGGAAGATCGCGTGCTCGCGCACATTGATGACCACGTACAGATCGCCAGTCGGCCCACCCTGAGTACCCGCCTCACCTTCGCCAGACAGGCGAATACGGTCGCCGGTGTCAACGCCAGCCGGCACTTTTACCGACAGGGTTTTGGATTCTTCGACACGACCCTGGCCATGGCAGGAGTCACATGGATCGGCAATGACCTTGCCTTGGCCATGGCAACGCGGGCAGGTTTGCTGCACCGAGAAGAACCCCTGCTGCATCCGCACCTGACCAATACCGCCACAGGTCGAGCAAGTGATCGGCGAGGAGCCCTTCTTGGCACCGGAACCATCGCAAGGCTTGCAGTTGACCAGTGTCGGAACACGGATATTCACGGTCGTGCCGCGCACCGCTTCTTCCAGGTTCAGCTCCAGGGTGTAACGCAGATCGCTGCCGCGCTGAGCGCCACCACGAGAACCGCCGCGACCACCGCCGAAGAAATCACTGAACACATCACCAAAGATGTCCGAGAAATTCTGACCGCCAAAACCGGCACCGCCGCCCCCCATGCTCGGGTCAACGCCTGCATGGCCATACTGATCGTAGGCAGCACGCTTGCTGGAATCGGACAGCACTTCATAGGCCTCATTGGCCTCTTTGAACATATCTTCCGATGCTTTGTCATCGGGATTACGGTCCGGGTGGTGCTTCATCGCCAGACGACGGTAAGCCTTCTTCAGGTCCGACTCGCTGGAGCCGCGCTCCACACCCAACACTTCGTAATAATCACGCTTTGCCATAATTCTTTGCACTCTTAAGGACGTTCGGCAAACCCCTCCTGAGCCTCGCCAAACTCGTTGAGCCCCAATACAGGCCCGGACCCAACTCACGTCAATTCAACGATCCTGGTCTTTGATTTGCGGCCAATAAACTGGCCCGCGGATGCGGTATTTGTTGACCGAAAAGCAGGAGCATCCCGACCGTACCGCCAGCACCCGAACGTTGTCGCATGCTGTAAAAATTCACTTACTCCAGACACGCCAACGCGGGAGCAAGCTCCCGCGCGGCGACATCCTACCAGTCACCGCCCGAACGCAGTCAACCGGCCGACCAACAAGCTAGCTTACTTGTGGTCTTTTACTTCTTCGAACTCAGCGTCGACAACGTCGTCAGCTTTTCCAGCGGATTCAGCTGGCTTGGCCGCTGCGTCCGCCGGATTGGCTTGCTCTGCGTACATTTTCTGAGCAATCGGGGCAGACAGCTTGGACAGCTCTTCAACCTTGGCATCGATGGCAGCCTTGTCGTCGCCTTTAACAGCGGCTTCAAGTGCAACCAGAGCACCTTCGATCGCAGTCTTCTCTTCAGCAGTCACTTTGTCGCCAGCGTCTACGATCATTTTACGAGTCGAGTGAACCAGGGCATCACCCTGGTTACGGGCACTGGCCAGCTCTTCGAACTTGCGGTCTTCGTCAGCGTTGACTTCAGCATCGCGAACCATCTGCTGAATTTCGTCCTCGGACAGACCGGAGTTGGCCTTGATCACGATCGACTGAGTCTTGCCGGTAGCCTTGTCTTTGGCGCCTACGTGCAGGATGCCGTTGGCATCGATGTCGAAGGTTACTTCGATTTGCGGCACGCCACGTGGAGCTGGTGGAATCTCGGCCAGGTCGAACTTGCCCAGAGACTTGTTCTGCGCGGCTTGCTTACGCTCGCCCTGCAGTACGTGAATAGTCACTGCGCCCTGGTTGTCATCGGCAGTCGAGAACACTTGGGATTTCTTGGTAGGAATCGTGGTGTTTTTCTCGATCAGCGCAGTCATTACGCCGCCCATGGTTTCGATACCCAGCGTCAGCGGAGTGACGTCGAGCAGCAGAACGTCTTTCACATCACCAGCCAATACCGCGCCCTGGATAGCAGCACCCATGGCTACAGCTTCGTCCGGGTTAACGTCTTTACGAGCTTCTTTACCGAAGAACTCGGTCACCAGCTTCTGAACCAGTGGCATACGGGTCTGACCGCCGACCAGGATCACGTCGTTGATCGCGCCTATGTCGATACCAGAATCCTTGAGTGCAATACGGCATGGCTCGATGGTGCGCTGAACCAGGTCTTCAACCAGCGCTTCCAGCTTGGCGCGAGAGATTTTCACGTTCAAGTGCTTGGGACCGGTAGCGTCTGCGGTGATGTACGGCAGGTTGACATCGGTCTGCAGGCTGGAGGACAGCTCGATCTTGGCCTTTTCAGCAGCTTCTTTCAGGCGCTGCATCGCCAGCGGGTCACCCTTGAGGTTCATGCCGCTTTCTTTCTTGAATTCGTCAACGAGGTAGTCGATCAAACGAATATCGAAGTCTTCACCACCGAGGAAGGTGTCACCGTTGGTGGACAACACTTCGAACTGGTGCTCGCCATCGACTTCAGCGATTTCGATCACGGAAACGTCGAAAGTACCGCCACCCAGGTCATAAACGATCACGGTGTGATCGCCCTTGGCCTTGTCCATACCGTAAGCCAGAGCGGCTGCGGTTGGTTCGTTGATGATACGTTTTACGTCCAGACCCGCGATGCGACCCGCATCTTTGGTGGCCTGACGCTGACTGTCGTTGAAGTAGGCCGGAACGGTGATCACCGCTTCGGTCACCGACTCACCGAGATAGTCTTCGGCAGTCTTCTTCATTTTCTTCAGGATTTCAGCCGAAATCTGAGGCGGAGACATTTTCTGGCCGTTGACTTCGACCCAAGCATCGCCGTTGTCAGCCTTGACGATCTTGTAAGGGACCATCTGGATGTCTTTCTGTACGACTTCTTCGTCAAAACGACGACCGATCAAACGCTTCACCGCATACAGGGTGTTGTGCGGATTGGTCACAGCCTGACGCTTGGCCGATTGGCCAACCAGGATTTCACCGTCGTTGGCATATGCAATGATCGACGGCGTGGTACGCGCGCCTTCAGCGTTTTCGATGACTTTGGCTTTGCCGTTTTCAAGAACGGAGACGCAGGAGTTGGTGGTCCCCAGGTCGATACCAATAATTTTGCCCATGTTAACTCTCCCGAAACTTTGGATTTGGTTGCCGCAGCAGTGGTGGCTAACTGCGGTAGCACTAAAACGTTTGACTTCTAAATGGGGGCCTTGCGGCTAATTTCAAGCTTGCTCGTCAATCGAAGGCGAAACTGCCGCAGGCGCCTTGCTGACCACGACCATGGCCGGACGCAGCAAACGACCATTGAGCTGATAACCCTTTTGAAACACCTTGAGCACGCTGTTTGGCTCGACGTCGGCGCTTTCCTGCATGGCCATCGCCTGATGAAGTGCCGCATTGAAAGGCTCGCCTTCAGGATCAATCGCTTCCAACTGATAACGCTTCAGGGTGTCCTGGAACATTTTCAGGGTCAGTTCGATCCCTTCGCGCATCGGACGGATGCTTTCGTCGTCCGGGTTGGACATCTCCAGACCACGCTCGAGGCTGTCGATGATCGGCAGCAGATCGCCAGCAAATCTTTCCAAGCCAAACTTGTGGGCTTTTTCCACGTCTTGCTCGGCGCGACGGCGGACGTTCTGCAGATCGGCAGCAACACGCAAAGCCTGATCATGGGCGCCAGCCAGTTGCTCTTCGAGCAGTTGCACACGAGCCGCCAGGTCATCACCCGAAGCCTCGGGAGCCTGATCGGCGTCTAGATTTTGCGTATCCAGCGTCTGTTCGTCAGCCATAGTTTTCTCCTTTCAATTTCGTCCGCGAGCTCGACTCGCTCTTCTGCCCCGGTATATGGGGTCGCAATTTTCAGCTTCAAGGGCTGACAGAGCGGCAAAAACCCTTAACCCTTCATAAAGCCCGGATATGACAATTCCCGAGTGCGCTAAAAAACATCGCGACTCAAACAAATCAAGCTAAGGGAGGGCATTGTCAGCCAGAAACAAAACACTGTATAAATATCCACACCTAAAGCCTGGGAGCGGCCTCTATGCTGGTTCACCTGTCTGTACATAACTACGCCATCGTTGAACATCTCGATCTGGAACTGGATCGCGGGATGAGCGTAATCACAGGCGAAACCGGCGCCGGCAAGTCGATCATGCTCGACGCCCTGGGCCTGACCCTGGGTGATCGCGCCGACAGCGGCGTCGTTCGCCCAGGCGCAGACAAGGCCGATATTCTGGCAACCTTCGACCTGGTGGACATTCCAGAAGCCAGCGCATGGCTGGCCGAACGCGACCTCGACAGCGACGGCCCGTGCATTCTACGCCGGGTAATCACTGCCGAAGGGCGATCGCGCGGCTACATCAACGGCAGCCCCTGCCCGCTCGGGGACCTGAAAGCCCTCGGTGAGCTACTGATCGACATTCACAGCCAGCATGAACATCAGTCCCTGCTGAAAACCGACACCCATCGTCGCCTGCTCGACGAATACGCTGGCGCCACTGATCTGGCCCGCCAGGTACAGCTCGCCGCCCAACGCTGGCGCCAGACACGACAGGAACTGGAGCATCTCTCCAATTCTGGCAATGAACAGCGTGCCCGGCATCAATTACTCAGCTACCAACTCGAAGAGCTGGAAAACCTGGGTCTTGGCGAGAATGAGCTGGAGCAGCTGGAACAAGAGCACAAAAACCTGACCAATGCCGAAACCCTGCTGGGCATTTGCCGGCAAGTTGTCGAACAGTGCAGTGAAAGCGATTCAGGAAATGTCCTCAATGCCCTGACGACCAGCCTTAATCGTCTGTCGAGCGTGAATAATTCAACAGGCGCCTTGGGCGAGGCAAGCAATTTGCTGACGAGCGCGCAGATTCAGGTTGAAGAGGCCGTTGGCGAACTGAATCGGTTTCTCGATCACTTCGACGCCGATCCGGCACGCCTTCAGCAACTCGAGGAGCGCCTCGATGCGATTTACACCCTGGCCCGCAAACACCGTATCCAGCCCACCGAAGTCTCAGACATGCAGCAAAAGCTGCTGGATGAGATCGAAACGCTGAACGCCAACGACGAATCCATCGAGCGACTGAGTGATGAGCTGGCGTCATTCGCCCGGCATTATCAGGAGAAAGCCAGAGAGCTGAGCGATTTGCGCCATCAGGCTGCAACGAGCCTGGCCAGCGCCGTCGAAATGGAAATTCAGCGCCTGGGAATGCCCGGCGGACGCTTCACCATTGAGCTGCACCCCAACACCAGCAATGAACTACTGCCTAATGGCCTGGAACAGGTGGAACTACTGGTCAGTGCCAACCCCGGGCAACCGCTCAAGGCGCTGGCCAAAGTAGCGTCAGGTGGTGAGCTTTCACGCATCAGCCTGGCAATCCAGGTGATTACCGCGCAAACGTCCCGAGTGCCGACGCTGGTGTTCGACGAAGTGGACGTGGGTATCGGCGGGCCGACAGCCGAGATTGTCGGCCAGCTGCTGCGTCGACTGGGCGAGCGCGGGCAAGTCCTGACCGTCACCCACTTGCCGCAAGTGGCTGCCCAGGGCCATCAACACCTTTTCGTGCACAAGGTCCGCGGCAGCGATGCCACCCACACCGCTGTATCCAGACTGGGCAAAACCGAACGGGTCGAAGAAGTGGCGCGCATGCTGGGCGGCATCGATCTCACCAAGGAGTCCCTGGCACACGCGAAAAAGATGGTTGTCACCGCCAAAATCTAAGGCAGCAGAAAGCACGAAGGCGACCCTAGAGTCGCCTTCGATCGTTTCGCGGTTTCCCACGCGACATGCTTACTTTTTCTTGCGTACGTACAACACCAGATTGTGATCCACCATCTCGAAGCCATGCTTCTCAACGATCGCCTTCTGAAGCTTTTCGATTTCTTCGTCGAAGAACTCGATCACTTCGCTGGTCTCAACGTTGACCATATGGTCGTGATGTTTGCCGTCATCGAGCTCGAATACCGCGTGACCGCCGTCGAAATTATGACGGACCACCAGTCCAGCTGCTTCGAACTGAGTCAGAACACGGTAAACCGTGGCCAAACCGACATCCTCGCCAGCTTCCATCAGCGCCTTGTAAACATCTTCGGCACTCATGTGTCGCTGCTCGGCAGAATCGAGCATTTGTAGAATTTTGACCCGTGGAAGGGTCACTTTAAGGCCGGCTTTACGTAGTTCGCTATTTTCAACCATGGTCAGCTTTCTCGCGGATGCTGCTTCGCAGCTTCTCTTAATGCGGGTATGATCGGGGTTTACGTTGTCCCAGCCAAGATAGTGGAAGTCGCCCACCGATGCAAAACACCAAGCTCCTGCTAACCAGTTTCACCTTCGTGGGACTGCTCGCACTCGCCGGTTGTTCATTCCCCGGGGTTTACAAAATCGACATCCAGCAGGGCAATGTCGTCACACAGGACATGATAGACCAGTTACGCCCGGGAATGACCCGCCGGCAAGTACGGTTTATTATGGGCAACCCTCTGCTGACCGACACGTTCCACGCCGATCGCTGGGATTATCTGTATAGCCTGCAGCCAGGCGGCGGTGAACGCCAACAGGAACGTATCAGCGTAATCTTCAATTCCAACGACCAGCTCGTCAGCCTTTCAGGTGATTTCAGGCCTGGCGTAAGCCGTGACGAAGCCATTCTCGGCAAGAACAGCGGCACTACGGTGGCGGCTCCAGCGGAAAACGTCGAGAAGCCGAAACCAGAGAAACCAGAGAAACCGGTCAAGCCGGGCTCCCTGCTGGACCAGATCCAGAAGGACGTGGACAAAGTGGAAACCACTCCAGTCCCGACTCCAGAACCACTGGGAACCTCGCCGCAATAATTTGCGACAGACAACAAAGCCCGGCATGCCGGGTTTTTTGTTGTCTGTCGTAAAATAAAAGCTATTGGTCCCGTGCTTTTGCTTGCGCGGCCTTGGCTGCACGCAATCGGCGGACCTCTTTGGGATCGGCCAGAAGCGGACGATAAATTTCTATTCGATCCCCCGCCTGCACCGCACGACTGTCCGGATCGGCGACCACCTTGCCGAAAATCCCCAGCGGACAATTCTTCAGATCCAGCTCGGGAAACTGCGCACCGATCCCGGAACGCAACAGAGCCGCCCGCACAGTAGAACCCGCCGGCACAGCGACCTTGAGTAACACCTGACGATCTACAGCGGCATACACCACCTCGACCTCAATCAATGACTCAACCATGCAGTTGCTTGGCGCGCTGGCAGAAAGCATCGACCAGGGTATTAGCGGCCTGGTTGAACAGCGGCCCCAAGGTTGCCCGGACAATCGGGCCGGCATAGTCAAAGGCCAGATCAAGACTGATCTTGCAGGCCTTTTCACCCAACGGCTTGAACACCCAGACACCGTGTAACTGATTGAACGGGCCTTCTTCCAGATTCATTTCAATCGAATGCCCCGGGACCAAGGTGTTGCTGGTTACGAAATGCTGGCTAAGCCCGCCCTTTGCGACGGCAAGGCTGGCGCGCATATGCTCGTCACTGGCCTCCAGAACCTCGGCAGAAGAGCACCAAGGCAAAAACTCCGGATAACGCGCCACATCATTGACCAGGTCATAGAGCGCTTGCGCCGGATACGGCAGCAGGGCCGAACGTTGAATATGTGTCGTCATGTCAGCGTCACTTCCACAGCTGTTTGTTGCCAGATATTGAAGGAGAACACCGTCCCCAAACCAACGAACCAGCAGATAAATGCCAGCCAGAAAGTCACCCAACCGCGACGGATGCCGGTCGCAACGAGTATAGAGTCCCAGCGACTAGCCCATCCGCCGTGGACAGAAACCTTGCCTGTCGACATCGTTAACACGCCCAACCGATCAAAAAAGAGGGCGCATTGTCCGGGATTCACTCAACGTGCTCAAGCACGCAGCTTCACCGTAGCCGACACGCGTGCAACTCCCTATAATGCCGCCCCTATGGCTAAACAGAAGAAACACCCAACAGGGACCATCGCGCAAAACAAAAAGGCGCGTCACGATTACTTCATCGAACATCGGTTCGAGGCTGGCATGGTCCTGGCCGGCTGGGAAGTAAAGAGTTTGCGTGCGGGCAAGGCACAACTGGTCGACAGTTATGTGCTGCTCAAGGATGGCGAGGCCTGGCTGCTCGGTAGCCATATCTCTCCCCTGACCACCGCCAGTACGCATGTCATCGCCGATCCTACTCGCAGTCGCAAACTGCTGCTCAACCAGCGCGAGCTGGAAAAGCTGTTTGCCGCCGTGCAGCAAAAGGGTTACGCCTGCGTCTGCCTCTCGCTTTACTGGAGCAAGCACTTGATCAAGTGCGAGATCGCTCTGGGCAAGGGCAAGAAGGAATACGACAAGCGTCACACCGAGCGCGAACGCGATTCCGATCGTGAATTGCAGCGTGCGGTGCGATCCAAGGGTAAGGAAGATTAATCTCCTTACCTGATCGTTCCCACGTTCTGCGTGGGAATGCCGCCATGGACGCCCTGCTTCCGCTTTGTGACGCGCAGCGTTACGGGATGCATTCCCACGCGGGAGCGTGGGAACGATCATGAGCCGAACCTACATCCCCTTACGCCGCTCCGCCCGCGCCATGCGCTGCACTTCCTGACGCACTTCTTCCAGCACTTCTTGCACATACAAAATGTGTCGGCTGGAGACTTCCCGCGCCTGCTCCGCTCGCCCTTCGATAATCGCCAGATACAATTCCCGGTGCTGACTGATCAGCATGTCGCGGGTTTCGGTGCGCTGTTTGTACATGCCGCCGATGTTGGTCACCACATTGCGCTTGAGCAAATCGAACAGACCGCGAATGGTGTGCAGCAACACCGCGTTATGACTGGCCTCGGCAATCGCCAGGTGGAATTTCGCGTCAGCTGCGCCCTCTTCCGCCCGGCTCACTTCATCAGAGCGCGAATAGCAGTCCTGCAATTCGTCGAACGCCGCAGCCAATCGTTCGCGATCGACTTCGGTCGCCCGCAATGCCGCGTAGTAAGCACATGACCCTTCGAGGGTGTGCCGGAACTCCAGCAGATCGCGTTGCGCTTCGGGATTGCTTTCCAACAGATGCAACAGCGGATCGCTGAAGGTCGAACCCAGCGATTCCACCACATAATTGCCACCGCCCTGACGGCTGACCAGCAGCCCTTTGGCTGTCAGCTTCTGGATCGCCTCGCGCAATGAAGGACGGGACACACCAAATTGCTCGGCCAGCGCCCGCTCGGCCGGAAGCCGCTCACCCGACTTCAGCGTGCCCTCAAGGATCATCCCCTCGAGCTGCTCGACAATATCGTCAGACAAACGGCGCTGACGAATCTGATCAAACCCCATAACTCACTCCCCACCATCCCGACAACTCGCCGGGCTCTCTATTCTGGCCTATTGGCGCCGTGCCAGCACCTACCAGACAGCGCTTGATCGAGCTGCTCAGCAGGCACTTGCGCAGCCCCTACGACAAAAGTTTCAGGGCGACAAATTGACACGCCACTCATAAGGCTTTTAACCTAGCCCACAGCGATTGTAAATTGGTATTACCAATTATCCAAGAACGCTGACCAGTGCCTGACCAACAACAACTAGGGGCCACCCCATATGCAAACCTGGCAACAGCTCTACAGCCCGCTCGGCAGTCTCGGCTTGTCTGCTCTCGCGGCAGTTATCCCCATCGTATTTTTCTTCCTGGCCTTGGCCGTGTTCCGCCTCAAAGGACACGTCGCCGGGAGCATTACCCTGGCTCTGGCTATCCTGGTGGCGATCTTTGCTTTCCAGATGCCGGTAGACATGGCGTTCGCAGCGGCGGGCTATGGATTTGCCTACGGCCTCTGGCCTATCGCCTGGATCATCGTCGCCGCGGTTTTCCTCTACAAGCTGACGGTCAAAAGTGGACAGTTCGAAGTGATCCGCAGCTCGGTGCTGTCGATTACCGACGACCAACGCCTGCAAGTGCTGCTGATCGGCTTCTGCTTCGGCGCGTTCCTGGAAGGTGCCGCCGGTTTTGGTGCACCGGTCGCCATTACCGCGGCGTTGTTAGTAGGCCTGGGCTTCAACCCGCTGTATGCCGCCGGCCTGTGTCTGATCGCCAACACTGCGCCAGTCGCCTTCGGCGCACTGGGGATTCCGATCATCGTGGCCGGGCAAGTAACCGGTATCGATGCCGTCAAGATCGGCGCCATGGCCGGTCGCCAACTGCCACTGTTGTCGGTGTTCGTGCCGTTCTGGCTGGTGTTCATGATGGACGGTCTGCGCGGCGTCAAGGAAACCTGGCCGGCAGCATTGGTGGCGGGTTTGAGCTTTGCCGTGACCCAGTTCTTCACCTCGAACTTCATCGGCCCGGAGCTACCGGACATCACCTCGGCACTGGTCAGCCTGGTCTCTCTGACCCTGTTCCTCAAGGTCTGGCAGCCCAAGCGTTCGTTCGCCGAAGCGACCGCCAGCGTCGGTGCCGCAACCGTGAGAAGCGCCGGAGGTTTCGGCCAACCGCGTACGACCCAGCCTTCGCCCTACAGCCTTGGCGAGATTTTCAAGGCCTGGTCGCCGTTCCTGATCCTCACCGCGCTGGTGACCATCTGGACCCTCAAGCCCTTCAAGGCGATGTTCGCCGCCGGCGGTTCGATGTACAGCTGGGTGTTCAACTTTGCGATCCCGCACCTTGATCAACTGGTGATCAAGACTGCCCCGATCGTAGCCGCCCCGACCGCGATTCCAGCGGTGTTCAAACTCGACCCGATTTCCGCGACCGGTACGGCGATTTTCTTCTCCGCGCTGATCTCGATGCTGATCCTGAAGATCAACCTTAAAACTGGTCTGACCACTTTCAAGGAAACCTTCTACGAGCTGCGCTGGCCGATTCTGTCGATTGGCATGGTGCTGGCCTTCGCCTTCGTCACCAACTACTCCGGCATGTCGTCGACCATGGCCCTGGTGTTGGCCGCGACCGGTGCGGCATTCCCGTTCTTCTCGCCGTTCCTCGGCTGGCTGGGCGTGTTCCTGACCGGTTCGGACACCTCGTCCAACGCCCTGTTCAGCTCGCTGCAAGCGACCACCGCGCACCAGATCGGAGTCAACGACACCCTGCTGGTCGCGGCGAACACCAGCGGCGGCGTAACCGGCAAGATGATTTCGCCGCAATCGATCGCCGTGGCCTGCGCCGCGACCGGTCTGGTGGGCAAGGAATCCGACTTGTTCCGCTTCACGCTCAAGCACAGCCTATTCTTTGCCACTATCGTCGGCCTGATCACTCTGGCTCAGGCTTACTGGTTCACCGGCATGCTGGTGCATTAAGAGCCACACGCATTACGGTAAAAACCGACGCCCTGGGCGTCAGCTATTCACAACCCGGTCTGCAAGGCTGCTGAAAGCTCCACACTCTACATTTCAGCAGCTGCGCCAGACAGATAACCGGGACCACCCGGAGACGCGCCTGATGAGCGAGCTTTTTTACAACGCAGTGCCAAACGCGACCCGCCTCGCCCCGCCGCTGCCAGAACCGCGCCAATACCCGAGCGAGAAACCGCAAAAGGTTTATCTGTTCGGAACGTGCGTGGTTGACCTGTTTTATCCCGAAGCCGGGATGGACGCGATTCACCTGCTCGAGCGCGAAGGCATTCGTGTCGAATATCCGCAAGGGCAAAGCTGCTGCGGGCAGCCGGCCTACACCTCGGGTTACACCGAGCAGGCACGGCAGGTCGCGCGCGCGCAATTGGCGCTGTTCGCCGGGGACTATCCCGTGGTGGTGCCTTCGGGCTCCTGCGCAGGAATGTTGCGTGAACACTACGCTGACTTGTTCAAGGAAGAGCCGGACACCTTGAAACAGGTTCAGGCCCTGGCGGCGCGGACTTACGAATTGGCCGAGTTCCTGTTGTTCGTCTGCAAGGTGCAGCTCAAGGACAGCGGCCAACCGGTCAAGGTGGCGCTGCACACCTCGTGCTCGGCGCGTCGTGAGATGAACACCCATCTGCACGGCCGGGAGCTGTTGGCGCAATTGAGCAACGTGGAACGGGTAGAACACAGCCACGAAAGCGAATGCTGTGGCTTTGGCGGGACTTTCAGCGTCCGAATGCCGGACATCTCCGGTGCGATGGTCGCCGACAAGACCCGTGCATTGAAGGAATCCGGCGCGCACCAGGTGCTGAGTGCCGACTGCGGTTGTTTGATGAACATCAACGGCTCGCTGGAAAAACAGAACGAAGCGTTACGCGGGCAGCATCTGGCCAGCTTCCTCTGGCAGCGTACCGGAGGTGCGAGATGAGCACGCCAAGGCTGATTCCTGTTCACCAGGAGCACGTAGAAACGCAGGAAGATTTCCGCGCCCGGGCTCGCCAGGCGTTGGGGGACACGCAACTGCGAAACAATTTTCGCAATGCGATGGATTCACTGATGAGCAAACGTGCGGCGTCGTTCAGCGACGCCCACGAAAGAGAACATTTACGAGCGCTGGGCAATGCCGTCCGCGCTCGTGCGTTATCCAGGTTGCCCGACCTGCTCGAGCAGCTTGAACAGAACCTGACCCGCAACGGTGTGACAGTGCACTGGGCGGAAACGGTGGACGAGGCCAATGACCTCGTCCTCTCGATCATCCGGGCTCACGAGGCGCGGCAAGTGATCAAGGGCAAATCGATGGTCAGCGAAGAGATGGAAATGAACCATGTCCTCGCGGCTCAAGGCATTGAATGCCTGGAGTCGGACATGGGCGAATTTATCGTCCAGCTCGACCACGAGAAGCCTTCACACATCATTATGCCGGCGATCCACAAGAATGCCGGTCAGGTCGCGTCCTTGTTCCACGACAAACTTGGCGTGGAGTACACCAAGGACGTTGACCAACTTATTCAGATCGGTCGTAAGGTCTTGCGGCAGAAATTCTTCGAAGCGGACATCGGTGTCTCCGGCGTCAACTTCGCCGTGGCCGAAACCGGCACCCTGCTGCTGGTCGAGAACGAAGGCAACGGTCGCATGTCGACCACCGTTCCGCCCGTGCACATCGCCGTCACCGGGATCGAGAAAGTCGTCGAGAACCTGCGCGACGTGGTTCCCCTGCTCTCGCTGCTGACCCGCTCGGCCCTCGGCCAGCCGATTACTACTTACGTCAACATGATCTCCGGCCCGCGCAAAGCCCATGAGCTCGACGGTCCGCAAGAAGTGCATTTGGTGTTGCTGGACAACGGCCGCAGTCAGGCCTTTGCCGACAGCGAATTGCGCCAGACCCTGAACTGCATCCGCTGCGGCGCCTGCATGAACCATTGTCCGGTTTACACCCGCATCGGCGGCCATGCCTACGGCGAGGTCTACCCCGGCCCGATCGGCAAAATCATCACCCCGCACATGGTCGGCCTGGCGAAAGTCCCCGATCATCCGAGTGCCTCATCGCTGTGTGGTGCCTGCGGTGAAGTCTGCCCGGTGAAGATTCCAATCCCGGCATTGCTGCGCCGCCTGCGCGAAGAAAACGTCAAAGCCCCCGACAGCCCAAATCAGGTGATGCGCGGCCAAGGCAGCAAGTACTCGCGCAAAGAGCGCTTCATCTGGAACACCTGGGCGCGGCTCAACAGTTCGCCGACGCTGTACCGACTGTTTGGCTTCTTCGCCACCCGCCTGCGCGCCCTCACGCCGAGCAATGTCGGCCCCTGGACGCAAAACCACAGCGCACCCAAGCCTGCCGCCCGTTCACTGCACGACATGGCCCGCGAGCACCTGGCCAAACAGGGAGATCGTTGATGAGCGCCAAACAGAACATCCTCAACAAACTGCGCAAAAGCCTGACCGGCACCACGCCGCTGGCCGACAACTTCGACGAAGCGCTGGTGACCGAGCCGTGGACTTATCCGCCAGAACAACGCATCGCCCAACTGCGCAAACAGATGGAAGCGGTGCACACCGAAATCCACCTGACGTCCGAACAAGCGTGGCCCGAGCTGCTCGCGCAACTTTTGCGTGATCGCCAACTACCAAGCCTGTTGATCGCGCCGACGACGCCACACGGCAAGCGTGTGACCGAGCATTGGGCGAGCATTCCGCAGCCCTCGACGCTCAAAGCCTATGACCGTCCCGTGGAAGAATGGAAGGCCGAGCTGTTCAATGACACTCCGGCCAGCCTCACCACCACCCTCGGTGCCATCGCCGCCACCGGCAGCCTGATCATCTGGCCGACCCGCGAAGAACCCCGCTTGATGAGCCTGGTGCCACCGGTGCATTTCGCCCTGCTCAAGGCCAGCGAAATCCATGACAACTTCTATCAGGTGCAGCAGCAATTCGAATGGGCCCAAGGCATGCCGACCAACGCTCTGCTGGTGTCCGGCCCGTCGAAGACCGCCGACATCGAACAAGTACTGGCTTACGGCGCCCATGGCCCGAAAGACCTGGTAGTACTGATCCTGGAGGACCAATGAGTCTGCCAGCCGCTTTTGTGCGTGATGCACAGCTCCTGATTCCTCAAGATCGGCGTTTCGATGATCCGCTCTCGACACTCGCGTTCGGCACCGACGCCAGCTTCTATCGACTGATTCCCAAACTGGTGATCCGCGTCGAGTCTGAAGACGAGGTGGTCGCCCTGCTGAAACTGGCCCAGCGCGACCAGGTACCGGTGACCTTCCGCGCGGCGGGCACCAGCCTGTCTGGCCAGGCCATCAGCGACTCGGTGCTGATCGTCCTCGCAGACACCTGGGGCGGCAAAGAGATTCGCGGCCAGGGCACGCAGATCCGTCTGCAACCGGGCGTCATCGGCGCGCAAGCGAATGCCTGGCTGGCGCCGTTCGGACGCAAGATCGGCCCGGACCCGGCCTCGATCAACGCCTGCAAGATTGGCGGCATCGTCGCCAACAACGCCAGCGGCATGTGCTGCGGCACCGCGCAAAACACCTACCACACCCTGGCCGGCATTCGTCTGGTGCTGGCCGATGGCAGCTGTCTCGATACCGAAGACGCCCACAGCGTTGCGGCCTTCCGTGACAGTCATGCCGAGCTGCTGGAACGGCTGGCGACCCTCAGCCGCGAGACCCGCGCCAACACCGAACTGGCCGCGAAGATCCGCCACAAATATCGCCTGAAAAACACCACCGGCCTGTCACTCAACGCCCTGGTGGATTTCGATGAGCCGCTGGATATTCTCAGCCACTTGCTGGTGGGCTCCGAAGGCACGCTCGGGTTCATCAGCGCGGTGACCTACGACACGGTCATCGACCATCCGAACAAAGCCTCGGCACTGATCGTGTTCCCCGATGTCGAGACCTGCTGCAACGCCGTCACCGTACTCAAAAGCCAACCGGTCTCGGCCGTCGAACTGCTCGACCGCCGCAGCCTGCGCTCGGTGCAGGACAAACCCGGAATGCCGGCATTCGTTCAGCTATTGTCCGCCAACGCCTGCGCCTTGCTGATCGAATCCCGCGCCGCCACCTCAACGCTGCTGCAGGAGCAACTGGCGCAGATCATGGCCTCGCTGGCCTCATTCCCGGTGGAAAAGCAGGTCGACTTCACCGAAGACCCTGTGGAAAACGCCAAACTCTGGGCGATCCGCAAAGACACCTTCCCTGCGGTCGGCGCGGTGCGCAAAACCGGCACCACGGTGATCATCGAAGACGTGACCTTCCCGGTGGAACAACTGGCCATCGGCGTGAACCGTTTGATCGAGCTGCTCGACAAGCATCACTATGACGAAGCGATCCTGTTCGGCCACGCGCTGGAGGGCAATCTGCACTTCGTCTTCACCCAGGGCTTCAACAGCGCCGAAGAAGTCGCGCGCTACCAGGCCTTCATGGACGACGTCGCGCAACTGGTGGCGGTGGAGTTCGGCGGTTCGTTGAAAGCCGAGCACGGCACCGGGCGCAACATGGCACCGTTCGTTGAACTGGAATGGGGCAGCGACGCCTACCAACTGATGTGGCAGCTCAAACGCTTGCTCGATCCGCACGGGATTCTCAACCCGGACGTGGTGCTCAGCGAAGATCCACAAATCCACCTCAAGCACCTCAAGCCGCTACCCGCCGCCGACGAGATTGTGGATAAGTGCATCGAGTGCGGTTTCTGCGAACCGGTCTGCCCCTCGAAAGGCCTGACCCTGAGCCCGCGCCAGCGCATCGTGATCTGGCGCGATATCCAGGCGAAAAAACGCGCTGGCATTGATACCTCGGAGCTGGAGGAAGCCTACCAATATCAGGGCATCGACACCTGTGCCGCCACCGGTCTGTGCGCGCAACGTTGCCCGGTGGGAATCAACACCGGCGAACTGGTGAAGAAGCTGCGCGGCCGCAGCGCTAACCACACCAAAACCGCCGAATGGCTGGCGACGAACTTCAAGACTGCGCTGCAAGGTGCACGCTTCACTCTGCACGCCGCCAACGGCGCACGCAGGTTGCTGGGTGCGCCGCAGCTGGCGAAGATGTCTGCTGCGCTGAGCAAACTGTCCAAAGGCAAAGTCCCGCAATGGACCAACGCCATGCCGCAACCGGAACGGGCGATTCGCTTCAGTCCGCCAGTGACGGATCAACGTCCGCGTGTTGTGTACCTGGCCGCCTGCGTGTCGCGAATCATGGGGCCAGCGGCGGGCGATAAAGAGCAGATATCGCTCTACGACAAGACCCGCAGCCTGCTGGAAAAGGCCGGTTACCAAGTAGTGTTCCCGGACAATCAGGACAACCTTTGCTGCGGTCAGCCGTTCGCCTCCAAAGGCTACACCGAACAAGCCGAACACAAGCGTCAGGAACTGATCGGCGCTCTGCTGCACGCCAGTCGCGGCGGGCTCGATCCGATCTACTGCGACACCAGCCCCTGCACCTTGCGCCTGGTGCAAGACCTCGGTGATGTGCGGCTGGACCTCTACGACCCGGTGCGTTTTATCCGCATGCACTTGATGGACAGGCTCGACTTCACGCCTCAGGAAGAACCCATTGCGGTGCATGTCACGTGCAGTACTCAACACCTTGGGGAAAGCCAGGCGCTGATCGATCTGGCCCGCCGTTGCAGCAACAACGTGGTCATTCCCGAAGGCATACACTGCTGTGGTTTTGCCGGCGACAAGGGCTTTACCACGCCAGAGTTGAATGCTCATTCACTACGCACATTGAAGGATGCGGTGCAGTATTGCAGCGAAGGCATCTCCACCAGCCGCACCTGTGAAATTGGCCTGAGCCTGCATGGCGGGATCGATTATCATGGGCTGGTCTACCTCGTGGACCGGGTCACCCAGGCCAGAGCGGTCTGAAAGCGAGGCACTGAAAAAGGGGCATTTTTGCCCCTTTTTCGTACCCGCTCCCCGGAAAAATCTTCACCTCATCGCAAGCAAAACAGAACCCTTACACGCCGCCACAGTCCATGTGTTAAGCCTCAACGAGTGTGGCTCAAAGACCATCTGTTCCAGGAGATACCCATGAAGCGTTCTGCCCTGGCTGGACTGCTCATCACCGCAACAATGCTGGCCTCGCCCGCATTCGCTTCAAACGATAGCGATCAATGCGTGATGAACCTTCAAGCAGTCAATAACAAGCTGGCCAGCGCTACCACGCTGGACGCTGCCACCAAAGGCGTCGTCGTCACCAAAACCGAACAGGCCAAGGCCGCCCACAACGCAAACAATGACAAAGAGTGTGTTTCCCTGGCGCAGCAGGCGCTCCAGGACATTCAAAGTCACACGAATGGCCAATAGGGCCGGGCCAGAGCCAATCCAGAGCAGGCCCTGACGCACAGGCGCAGACAGAAGGTCGACTCGCCGCGCGCATTGGCGTACACTGCACCTACCTGCTGGTTATGCACAGCAGGTTCGGGGCCGTTTAGGATTCGACGCCGGTTGCGAAACTCTAGGTGCATGCCGAGTTGGTAACAGAACTCGTAAATCCACTGTTGCAACTACTTATAGTTGCCAATGACGAAACCTACGGGGAATACGCTCTCGCTGCGTAAGCAGCCTTAGCCCTTCCCTCCTGGTCACTTCGGTGCCAGCAATCATCAGGGGATGTCTGTAAACCCAAAGTGATTGTCATATAGAACAGAATCGCCGTGCAGTACGTTGTGGACGAAGCGGCTAAAACTTACACAACTCGCCCAAAGCACCCTGCCCGTCGGGTCGCTGAGGGTTAACTTAATAGACACGGCTACGCATGTAGTACCGACAGCGGAGTACTGGCGGACGGGGGTTCAAATCCCCCCGGCTCCACCACTTCATCATCTAAAGACGTCCACGGACGTCTTTTTTTGTGCCTGAAATCCGGCAAAATCAAGGGTTTCAGCGCCATTGCCTTCCGTAGAAGAATTTTGAGTTCCGCTCGTTTTGGTATTCCAAATGGTATTCCAGGCTCCCTGGTGGTAATTTTTGGAATACCAAAACGGTGTCAGAGGTAGCTCTCATGCCTGCTCAAGCCCATCGCCTATCCGACCGCCAGCTCAAGACGGTCAAGGCAAAAGATAAAGATTACGTCCTCAGCGATGGTGAGGGCCTTCAGCTCCGCGTCAGGAGCAATGGCTCGATGCTGTGGAACTTCAACTACCGCGAGCCGGTAACCAAAAACCGTATCAATATGGGGCTGGGCACGTACCCAGAGCTCTCACTAGCGAACGCCAGGAAAAAAGTGGTGGAAGCGCGCGAGCTGCTTGCACAAGGCATTGATCCCAAGGTGCAACGCAATGCACAGGACGCCGCCAAACGAGCGGAGACGGAACATACGTTCGAGAGCGTGGCCACCGAAGAAGGACTCTGTCACGCCGGCGTACGCCGAAGACATTTGGCGATCGCTCACGCTGCATGTATTTCCAGACCTGAAAGCAACGCCGCTCTCGAAAATTACCGCACCGATAGTCATCGAACTGCTTCGCCCAATCGAGGCCAAAGGCAGTCTCGAGACAGTGAAGCGGTTGAGCCAACGGCTCAACGAGATCATGACTTACGGGGTGAACTCCGGGCTGATTTTCGCTAACCCTCTCAGTGGCATTCGGGCAGTATTCAAGAAGCCCAAGAAAGAGAACATGGCCGCGCTACGACCCGATGAGCTTTCCGAGCTCATGGTGGAAATCGCGAACGCCAGCATCAAGCGGATCACCCGCTGCCTGATCGAATGGCAACTGCACACCATGACCCGTCCTGCTGAAGCGGCTACCACCCGATGGGCAGACATCGACTTCGACAAACGCATCTGGACCATCCCGCCGGAGCGCATGAAAAAGCGTCGTCCGCACACCATCCCGCTGACCGAACAGGCACTCGCATTACTGGAGACGCTCAAGCCCCACAGCGGCCACAGGGAGTACGTGTTCCCGGCAGATAGAAACCCGCGCACCCACGCCAATAGCCAGACCGCCAACATGGCGTTGAAACGCATGGGGTTCCAGGACCGCTTGGTCAGCCACGGCATGCGCTCCATGGCCAGCACCATCCTGAACGAGCATGGGTGGGATCCGGAGCTAATCGAAGTCGCGCTGGCGCATGTTGACAAGGACGAAGTCCGAAGCGCTTACAACCGAGCTGACTACATCGAGCGCCGGCGTCCGATGATGGCTTGGTGGAGTGAGCACATCCAGAAAGCGGCCACTGGCAACCTGTCGGCATCTGCGATCAATCAAACCAGGGACCACAACGTCGTGCCGATACGGTGAGCGCTCACCGGACGCCGCCAGTAACCGAGAATGACTCCCCAGATGGAGTGATGGTTGATTTGGCGACAGCGGCGACACCGGCGACAACCCGCGTAATACCTGGTTTGCAGCATGGCGACAGAAGTGGCGACTGTCGCCGTTGCAAGCCTCTCTCTTGGGGCTTTCTCGGCCAAGCCCACGCGAGCGGGAAGGCTCCGCATTCCCACTCGCATGGGCTCTACGTAATTACATCTCACTTGACCACCTAATTGCATTGCCACTGACCAGTCATCTGCATTCGCGCTGACCAGCCGTTTGCAGTTGATGGGTGTCAGCGGGTGCCACTCAGCGCGAGTGCGTCAGCCAAGCACTGAAGGACTGCAACCGACCCACAGCTGCCAGTCAGCACCGGAATAGACGGGCGGAAAGCAGACGTTTAGAGCTGGAAAACAAATAAATCTGCGTTTTTTTGCATCATCCCATAGCTGAATTAAAGATGTTTGCCGACGTGGCCAACCAGGATTTTATTGTAAAATCTGTCATGGGAACGCGGACAGAAATAGATGCGATGATAATGATACTGACCCTGAACATCTGCTCTTTCGAGTTTCATGTGGGGTTCGCACAGAACAGACTCGGAACGATCCCGATCTAAAGAGAATGAAAACGTAAGTGCTTTCTTTCGCTCTCCATTACCCTCCAAACTTGTAGGGCAATTACTTTTGGATGAAAACGCCCTCAACATTGCAGGTAAGTCACCGTTTTCCTCCTCGACCCAGTCATCATTCAAGCTGGCGAGGCTGCGCGTAATAGTAGCGGAATAAGGGGCATGCCCTCCATCAAAACTATTCATACAGTCAGGAAAGTCAATGCTAAACTTCAATCTTGGGAATGCCACTAAAAAATCAGCATAAAAATCTTTCACAGGCTTAATATTAAGGCTTAGGTCCAGACGAACAAAACGGACCCAGTCGCCATTGGAGGCCAGTGCGTTGTCATCTTCACTGGGCAAAAGCCCGAGTGTTCCTACTATTGAGGCGTTATCAAGGTGCTGTTTATTCATGATCGGTGATTGATCGATCATGAGCCTGAAGCCGGCTAGACAGTCGTGGGATAAGCTCTTTGCTGCATCACCATAAATTACGTCACAGAGGCTTACACCAGGAAGTACTTCTACTTCATATAGTGAGTCTTCTTTCCTTACAACCTCTCCAGAATCCACAATTACTTTGTGCAGACTAACCAAGCGTTCAGCACAGTCCTCTAGGTGGTGTTCCTCAATTGCCCCGTTCCCGTTATAGCGATCATTTCGGTGATGCAGCAAACGAGTCATTGTTTTTCTTCCATTGCTGTGCGCTTTGCTTTGCGAGCCTTCATGAGTGCCGCCAGATCACTTCCTTGCTGATCAAAAAAACCACGCGGCCAAGCACTCAACTCTGCTAATGCATCTACTGAAATAGACTCAATTTTTGGTTGCGTGTCACCGTCTGTGGCAGAAAAAAATATCAACCCTACTTCGTTGAAGTCAACCATATCGTTTATAGCTGCAAGGCGAACACCATTGATTACATTTTCCGAATGTGTCTCGATAACAACTTGTACTCCCGTGCTCGCGACCGCAGCTAAGAACTGAGCAACCGCCGATTGTGCAGCTGGATGCAAATGCGCTTCCGGATTTTCGACGATCAGCATCGCACCCGGAGGGCACAATAGTCCACTTACTATAATGGGCAGCACATAGCTTATGCCAAAGCCTGTGCTGGTGGGTGAAAGAGGTGCTACAGGCGTACCTGCCTTCTCGATGCTCAACCGCACACGATTTATTTCTGGGTAGGGATGAGAGAACAACTGGATATTTGGAACCAGTAACCGCATCCAAGCTTCTAGCTGTACTTTGAAAAGGTTCGATCCGCTAATGAGGCATAATTTTTCGTCAACCGTTAAATTCTGTGTTTCGGCACGAGAGATGGCATCAGCCGTATGCTCTCCTGCCAAACCAGTGGTTACATAATGCTCATCCGAGACCTCACTAAGATCACGAGGGCCATTACGCTCTGCAACAAGGTAATGGAACTGATCAGAAAACACCGGTAGCTGCCCTGTCTTGTTGAAAATCTCACTCGAGCGGCCGCCACGATAATGTGCTTGTACTGTAACTTTTGCATTAACCGTATCCGCAATAAATTTTGCCGACACCGGTGGCACACCACTCGCTTCAGGCCGAACCTCAATCTCAATCTCATCAGATTCCAATTCGTCATTGGTCAATCGCAGGCTGTTTCCAAGAGCCAGTCGATAGGGTCCATTAAGCCTTATTGGGAATTCAACATCCTTTTCTGCTGCGAGAGCGCCAACATCCTCGAGCTTACGCAATTGATCAGCTGCCTGCCTTAACAGAAGCAGAGACTGAATCAAACTGGACTTACCAACACCATTTCCACCGCAGACGACTGTAATTGCCTTAAATGGGATTTCCACATCTTTGAAGCATTTGAAGTTTTTAACTATTAAACTACCAATCATATGTGGTCCCTGCAGATGCTCTGAAACTTAGAAAGCGCGTAAAAAATTCGCTTGCGATCATTAGTGCCGGATGTGACACAATCATAAAGATATGCATCACCCTCAAGCTCAGCAGCCAGGTAGTGTGAAAAATCGCCATATGGAACTCCGTGGATGTCCATATAATGATAATCTGCCAGAACCAGTGACCATGTCGTAAATAATGAACTGTTAATTAAGCGCCGCCGGGCACCGGGCTCCAAATGTTCTGGCAAACACTTCCTAAATGCATGATCGCCAAACAGATGAGCTGCGTTTTCCATCGCCCTAATAAAGCTATTGTGTAGCGAATTAAGTAAGTCGTGCGGCGCATCATTCAACACGTCGATTGCATGATCGAGAAAGCGGTCCATGTTGCCCGAGTACTCTGGCAACTCTTCAAAATGATATGACAATCGAAACGCGAGAAAGCGAAGGACAAGCTCTTGATCTTGCATCCGCACAACGCCGATACTATGTCCGGTAGCAACTAAAAACTCTTCAGAGCCAGACAGCGACTGAATAAGGTTTCGTGTTGAGGGCGAGGACATGCAGTTTCTGATTTCCTGTGCGTTCAGCGGCCGCCCCCCTTGGTTAATACGCTTGAATATATCAAACTTAACATCCATAGGGGTTTGAGGATCTATAATGTTTACCATTATCTGAGTCTGCAAAATACGCTTCCGGTACCGCTGATCGATACACAGATCAGGGTCTTTATGCCGAAAATATTTACCCTCCTCTCCCTTCAAGTACTCAAGATCCTTCAAACGCAAATCATTGTTTAAAAACTGGCGAATGACGGTCAGTCGCTGAAGACCGTCAACAACCTGAAGCGTCCCATTGCGATCCTGAGCCATATAGAAAACGGGTAATGGAATCCTTAACATGATCGATTCGATCAGCCTGGAACGCGCACCAGCATCAGTCCATACAAATTTTCGTTGAAAGTCAGGTGATAAATTGATATCACCATCTTCGATCATTTCGTAAACCAGACTTATGTTGAATGGCTTAGTATCAATACGAATACTTTCAGGGTCATAAGGATAATCAAATTCGTCGGTGCTTCTCACCGCATCGTCTGTATATTCGACACCCCCACTTTGCTGAATTTCAGCGTCTGCCATGTGCGCTAGAAACTGCTCAATGATTTCCTCAGATGATGAATCGATATTTTCAGGTATGTCTACACCAATATGACCTTCAGAAGATCGAAAAATGCTAATACGGGGATACCTAGACGTCCATTTACGCCGACCACGTCTGTCGACATCGCGCTCTATTAGTTGAACCGATATCGACTCACCATCAGCCATGCGTAGAAATATCAACAAAGGGGATTGCTCCAAAGCATTTTCATACGTGAGCATTCTAGCTCGATGAACGTCTAGACGGCGAGACAAGCTCTAAAAAGGCCAACTCGAATCCCTAGGTAGGTCGGTATCAACGCCTCTGGAAGTCTCAAGCTCCGACTACGCTGCGCTTGCAGGACGGCTTTGTGACGTTCAGGAGAGTTTTGTAAGGAGCTCAAAGGCTGTTCTTGGCCGAAAGAGGGCCCGACGTGAGCGTCCGCAAATGGCCGTTCTCCGCCGGTCGTCACTACGGCGTGTGCTGGTCAAGTCCATGCAATTACGCAGGCTCACATTAAAGACCGACGAACGACCACCCGGCCATAGAAAACCACCGGCCTCCAAGGTTTTCCAGCGTTATCAATTGGCGCAACAGCGCCCCCAAAAACTGTTGACCGCGAGCAGAACGAGCGCTAAACCAGAACCGTACAAGCGCTGTCCTCGACAGCACCCAGGTAGCCAGAACCTTTGAGGCTACGCCACACCGTGGTGGTTCTCCCCAAGTGCGATTAGCGTCCGGCGGCTCGCACGATCACAGCGATGTGATGGACGCCACTTCTTCCAGCATGCCCACTGCGGCAACTCTTGCCCCCTCCTGGCTGCTCTGCAGCAACTTATCCGCTTGGCCATTTCTTGCGCCAACCTGCGCCCGTCTCTTTACCCCCTAAAGAGACGGGCGCTCCTACCGCTGCTGCAGCCCAACTCGTACAAGGCTTTGCGGCACTCCCCTTCATGACAATCGGCGTGACAAACACCGAAGTCACCAGCAACAGCGATGCCGATGATGGTGCCGCAGCCCACGGAATGGACTGCACCTGACTGACAGTCAGGCATGCCCCGGTCATCGCATCACTGCCTTCACCCGGCTCAGGATCTCGCGGCATCGGTCTCGTCAGCCAGTGCAGCCTCCACCCGCCCACTTCTTCGGAAGTGCTCAGGAGGCCAGATCATGAGATGCCCAAGCTCCCGGTCGTAAGGAGCCGTCAGTCCCGCGTCAGTGGACAACCCTCACAGGTCGCAGGGGCCTTGATCCCTGATAACACTCAACAACCGTGGCGGGATGAGTGAGGACGAAGTCGATAATCTCAGGAGAATGGCGATGCAACTGTGCGAAGCGTTCGAGCCACCACAACCATTACTGGAATACCAGCAGGCGCCACTGCCCTACCCAGTCGAATCACTCGGGGATCTGTTAGGCCCTGCGGTCGAACGCTTGGCCGAGGTGATCGGCGTGCCCTGCGCCATGGCCGCGCAATCGGTGCTGGCCAGCGCTGCTCTGGTGAGCCAGGGTCATGCCAATGTCCAACTCGACGGCCGAACCTATCCGCTGTCCCTCTACCTACTGACGGTGGCGTCCTCGGGTGATCGCAAAAGCGCGGTGGATCACCTGGCACTGAAGGCAGCGCGCGACTGGGAACGACAGCATTGGACCCTGTATGCGGAAAAGCTCAAAGCCTATCGCGCCGCCAGCGGCATCATGACCCAACCCAAAACCGCAAAGAAACACACGGCGGTGGAAGGCGGTGAGCTATCTGAGCCGGTACCGCCGAGACTGATCATTGCCGAGTCGACCATTGAGGCCCTGGTCAAAAGCCTGTGCCATGGCTTACCCAGCATGGGCTTGTTCAATGATGAAGGCGGCCAGTTCTTGGGCAGCAGCACCATGAGCAAAGAGAATTTGCTCAAGGCGATCACCACCTTGTCGACACTGTGTGATGGCAGCCCGATCGACCGGGCCCGCTCCATGGCCGGAGAAAGCCTGCGCGCCTATGACCGCCGCCTCAGCCTGCATCTGATGCTGCAACCCTACCTGGCCAACCAGCTACTCAAAGACCCGGTGATCAATGGCCAAGGCATCCTGGGCCGTTGCCTTATCAGTTGGCCCGAGCGCTTGGCCGGCCAACGACTCTACAAGGCGATCGATCTGACCCGAGATGCCAAAGTCCAGCGCTACCAACAGCGGATCACCACCTTGCTGCAAAAGCCCTGGTCGCTTCACAAGGATGGATCACTCAATCCCATCACGCTGGAACTGACTCCCCGTGCCCGTCGTGCCTGGATCGATATTCACGACACCATCGAGTGCCAGTCTGGCGAGTTCGGCGAGCTCGCCGGCGTCCAGCCTGTCGCGAGTAAGGCCGCGGCGAATGTACTGCGTATCGCGGGCGTGTTGGCCATGGTTGAAGAGGCCAGTGCGTTGGACGAAGCGCACATTCAGCGCGCCTCCACGTTGATGGATTACTACCTGGCCGAGATCCAGCGCCTGACCGAACAGGCGCCGGTCAATAGCCGATGCGAAGAGGCGGATCGACTGCTGCGCTGGCTGGTGCAGAAAGGCTGGACTCACTTCACCATTCGCGACGTCAATCGCAACGGCCCTCGTTTTGCCCGTAAGAGCGCTGACCATACCGCCTCTTTATTGGTCGTGCTGATCACTCATCGCTGGCTGAGCAGCCGCGACGGAAAAACTTTCGAGGTCCGCCATGTTTCGCCTCAATGACGCAGTACGCCGCTACCAAGCGCAACATCAATTGCAACCAGAATCGCGGCGTGTCGCCGCCTCTGTCGCCACCCTGTCGCCACGCGCCAGGCCAGGAACGACGCGGGTTGTCGCCACACCACCCTTGGACCCTGCCCTCCTCGCCCGGCTGATCGAGCAACTGCGTGAGGAAGGGGCACTGCTGCAACACCACGAGAACACCCTCCTGATCCGCCCGACGCACTGGCGGCAGATGGACAGGCTCAGCCCTCACTGGAAAGCCCTGCTGCTCTTTCTGCAAACAAACGAAAACGGTGATGACGATGACCTTGATCAGTCGGCGTGAGGGTCGCAACTTTGGCTATGGCCGCCAGCTGAGCTACGCCGGCCCACAAGCGCTAAAGGATCTGTTTGCCGGCGGCCACTTCGCCACGGTGAAAGCGCATAGCGATCGCTGGCAAGCGTTCGTGCGTTGGTGTCGATCAGAGGACGGCCCTGGTTACAACGATGCGCGCCAGATCGATCGACTAACGCTGCAGGACTACGCCGCTTACCTGCGCCAGCAGATCCAACAAGGCGAACTCAGCATCTCCACCGCGCAGAACCGCCTGAGCAGCGTCAACCGCACCCTCGCGGCGCTGCGCGGTGATCAGGACGTGAGGATCGCCAGTCCGAGCCAGGCGTTAGGCCTGCAACGCTCGACCGTACGCACCCGCGCGCCGGATGGCCAAGACCACCAACAGGTACAGCGAGTGCTTGAGGTACTTGGCGAACAGCACCACGAGCGGGTGGCCGCGATTGTCCGTCTGGCCCGAGCAACCGGCATGCGCCTGCGCGAGGCGATCCTGGCTGATCTGCCACGCTTGCACCGCGAAGCCGAACACTTAGGCCGCATCAACATCCAGGACGGCACCAAAGGCGGCCGCTCAGGCGCTTCAGCGCCGCGCTGGGTCGTGGCCAATGAAGAGGTGAAGGCGGCGCTACAGTTGGCTCGTCATGCATCGCCGCCCCGCAGCCGCAACTTGCTGGCCCAAGACGAAAGCTATGCCACGTTCCTGCAACAAACCGTGCGCCCCGCCCGCGAGACGTTACATGAACAAGGGTTGAAGGGGTTTCATGAACTACGAGCGGCCTACGCCTGCGAACGTTACGAGCAGCTCACGGGCCACGCCGCACCGATCAATGGCGGCCACTGCTATCGCATTGATCACGGCCTTGATCGACGGACGCGGCAACAGATCAGCCTTGAGCTCGGGCATAACCGAATTGATGTGGTTTCGGCCTACATAGGAGGCGTAACTTGAAAAAGCCCTTCGATATGGCGCTGTTCCTGAGCGGCGTACTGACCGGCTCGAAGATCACGCAGCAACGCCACCTACGGCAAGCCAAAATCATGCAAGCGGCCATTCAACAACGATGGCAACGAGACAATCCCTGGACCTGGCAGTTGAAACATCTGCGCTGGTTTCTGGCTCAGCACCTGAAAGACCACTCCGATGCCACGCGGTATTACTACCGGCTTACCGCTCTATTGGTCTGGAAGCGATTGGGAAAAACTGAAAAGCACTGATCATTCGTTCATCAGGCCTCAAGCACCAGTGAGTCATTCCTTTCGCTACGACAGCAATGCCTAGTAGTGTAAGTCAAGGGCTGCAGATGATCTTCAGATCGCAGCCGATTGTTTCTTTGAGGTAGACCATCGCGGCCGCGATGACCATGTCCTGGTCTTCGCTACGGCTAGCCGCTGATATCCCTGGCTGCGCGATCAACACCTCCGCTACGATGGATTTAAACCGGCTCTGCCTCAACAACTCGTTAAGCCTAGCCGCATTTCCGTGGAAGAAGCGGGTGGGACGCGCAAACGATCTCAAGCGCTCCTCCCGCCCAAGCAGGTGGCGACAGAGATCCGCAAATCGCCATTTCCATTTGGCGGAGCGCACTGCTTGGGAGCAGACTTCAACGGCATCCTTGATGCGTTCCCCCGCAGTCGCTGCCCCGGAAAACTTGCAGTGGATCATGGCCAACCGGATCACGTCGCCGTCCTCCTTCAGGCACACGAGATCAGCAGCCTCTCCGGCCGAGTCATCATCGAAGACGACGTCAAAATTTCCGTCTATGTAAGCCTGAGCCACCTTCCATTGGATCGAATCTTCACGGGCCGCTCCTTCCTTCCAGTAGCTCTCTTTGGCCAGATTAAAACCAGTCCAATCCCAGGGCTCGAACTGCGCCGCATCAAGGATCAGTTCGCGAGGATTCCGAGGTTCTATAAGTAGATTGCCGTCGAGCTCGCTGAGGTCGATGAAACGAACCAATGGAGGATAACTGCAAAAATATTCATCAAGCCTGCATGTGCGTTTTCCAATGGTGATGGTCAAAGGATCTCCGCTGCTTTGCTGCACCCTGAAACCGAGTTGAGCGTCGAGACGAAGCTCGAACTCGCCAACCGTGATGTCATCCTCAATGGCCAAGGCAAACTGGAACGATGTGGCAGTGAACGAAACGAACGCCAGTTCGAACATGTACAGCGGCTGCGGGTCTTCTTGGGCGGTCGGGCTGAGTACAATCCGCTCCTCCGAGAGACCTAGTATCTCCGCGGGCCACTCAATCGCCAAGACGAGCTTGTCTGTCGGCAATTCTTCAATTTCAGATGGCACAAGCACGTTCGCGATGATGTTTTCGATGTTGATCGTATCATCCAGAAGCTTGGCGCCGACCCGCTGACACCAAGTCAGAAGTGCGGGAATGGAACCTTGGTCTCGTGACCATACTCGGCCCTTGACAGAGCACCCGACCGAAACGCGTGCGCCCTGCTCCCAGCCGGTCCCACTGACATTGTTCTTGACCGAATTGTGCCGCTCCGTCAGCCCCAATGCCTCGTCTACATCTCCTCCGGTATACATAGCGAAGCTGAGATTGCGACGTCCATGTTTTTTAACTCCGATGTTTTGCAGCATCAAACGGTTAATGTGTCCCAGACTACGAAACATCTGTTCGCCGTTGATCAATGCCGCGTTCCCCGTGACGGCTTCAGCAAGCTCAGGAAACAATGAGTCATGATCGGTTGAGGACAAGTACAAAAGGCCCCGCTCCACATCATGGTGTAGGACGAACAATGCCCACTCGCAATCCAGTACGCCTTTGGTATTCGTCCACCGCACACGGGACTCAGCTCTAGTGACGAAATACAGCGTCGGGCTTTCTTCGTGCTGCCATACGGCCTGCAACTTGAGGTTGCCTGGAAGTCCGGTATGGAAACGCTCTCCAGCAAACGCCGATGCTCGGTAAACGGCAGTACTGAACTTCGGCCTGAGCAAATGTGGTGACAGGACTATAGAGTCGGATTGGTCATGATCGTCGAGGCGCCTAGAGGCGCGCAGAAAAGCCACCAGCTCTGCATGGTCCCGAGCAGCTGTCGAACTCATTTCGGAAAGAATGAGGTTCCAGTCCGCGTCTTCACTGTACAAACGCTCCAAGGCATCAGAGACACTCTTGTCTCCAATGTTGGCGACCACTGTCGCATCACCGATACTCTCACCAGCTACACGGGTGAAGCGCCCTACAAATTGAAGCAGGATTGCCAAGCTTCGGTGCATGTCATGTACAGCAGCAACCTTCAACTGCGGCAAGTCAAATCCCTCGCCGAGCATGCCGACACAGATGACGATTTTCGCTTCCCGGCTCTTCAACGCAGCAAGTCGCACTTGTGCTTCATCAGACTCGGAATGGATCAGTACAGGATTGAGATCGCCGGCAATCGCTTGATAAATTCCTGCGACGATGGTGGCTCGCGCGATACTTGAGCAGCGCGCCATTAACAAATGGTCAAGCCCATCGGCCAGATCGTTTCTAAGCTGTATCACAGCCGCCTCGGCAATGACCTGATCAGCCTCTAGTGGATCGACCTGCACCGGCTCAAAGCGAATTGGCTTGAAGTAACCATCATGCTGCGCAGCCCCCAGCGAGTAATTGAAGATGACCTTACCATCCACAAGCTGTGTGTCACGCCGAAACGGCGTGGCAGTGAACTGAAGAGTGTGGACGCCTCGAAACGCATCCTTGAGGTGCGTCCAGCTCGTGGCGGGCACATGGTGTGCTTCGTCCAAGATGAGGGCCTTGCATCGACTGGCAAGGTCTTCCAGGAGCACAGCGGGCAAACCGGCGCCAATTGAGCCAATGGTCGCGACTACAACGTTGCAGTGCTCGAACATGAGCAAATCAGCTTGAGTCTTAGGCCGTTTTTTCATGATCCCGACAATCGGATTGGGCACATCCGGGGGCAGCACACCGATGGCTCGCAACAAGCCGAAGGTAATAAATTTGTTGGCGGTCTGTGATCTAAGGGCATCCCAAGGCACAACCACCAAAAAGGGCTCGCGCGCATAGGCCGCCAACGCCGCCAACATCGTTTCTGTCTTGCCAGTACCTGTTGGCATGACGATGGTGGCTGGTATTTGTTCCAGGCTCCAGTGAGCCCCAATGGCGTGTAGAGCGCCTAATTGAGGGGGACGCAATCCTCCTGACGAGTCCCTTTCACCTGGCTCACGCCGTTCAGCTCGAAACCGTAATGCTCCGTTCCAGAGCGCAGCGATTTCACGAGCATGATTTGCCCGCCCCACCTGTGCTCGATGGCTTTTAAACTCGTCAAGCAGCCGATGCCGAGCCCAACTGAATTTGCCATTGTCCTCAAGAAGCACCCCGTCCACTCCCTCTGGAAGCTGCACATCCTTGCGAGAGGTGACAATCACCCGCTCCTCGTTATCGAAGCGTCTTAGCGGCTGTTTGATTCGCGCCGACACATTGATTGAAGTTTCGGCGACCAGCGAGACCTGCTGTGCTGGACGGATCTGGTGTTGAACAACCCCAACCGAATAACGCTCTTCAAAAACAATTGCAGGCAGCGTGAACATTTACCGTCATCCTTGGCTAGTCGTCACGTGCCCTCGCAAGCAACGGGTCACGTTGATAGCTTGGGCACCAAATTTGAAAGCAAATTGATACTACACCGCTCCGCCGTTGAGTTTCTACGAAGGCAACTTAGAGCCAAGCCGCAACGCGCGATTGCTAAGATGCATTGGAAACCTCAATCCAAAAATGCCTAGCTGATCGCTACACTAAATGTTTCCGGATTGAGCCTCACCAGTTCATCCAGAGCACCATTAGTGTCGAAGCCCGCACGGATGAGCCCCGCGAACTGCTCCATCGCCCAAAGTGAAACATTTCTGCTCAGCGCACCCTGCATGAAGTTGCTAGCTACCCCCTGAACCTCCTCGGTACTCGATTTCGCGCTTAGCTGAGCAAATTTGGCCAGTGCCTGCTTTCCTCCTGTGAACTCGTCAATTTCAAACAAAGTCAGAAACGCCATTCCCACCGAGCCGGCTATGTGATGCTCCGGGCGGTCCCAACATCTGTCTATGCCGCCTTGCTTATCAGCCCATTCGATTTGCTTACGAATTTTGTTGGGAATCGTCGCTGCCGCCTTTTGCCGATTGTAATACTCGCGGTTCGCGAGACTCGCAGCATCCCGGACGACCTTCCACATTACGAACCAGAGCTGAGAAACACTGTACGTATGCAGCCCGAACCGAATGGTTGCCTTGATTTTTTCAATATCCTCATAATCAAGGTCGTGGTTGTAAACCCTGCACTGATCCAGCAAATACCGAAGCACGTCACCCACTGCATAGTCGAGCCAGAGATTGGTCATTACTTCGGGGTCAGTAAACTGTCGCTCGGTGACGGTCTCCAGAGCCTCCGCGCCTCGGCCCAGTAACTCATCAGGAGGTAAAAAGAACTGGAGTGAGCTCGTTATAGCTTGCAGTTTCCCATCGTGGAGATAGTAGGTGCCCGACCTTGCAGCTTCCGGATCGTCCCAAATGACACCAGCCCTGAAAAGGCGTGTCAGGTATGACGTGCCCTCCCAAGGTGTCAGGGCCTCGCAGCTACCTTCAGTGAACGTGCTATGGGCGAGACGAGGAGTGATCAAGGCGTCAATGGCAAGGAGGATGAAGCGTTGATCGTCTGTTAGATCAGCATATGAGATCGACACGGTGCGCATATAGTCAATCCGGCTAGTCAACTGCTTCTGCAGCTCAATCTCCGCCGCCTGCCGCCGCTCAAGCTCCTCCTGCCGTAAGACCCCTGAACACGCCTCACAGGGTGCCTCTGAACGCTGGAACTGCTTTTTGGCGTCAGTCCGACTCGTAACTAGGATCGGGCCTTCACATTTGTTGCAGGCTTGATTCTCGTCGAACGCCTGGCAAAACGTCCGGGCATGTTTAGCTATCAGCCCGGACTGTGTGATTTCGCGAAACGGCACAAGCTCACTCACTTTTTCCAAGTAAACGCCATCTTCATCCATCGCCCAGTAGCGTGTAGCCAGCGCGATTTCTTCTGGATCTTGAGTTAAAAATTCAAGCCTAACTGCCATTTACGATATCTCTCAATATGACTGCGCCCAACCACTTGAGTGGGCTATTCCAAGAAAAGGACCATTCAAACGGAGCCAGGCCGGTCGCGACACCACCGCGCCGACTGTGAGCGAACGCTTACAGCTGTCGGCTCTGGCTTTAGCTAAGCCACAAGCCAAAGCTAGGCGAAGTTACCCCAGCTACCTATGGGATACAGGCGATTAGACCTGCCCGCCCCCGGGCCATCACACGATGGGCAGTCCGAACATCAGTAAACTTCGCTCACAATGATGGCTTAAGCATGGCATGCTAGCAGTGAAAACAGCCAAGGACGCATGCAGCGCTAATGACGATACCAACCTGGTTTATACCTCTCAGTGAAACGTTGAGTGCCACGCTAGTTCGCGGAGCCACCCCTGCTGTGACAAGTCTGACAAGGTACGAAGTAGCGGCGATCCTCTACGTGTTGCAGCTGTCCAAACCTCTCAAACCACCAATGCGATCTCCCATCGAGATGGAGCGGAAATTTGCGGCTTTCCTAGGCCTCCCAAGTGACCAGTTGAGGTCCGCTTTGGCTGAAGCTTACGATCACGCAACCTTCACCGCAGGCCTGGCGCAAGCCGCCGAGTTAGGCATTGGATTGGTTGATAAAGAAACGGTCATTAAGCATCCCTTCATTCGACCAGAAGGTAGTTGGGACTTCGATTTTGCCAACCGTTATAAAGCTGTGTATGGAGCCATTAGGTATGAACATACCCGCCCTAGTGGTCTGATTACAAAGCTGAGCGATCATCAACTTCGATTGATCCACAACATTCGGGCAAACCAAGAAGACTCGATCGAAGCACAAGCACATGCAGGCACCGGCAAGACTTTTGTTTTGGACGAAGTCATGGCTTTGATGCCTGATCGCAGATTCATTTTTCTAGCAGACGCCGAGCCAAAACTCAGGGCAATTCGGGCACGCTTTCCACGAGAAAAAGTGCAAACTTCCACATTCAAAAGTTTGGCAGAGCTACTGTTATCGAAGGGCAACAAAGCTCTCCAAAACAAGATGGTCGGTGAGTCTAGACTGCCTCTGTCTTACTCGGAACTTTCTGAACGGGTAGGCTTTAGCCCTATTGGTAACCGAAGTTCTACACAAGTAGCGGCGCTGTGCTGGTCGGTGATTTTCAAGTTTTGCATGTCTAAAGATCTGAACATTACTTCCCACCACATTCCTCGGGACCAAATTCGATGGCTACGCCCGATTGATCAGGAAGTTGTAGCAGCAGCGGCCGCCAAACTTTGGTACAAAATGACTCAGTTAGATCTAGAAGCTCCCTCTCTTCCGGTCCGTGGTTACCACCGGATCAAACAAATGTCTTTAGTTGGGCTTTACGTGCCCGAAAACATTGACACCGTACTGGTAGACGAGGGCCATGATCTTACGGCGCCAATGGTCGAGCTTCTCGACAGGTCACCGCAAACAGTAATTTCTCTGGGCGACCAGTATCAAAACCTTGAAGGTCAATATGTGCAGCATCATGCAATGATTCGACATCGAGAGATGGCGACTTCGCTGCGTGCAGGGCCTGCGCTCGTGGGATACATCAATCCGCTCCTAGAGATATTTCCTGGTGTTTCTGCCCAACCTTTCTTGGCTGATAGGGCCAAGGAGATGGTTGTAGAGGAGTATCCCGCCAACTCGTTCCCTCGGGAATCGACGGTTATCTTGGTAGCGGATGAGTGGGGGGTGTTCGACTGGCTCGTGCGCAGCCGTGAAATGGCTCAAGGCGCAGCAGTAATAGATTGGGATGAAAAGTTTGAGCTTTTCTTAGACGACTGCCTGAATTTATTTATGCGCAACGAGAAACCGAGGCATGGTGCCATCGCCCGCTATCGAACGTGGGATCAACTTCATGAAGACATGAAATGGAATGATGCATTCCTCAGAGTTGAAAAATGGCTTGGTACCGTTGGTGTTAATTTCGGCGTATCAGGGATTTACAAGCGCGCTGGCATCGATGAACTTTCGAACAAAACTCCTGTGCGCCCATTGCTGGCGACAGTTTTCACAGTTAAAAACTTCGAATTTTCGCGAATGGCGATTTCGGAGGACCTCTATTATTCCCCTGATCTACAGGGCAAAAGGTTGCTTTCCAAAAAACTAGCGCTGCTTTATACGGCGATCACTAGGGCTTCGGGAAAAGTTTACTTTCCCGACACTCATCGCGAATGGATGGCCTGTATCACGTATGCGGCTAGCACCCTGAAGTAAATATTTAACTCCATTTGGAGTTCTTGACGAATTCACGCACCAAGACACGGATAGTTATCAGGCTCAACCGGCGGAGACATTACACAATGTGTGTCGCCTACTTATAGTTAGCATGCCAAGGAGAACAAATGCCATCTCTAGACTTTGAGGTTGAAAAGCAAAGTTTTCGTGATTATTACAATGGAAATCACGGACTTCTGGATGGGGCAAAAAGCTCCTTTATAACCTTGGTTAACTCTCTAATCAGAGCCTCCAGCGACATAGCCCTATCAAAGATAGAAGGTCGCGTAAAGGACAGAGATGAATGTATTAAAAAATTTAGTGAAAAATACAAAGCCAGCCTGGAAGCTAACGCTCAAGAATATCGAATATTAGACCACATTACTGATTTAATCGGTGTGCGCGTAGTTTGCCTATACGAAGATGATATAGAAAAAATTAAAGACCTTCTGAGTGTTCACTTCGAAGTTATAGACATTACAGATAAAATTGCGCAAATTGAGAACACTGAAAACTCATTTGGTTACAAAGGCTTACACCTGGACCTAAAGTTAAACGAAAAACGAAAAGAGCTGCCTGAATATTCACAGTTCGTTGATCTAGGGTTTGAGGTTCAGGTTCGTACGATAATTCAAGATTCATGGAGTGTATTGGATCACAAAATCAAGTACAAAAAATCTATACCAATTAACCTTAAGCGAAGAATTAATTCTTTGGCTGCTCTATTTGAAGTAGCAGACCGAGAGTTCCGAGAAATTCGCAACGCCACGGAAGAAAGTATAAAGGCAGAAGATATTCCTCAGGAGCAAATCACTAGAGAGTCTGATCAAATCGAAGCCGGGGAAGCACCTCCAAGGTTTAAGCCTTCCTCCCTAAATGCATTCAGCTTTTTGAAGATTGCACATCACTTTTTCAACGAGTTCGACTTTGAAGCACGTAAAGTTGATGAATTTACGGAGGAAGTTGTTTCCCTGAAGCCGGATATAAGTCGCGGCAAGTTTAACTTTTACATTCGGGAAAATATATCAAAAGTAAAAAGATACAAAGAATTTTTCGAAGAAACAAATCAAAACGAAAAGCTCAACCCATATGCCGTTATTAGACACTGCCTGTATTTGGGCGATAAGGAAATATTCGCCAAGCTACTATCCGGACAATCCACGGAGACCTTCGAGGTCTGGCTTGCGGATAACGGCTAACAACCAGTTCAAACCGCTCGCGTCGATCGCTGGGACGTGCTACAGCCCGTTCCTTAACCACATGCTAAACGTCTTTCGGAAAAACAAATGTCAGCCAGCAAAAGCGAACACACTCTAGAGCTAGTTCAAGATCTCCTTGATGATCTGGAGCTAAGTAGATCTTCCGGAGAAAGCCTGATTCTAAAAGCATCAAGGTTAGCCAGGATTGTTGGGAGCTCTGAGATCAAGGAATGG
The DNA here is from genome assembly GCF_059422425.1 of Pseudomonas sp. GW821-FHT01E05. Classification (NCBI taxonomy): domain Bacteria; kingdom Pseudomonadati; phylum Pseudomonadota; class Gammaproteobacteria; order Pseudomonadales; family Pseudomonadaceae; genus Pseudomonas; species Pseudomonas sp. GW821-FHT01E05. Next base: position 474,867 of record NZ_JBWKWW010000004.1, read on the forward strand.
CTTGGCTTTGAGCTTGGTGGCTACAAGTCATCTAACGATATCTCCTTGAAATATATGGGTATAACAGGCCGATGGACAAAAAAAGAAGAAAACAAAGGATACTGGGTACCTTTCGCCCAAATAGATGCCTTGATTGAGGCAGAGAAGTCCAAGCTATCCGTTATGCGCATACCAGATTCAGCAGGCGACTATAATCACGCAGTATCAGTTGCTACTAGAGCAATGAATGAAGCCTCGGCCAGTATATCTCGCTATACTGGTATCAGAAGTAAAGTCATCGCGAGATTACACTCTTTCATAACAGACGTTTACTATGAGAAACTTTTCGACAATCTGACAGAGTCGATATTCGAGCAGTATCAGCGCGACGTCGATAGCCTGATTTCGGATAAATGCCACGACGTGCTTGACCAGATACCCTCTGTCATGGAACGACTTAGCCATGGCGAGCAGGAGCCAATCAGTCACGCACTTACAACCTGTAGACGAATTATTGAATCTTTTGCCGATTCGATATTTCCAGCTACTGACGATGTGCTTGATATTAGCGGAAATATCCTAAAGCTAGATGCGGGAAAGCATCAGAATAGAATCAATGCATATATTCATCATCGTTGCGAAAGCAAATCAAGAAAGCAAAAATTTCGCCAAAACCTTGCTAATCTTTTTGATCGGGTATCGACTGGAGTACATCAGGATGTCACTCCAGAAGAGGCGCGCGCACTGTTTCTTAATACCTATCTATTTCTGGGTGAAGTGCTACACCTCGAATGAGAATCTAAACTAGTTCTTCAAATATTTCGCTTCGCTCGAGACGAGCTATACTCCGCCTCATAATCAAACGCTAGGCGAATTAGGAATCTGCATGAACACACCAGATGAGGACGCCCGTGATGAGTGGTACTCTGGAATGGTTGATGAAATATCGGAGCAGGCAATCGATGAGTTCACATTTGATCGTTTACGATCTTACTATGTAAACAATCGAGATTTAGCCAAAAACGCTGTGTTAACCTTTCGCGAAGCCCGCGACATTCTGGCCAGTTCACCATCCTCTGCGCTTGTGCTCTTCACCACGGCAATTGAACTTGGTTTAAAACTCACACTATTGAAGCCTGTAATATATGGACTCGTCCATAATGATTCCGTTGCTGACCTAATTTCAGACCTCGCGGTTAAGCATAATGGGTTTGATAGATTCAAGCCCCTGCTGGCTCGAATCCTTAAAGAGTACGGCGGCATTGACTTCAATTCATTTAAAATTGAAGGACATACCAAAACAATCTGGGAAGAAATTAATGCCTTACAAGGCAGCAGAAACGCCGTTGTGCATAGGGGTGAGCTGGCCAGTAACGATGTTGCTACTCTCGGCAAAAACGTTGCTACCATGATAATGGGTACGTTCCTCCCTTGTGTATTGGCTGGCTTGGGCTTAAAGCTAATAGAGGGCGGAGTGATCGAGAATGCCTAACAAAATGTATGAGTCCGTTCGCTCGGACGGACTCAATCCGGCACCTTAACCTGAGTGTTAGTCAGTGTCCGCAATGGGGAAAACTGCCCTGAACAAATGGTTGCTTTTGGCCGAGGCTGTGTGAAAACGTTTTTCAGCGCGACAGGTACTCAAAAACGGACTGCAAATCGCGCTTCTACGAAAATCCACATCTGCTGACGTGTCGATAAATTTCAGATTTAACGTATACGCGCCCACTTCAATTTTGGCGAAGCGTTTTTACACACTCTGGGCCGGTTTCTGCCTATCGCCTTCTTCCGACTAGGATCGATTGCTACCTGTTGCCCCGACCACTGTAACAAGATCATTGCTTAACATGGATGCGAAGCAAGGTTTCCAGATCGAATACAAGCGGGTGTCAATGGAATGCTATTTCGTGAGGTATTCCAATTGGTATTCCAATCAAAATACAAAACTAATATTAACGATAATAATCAATAGGATAAACTACTGGTTCAAATTACCCCGGCCCACCACTTCATCATCTAAAGACGTCCACGGACGTCTTTTTTTGTGTCTGAAATCCAGTAAATACGGGGCTTTCAGCGCTACGTGGCTCCGCAGAAGTTTTTTGAGTTCCAGCTGTTTTGGTAATCCAGGTGTATTCCTGGCTCCCCGGCCCTCTATTGATCTGGAAGCGATTAGCGAACGACCGGCAATTGCTGATCGGTCGCTCGACTGGTCGTGGATAGGCTGCCCATCAGTCTCACTTGTTCGCCGTCATCTGTCTCAGCGTGGACATTCTCTTGCTGATGAACCTGCTCGAAGAACACCGCCGCAATGGCAAAAAAAGAAGCAGCCAGTGCGCCGCGGACCTGTATGAGCGGGCTTGCCCGCGATCCAGGCGACGTGGTTTATCAGGCGCACCGCTGTGATGCTTTCGCGGGCAAGCACGCTTCTACAGGTCCGCGGTATGACGTCAATGTCCGCTCTGGCCAAAAGCACCGGTGACGACTGGCAGAGCTGGGCCAACAACCGTCTCTTACCCTTGAGTATCTTTCGCAGGGGGCGATCATGAAGCGATTCATTGAAGGTTATGGTACCTGCAAATCGACCGGCACATTTTCGAATGGGTTGTTGCCGACAACCCACCAACTACCGCGAAAGTGTTCGCGACAGTTGGTACTCGTCAAGCCCAAGTTTGGATAGTTGCCTGTCGATTAAAGGTAAACCTTCGGGAGCGCTTGCGAAAATGGGCTCCCTTAAAATGGGGTGTCGTGTCGATTAGTACCGATATGTTGCCTGCACTGAAATTCCATTCGCACTGTTTTCGTAACTGGCACTGTATGCAGGTTGAAGACCGGAGGTGTTCCGCTGATTTACTGAGACTTTGGAATCCCAGAGATAACCATAAGCGAAGTCTATCGTCAGATCGGGATTCGGCAAATAAGCGCCGCCCAAGGTCACGGCTTGGCGGTTGCCAACCGGAATGCGCACGCTGCGATCCGCATTTCCTACTGGCGACGGATCATAGGCGTAGCCTGCGCGCATCAGCCATTGCGGGGTTAATTGATAGGATGCGCCAACCGCGGTGGACCAAGTGTCGTGCCAGTTCAATGGTTCGCCCACACTCCCCAGGCCGACACTCTGACCAGCGGCGGAAACATCGCTGTTGATTGCTTCGAACTTGTCGAGCCGGCTCCAACGTTTCCAGGTGGCCCCCAGGTATCCGGTCCAGCGACTATCGAAATGATGGGTGATGGACGTATCCACTGATTCGGGCATAACAATAGCTATCTTGGCGGGATAACTTCCGTCCACCGGGAGAACAGCCGGGGAGCCGGAAACCGTAGTATGCCCTTTGAGTTGATAGCTCACCTTCGAGTGATAGTTAATCCCCCAACTCGTTGCATCACTCAAGTCGACCAAGAGGCCGACGTTGTAGCCCAATGCCGTGTCATCGCCCTTGATGGTGACCCGTGTGTCCTGGCCGTTGTTCAGAGCGCCGGTGGCCAAGTAGTTCTGAAGTTTTGCATCGAAATGGTTTATGGTCGGTCCGCCACCAATGGACAAGTAATCATTGATCCGATAGGCAATGGTGGGCTGCAGGGTCATCTCCTTGGTCGAGCTATAGGAACCATGGTAGCGGCCCTGAAAAGTGCTCTCGTAGTCATTGATCAGACCACTCGGAGCATAGAGGCCAAGACCAATCGAAAGACGATCATCAAGCGGCGTCGACATATAGAAGAAGGGCACTACCCCCAAAGGTACCGAGTTCCCCTTACTTGTTCCTGCAACACTGCTCTGCGCATCACTGATGTCGTTGCTCACCGAGACGACCGCGGCCCCGCCGGAAATTTCACTGCGCTGCAACTTGGTCAAACCTGCAGGGTTTCCGTAGATGGTGCTGGCGTCCAGCGCGGATGACGACCTTCCCGCATAAGCAGTTCCTGCACTGCTGGCACTTTGTTCGTTAAGGGCAATGCCATTGGCTCCTGCAATTGTAGAGGCGCTGAGTAGTGCCATGGTACTGGTGAACTTAATCCACGCAGCACACTTTCGCTGAGCAGAGAGACACGGGATCGCACGACTATTCAGTTTCATATTCCACCTCTTATTTATTGTTTTTGTTGATTGCACGCAGGCAAGGCTTCGCCTTCCTGTGCACTTGTCAGTGCCGGTTGGAGTTGATCGAAGTTGTGTAAAGGGCCCTGGCTGATTAGTACCAGGGCATGTTTGCTGGACTTACGGAAGCGAATTCGGGCTCATTTAAGCCATTCCACTTGAAAGCTGTAGCGACCTAGAAGGAGGGCCAGGTTTTCCTCATCGGCCCCGGCCCGGATGCATGCGACTAGCCCACGACGACCATCCTGTACCACCTCTACCGCAATCTCCCGCAGACACAGGCGCTCCACTTCCTGCTGGACTACCCTGCCAATCTCACGCTGCTGCAAGGCGGGCTTGAATATCTTGCCTACGGCAGTCAGTGGCAGCGTTTCGAGGATTTCAATGCGCTTGGGAACTGCAGCCCGCTCGCTAATGTTGAGCTGAGCGAACACCTGAAGGTCTTCGGCGTTGCAGGCTTGCCCGGGTCGCAGTTGAACGTAGGCGACCGGCACCTCGCCCGAGTAGGCATCCGGGCTACCGATTGCAGCGGCTAAGGCTACGGCGGGATGTGCCTGCAGCGCCTCCTCGATTTGCTTGGGATCGATATTGTGGCCGCCACGGATGATCAACTCTTTCTTGCGTCCGGTCAGCCAGAAGTAACCCTGTGCATCCTGGCGACCCAAATCGCCCGTATTCAGCCAGCGCTGACCGTCGATATCGATCCAAAGACCCCGGTTATGACTCTCCTCCAGATAGCCATCGAAGAGGTTCGGACCACTGATCGTGATGACGCCGATTTCATCCACATTGGCGTCACGCAGGTACTCTCCAGAATCATTGAGCAAGACCGCGCGCATATTCTGATAGGCGATCCGTATCCCGATGGAGCCCATACGGCGCTCGCCATGGGGAGGATTGACCGAGGAGACACAGGCGCCTTCCGTGAGGCCATAGCCTTCGAGGATCTTCACCCCGGTCCGGCGCTCGAATTCTCGGAAAAGCTCCGCTGGCATTGGGGCGGCGCCACACATTGCATAGCGAAGACTGGATAGGTCGCGACCCTGCCATTCATTTTGCAAAAGTGCAGCATAGACAGTTGGCACGCCGGAAAAGAAGTTGATACCGAAGTGCTCGACCATCTCCCAGAATCGTGGAATCACCCCCTCGCCACGATACCCATGAGGCGTCCCAAGGATCACATGGTCGCCTTGAGTCCAAGGCATCAGTCCAGTAACCAGTTGTCCATTGACATGAAATAGTGGCAGACCACAAAAGATAACCTGGCCACCATTGCGCGGCTGCAAGTGAGCGGCCACGGCCCATGCATTGAACACTTCAGAACCATGGGTGCGCGCGGCGATCTTGGGAAGCCCGGTGGTGCCACCGGTACAGATATAGGAGGAGCATTCATCCGGGCAGATTTGCCGACCGCTCTTCAGGTGCGTGTGCGGCTGAGTATTCATCAGCGATTGCAAATCGTGGATCGCGATACCGCTGTGTAAGTCTCGCTCCTTCAGGGCCGCTGCTCTCAGGGCCTCACGCACAGGTTCGACGACATAGTCCTGCATGCTGACCCAAACGACATGCCTGATTGTTGGTAATTGATCCAGCTGCGAGGCCAATTTTGGCCATAGATCGCTGCCCGCAGTCGGCGCAAGCGTCACCACCACGGTTGCCTTTGCGGCATTCAGCAAGCCAGCCATCTGCTTGGCCTCGAGCAGAGGATTGATCGCCATGACGATGCCTGCCGCCTCGCCGCCCCATATAGTGAAGTGAGTTTCCGGCAAGTTGGGCAGGATAAAGGCAAGCACCTCGCCTGGTTTAATCCCCAGGTCGTGGAAAGCATTCGCCGCGCGGGTTATATCCGCGAAGAGCTCAGAATAGGTCCACTGGTAGATGCGCCTGAAATCGGCGGCATCGGCGAAGAAGCTGAGGGCTGGCGCGTGGGGAGTGCGTTCGACCGCTTGTCGCAACGCGTCGTAGGTACTGGCCGCCAAGCCGCGCTCCGACAAGGGGACTCGTTCGAGACTCTCGATGTCGCTCAGGGTCTGTACCGTCATCAGACTTCCTCCACGACTCGGTTGCGTTGTACGCCGAGGTCGATCACGCCATCGGCGCTGCGAATGCGCGCCTCGACCATGTCACCTGGCTTGAGATACTGCGGCCGGCTCTCCTGCGCCTTGAGGAACAGCTTCCACTTGGTGGCTTCTGGCATCAGGGCCGCAATGCGCTGTTTAGCAGGCGAAGGAACCGTTAGAGCACAGCCGGCAGGAGTGCCGGTGGCGATCAGGTCTCCAGCGGCGAGATCTTGCAGGGAGGAGAGCTCGGTAAGGGTTTCAGCCGGGCCGTAAACCAGGTTGGCCGTGCTGTCGTTCTGTCGTACCTGATCGTTGACCGTCAGGCGCAGTTGCAGTGCTTTCAGGTAATGCATGTCCTTGGCACCCAGAAGGCAGAGGTAGGGGCCGACCGGGCCAAAAGTGCGGAAGCTCTTGCCCTTGTAGAACTGCATCTGGGGAATCTGAATGTCACGAGCCGAGTAGTCATTGACGATGACGACGCCTGCGATGAACTCATGCAGATTGGCGTCGGTGACAGTAACAGCGCCGGTGATCGCGCGTTTCATCACCAGCCCCAGTTCGATCTCGTAGTCAAGGAAGCGCACGGTGCGCGGCTTGATCAGGTCGCTGTCAGCCGCCACCAGGCAACTCGTCGCCTTGGTGAAGATCATGTTGAATTTCTTCGCATCCGGGTCCATGCCCGACTCGATCATGTGCTGACGGTAGTTGGCGCCCTGGCAGACGAACTGCTGGTTACGGGTCACCGGCGACAGCAGTTTCACTTCGCCTTCATCCAACTCCGCACCTTTCATTCGAGCGAGGTCGTCGAGACTGTTCTGGCGAATGAAGTCACCGGTGGTTTCAAAAGCACCGGGGACAACAGTGATACGGCCTTGGCGTAGCACGCCCCAGTGGATACCGTTCTGAAACTCAAAGCGGACTACGTGTACAGCAGACATTGAAGGTACTCCTGGAGCAGCGTTGTCCCGCGCGCGGCGGCGCGAGAACTGTGGTGTTGTTCTGAGGAAGGGCTGGCGGATCTACCCGAACATCCGCATCAGCGTTATCAACTTGCGAACTGTCAGGTCCGGGCTGCGTCGCAGGTTACGGATCAGCGCACGCAGACTGGTCAAGTTCATCTTGGGCTTTGTAAAACTCTTGGGCATACGCTGCCCCCACTGCGCCATTGCCTCGGGGCTCACGGGATGAATGCCTGTACGCTGTACGGCCGTGAAGATATCCCCGTCGCAGTAATGCTCGTGCTTATCGCCCCAAGGGTCTTGCCAGTAATCGAAGATCTGACTGCCCAGGATGTGCCGGCCAATTCCCCATGAGTGCTCCCAACCCCGCTCCCGCAGGACGCGCTGCCCCATGCCCACCGCGTCTGCATCGACGACCTCATAGGCGCTATGGCTATAGGTAGCCATGAACCCTTGCGCTATCGCGAGCGTATGGTGAGCCGTTGGAATATCACCGAGGTCAAGGCGCATGAAGGCGACGATAGGTGTGCCGTCGGGGAGTACCTGCACATCGCTGGGAATAAACCCGAAATGCTGCGTATACCAGGCACAGGTCGCCTGGTAGTCGGCCACTTCAATCACGACGTGGCCAAGTTTGAGTACTTCAGGCGGTGCAATCGGCGGGCGCTGCGTGGAGTTGATGCGCGGCTGCTCTTGCGCCAGATTCCAAGGAAGTGGGGCTCTGTGTACCAGCGTTTTACTTTGAGCCTGGTCGCAAACAGCTTCCACAATGAACCCGGAAGGATCGGTCAGCCTGACGTAATGTCCGCCTCCAGGATGTACCGATTTCTCGACCGCTGACGCGCCTGGGATTCGAGCCAGCTTTTGCAGATCCTTGAGAGACTGGACTGCCAGTCCGAACCCGACAAAGCGTGCATGTTCTGCACGATGGACACGGTAACAATAGGGAGCCGGTTCAGTGGCGCGCAGATAGAGCGTATCGGCGTTCTGATGACTGACCGTCAAGCCGAAGTCAGTCAGGAAACGCGCCGCCTCGTTCAAGTCCGGCCGTTGAAAGATCAAGTGAGTCAGATCCTGGGCCTTCACCGTCGGCTGCGGATGCCGGGCAGGATGTTGTGTCGCCAACTGGGGCATTTCATTTTTGTTGTTCATTGTTCTTGTTTTCCGGTTTTTCAGGGCAAAGCGATCCCGACCCCCTGAAAATGCCAGAGGTGTTTTTTGTTGAGTCGGTTACCGCGCTCAGTCGAGAGGGGGAAGTGCCGGCAACTCTTTGGTCGCCAGCGCTCGCGCCTCCCCTGCCGGCACACCCAATGCCCGCAGCACTAGCTCGGCCGTGTCAGAGCCCGATTCGCGCCACGTTCTGTGCCCTTCCAGCACCAGGAAAATTGAGCCGAGGACGCTGCTCGATATTAGCGTCAGTATTGAGAGCAATTGCTCCTGCGCAAACGTGTACCGCCCACTGGAAAGTCCGCTCAGAAGATCCGTAGTCGCCTGGCTGCTAAACATTTCGCGCAACGAAGAGTTGCTCATGGCGAATTTATGTATGAACGCCCCCCACTGGGGGTCCTCGTGAGCTCGACGAATGAAGAATCGAATGCCATTGGCAAGGCGCTGAGCCGGATCGGAGAGGGAGTTGAAGCTCTTGTTGACGCGCTCATGCATCTCCCTCGCGAGATAGCCGGCGACTTCCTCGAATAGGCTTCCCATGCTGTCGATATTGCTATAGATCGTTCCGCGCGCCACTCCTGCCTCTTGCGCAAGGTCGAGGATGTTCACCTCAGAGGTGCCTTTTTCAGCGAACAGGCGAAAGGCGGCTTGATGAATGCGGCGCTGTATCGGATTTAGGGATTCCACACTCTCTCTCCAGAATTACCTTATGGCCGAATTGAACACTCGTGTTCAGCTGCCGTCAACAAGGATTTTTGAATCAAGAGCGCGTCTCACAATAAAAACCGTTCTATGCCTCATGAATCTGGAGGTTATGAGTGATATGGCAAGGTCCATGGAGGGTCTTTAGATTTCTACATATTGACTTAAATGAACACGCGTGTTCATCTGCGTCGTGCTTCTGGCCCATCTTCTCGGTAGGGCCATCAAACCGGCCCATCGATGTAAACCAGGACCTCAATAAACCTGAGGAGCGCCGTGCCTGCGTTGCTCCTCAGGTATTGCCCCTTCGCGGCGGCTGGCCGATTTTTCATTAACTGAAGGACAGAACATGACCGGCTCAAAGCTCTTCGAACCGCTTCGATTGCCTAACGGCACGGTGATTCCAAACCGAATCGCCAAGGCTGCCATGGAGGAGAACCTTGCCAATGAGGATCACGCTCCAGGGGAAGCGCTGGCCAGGCTCTATCGGCGTTGGGCGGACGGTGGAGCCGGTCTGATCATCACTGGCAACGTCATGGTTGATCGCCACGCCTTGACCGGACCGGCTGGCGTGGTGCTTGAGGACGATCGGAACCTGGGCAAATTCACGCTATGGGCCGATGCTTGCCGCAGTCGCGGAGCCCAGGCCTGGATGCAAATCAATCATCCCGGACGGCAGCTATTGGCTTCAATGGGGCAATCGGCACGAGGACCCTCCGCGGTTGCCGTCGACATTCCCGGTCTATCAAAGGCTTTTGTGCCGCCCAGGGCCTTGAATGAGCAGGAGATCGAAGAGCTGATTGAGCGCTATACCCATGCTGCAGTGCTGGCCGAGCGTGCCGGATTCACCGGCGTGGAGATTCATGCAGCGCATGGCTACCTGTTCAGCCAATTCCTTTCGCCCTTGACCAACCGGCGTAGCGACCGCTGGGGTGGCAGCCTGGAAAATCGTGCGCAAATTCTCCTGCAAACCATCGACGCCATACGTCAGCGTGTGGCACCGACCTTTTGCGTCGCGGTGAAGCTCAATTCCGCGGACTTTCAGCGCGGCGGTTTCGATGCCGAGGATGCGGCTCGCGTGGTGGAAATGCTCAACGCCAAAGCGGTCGACCTGGTCGAGTTGTCAGGTGGCAGCTACGAAAGCCCGGCGATGCAGGGACAGACCCGCGATGGCAGCCGCCTGGCTCGAGAAGCGTATTTTCTCGAGATCGCGCAGAGAATAGGAGAAATAGCGCGCATGCCGCTGATGGTCACCGGCGGCGTGCGTAGAAAGGAGGTCGCGGAGCGAGTGGTGAGCGGCTCGGTGTCGATGGTGGGGCTTGCCACTGCATTGGCAATCGAGCCGGCCCTGCCAAGCCAGTGGATGGCAGGTCAGAACACCGAAGTGGAGCCCATCGTCGTGCGTTGGAAGAACAAGGCGCTGGCATCGCTTGCATTGGCATCGGTGGTCAAGAAGCAGCTCGGCTTGTTGAGCCAAGGGAAGCGGACAAAACCCGGGACGTCGCCACTCTTGGCATTGATCGGCAATCAGCTGAAATCTCGTCGCCAGGCGAAGAACTATCGGCAATGGGTCAGCCAGTCCTAGCAGGTCGAGGATGACATCAGGGTAGCGGTTTACCGGCGATTCGCTTGGCTCTGGCAGGTGTTACGCCCAGAGCCTTGAGAATCATCTCGGCGACCCGCAGATCGTGCTCCGGCACCGCACGCCCCTCGACAACCGAGCGCATGGCTCCGGTTGTGCAGGATACGACCATGTCCAGCGCGACCCCTTCGTCCTCGTAAGCGAAAGTGCCCGCGCGCAGACCTTCACGCAGGTCGCCCAGCACATGGTCAGCCAATCGCGAGCGCATGGCCTGATCGGAATGGATGATGCGCAGCAGTGCGTTGGCCCATTGATGGTCGTACGCGGCCCGGCATACGAACATGCGCACGCCAATCGAAAGCCGCTGTGCGCCGCAGTGCACGTCCGAGCTCAGGGCGGAAATGGCATCGGAGAACTCGGCCGCCATGGCGATGCCGACCGCCTCGAGTACTTCATCGCGAGTTCGAAAATAGTTGTAGATCGTGCCGTTGGATACCTCGGCCTCTGCGGCGACCTCGAGCAGTGCGATCTCCCCCACCTCCTTGCGTGCGACAAGACGCAATGCCGCGTCCACCAGGCCGCGACGGGTGCGCTCACGCTTCTTGTGGCCTCGAGTGAGAGGCTCTTGCGCAGTTGCTACTGAAGGAAAAATGGGGGACGGCATCTTCAGGCTCTTAATCGAGGTGGTTCGTTGATGGTAATGGAAACGCTATCGGCAGTGACATCTTCGCTGGCCAAAAGACCTCGGCAGTCTCTGAGGAAACTGGCCGCTTCTGCGCCAGGGGCGTGGTGCATGATGATACGGTCGGGGCGAACCGCGACCAGCGTCCCTTTAGCAGCCAGCGGCAGGATGTCATGGTTCAAGTCTTCGATGAAGTCGCAACTGCCGCCTGAGCGCTGGCCGCATGTTCTGATCTGTAAGAAGTGGCCTCCCATTTTTTCCCAGGAAACGATCTGAGCAGGTGTCAGCACTGACAGCGGGTCAACACCGAATCCAACCAGGGTCAGGTTGTCTCCAAGAGCATCGTCGCTCAGCTTGATCTGCTTTTGCATGTTGCGAACCCAGGCCTGGGGAAACAGGCTGCCACGTACCAGCTTGTCGCCCCGACGGTGCTTCACGAACAGGCCGTGTTTGAAGATGTTCTTCGGCTTGATGTCCAACTGTTCGAAGTACCTCCGGGTAGCGGGGGTCAACGTCAGCATGCGCATCAGGCCGTGGATGAAGAAAGCTGCGATCTTGTTCTTGGGCATCACCAGGCGACCCATGAGTTTGGCTAGATTGATCATCGCCTGAGCATGAGGACGGCGCTCTACGTCATAGGTGTCGAGCACCGCAGGCGCGGCATAGCCGCGAAGGACCCAGGCCAGTTTCCAGGCCAGGTTGGCGCCATCTCGAAGTCCCGCTACGAGACCTTGCCCGACAAAAGGCGGGGTGATGTGCGCTGCGTCGCCGGCGAGGAAAACGCGTCCCTTGCTGAATCTGTTGCAGCAGCGCGCATGGAATCGATACACAGCCTTGCGCTCGATTTCCAGCTCCCGCGGATTGATCCATGGCGCTATCAGCCGGGCGATGCTTTCCGGGCTTTCCAGCTCTTCGCGCGATTCGCCGGGTTGCAGCATGAACTCCCAGCGCTCCCTGCCGCCGGGTGCGGGCATGTGCGGCGTTGGGCGCCGTGGATCGCAGAGAAACTCAATGTGATCAATCGCTGACTTATGCCGGTTCATGACATCGACAATCAGCCAATCCTCCGCATAGGTCTGCCCTTCGAACTCCTGGCCAATCAGTGTTCTGACCCTGGAGCTTGCGCCATCCGCACCGACCAGGTACTGGGCGCGAACGGAGTGCGAGTGACCCTCCTGATCCCGTACGGAGGCGACGACGCAGTCCGACTCCTCGACCAGGCTTTCGAGCTCGAAGCCGCCCAGGCTGGTCACTGACTTCAGCCGGGAAACCTGGCTGCGCATCGCTCGTTCGAGGTCGGGCTGATAGAAGGTCACAAGCTTGGGGTGGCCGTCGATACACCCGGCAGTATTGGCGCGACCGAATTGCCCGAGAACCGGAGAGTGCATCCTCACTTCAGGGATAGCGATCTTCTCGAAAGCGTCCTCCGACAATCCGGCGAGTTGCAGGATACGCAGCGCCTCGTTGTCCAGGGCAATGGCGCGGGGCATTAGTACGACCTCATGGGTCTTGTCCAGTACCAGTGTCTTTACCCCATAGCGGCCGAGCAGCGCTGCGATTGTCGCACCTACCGGACCGTTACCGACGACCAGCACATCGACGGCGGTGGGAGGCAGTTCGGATACTTTCTTGTTGTTGTTCATATCGAGCCCTTGTTGTGATTGAAGTCGTGGGACGCGCAGGTCTCATCGTCAGGCAATGTGAAGATATGTAAAATTGAGACATATTTCAATATTGATGTTTTTGTCATTAATTTTTGGGATCATTACCACACCGGCATGAGGCCACGTGGGCTGTGCTGAGAGTGTCAGGAGGCTTGCGAATCGAGCGGTCCGAAGAGATGAATCCCGGATGCCTGAGGAGTGAAGTCGCGCTTGCGTCAGTTTCCGACCGGTGAGGCTTGGCTTCTGAGCCGAACAGCGTTGTCATTGGAGCCATGCTTCACAGCGCACAACTATGTTTTAGTCTTCAGGAATCCAACGTGGCGCGTCCTCAGCCCCATCCGAACCCAGTCCAGCTCTGCTTCGTCGACTTCGAGCTCGACGAGGCCAACGCCTGCTTGTCACGTAATGGAGAAGCCATGGCGTTGGCGCCAACGCCCTTCACCCTGCTTTGCGCACTTGCACGCCAGCCGGGATCGCTGGTGACCAAGGATGCTTTGCTTGATGAAGTGTGGGGGCACCGGTTTGTCAGCGATTCGGTGCTGAAGACGGCCATCAGCGATCTGCGCAAGGTGCTGGGCGACGACCCCAGGCAGCCCCGCTTCATCGAGACTGTGTCGCGGCGCGGCTATCGCTTCATCGCCGCGCCGTCCCCTGCCCCTTCGATGCCGCCTGCATCCACGACGTTACCCGCGGCTGGCGCGCATCCGTCGCCGCCATTCATCGGTCGCACCGACGAGGTTTCAAAGCTGCAATGGGCGTGGGAGCGGGCTTACGGTGGCCAACGTGCAGTGGTCTGGCTCGCCGGAGAACCGGGGATTGGCAAGACCACGTTGATCGAGTATTTCCTCGCCAGCCTTGGCGGCGGCATCGCCTGCGCACGCGGCCATTGCGTGGAACACTACGGTGCCGGCGAGCCGTACCTGCCGGTGCTGGAGGCGTTGGCCGATCTGTGCCGCAGCGACCCCACCCTGCCGACGCTGTTGCGCGCCGTGGCGCCGACCTGGCTGCTGCAACTGCCGTGGCTGAGCACTATGGAGGAGCGAGATGCATTGCGGCGCGAGCTTGCTGGCATCGGCCCGGACCGCATGCTCCGGGAAATGGGCGAACTGCTGGACCGCTACACAGAGCAGCGCCCGCTGTTGCTGGTGACCGAAGACCTGCACTGGAGCGATCGGGCGACGGTCCAGCTCATCGACTATCTGGCGCGGCGACGTAGCCCCATGCGGCTTATGTGGCTGTCGAGCTTTCGCCTCGCCGAGGTGGTAGCGCTCGATCATCCGCTCAGCTCGTTGCGCCACGAACTGCGCCTGCAACGCCTGTGCGAGGAAGTGGTGCTCGATCCGTTCTCGGAAACCGAGGTCGCTGACTATGTTGCGCTGCATTCCCTCTCGTTGGCGCGAGATGAAACTTTCGTACGTGCCCTGCACGAGCGTACTGACGGTGTGCCGTTGTTCGTATCGTCAGTCATCAGTGAAGTGATGGACCCAACGGACGACGACGCCACCATCGAGGCTCGGCTGGCGGGATTGGCGGTCCCCGAGAACCTCGCGGCCATCATCGATCACTACATCACCAAGCTCGGACAGGAGCAGCGTGCGCTGCTCTCGGCGGCAGCGGTGTGCGGAGTCGAATTCCGGGTCGAGACGGTTTCGCTGGCCCTCGAGCGCGACCTCGCTGCTGTGGCCGACACCTGCGAAGAACTGGTGCGCGAGCAGGTATGGCTCACACGATCGCGGGCCACCGACGTTGAAGAGTCGGTAGAGCCACCCTACTCGTTCCGGCATGCCCTCTTCCGCCAAGTGCTGTACGACCGCACGCCACGCTCATTGCGCACCCATCTCCATCGCCAGGTTGGCACTGCCCTCGAACGTGAGCGCACGACCGGCATGCCGGTCGCTGCCTCGGAGCTGGCAATGCACTTCGACCGGGCTCGGCAGCCGATGGTCGCGCTGCGCTACTACGCCGAGGCCGCAGAAGCCGCGCTGCTGCACTTTAGCCCGACCTTGTGCATCGCCCTCACTGAGCGCGCGTTGGTCCTGCTGACGCAGGCACCAGAAGGGACCGAGCGCGATACGCTCGAAATTACCTTGGCCACGCTGCAGGGCGTGTCGGCTTTTCATACGGTCGGTGTCGGCAACGAAGCCAGGAACGCGTTCGAACGCGCGTACACGCTGTTAGCGGATGTACCCGAACATCCAATGCGCGGTCGCCTGCTGCACGGATTCGGCTATCTGCTTGGTCTGCGCGGTGACTATGCGCTGGCGCTGGAGGTGGCGGAACGCGCCGAAGCCCTCTCGTGCGAGGCGAACGATCCAGCGCTCATGCTCGCAGCGTGCATCGTGCAGGGCGAGGTGCATCACCTCCAGGGTCGCACGCAGACAACCCGTAGCTGGCTAGAGCGCGCCCTCGCGATTGCCGAGCCGCTGGACATCGGGGCGAACGAGATTTTTGCGGCCGATCCTCAGGTCATGCTGCACGGTATGCTGGCCATAGAACTCGTGCGTTCTGGCCTGATTGAGCAAGGCCGAGCCCACATGCAGCGGGCGCGGACCCGCGCGCAGGTGCTTCGCCAACCCATGACCTGGCTGGTCGCCACCTGGCAGGAGGTGTTGATCGAGGTGCGGATGGGCAACCCTGTGCGTGTAGCAGCGCTGGCTGACGACATGCAGAAGCTGGTCGATGAGTATTCGCTCGCACTGGGGCGTACGGCTTGCCGCTGGTGGCGCGGCTGGGCCGATGCGCGCAATGGCGCGCCGCGCGACGGCTACCGACGCATCCGCGAGGCCTACGAAGAACACACCGGGCTCGGCATGCGCTCCGGTGCCAGCGAGGTGCTCGGCTACGCCGCCGAGGCGTTGCTGCTGGCGGGTGATTGCGACGCCGCGCGAGTCGAGCTAGAGCAAGCACTACGGGTGGGGGAAGAACTGGGCGAGCGCGTATACCTGCCGCAACTGTTGCTACTGGAGGCAGCGATTGCGCGGATGCAGGGCCGGTTCGACGCCGGCAACACTGCGGTTCGGCATGCGATTGAGGAGGCTCGTACCCAGGAAGCACCGTGGCTGGAGCTGCTCGCGCTGGTCGAGCTGTGCGAGCACCACAACGCCACGGCTGAGGACCGCCAGGCCTTGGCGGCGCTGGTTGACCAGTTGCCCGAAACTGACGGAACCGAGCTGGTGAAACGTGCACGCTCGCTGCTTCAGGCTGCAAAGCTGGCTTGAAGCGACACGACTTCTGTGCGGGGCAGGCGCAGTCCCGACCGAAGTCTGACCTTTCGCTTACGACTCGACCCAGGGGGCGGCCTACGCTGTCGTCGAACTTTCTTGCCCCCCTGGTCTGCAATGAGCCTGAACCCTGAATCCAAGTACCCGAACCGCCGCTCGTACGTTGTGAAGCTGCGTAGCGATGCCATGCCCGGGGCCCTCGTGGGCCGCCTCGAAAACCTGGTCACCGGGCGTCAGCGCGACTTTTCGTCCGCCGAAGCGTTGCTGGAGTCGATTGACTCGGACCTCGCGTCAGCGGCCGGCGAGCACACGGCAGATGCCGACGGCGAATGACGTCTCCAACATAAATGAGCGCTCGATATGGCGACCGAACGGCGACGCTTCGCTGACGACTTCGCGCACACCGGGCCCTACGCTGATGCCATCTCGAATCTTCACGAGTCCAATGCGATGCCGCGACTTCCAGTTTCCTTTCCACCGCCCCTCCACAACGGCCGGACGACCCTGCAACAAGCCGGGCTCGCCGTTGTGGCCGCCCTTGCCACTTCGATCGCCCTCACCCTGTCCGGTTGCTCCACACCGGTCGTCAAGCCGTCGGTCGACCTGCCGAGCAACTTCGCCGCGAGCACGGCCTCCGAGATGGAACCCGAGGCGGCGTGGTGGGAGGTCTACCACGACCCGGTGCTGACTGATCTGGTGCGCCGAGCAGCGCGCGAGAACCGCGACGTGAAGATTGCCGCCGAGCGTCTGCGCGCTGCGCGTGCCGGCGAAACGGTCAGCCGTTCCTGGTTGCTCCCGAGCGTCGGCGCATCCGCCTCCGGCAGCGATCGCAGCAGCGGCTACAACTCGGCCACGAAACAGGGTTATCCAGATACCAAGACCACCAGTGTGGGCCTGGACGTCTCGTGGGAGCTCGACCTGAGCGGCCGCCTGCGCGCCGGCGCAGCGGCGGCCGACGCCGATGCGCTGGCCGCAGAGGACAGCATGCGCGGTGTACGCCTGCTGGTAATGAGCGACGTCGTCAGCAACTACTTCTCACTGGTCGGCGCGCAGCGCCAGGTCGCAACGCTGCGCGCCATCTCGGCGATGCAGGACGAAACGCTGCGTCTGATCACCGCGCGTCAGCAGGCGGGGCTGGCATCCGCCTTCGACGTCGAGCGCGCACAGACCGACGCCTTGTCGGCGCGGGCGCAGATTCCGCCGCTGGAAACGCTGGCAGCCGTGTCGCGCCATCGTATTGCGGTGCTGATCGCCGACCAGTCCTTCAATACCGCGAACATCCAGCCCTCGAGTAGCGATGTGGCAGTGGTGCCCGAGGCCAAGCCGGGGCAGCCCGCCGCGCTGCTGCAACGCCGACCTGACGTGCTGGCACTGATGGCGCAGCTCGACGCAGCCAATGCGCGCCGCCAGCAGGCCGCCGCCGAGTGGTTCCCGCAACTGTTCCTCGGCGCGTCCTTCGGCCGCCAGGGCCTGAACGTGAACGGCGCCGATCTTGGCGTTGCACGCTTCACCAACGTGGCGGGCCTGCTGGCGATGCCGATCTTCAACGCCGGGCGCACACAAGCGATCAACGAGGCTGCCGAAAGTGCTCAACACGAGGCATTGCTGCGCGCCGAAGACGGCATCGTACGGGCGCTGGAGGATGTGGAGAACGCCCTCGTCACGCTGTCGCAGGAACGCCGCCGCGCCGGGTCGCTGCAATTGGCCGCCGCATCCGCGGAGTCTGCGCAGAACCGCGCCCAGTCGCTCTATAACCGCGGGCAGATCGACCTGTTGCCGCTGCTGGATTCGCAGCGGGCGCGCCTGGCGGCACGCCTGAACGCCAACGACAGCAACACCCGCCTGCTGCTCGATAGCGTGCAGCTCTACAAGGCACTGGGCGGGGGCTGGCAGGTGTTCGAACAACCCGCCACCCCCACCGCAGCCACCGCAGCCGACCGGCCCCCACTTTCCTAAGAATCTGTCGTTTTTCAAAGAGGAACCGCCTTGAAAACCTCCCTTACTGCGGCCGGCGCCCTGGCCGTCGCCGTCATGCTGTCCGCGTGTAGCCCGGACCAGCCCACCGTGCAGGCACCACGGCCAGTACGCACCGTTGAAATCAACTATGACAATGCCCGCGACATCAGTCGCTACGTGGGCACCGTACAGTCGCGGCATGAAGTCGACCAGGCCTTCCGCGTGGGCGGCAAGGTCGCCCAGCGCAAGGTCGATGTAGGCCAGTTTGTGCACGAAGGCGACATACTGGCTGTGCTGGATGACAGCGATTACCGCCTCGCTGAGCAAGCGTCGCAGCAACAGTGGGCGGTTGCCGTCGAGCAGACGCATCAGGCCGACTCGGACCGCCGGCGCCTGACCGCGCTGAAGGTTGACGGCTCGGTCAGTGCGGCCGACGACGAGCGTGCCCATACCAATGCCCAGACCGCGCATGCGACCGCCGAGGCCGAGGCGCGAAAGCTTGAGCTCGCGCGCAACCGGCTCAAATACACCGTGCTGCGCGCCTCTCGAAGCGGCGTCGTCACGGCTGTGCGCTTTGAGGCGGGGCAAATCGTGGCGGAGGGCCAACCGGTTGTCTCGATTGCGAATCCGGATGAATCCGAGATCGTCGTCGATGTGCCCGAGGATCAGCTGTCGGTTTTCAAGGAGGCGCGTTTCAAGGCCTCGCTGGCCAGCGCGCCAAACGAGACCTTCGATGTCACGCTGCGCGAGTTGTCGCCACAGGCTGCGGCGCAGACGCGCACCTATCGCGCGCGGCTTAAGCCGGTGCAGGCGCTGCCGCTGGGCGCCACTGCCACGGTAACGGCCGAGCGCATGATGACAAGTATCTCCGTGGCGGCGGTGCCGGCCACGGCACTGACGCAAAGTGGCGGCCAGCCGGCGCTGTGGGTGGTCACTCCCGCGGGCAAGGATCCGGTAGGCACCGTCGAACTGGAGCGCGTGGCCGTTTGGGGCTACCGCAACGACGAGGTGCTCGTCTCCGGGCCGCAGGCCGGCGTATTGGTCGTCACTGCCGGGGTCCAGAAGATGACGTCCGGACTGAAGGTCGCGTTGCCCGGCGCGGCGATTGTTGACGCGAACACCACGCAGCAGGCCGCCCGATGAACAACTTCAACCTCACCGACTGGGCGCTGCGTCATCGCGCCATCGTCCTGTTCATGCTCCTCATTGTCGCAGTGGCCGGCGCCTTCAGCTTCACCAGGCTCGGTCAGCTCGAGGATCCGAACTTTTCCGTGCCCTCCATGACCGCGATCGTCATCTGGCCGGGCGCAACTGCCCAGCAGATGCAAGACCAGGTCCTCAATCGCATGGAGAAGAAATTCGAGCAGATCGACAACTTCGAGAAGGTGGTCACCTACGCGCGACAAGGCTACGCTGGCATGACGCTTACCGTGCGCGGCGGCACCTCCAAGGCCGACCAGCGCGAGGCCTGGTACCAGGCGCGCAAGAAACTCAACGACCTGAACCGTGAGCTGCCTGACGGCGTGATCGGCCCAATCGTAAACGACGAGTATGGCGACGTGTATGGCCTGATGTACGCGGTCAAGGGTGACGGCGTCGGCCACGCCGACCTGTCGGACGCGGCCGAGGACATCAAGCGCCGCATGCTGAAGGTACCGATGGTCAAGAAGATCGATGTCATCGGCAAGCAGGCCAAGCGTGTCTACGTCGAGTTCTCGCACGAACGCCTGGCAGCGCTGGGCATTACACCGTTGGCCATCGCCGAAAGCCTCAAGAGCCAGAACGCCCTGTTGCCCGCAGGCCAGATCGACACCAACGGCGACCGCGTCATGGTGCGCGTGAGCGGCCAGTTCGCCAGCGAAGAGGCTATCCGCAACGTGCCCATCGCCGCGGGCGGCCGGCTGATCAAGCTCGGCGACATCGCGACCGTCTCGCGTGGCTTTGAGGACCCGCCAACCTACACGGTCCGCCACAATGGCCAGCCGGTGCTGATGCTTGGCATCACGATGACCAACGACGGCAATATCGTAGACCTCGGCAAAGCGATGGAGACAGCGGTCGACAAGATCCAGTCCGAGCTGCCGCACGGCGTGGAACTGGAGCGCGTGGCCGACCAGCCCTCCACTGTGAAGGACGCGATCTGGGACTTCGAGCGGTCGCTGATGGAGGCGCTGATCATCGTGATCGCGGTGAGCCTGGCCAGTCTGGGATGGCGCACAGGCCTTGTGGTCGCGACCTCGGTGCCGCTGGTGTTGGGTGGCGTGGCGTTGGTGATGCTGGCAATGGGCTGGAACCTTGAGCGCATCTCGCTCGGCTCACTGATCATTGCTCTTGGCCTGCTGGTCGATGACGCGATCATCGCTATCGAAATGATGGTGGTGAAGATGGAGGCCGGCATGGACCGCGTGAAGGCGGCCGCGTTCTCCTACCAGTCCACCGCCATGCCGCGCCTGACCGGTGCACTAATCACCGTCGTGGGCTTCTTGCCCATCGGCCTCTCGAAGTCCACCACCGGCGAGTACGCGGGTGGCATTTTCTGGATCGTCGGCGCCGCGGTGCTGTTCTCGTGGATCTGCTCGGGTATCTTCACGCCGTACCTGGCGGTCAAGATGCTGCCCAATGACTTCGGCAAGCACCAGCATGCCGGCGATCCGTATGACTCGAAGTTCTACCGCAAGCTGCGCGGTCTGATCGACACCGCCATTGAGCGTCGCTGGGTGGTCATCGGCGCAACGTTTGGCGCCCTGGCGCTTGCTCTGGCCGGCATGAAGTTGGTGCCGCAGCAGTTCTTCCCCAACAGTTCGCGCCCTGAGCTGGTCGTCGACCTGCGCATGAAAGAAGGTTCGTCCTTCGCGGCGACCACCGAGCAGGTGAAGCGGATGGAGGCGCAGCTGTCGAAGGACGAGGAAGTCAAGTACTTCACCGCCTACACCGGCGCCGGCGCACCGCGCTTCTATCTCTCGCTCAACCCCGAGTTGCCGAATCCTGGATTTGCCCAGTTCGTTGTGATGACCAAGGATCTGGATGCCCGCGAGCGGGTGCGTGCGCGGTTGATGGCCGCGGCCGACCAGCAGTTCCCGCAGGCGTGGGTGCGTGTAACCCGGCTTGAGCTGGGGCCGCCCGTCGGTTACCCGGTGCAGTTCCGCGTCGTCGGCCCCGATACCCAGGTGGTGCGCCAGATCGCCCGCGATGTGGAGAAGGTGGTCGGGGCCAGTCCGAAGGTGCGCGACCTCCAACTCGACTGGAACGACCCGGTGCGAATGCTGAAAGTGGAACTTGATCAGGACAAGGCGAGCGCGCTTGGCCTCACGCCGGCTGACGTGTCACTGGCGACCCAGACCGTGATGAACGGCGCAACCCTGTCGCAGCTGCGTGAGCACGAGGACCTGATCGACATCGTGGCCCGTGCCGTGCCTGAAGAGCGCTTGAGCCTCGACACACTGAAAGACATCAACCTCTACACGCGCCAGGGCACGGTGGTGCCACTGTCGCAAGTCGCACAGCTGCGCTCCGAGCTGGAAGAGCCGGTGCTGTGGCGCCGCAACCGCGACATGGCGATCACGGTGCGTGCCGACGTGAAGGATGGCGAGCAAGGTGTATCGGTGACGCAGGAGATCCAGCCGTTGCTTAAGGACATCGAAGCCAAGCTGCCGACGGGCTATCGCATAGACGTGGGTGGAGCGGTGGAGGAAAGTGACAAGGCCAACAAGGCGCTGCTCGCCGTGGCCCCGCTGATGCTGATCACCATCCTGTTGCTGCTGATGCTGCAACTGCAGAACTTTTCCCGCATGTGGATGGTGATGCTGACTGCACCGCTCGGCCTGATCGGTGTGGTGCCGGCGCTGCTGGTGTTCCAGTCGCCGCTGGGCTTCGTCGCGATCCTCGGCATCATCGCACTGGGTGGCATGATCATGCGCAACTCGGTGATCCTGATCGACCAGGTGCAAACCGAGATCGCCGAAGGGCGCGACCCGTGGAATGCCGTGCTGGATGCCGCCATTCACCGGGCCCGTCCGGTGATGCTGACGGCGCTGGCCACCGTGCTTGCAATGATCCCGCTAACGCGCAGTGTGTTCTGGGGACCGATGGCAATTGCGATCATGGGCGGCCTTACCGTGGCGACGCTACTGACGATCTTCTTCGTCCCGGCGTTGTACGCCGCATGGTTCAAGGTGGGTCGCCAGACGGCCGCTGACACCCAACAGGTACGGGGGGACGCCGCGCTCGCTGCTGAGTGATGAGTGCCGTAGCACGTGTGCAATTTCGCACGGTATTCCAACTAAAAAATCAAACCCGATATTAATGTTATAAATCAATAGGCTACCGAGCAGATTCAAATTACCCCGGCCCACCAAACAAGCTATACAAATCAGGCACTTAGCGTTTATCGCAAGTGCCTTTTTTGTGCCTGAATGGGTGGTTTTGGCTCGGTGATGCCGGCTTAATGACAGCATTTATGGAGTAGAGGATGCAGATAACTCGACGCGCGCTCACGCTCAGGACGGTCAGAAGAGACTTCTTGCAGGGCGATCTGACCAATAGGCTCGATGCGTACAAAGGCGGAGTGTCGGCGAGGTTTTCCGCAAAGATCGAAGCAGGGACAGATTGTGAGTTCGTGGTAAGCATCAGCACCGAAGAGCTTTTTGCCATGATTGATAAAAAGCTCTCGACTAGCATTGAGTCTCAAGAAGGGTTGGCTATCGGCAGGTCTTCAATCGAAGCACTCAAAGTGCTGCTTTGTGGAGCGGACCTGTAAGTGTACGGTTATCCGTATAGGATGAATGCCGCGACACGTTTTCAGAATAAATAAAACGTGTCGCGACACGACGCAACCCATTGATTTTGTTAGACCTTGAATCTCTCTAGACCGCCCTATGCCGCCCTATACGGTACAAGCTGGCTTGAATTTGGTATCGCCAATAGCCATAATCGGCTTGTCACCAGCGAAAGCTGGCAGGAGTCTGGATCCTTTTCGGGGTTGATCCAGCGGCGCAGAAGGGGCGATGCAAGCTCAGCTGCGTGTCGATTGAAGCCGCCTTCGGGCGGCTTTGCTTTATATGGGGATCAAGGATTGCCTCTCTACTACCACCCCAAGCAAGGCGATGTTCTTCTGTGCGACTTCACACGGGGCTTTGTTGCTCCTGAAATGCTGAAGATACGCAAGGTCGTGGTGATATCCCCTACTGCCACACATAATCGCAAGCTCTGCACTGTCGTCCCTATCTCCTCCACCACGCCGGAGATTCAGCAGGACTGGCACCATCTATTGCGTACCAATCCCCTTCCTACCGATGGCTACAAGGAGCTGTGGGTGAAGTGTGACATGATCTACACGGTCAGCTTTGAGCGCCTCGACAAGTTACACAGAAAAACTCGAAGCAGTGGTCGTGAATACTTTGTCCCCCGCCTAAGCGCCGAGGATATGCAGGGTGTGATTGCCTGCGTGAAGGCATACCTACCGCTTTAATATGCCGCTCCCCCCCTATCGATTCAACTCCCTCACATACGCCTGGCACGCCGCCAGCGCAATCAATCTCCAGTGCCGTCGTCAGTGATGCCGATCATCGATTATGCGCGGTTCCACCTCGCGCCACTCAACAACACTGCTAGCCTCCTTGCGCAGTACCAACCCACACAAGGAAAAACAAAATGCCCGTTTTTTGGGTTGAAAGATATTTTAGGTAATTAGGGGGCAGGCCACGATCCTTGGCCTGAGGGATCACGCAGATGCGAAATAAATCGTGGTCTCCGATTTCCTTTGATAGCCACCTCGGCGTCCGGCTTTTCTGACAGCGACCAACCCACTAACGGGCCCGACCCCGCGTGGATTACAACTTGCCTGCCAACTCCATGATGACTTCGCGTACCCAGCGTTGGCCGCTATGGCCATGGTTGCGCTCGTGCCACAGCATGCTCACGGTGAAGCCCGGCACGGGGAAAGGGCATTCAACCACCGTGAGCGCCTCGCTACGATCTTGCACCAGCCGTTCCGGCACCAGGGCAATAAAGTCAGAGTTGGCGACGATTTCAGGTACGAGCAGGAACGATGCCGCGGAAAGCGCAACGTTACGTTTGTAGCCTAGCGCTGCGAGCCCGTCGTCCACTGGGGTTGTGAAGTCGCCACCGCGCAGCGAGACGACAATATGGTCCAGCCGCGCGAACTGTTCCACAGAAAGCCCTAGTCGCAGTCCCGGATGCCGATGCCTGCCGATAAGCACGTAGCGCTCGTCGTACAGATGCCGGCTGCGCAGACTGACTGGGCCATGCTCGGGCGTCATCAACGCCAGGTCCACTTCGCCACTGGCCATCTGCGCTTCCAACTCTGGCGGATCAAGATGGCGCAAGGCAATCCGCACACCGGGTGCCTGCTTTCGTAGCGCAACCGCCAACGGCTGGACCACTGTCTTCTGCAGGTAATCGGTGCAGGCGATAGCGACAGTGAGTCGAGCCTTTATCGGGTCGAAGTGGCGGTGCCCGGCCACCGTGGCGCGCACCTGATCCAGCGCGAGGCGAAGCGGATCAAGCAGCTCAATGGCCTTGGCAGTGGGCGTCATGCCGCGCTGCACCGGTATCAGCAAAGGGTCATCGAACAGTTCGCGCAAGCGGTTCAACTGTGCGCTCACTGCCGGCTGGCTGAGGTGCAGGCGCTCAGCCGCGCGAGTCACGTTCTGTTCCACCAGAAGGGTTTCCAGAGTGACCAGCAGGTTAAGGTCCAAACGTCTTTTGGTATCCATTGAATGGATGGTAGCGGAAAATTATTTTGATTTCACGGATACCTTAGGCCAATACAGACTGCCACCTGTCTCATTACCCTGTGAAAACCAAGCCATGCACTCAACCAGCAGAAAAAAAGTTCTTATCGTCCATTCTCACCCCGAGCAGACTTCCGTGACCTGTCATCTTGTCGATATCTCCATCGAAGTACTGAAGGCCCAGGGCCACGAGGTAATGCATTCTGACCTGTACACCATGGGATGGAAGGCAGTGTTCGACGGCGAGGATTTTCCCAAACGTGCCAATCAGGAACGTCTGTCTTTCATCGAGGAATCGGGGCACGCCTTTTCCAACGGTTGCCAGACTCCCGACGTCGAAGAAGAGCAACGAAAGATCCTGGCGGCGGATGCGGTGATCCTGCTGTTCCCACTGTGGTGGTTCAGCATGCCGGCGATCATGAAGGGGTGGGTGGACCGAGTGTGGGCCTATGGTTTGGCCTACGGCTACCAAGGGGCCGGTAACGCCTATCGCTACGGCGAAGGCGGCTTTGAAGGAAAGCGCGCGCTGCTGGCGGTCTCTGTCGGCGGGCCGGCAGACGACTACTCTCCCCGTGGAATCAACGGGTCGTTGGAGCAATTGCTCTTTCCCATCACGCACGGTGCGCTGTTCTTTCCTGGCATGCAGGTGCTGCCCACCTTCGCGGTGTATGGAACGGGTAGAATCGACGCCCAAGCTATGGCCGAAGCGGCTGCAGCCTGGCGCGGCCGAGTGGAGCGTCTGTTCGACGACGCGCCGATTGCTTTCCGCCCACAGAACGGCGGTGACTATCCAGACCGCCACGTGTTGGCCGACCACATTGCACCGACTCAGACAGGATTGACGGCTCATATCGCCGATGCCCCTCAACCCGCTGCGGCCGAGGAATACAGCGCCCCTGTCCCTGCCACCATTCTGGAGCGCTGAGATGAAGACGATCGTGATCCTCACGCGCAAAGCGAACGCGTCTAGTGAAACGCTGGCGAGCCTTGCCGCGCCGGAGATGCAGGCCGTCTGGCAAGGCTTTGCGACCGGCTGCGTGCGCGCCGCACATGGGTTGCTGGAAGGCGCAGGCGCATTACTGGAACTGGAAACTGCCACTCCAGAAGAAGCGATGCATTTTGTAGAAGCCCTGCCATATGTGGCGCAAAAGCTGCTCGACGTGCAGTACTACGCCCTCAAGCCCTTTCCTGGCTTCGCAGCGCTGGCGGGGTGACTGCGTAAGCCCCACAACTTTCGGAGCCTACTGTGTTCTCGCACACTTTCATCGGCGTCAATAACTTCGAACGAGCACTTTCGTTCTACACGGCATTGAGTGGCGGCTGGGTTTGCGCTGTTTGATGCAGGGTTGCAGCCGACGTTGATTACGGATTTGACGGTGGTTCGTCGCTGGATCGGACACAAAAAATCTGACAGTCCCGATTAGTCGCAATCTGTGAGCTTCAGACGTTTCCTGCAACCTATAACGCCTTGGGTGAACTTGCGCAGGATGACCCACGAAGATAATCTTCGCAGGTCGCTGCAAAATCAGCGACCGGATGTGGAAGTCCGTTCTGTAGCTAAAGGCGTTCAAGCGCCCATAAACACATGCTGGCGTTTTTTTATGCCTGCATCATTGTGTTATGGCAGCTGTGCGCGGGGCACTTTCGAGTGCGCCGGGTTCCTTTAGCCCCGGTCTTCCACACCTGCGTACAGCTGCCACCCTCATGTGGAAGTGAGATTGGCAGTTCATTGAATTGCTAAAGGAGCTTCACTATGAAAAAAATCACCCCCGACCCTCCCGAAATCCCAATCCTTTCCACCTCCGACGCCCCCGATTCCAGCAAACTCCACGAAGCCGCCGAGCGACCCGCCCGATGCGCAGGTGTCCGGGGTCAAGCCAACCTCCCGCCACTGAGTGGTAGCGCTGTTTTATCGAATGGAGTTTTGCCCATGGCTCGATACATGGCCATCACCGGCCTGGACTGCACCATCCCTTCCCTGATGATCGACACCGAAGCGCCCCTCGACGTACTGCACGAAACCGCGGCCTACCGTATCCGCACCGTGACCCAACTGCTGGAAAACCTCGCCCTGCGCGAGGAGACTCACAGCGACGCCGCGCTGCTGCACGACTTCGCGCGGGTGCTGGCTATCCCGCTGCGCGACGGCTGCGATTTAATGGACGTCATCGGGCGACGCTTGCAGGCGCAGATTGCGTCATAAAAAACGGGCGACCTCAGCGTCGCCCTTTTTTGGGGTTGAAGGAAATTTTAGGTAATCAGGAGCAGACCACGACCCCTGGCCTGAGCGATCACGCAGATGCGGAATCTGTATTAGCACTTCTTCGCTTGCTCTTTCGCCTGTGCCCACACACGCTCTTCCTGCTCGCGCAGTTGCGGTGTGAGCTCGGCGCCGAAATCCTCCGCCTCAAACACCTGGCGAATCTCGATCTCGGCGTCCGTACCCGGCATCGGGTTGGGGCAGCGTTTGACCCAGTCGATGGCTTCCTGCTTCGACTTCACCTGCCACAGCCAGTAGCCGGCGACCAGTTCCCTGGTTTCGGCAAACGGGCCGTCGATGACCGTGCGCGTCTCGCCCGAGAAGCGCACGCGGGTGCCTTTGCTGCTGGGGTGCAGGCCTTCGCCGCCGATAAGGATGCCGGCCTTGACCAGCTCTTCGTTGTAGTTGCCCATCGCGGTCAACAATTCTTTGGTGGGCATCACGCCGGCTTCGGAATCCTGGCTGGCTTTCACAATAATCATGAATCGCATCGTCTTATCTCCGCTGGATTTGTGTGACTCACTTCCTGGCCGACGGTCGGGATCGCCTGGTCGACAAGATGCCGGGCAATTTTGTCTATGCCGGCCTGATTCCGTTGATCTTGCCCGGTGCATGCATCATTCACTACCGCCGCAATCCGGTCGATACCTGCCTATCCTGTTACAACAAGCAATTCGGCGGTGAGTAACTGTTCAGCTACGACCACGCCGAATTGGGGCAGTTCTATCGCGACTACCAGAGCTTGAGGGTTCACTTGCGCCAGATGCTACCCGTCGAATCCTTTATTTAAGTGGACTACGAAGCGGTGGTCGACGATCTGGAAGGACAGGCGAAGCGCTTGATCGACTTCATTGACCTGCCTTGGAATGAGGCCTGCATGGACTTCCACAAGACCCAACGCGTGGTGCGCACCGCGAGCGTCAATCAAGTGCGGCAGCCCCTCTACAAAACCTCGAAAGGTCGCTGGCGCGCGCATGCCAAACAGCTCGGACCGCTGTTGGCGGCGCTGGGACTTGCCGAAGCATGAACGACTCAAGCGCAGCGCTGGCACAGCGCCTGCTAACGGTGTTCGCCTGCGTGTGTGCGCTGCTCGGAATCCTCACAGGTTGCGCCGATCCGAACCGGCACGCCGAAACCCTGGCGCACACCGGTAACTTGCAGCGTGACCAGGTCGATACCGACAGCTTTGTGCTGACCAGCTTTTACCGGATAACCCGTCCAGACCTGCCGCTGACCCTCTACATCGAGGGCGACGGCATGGCCTGGCGCTCGCGTACCGTGCCGTCTGAAAATCCGACACCGCATCAGGCCGAGGGCCTGGCGTTGGCGGTGGCAGACCCGGCACCCAACGTCGTGTACCTGGCACGCCCCTGTCAATTCACGCCGCTGGCGGTCAACCCACGCTGTGAAAAAGCCTACTGGACCCACAGGCGTTTTTCAGAGGAGGTGGTCGCCGCAATGGACCAGGCAGTCACGCACTACGCCGCACGAGTACCCGGTCAGCGCATCCATTTGGTCGGCTATTCGGGCGGTGGTGCACTGGTGGTGTTGATCGCCGCCAGACGTCACGATATCGCCTCGCTGCGCACCGTGTCCGGCAACCTCGACCCTGTCGAAGTCAACCGCCTGCATCAGGTGTCGGCGATGCCTGAGTCGCTCAATGCCATCGATGTTGCACGCCAGGTCGCGTCGATTCCGCAGCTTCATTTCAGTGGTGCCGATGACAGCGTCGTGCCACCGGTGATCGCGCAACGGTTTGTCAGCGCCACTGCCAGTGGATGCGCGCACAGCCATATCGTGCCGGGCATGGGCCATGAAAGCGACTGGGCTCGCCGCTGGCCAGAACTACTCAGCCACCCTCCCCTCTGCTCCACGGCTCCCTGAAAAAGTCAGTCGACAATCCTTGAGTGAACGGCATTGCGTACTCGGCGAAATCGGCGGCCTTGATTTGAGAGAAGCAGACTGTTCCCCACAATACCTTCTAAGTACCAAACCATACTTACTCAATATTAGACGACCGAAAACACAGGAGAGGAAACTACCTTCAATTACAACAATACCTAGAGGATATACATATGATCCGCACATGCGAAAGCGTTTCGGCAGTATCCCCTTCGACCTTCAACACGTTGATCGGGTGACAAACATGCAGTCTTCTTCTTCCTGGATCGTCCTTTCCATCACCGGCATCTACATGCTCAGCCTCGCGCTGATCAGTTTCGGTGTTCGCCGGCACTCTCGCAGTGCCAATAACTACACCACCGGCGGCGGGCAGTTTCCGGCATTTTTGATCGGCTTTTTGATGCTGTCGGAATTCATCGGCACGGCGGTCAGTATTGGCACCGCCCAGACCGGCTTCAAAGTCGGGATCTCCGCCGCCTGGAACCTCTTCGCACTAGCACTGGGCTTTGTGTTATTCGCCTGGTTGCTGGCGCGCAAGTACAAGGAGCTGGGCGACAACACCATCTCCGGCGTATTGGCGCACAACTACGGTCAGAAAACCCGTTTCGCTACGTCAATCATCACCATCTTCGCCCTGGAAATTGTCGCGGTCTCGATCTACGCCAGCGGCGGCGCGGTCCTGGCCAGCGTGTTGCAAGTGGATCGCACCCTGGCGATCATCATCGTCGGCGTGGTCTCAGTGCTGTATGTCAGCATCGGCGGCATGCGTTCGGTGATCTACACCAACTTCGTGCACGCCAGTCTCAAATACCTCGGCGTCGCGTTGGCGCTGTGGTTCGGCCTGAAACAGGTCGGCGGGATCAGTGCGTTGCAGACTCAATTGCCGGAGCGAATGTTCGACTGGACCGCCATCGGCTGGGGTC
Organism: Pseudomonas sp. GW821-FHT01E05; assembly: GCF_059422425.1. Lineage (NCBI taxonomy): Bacteria > Pseudomonadati > Pseudomonadota > Gammaproteobacteria > Pseudomonadales > Pseudomonadaceae > Pseudomonas > Pseudomonas sp. GW821-FHT01E05. The sequence continues at coordinate 504,772 of NZ_JBWKWW010000004.1, forward strand.
AGATCGTCGCCTGGATGATTGCCGGAATCGGCTCGATCTTCTCCACCCAATACGTGATTCAGGCGGTGAACACGGTCAGCCATGCCGGCAAGGCCCAGCGCGCCTGCTTCTACTGCGCAATCCTGATGATCCCGTTCGGCATCGGCGCGGCACTGATCGGCATGTGCAGCGCGGTGTTGTTCCCCGCGGTCGATTCGCTGCAAGCCTTCCCGCGCCTGATCGCAAGCATGGACCAACTGACGGCTGGGTTGGTGGTCGCTGGCCTGGCAGGCTCGCTGTTCGGCACCATCTCGGCCGTTAGCATGGGTTCGGCCACCTTGCTGCTGCGCGACTTCTACGAGCCTTGGTTCAACCCGGAAAAAAGCGACGTCAAATCCCTGCGTTTCGTACGCCTGGCAACCATCGCCGTCGGCCTGCTGCCCATCGCTCTGGCGCTGACCTCAGACAAAGTACTGATGATCGCCTTCCTCGGCAAAGCCCTCCGTGCCTCCCTGGCCGTGCTGGTGCTGATGGTGTTCTACGCACCGAAATTCGGCACCGCCGCAGGCGCATTTCTGAGCATCATCGCCTCCCTGGTTGCCACCGTTGGCTGGTTCCTGGCAGGCAACCCGTTCGGCATCGACAACGCCTACATCGCCCTCTTCACCCCACTGGTGATCATGAGCATCAGCCACCTCAGCCGTCGAGGCACGCCGCCCGAGCAGGTGGAGCGGGTGGTTGTGGAGATTGGCTTGAAGTAGTTCGGTCGTGAAGCGTAGCGCGACACGCGATGTAAGCCGATCATCTGATTGGCGCCCAGCAACAACAACCGGCAACCAGCAGGTTTTCGCGGGCTGGCAATTATCGACGGCAGAAACTACATTGAGGCGGCATAGTGATAAACAAACGGAATGTTTTCGCCATATGGCAGCCATAGAGCTGAAAGGGGATAGCACAAATGAACGCAAACCAGCGCCGCCGACGCATCGTATTCTGGCGCGGATCATTCCCAGTGATAGTAGGCTTTGCTGTTCTGATTCTGACCTTGACTCTGGCTGAGCAAGCAGCCCCGGTAACGCCTCAAGAACTCGATGGCGTAAATTTGAGCCAGCAGGTGGTTCACTCCCCAAAATTGGGGAGCCAGACAACCGCGCCAATTCTGGCGGTATCTCAATAAGCCAAATCGCAGATAACAGGTAGACGAGCACATTGATCAGAAATACCAAAATGCCCAGTCATACCTGTATGCAGGGTGTCTCAGATGTGAAATGACCGGTATTCACCGAGAACACTGCAGTGAATACCGGTCAAACCAGCAACTAGCGGTCGTTCTTCATCGTTGAGGTGGCGGCGTTGCTCAAACCTTTTGTGTTGTGTTCGCCTGGCGTGGTTTTAGCAATCGAAGTGGCCTTGGCCACCCCTCTGGTAGCTTTAGAGTGCGCCACTCCGGAAGTGACCGAACCATGACCTTTGTTATTATTGCGCAGGCTTCCAGAATGCTTGCCGCTGATGCCCCTATCCCTCACGGCTTTTTCAGCGACCCCAGCCTTTTTAGCCCTTTCAGCACGATCTTCAGCGCGATCTGCAGCCTTTTCAGCACGGTCTTCAGCGCGACCTGCAACCTTTCCAGCACGGTCTTCAGCTCGATCTGCAGCCTTTTCAGCACGATCTGCAGCTCGATCGCCACTTAACCCCTTGCCCATGCCTATCCCGCCCGCGCCATCAGAATGGCCAGCACCACCAGCCCCCCCACTATGACCACCGCCATTACCACCACCATTACCACCGCCGTGACCGCCACCACCACCGCTGCCTTTTGCATAAGCAGAGGAGATGGGAGATAGCTCACCAGGAAGCATGGATGCCCCGGCGAGCATCAAGGTGCATACAGCCATAACCATCAAATTTTTCTTCTTTATAAACATGATGCCTCCCGGCGCTTTGGATTCATTCCAATGAGACAGAGGTCTTGAAGTTAGGTTCTTGGCTGGCGATGAACGGCACGCTCACCGAACATGAGTCGGTGGTGAATTATTCTGCAGGTGCTTTATTGCCGTTCTCCGCCACCAGGCAACCTTTTGCCATCCATTGGTAATCCCGCGCCCACTGAGCGTGCGATCATCAGAAAAGCTTCGCTCTGGGGTATCTTTGCCAAGAGTTTGAGAACGCAGGCGTCGACATGCCGAGTTACTACATCACACCGTTGTTCACACTTTGTTGAGAACTAGTCCCGTATACTTTCCCGACTGCCTGAATGTTCTTCGGCCCTATTCCTTTCCTTGGTAGCCAGAAGCCTATGTCCCGACCCGCCCCACTCTTATTCCTGCTCACTTGCCTGTTGTTCTTTTTTGCCCTTGGCAATCACCAGCTGCAAGGTTCTACCGAAGCCCGGGTCGCCGGGATTGCAATGGAGATGCACCTGGATAACGACTGGGTGACGCCCCGACTATTTGGCCAGCCTTTTTTGGAAAAGCCACCGCTGAGCCTCTGGATCGACGCCGCAGCTATCCGCGCGTTTGGCGGCACGCCTTGGGCGGTGCGGCTGGCCTCGGCCTTCGCCGGGCTGTTTAGTGTGATGCTGCTGTACACCATGCTGCGCAGGTTCGATCGGCCGACGACTATCGCCTGGTCCGCGGCCATCATGCTGGCGACCATGGCCAGTTACTGGAGCAATGTTCGCGGGGTTGGTGAGGATGCGCTACTCAGCCTTGGCGTGACGATGGCCTTGCTGGCGTTTTTTCAGGCTAACCGGCGACAGGCTGAACAACAGTCAGTCATGGCGACCTGGTTGCTGTTCGCGCTGGGCATCGCCATCGCGAGCTTGAGTAAAGGTGTGCTGGGGCTGGCAATGCCGGGGGTGGTGATCTTCGCCTATCTGGTGGCCGACAGCGTGATCGAGAAACGGCTCAAGCTGTCGGACTGGGTACGTCCGGGCCTGCTGACATTGCTCGGTCTGATCCCCTTGGTGATCTGGCTGTTCATGCTCTATCAGCGAGGCGGTTTGCAGGCGGTAGAGGAAGTATTGTGGACCAACAGCATCGGGCGCTTTGGTGGCTCGTTCGAGTTGGCCGGACACTATGAACCGTTCTATTACTATCTGGCCAAGCTGCCAGAGGCCTTTCTGCCATGGAACATTCTGGTGTACCTGGGCCTTTGGCATTTCCGCAAAAGCCTGATGAGCAATCGTTACCTGTTGTTTTTCACCCTCTGGATTCTGGCGCAGTTCACCTTGCTGTGCTTCGCCTCCAGCAAACGCACGGTGTACCTGATGTCACTGACGCCCGCCGCTGCCGTGCTGGCGGCTGAATACGCCTCGGTGCTGTTCGAGCGACTGCGCGAACGTACCAACGCTACGACGTTTATCGGCAAGCTTGCCCGGCACCGTCGAGGCCTGGTGGTCGGTGTGCTGAGCCTGGTGATCTGCATCTACCTGGCGGCCGCGCAATGGGCTGCGCCTCGCGCTGACCGCAAATTGTCCTTCCTGCCGCTGACACAGCAAATTCAGACAATGCAGGCCAACGGGCAAGAGGTCGCGCTGTATCAGGCGAATGAACGTACAGCCGGAGCCAGCGTGTTTTATACCCAGAGCCTGCTCAAGGGGTTGGAGACTGAAGCTGAGCTGGGTGAATTTCTCACGGCATCACCCAATCATGTGGCGCTCATGGCCAGTAACACTGAACCACCAGCGTCCTTGAAAGTGTTGAAAAAAATGATTGTGGGCAAGCAGGATTATTATTTCGTTGGGCAATAGACCCATAGACCCACGCTAACTGCAGGAAAAAAAAACGGCACCTTCATCAGGTGCCGTTTTTTTTGTATTTCGCCAGAATCACACGAGCTTTTCCTGGACCTGAGTATTGATCATGGCATCGCCGCCCTTGGCGTTGATCGCAGCATCCTGAGCGCGGACAAACCGGTGGCTGTCCTTCGCCATGGCCAACAACGGTGTATTGGCTGCTATCCAGCGGTGCCCGTGCAACCGCTGATAGCCAGCGCAAACAGCTGGGAAGGCGACGACGTTCAGCCGGTCAGACTCGTTATTGGGGAATGACTGAACTCCAGTCGGACGCGTCAATGAAGCCGAGCATCTGAGGCTTTCCAGTCGCCAGCGCAGTTGAAATAAACAGCGATGCGCCATAGCCCAGCGTCGATGAAGCGAACTTCATGTTTTTTTCAAGTTCCGACATGCACTCACTGTGCGTCACCAGAATCAGGTTTCGGCCGGCGACCTTGTGGCTGAGGACGTCCTTCAACATATGGCCTTTACAGTTGATCAGCCAATCCTGGCCCGCATCGACCGTCTTGAACATGAAGGAAGATGTCTGCGCTGCGCGGGTCAAAGGGCTGTGGTAGATGTCAGCCTTGTCCAGACCCAAATGTTCAAATTGCGAACCTACCGCGACGGCGACGTCGCGGCCGCGCTCGGTAATGCCATCGGCACTGCCAAGGCAAGTGGCGCGGGAGTGATCGCAGCGCTCGGCGTGACGAACCAGCACAATCATCTCGCCCTTGGCCCAATCCGCCCTCAGTTGCACTAACCCGGAGGTTTTGCCATGGACCAGATCAGGCACCGCCGCCGGCCTTAAAAGAACAACAGTCAGCGCAATAACAAACAACGCACACAACAGTACTACGGCAATAGTTCTATATTTCGTAGCGCCACTTAAACCAAATCTTAATCCCACGATCAAGTTGCCCCTGTGGCGAAAAATCTATAAGCGAGCCGTACCAAAGGTACAAAACACCCATGGCAACTGCGCTATTGAAAACGAACAACCCGTGATTCGGGCGCCCAAGTGAACAAAAGACTCTATGGGGCGCGACGTCGGGCCCCAGTGAAATGAATGTGAAAAAAAGCTCAAAGAACAAGCACGTCCGGGCACCGGTATTTTCGACCACTCCTCCCCTGTAGATCAAACGCCGCACGCAATAGAGACGGCTCGCCCCCATCGTCCATGAAGGCAGGACAAAAACCGTTTCAGCTCTCGCGTACGCTGCCGATACACCACTACACCAAAACCTTGCTGGCTACCAAAAACAACAAACTTCCAGCCAACTGACGACCAACACTCGCAACGTTCCTGGAGTAATTGCAATGAATAGCTGGTTCGGCAATATCAGCGTCAACCTGAAACTGGGCCTGGGGTTCGGCGTGGTACTGGCGCTCACTACGGTCCTGGCCCTGACAGGCTGGACCAGCCTTGGCGGTCTGATCGATCGTAGCAACTGGATGAGCGATATCACCCAACTGAACGCCGGCTTGACCAAACTGCGCGTCAGCCGTTTGCAATACATGCTGACCAACGGCGACGAGACCGCCGCACAGAATGTGCAAACCACCCTCGACGGGTTTGTTGCCCAGCAAAAATCCCTGCTCAATAGCTTCAAGAGCCCGGAGAACCTCAAGCTGCTCAAGCAGCAAAGCGCGACCATCGACGCTTACCAGCAATCGCTGAACAAAATGCGCAGCGCCTATCGCGCAGGCAACGCCGCTCGCCAGACCATGGGCAATAACGCCGAGAGCGCCAACACACTGATCGCCGCGATCAACACCCACGTACAGCAAATGCCTTTGAGCGATCAGCGTTTCGAGCAATTCCTGGCGATCAGCAAAGCCAAAGAGGCGTTCCAGCTCGCCCGCTACGAAGTGCGTGGCTACACCGCCGACACCAACCCTGAAACCGAACACAAAGCCGTCGCTCAACTGGACGCGGCCATCGCCGGATTGAATGACCTCAACCTGCATTTTAGCGGCACTCAACAGGACGAACTGCGTCAGCTGGAAAGCGCCCTGATCGGCTATCGCAGCGCGCTGCAGGCCTTTAAAGCAGCGGACGGTGACGCGGATCAGGCCCGCAAGGAAATGACCGATCAAGGCAATGACATCGTTGCCCGCAGCGATGAGCTGTACCAGATCCAGCTGGACCGCCGCGATGCCGAAAGCACCCGAGCCCGTAGCCTGCAATTGATCAGCACCCTGCTGGCGTTGCTGGTCGGCATTCTGGCCGCCGTGATCATCACCCGACAGATTACCCGCCCGCTGCGCGAAACCCTGGCCGTAGTTGAACGCATCGCCTCGGGCGACCTGACCCACGATGTGCATGTCACCCGTCGCGACGAGCTTGGCGTATTGCAGCAAGGCATCGCACGCATGGGTGTGACCTTGCGTGACTTGATCAGAGGCATTCGCGACGGCGTCACGCAGATTGCCAGCGCTGCCGAAGAACTGTCGGCCGTCACCGAACAAACCAGCGCCGGGGTTAACAGCCAGAAGATCGAGACCGATCAGGTCGCCACCGCCATGCACGAAATGACCGCCACCGTGCAGGAAGTCGCGCGCAATGCCGAACAGGCCTCACAAGCCGCCTCCGACGCTGACGGCCAGGCCCGCGAAGGTGACAAAGTGGTCTGTGAAGCGATCGCGCAGATCGAACGCCTGGCCACCGAAGTCGCGCGCTCGACCGACGCCATGACCGTGCTGCAACAGGAAAGCGACAAGATTGGCAGCGTCATGGACGTGATCAAAGCCGTGGCCGAACAGACCAACCTGCTGGCGCTCAACGCGGCCATCGAAGCCGCCCGCGCCGGTGAAGCCGGTCGCGGTTTCGCGGTAGTCGCCGACGAAGTCCGTGGCCTGGCTCAGCGCACGCAAAAGTCCACCGAAGAAATCGAAGGGCTGGTCGCTGGTTTGCAGAACGGTACCAAGCAAGTCGCCGCGGTGATGAACAACAGCCGCAACCTGACCGACAGCAGCGTCGAGCTGACCCGCAAGGCCGGTACCTCGCTGGGAAACATCACCCGCACGGTGTCCAGCATCCAGTCGATGAACCAGCAGATCGCCGCTGCCGCCGAGCAACAGAGCGCCGTGGCCGAAGAGATCAGCCGCAGCATCATCAACGTACGCGATGTGTCCGAACAGACCGCCGCCGCCAGCGATGAAACCGCGGCATCGAGCGTTGAACTGGCGCGACTGGGCAACCAGTTGCAGACGATGGTCAGCCGCTTCCGGGTTTGACCTGGCGAGGACAAGCCGCTTCCACAGGATTACGCGGTCAACGGTGGGAGCGAGGCTTGCCCGCAATGGACTGCTTCGCCCGAGCGCGAACCGGCCGAACGGGAGCAGGCGCCCTCGCCGCAGCTTGTGCATTGATCAACCTTTATGTGGAACAAACCTGCGCCGCAGATCCCCCGCCCGCGCCAAAAAACGTCCTTCACGCCGTCCATTCACCTGACCATCCGCATAACTGCACACGCCGTTGACCCATACCCCATCAATTCCCTCTGCTGCCCGTTGCGGGTCCTTGAAGTCGGCCACGTCACGCACCCGCGCCGGGTCAAACAACACCAGATCGGCCCAATGCCCTTCGCGAATTTCACCGCGCTCGACCAGGCCGAAACGTGCAGCCGAAAGCCCGGTCATTTTGTGCACGGCGGTGTGCAGCGGGAACAGCCCCACATCGCGACTGAAGTGCCCGAGCACCCGCGGGAAAGTGCCCCATAAACGCGGATGCGGGAACGGATCTTCCGGTAAACCGTCGGAGCCGATCATCGATAACGGGTGCGACAGGATGCGCCGCACATCGGCCTCGTTCATCCCGTAATACACCGCGCCAGCCGGTTGCAGGCGGCGGGCTGTGTCCAGCAGCGGGAGGTCCCATTCAGCGGCGATATCCATCAGGTCGCGGCCGCCCACCTCAGGATGGGGTGTCGACCAGGTGATGGTGATGCGAAAAGCGTCGGTAACCTGCTTGAGGTCCAGGGTCGAAGAGCTCGCCGCATAGGGATAACAATCGCAACCCACCGGGTGGCTGAGCGCGGCACGCTCAAGGGATGCGAGCAGCTGCGGGCTGCGCCCCCAATTGCCGGCACCGGCGCATTTGAGGTGGGAAATGATCACCGGCGAGCTGGCGTGACGAGCGATCTGAAAAGCCTCGTCCATCGCCTCCAGCACCGGCTCGAACTCGCTGCGTAAATGGGTGGTGTAAATCGCGCCGAAGGCTGTCAGCTCTTCAGCCAGTTGCAGCACTTCATCGGTCTGTGCGCAAAAAGCACTGGCGTAGGCCAGCCCTGTGGATAAGCCCAAAGCGCCGGCCTCCAGGCTCTCGCGCAATTGCTCACGCATGGCGTTGATTTCACCGCGCGTGGCGGTGCGATACAGGTCATCCAGGTGATTGCTGCGCAGCGCCGTGTGGCCGACCAGCGCCGCCACATTCAGGGTCGGGTGCGCCGCTTCGACCGCGGCCCGGTAGTCGCTGAACGTCGGATAGACGAAAGCGCTGGCCGCACCCAGCAGGTTCATCGGGTCCGGCGGTTCGCCGCGCAAACTCACCGGCGAGGCGCTGATCCCGCAGTTGCCGACGATCACTGTGGTCACGCCCTGGCTGAGCTTGGGCAGCATCTGCGGCTGACGGATCACCACCGTGTCGTCGTGGGTGTGCACGTCGATAAATCCCGGCGCCAGCACTCGACCAGCGGCATCGATTTCTTCTTCAGCGCAAGCACCGTTCATGTCACCGATGCGTTGAATGCGGCCATCCAGTATCGCCACATCGGCGGGAAAACCCGGCGTGTCAGTGCCGTCGATGACCAGGGCATTGCGGATCAATGTGTCGTACTTCATGTCAGTTTCCCAGCGGCAGGCAATCGGCACCGGCGTGATCGCAATGAAGGGATTGACTCGGTAACGAGCGATCAAAACGATCCGCGCGATGGCTGAGGCAGTTTGTCTTCATAGTAGATGACGTCTCAAGCCTTATCACCGCTAGCATCGCCACCAATGCTTTCACGCAGGTCACTCCCTGCGTGAATCAGCGATGGAGCGAGTATCGAGGACTGACCCCTGCTGCAGAAATCCGGATGCCCCTATTCAATCCTGAGCAGCGATCGCCAATCAACCTTCGAACACCGTCATGGCATAGGCCGCCAGCTTGCTCTGAATGAAGTCCAGGAAGCATTGAATACGCAATGCCAGCTGCGAATTACGGTAGTACACCGCATTGATCGGTTGGCGATAGCCGCTATTGGCCTCGGCCAAGACCACCTTCAAGCGACCGGCCTTGATGTCATCAATAGTCATGAAGTGCGACAGGCAAGCAATACCCTGCCCCTCCAGCGCCAGATGTCGCAAGGTTTCACCGCTGGAGGCGCAAATTCCCGGCTGAATCTGCCAGCGGTCACCCTGGGCATGACGCAATGGCCAATGATTGAGGCTTTCGGTCTGGGTGAAACCCAGCAGCGAGTGCCCGGCCAGTTCCGCCACGGTGGCCGGCGAGCCGTGCTTTTCCAGGTACTCAGGGCTGGCGAGGATGTGCAGCGGGCTGCAGCCCAGGGAGCGGGCATGCAGCGTGGAGTCCACCAGAGGCCCGATACGGATGGCGATATCGGTGCTTTGTTCCAGCAAATCGATGATCAGGTCGTTGCTGTTGAGTTCCAGCTGGATGTCCGGGTACAGAGCGCGAAATTCGCTGATGTATGGCACGACCGCGTGCAGCATGAACGGCGAGGCGGCGTTGATTCGCAGTCGACCTGAGGGCGTTTTCTGGCGCGAGGACAAGCGCTCTTCGAGTTCATCCATCTGTTCGAGAATCAGTTTGGCCCGCTCGAAGAAATATTTGCCCTCTTCGGTCAGGTCCATACGCCGCGTGGTGCGGTTGATCAGCGTGGTGTCGAGCTTGGCCTCGAGCCGCGAGAGCGTGCGGCTGACCGCCGAGGGCGTTTGCCCCACCTGTTCGGCCGCAGCCGAGATAGACCCGCACTCGATGACGCAGACGAAAATTTGCAACTCATCGGATCTGGCTTTCACGTATGTCCTCTGTATCGAGTTGTCCCGGCGGGTGACTTACCGTGGGAGGGGGCCCTGTAGGAGCGGCATTGGGGCAAGCCCCCTCGCCACCGATAGTAGCCCGATGCGGGGCAAAAGGAACCTTACGCCGGCAGGCCGAACACCTCGCTCAGGTGCTGCTCGTAGCGGACAACGTCGGCCTCAATGGCCGGACGCTTCATCACATCGACGCAAAGGAACGTCGGCAGTCCGGTCATGCCAAGGAAGGTGTTGGCCTTATGGAACGGGAAATACACGGCATCCACACCCTTGGCTTCGAAGAAGTCGGTCGGGTCGTCGAAGGCTTGCTGCGGCGCGTTCCAGGTCAGCGACAGCATGTATTGCTTGCCTTGCAGCAGGCCGCCGCTGCCGTATTTTTGCGATGCGTCGGAACGGGTGCGGCCATCGCTGGCATACAGGCTGCCGTGGCCTTCGGTGAAGACTTCGTCGATGTACTTTTTAACGGTCCACGGCGCGCCCATCCACCAGCCCGGCATCTGATAAATGATCACGTCGGCCCAGACAAACTTCGCCACCTCTTCCGCAATGTCATAGCCCTCGTCGATGTGGGTGACTTTCACATCGATTCCGCCGCGATCCAGCACGCTCAGCGCGGTGTCATGCAGCGTCGAGTTGTAGCGCCCGTCGGAGTGGGCGAATTTCTTGCCACCGTTGAGCAACAGTACTTTTTTCATGGGGTGCCTCATCAAGGTCCAATGCGCAGCGCTGTGGATAAGTCGCTGGATTGAGAAGGTTGAAAGTTGATGGCGGCAGGGTATCGATGCGGTGCCGAGGGAATAAGCCCGAAGCGGTCAAAATTCATTTGACCTATACGCACGAATTGCAGGTGGATTGTTGTCGTAGACTTTCCGAACCCGGAATTGAGGAGAGCGACATGAGTGACTTGCACGGTTTTATCTTGCAGGCAAAAACCAGACCGGAAAAAGCCGAGGCGTTCGAAGCGCTGTTTCGCGATTATGTCGAACCGAGCCGCGCCGAACCCGGTTGCATCGAGTACCACATGCTGCGCGACCAGCAGGATCCAACGCTGTTTATCTTTTACGAAATCTGGCAATCCCGGGCTCACCTGGACATGCATTCGAATCTGCCGCACATGAAGCAGTTCTTCGACCAGCGCATGGATTACCTGGAGCGCGATTTCGATATCCGTCGCATCGATATGCTAAGCCCGTCATCAGCTAGCCGCTGATCCGCTAATCGCTGCCTCAAAGGCAGCTTTCATCCTCAGACCTCCCCTTCCCCCCAACCCACCGGGTTTGTGTACCTCTCTCACCTGTAGCAATCGCCGGTTCAGGCGGTCTCCAGCGGCAAATTATCAGCACGACTCCAGAAACCTGCTATCACTTGAATCTGTAACAGGAACGTCACCGATTCATTGTCGAACGCAAATATCCAGCTGGAACATCTGCATTTTGTCTGGATGATGGCAATTTGCTGCAATACAATCCGAAAACCGTCATAAAACGCTAAATGAGCATGGATGCCAAACAGATTCAGGTTGCCTCAAGTCCCTCATTTTGTCTGCACTCGGCCAATCGAACAGTCCGAGTGGACGAGCGCGGAAAATAATTAGAACCGGGTGGTTAATTGATGAGGGAAAGGACACCGGGCGGTATGTTTTCCAGCCTTGAGAATCACCGTGAGTGGTTGGGCGCATGGGTAATGCACCGGATAGTCGGGTTTATCGCAGATATATTGCCGGTTTTTTTCAGGTCGTTAGCGGTGCTACCCGAGGACTATGCCAATGTCCTTTGAGATAGCGATCAACGCCGAGCACCTGAGCAAGTGCTATCAAATCTACGACAAGCCGATGGATCGCATGCTGCAAATGCTGACCCGTGGCAGAAAACGCTATTACCGTGAATTCTGGGCACTCAAGGATGTGTCCCTGCAAATTGCTAAAGGCGAGACCGTCGGCATCATCGGTCGCAATGGCAGCGGCAAGTCCACGCTGTTGCAGTTGATCTGCGCAACGATGGCACCCACCCAGGGCAGCGTTGAAGGTCGCGGCCGTATTGCGGCGCTTCTGGAGCTAGGGTCCGGCTTCAATCCAGAGTTCACCGGCAGGGAAAACGTTTACCTGAACGGTGTAATACTGGGCCTGAGCCAATCCGAGATCGACACCCGTTTCGATGAAATCGCTGCCTTTGCCAACATCGGCGATTTTATCGACCAACCGACCAAGACCTACTCCACCGGCATGTTGGTCCGGCTCGCCTTCGCCGTCTCGGTGTGTGTGGAACCGGACATTCTGATCGTCGACGAGGCGCTCTCCGTCGGTGATGCGTCCTTTCAGTTCAAATGCTTGAACCGGCTGGAGAGCTTGATCGAGAGCGGCTCTACGCTGCTGTTCGTGTCCCACGACATGAGCATGGTCAGACGCTTTTGCAACCGCGTCATTTATCTTCGCGAAGGTCAAATATTCGCCAGCGGTGCCCCCGACGAAATGGCCGAGTTGTACCTGCTTGATATGCGTGATGAACAGCGCCGCTGGGCAAGCGGCGGCGACGTTTCGGTCACGCGCAAACCTTTTCTGGGTGTTTCAAGCGATGCCAAAGAGGGTATTGCCTTCGGCACACAGGAAGGGCGCATTACTTCTGCCTTCTTTACAAACACCCGGGAACTCTTCTCCAGCTACCTGTATGGCGATGAGATAGAGATCCGGGTCGAAACCTTGCTGCGCGACGGCATCACCCAGCCATCGCTCAGTTTTACGGTCCAGGAGGCTCGGTTGATGGTCATCGGTGGGGCGAACTTTGCGCTGCAAATGGCACCGGCCGAGGACGGCTGGCGGCAGGCTTCGATCTGCGTGCGATTCCCGGCCAGTCTATCGGCAGGTCGCTACCACATTACCCTCAAGCTTCTACAGGGCGGGACTGAGGACACCTCACAGCTGATCGAGAAACAGGTGGGGCTACTGTCATTCGACATGCTGCCCAATAACAGGGGTTTCCTCGGCGTCGTAGATCTGGGTTTGCAAAGCGTGGTCCAGCCTCCTGAACAACAGGGTCAAATAAAAAAAATGTGTAATGTCGATGTCCCGGAGAGTACATGAACGGACGCACCTGGCAGATCGCCATAGTTGGCACCTTCGACGTCGAGAATTATGGCGATCTACTGTTTCCGATCATTGCACAAGTCGAGCTGAGCAAACGGCTGGGAGCCGTACATCTACGGCGGTTTTCGTACAACTCCAGGCCCGCTGGGCAATGGCCCTATCCAGTGACGTCTCTGAGCGAACTGCCTGGTCTGGCCGAGCATCTGGACGGCTTGTTGATCGGCGGCGGCTTTCTGATTCGCTTCGATAAGCTCGTGGCTGAGGGCTATGGCCCTGCTTCAGCGGATATTCACCACCCCACCGGATATTGGCTCACCCCGGCGCTGATCGCTTTGCAACACGCAACGCCCGTGATCTGGAACGCTCCCGGCATGCACTGCAACAGCATTCCCGACTGGGCCGCACCGCTAGTGAAACTGGCCCTGGAACAAAGCCAGTACGTGCGGGTTCGTGACAGCCTGTCACGCGATACCCTGGCTGCAATCTCGAGCGAGATTGACGTCGAAGTCCTGCCCGATACCGCATTTGGCTTACCCAACCTGATCGATGACCAGCAACCTTCCAGGCCATTCATCCATCTGTGCGAGCAGGCAGGATTGACCGCTCCGTATATCGTCATCCATGCCATCCACATGGTTGAGCCGTTTTTGCGCTTGTTCGAGCAATATCCGCAGGCGTTCGAACACTATCAATTTCTGGCGCTGCCCATTGGCCCGGTCCTTGGTGACCACCCCTCGATAGTCACCCGGCATTTGCCCCACGCAATCAGCCTGCCGGAATGGCCCGAGCCATTATTGCTGGCAGAAATCCTCAGCCGGGCAGAGGCCGTTATCGGTCACAGCTATCACCTGGCGATCAGCGCGCTGGCCTTTGGCGTCCCGGTGTTTTGTTCCGCCGATCTGAGTGCCGGGAAATACACCGCCCTGGCCGACTTCGAATCGCTGCACGCCCTGCCCGATGTCGAGACCATTGACGCACAGTGGTTTCTCGATCGAGCCGGCAAAACCCGGCCCTGCGCCGCAGCACAGGCGGCTGCGCTGCAGGTGAGCACTCACTGGGACCAGGTCGCGACCCTCATCAAGCAGGGAAAGACCTCTTCGACGCGGGCGCTAGACGCGTTTTGGCAAGGTTTGCCGACGCTGCTCGAAACGGCAGCAGAGCCCCGCGACACACCGTACATCGAGGCCGCGCCCCCGTCTGTCGATGTGGACCAGGCAAGCGAACGCGCTGTCCTGCACGCCAGGTTGAGCACTCAACAGCAACAGATAACGAGCCTCCACCAGCGCCTGGCACGAAGCGAGGCAAAAGTGCTTGAGTTGCAAAACTCCAGCTCATTTCGAATCACCGCCCCACTGCGCTCAATTGCACGTGGCCTCAGAACCCTGAGAGGAAGGTAAGGACAGGATGCTAAACCTGACACGGCTGCAATCCAGCGCGTTGAACACTCAACCGTATTCATGGGCCGAAATTGGTGATTTGTATTCGCCAGAAGACGCGTTTGCCCTGGCGACCACCTTTCCCCACGATCATTTCAAGACCGTGACGGGTTATGGCGGGGAAAAAAACTATGACTATGAGGCACGGGGCCTGGTGTCGATGGGCACCAACGCCGTTGTTTTTCCTGAGGAGCTGAGCGAGGCATGGCAGAAACTGGCTCAAGACCTCTGCTCTTCGGCCTATCGGGAAGCCCTGTCGCACTTGACCGACCATGACCTGCGCGATGTACCGATGGAGGTGAATGTCTTCCATTACGGTCCAGGCGCCAGCCTTGGCGCCCATCCCGACCTGAGCGACAAACTGGTCACCCACATCCTGTACTTCAATGAATCCTGGAACCGCATCGACGGTGGCTGCCTGAACATATTGCGCAGCTCAGACCCGACCAGCATTGCGGCCGTCATCGAACCGCAGGTGGGCAACTCCGCCGTACTGGTGCGTTCGAATCACTCCTGGCATGCCGTTTCACCGGTCGTCAGCGGCTACCGCTCATCTCGTCGCAGCCTGACCGCGACCTTTTATCGTCCGGGCTCGAAGAGCTCCATGTGGCCGGATGATGACTGCACTGCATTGCACAGGTACCCACGTGACTGATCCGATCAAGCACGACACAGCCCTGGCCGAAAGAGATGCAGTACTGCAGGAGCGCGATGCCGCGCTCGCCAGGGTCGATTTCCTGCTGGGTAGCCGCTCATGGTTTGTGACCAGACCACTGCGTTTCATTGCCTGCATGATGCGCTATGGATTGCTCGAGGCTCTTTCTGGCGGTGCCGATGTTGCGTTTCGCGCTCAAGGGCTAACGCTCCCCAGCGACCCGGCGCGACATCCTGCGCAGCGCTCCGTAGCCGAAGTAGTCCCCCACAAGAAGCTGGATATTCTGTGCTTTGCGAATATTGAGTGGGCCGCCAGGTTTCAACGACCGCAGCAGTTGATGAGCCAATTCGCGCACCAGGGAAGTCGAGTGTTTTATATCGTGCCCTCGAGAGTCCCTCCTGAGGGGCGGCCTTATAGTCTGACCCGTGTGGCGCACAACATTTTCGAAGTGACCCTTCAGCGTGATGCTCAGGATATCTATTACGAGAAAGTCTTGACGCCCGAGAACACCCAAGCCTACCAACGTGCCCTCGACCTGCTGATAGAGGACTTCCAGATCCGGGATGCGTTTTCACTCATCCACATTCCTTACTGGAGCCCATTGGCCATTGAGTTACGCGCTGATCGCGGCTGGCCCATTCAATACGATTGCATGGATGACTGGGATGGTTTTCCGAATATCGGTGCCGGGTTGGTGACCGAAGAATGGAACCTCGTCGCCCAGGCAGATCTGGTAACGGTATCGGCGGCGCGTCTGCACCGTAAATGGTCCGGGCATTGCAAAAGATGCGTTCTGGTGCGCAACGCAGTGGACTTTGAATTCTTCCACCGGCACTGCATGCCTAACGATCTACTACCAGACTTTGCGGGACCTGTGATTGGCTTCTACGGAGCCCTGGCACAGTGGCTGGACTTCCCCTTACTCGCGGCGCTGGCAGACAAACGCCCGACCTGGAATTTCGTACTGGTGGGAGACGTCTTCGTCGACAACCTCGCAGGTCTCGAGGGCAAACCCAATGTGCTGTTGTCAGGAATAAAACCTTACGCTCAAATGCCTCTCTATCTTCATCGCTTCGATGTCTGCCTGATCCCTTTTCTGCTCAACAATGTGACCCACGCCGTGGATCCGGTGAAGCTCTACGAATACCTGAGTGCGGGAAAACCAGTGGTTTCGGCGCCCCTCGAAGAGTTGAGCCGCTACAAAGATATTCTGTACTTCGCGAGCGACGTCGATGAGTACCTGGTGCAGATCGAGCGCGCCTTGACTGAAACCGCACAAGACAGGATCCGGCAACGGGTGGAAACCGCCCGCAGCAATGACTGGAAAGAGCGCGTCGAAACCACCCGACAAGCCATCAGCGCGCTCGATGTGCGGGCGTCCATCATTGTCGTGACCTACAACAACCTCGATCTGACCCGAGAGTGTATCGACAGCATTGTGCGTAACACCACGTCGGTCCGTTACCAGCTGATCATTGTCGACAACGGTTCAGCGGATGGCACCCCCGCCTACCTGCAACAGCTGAGCCGCGACAATCCTGATGTCGATATCATCCTCAATGCCGATAACCGCGGGTTTTCTGCCGCCAACAATCAAGGTTTGCGTCGGGCCAGAGGCGAGACTCTGCTGTTGCTCAATAACGATACGGTGGTGCCCAAAGGCTGGCTGACGCCACTGATCAAACACTTGCAGGATCCAAGCATCGGACTGATCGGCCCCGTCACCAACATGGTCGGTAACGAGGCGAAAATCGCGGTTCCGTATACCAGTATCGGACAGATGCACGACTTTGCATCCCGCTACACCGCCGAACATAAAGGTCAGGTGTTCGACATTCCAATGCTGGCGATGTTTTGCGTCGCCATGCGCCGGGACGTTCTGCGCCAGGTAGGGTATCTGGATGAAGCCTTTGGCATCGGTCTGTTCGAGGATGATGACTACAGTCGCAGGGTTCAGGCCGCTGGTTACCGTACTGTCTGTGCCGAAGATGCATTCGTCCATCACTATGGACAGGCATCGTTCAAGAAGCTGATCGTCAGTGGCGAGTATCAAGCCCTCTGGGATAAAAATCAGGCGTACTTCGAAAGCAAGTGGCAAACCTGGACGCCTCATACTCACCGTGCGAGTGCCACACCCGGCAAGAACGAAACGGCTCCGCCACTGGCAGAGCCGACATAGCGGCCTGAACTGCCGGACATCAACGCCCACAACAACTGGCCCTGATGCAGAAGACCTGCTTTTGCGTACACAACGCTAGCCGCTGATCAAAAGATGGCCTCCGAGCACTCCGAGGCCAATGAAAAATACGCGTTTGAACAGCACGGCGCTGATTCGCTGGCGTAGCCATTGCCCCAGCAACATACCCAGTACGGCCGGTATCAGGGCGAGCAGCGAAGCACTCAACTCGCCACCGCCCAACGCCCCACGCCACAGCAGGCCGGCGGCCAGCGCCAGTGTCGAAACGCTGAACGACAGGCCCAGCGCCTGCACCAGTTCATCCTTGTTCAGAGCCAGTGCCTGAAGGTATGGCACGGCCGGAATCACGAAGACTCCGGTAGCCGAGGCGATGATGCCGGTCAGCACGCCGCAGACCGGGCCAAGCCAGCGCTCGGTGCTGGCGTTCACATGCAGCGTCGGCAATAACAGACCGCTCAGGGCGTAGAGCAGTAACGCCGCGCCCAGTGCCCGCACCACCCAACGGCCTCCATCGATACCCAGCCACAGCGTACCCAGCCCAGTGCCGATAAAAATCGCCAACAGCATCGGCCACAGCCGTTTGATCAGCGAACTCAAATGCCCACCGAAGGCCAATTGCCAGATATTGGTCAGGGTCGCCGGTATGATCAGCAACGCTGCAGCCTGCGCCGGAACCATAGCCAGGCCCAGCAGGCCCATGGCAATGGTTGGCAGACCAAGGCCGATTATACCTTTGATCATCCCGGCTAGCAGAAAGGTGCCAATGACCAATAATGACAAGGCCGGGCCGAGGTTTTGGTAGAACGCGACAAGTGTCTTCATGGCGCTATCCTGGGCCTTGCGCCTGGCCTTGAAAATTCACCATATACTGAGGCAACCTCTTGTTAAAGTTGAGGCTGATCGTTCCCACGCTCTGCGTGGAAATGCATCTCGTGACGCTCTGCGTCACAAAGGGCGGACGCAGAGCGTCCAGGGCGGCATTCCCACGCGGAGCGTGGGAACGATCCAATATACTGAGGCGGCCTCTTGGGAACGATCCATCGAAGGCGACCCTACATGCACTTTGACCTGACCGATCTGCGGCTGTACTTGAACATTCTCGAAGCCGGCAATATCACCGCAGGTGCCAGCCGCAGCCATCTGTCGCTGGCGGCGGCCAGTGCCCGGGTTCGGGCGCTGGAAGCTTCGCTGGGCACTCCATTTCTAGAGCGTGGACGCCGTGGCGTCAGTCCCACGCCGGCCGGCAAGGCCTTGGCCCAACATGCTCGGGTGATGCTGCAACAGGCCGAACGCATGCAGCAGGATCTGGCCGAGTACGCCAAAGGCGTCAAAGGTCAGGTGCGGTTGTTGTGCAACACCACGGCAATCACCGAGTACCTGCCGGAATTGCTGGCGGACTTTCTGCGCAGCCATCCCAACCTCGACATCGACCTGCAAGAATTGCCAAGTCTGCGTATCGCCCACGCCTTGCGTCAGGGCTCGGCTGACCTTGGCATCGTCTCCGACGCGGTGGACACCCAGGACCTTCAGACCCGGCCCTTTCGCGACGACCCGCTGGTGTTGATCATGCCGCCCGATCATCCCTTGGCCAACGGCAGGCCGCCGGGTTTCAGCGATACCTTGCTTCACGATTACGTTGGTCTGGCCGCCAATAGCGCGCTGGCGGTGTATCTCGAAGAACAGGCGCTGCACACCGGCGTACGCATGCAAATACGTATCCGCGCTGAAGGCTTCGACGGGGTGATTCGTATGGTCGCCCGCGGCGCTGGCGTGGCGATCGTGCCACTGGCCGCGATCCGGCGCTGGACGGTCGAGCAACCGTTCAAAAGCTTCGCGCTGAAGGAAGAGTGGGCTCAGCGAAAACTGCTGCTGTGCGCGCGCTCATTCGACAGCCTGCCTGGTTATGCCAGAGCCTTGCTTGAGGCCTTGTCCGTTGAATGAGCCACCCATTGACTCTCCCGTTAGGGGCAGACTCTACCCTGAAAGCTCCACTTTCAGGATTTAGTCACGATGAGCAAGCGAGTACTGGTGATTCTGGGTCACCCTTCCAGCGACAGCTTCTGTAGCGCGCTCACCGACAGCTACGTGCAGGCTGCGCAAGGTGCCGGGCACGAGGTACGGCAATTGCGCCTGGGCAAACTGAGTTTCGACCCGGTTTTGCGCGAAGGCTACAACCGAATCCAGCCACTGGAAGCCGATCTGCTGCAAGCCCAAACGGATATCACCTGGGCCGAGCATTTGGCGTTTGTCTATCCGATCTGGTGGGGCGGAATTCCGGCGTTATTAAAGGGTTTTTTCGACCGGGTTTTTCTATCCGGTTTCGCCTTCAAATACCGCGAAGGCAGCGCCTTTCCGGACAAGCTCCTGCAAGGCCGCACCGCCCACCTGCTGGTGACCATGGACACACCACCCTGGTATTACAAATGGATCTACCGCATGCCCGGGCTGCACCAGGTGCGCAAGACCACGCTGAAGTTTTGCGGTATCAAGCCAACCAAGACCCTCACCTTCGGGCCAATTCTGGGTTCGAAAGCTGCACAACGGGAAACATGGCTCAAGCAAGCACAGGCTATCGCCAGCCGTTGAATCTCCCGGATAATGCGCCAGCGTTTTTGGCGCACTCCGGGACATTCATAAAAGGGATTTTTCATGTATATCGGCAAAGCTGCGCAACTGTCAGGAACGACGGTCAAGAGCATCCGTCACTACGAGGACATCGGCTTGTTGCCGCAAGCAGCACGCCAGGGCAAATACCGGATCTACAACCAGCAGAGCGTCGAGTTGCTGACGTTCATCAAGTGCGCCCAGCAACTGGGCTTCAAGCTCAAGGAAATGCAGGCGATGTTTGAGCAACACCGGGGCAAGGAGCTTCCCTGGGACCTTGCTCAAGTCGCCATCGCGGACAAGAAACGCGAATTGATGGACAAAATCGGCGCACTACAACAACTTCACGCCGGGTTGGTCGCGTTCGAAGCCAGCCTCGAGAGTGCCCAGGATCAATGCCGGCTCGCCAGTCTTTGAAAACCACCGAGCCAGCAGTGCGCACCTCTTCCCTCTAAACCTTTGGCAGCGGATTCAACACCACGGCTGCCTTGGATTTTCTAAAGAAAATCCAGTAGACAACCGTGAGGATCAGCAGAAAAGGCACACCGAATACCAGGGTCATCTTGAAGGCATCGGTAAAGTAGGTGGTGATCATCACAGCGCCCATCAGCACCAACCCCAACAGCGTGGTGTAGGGGAACAACCGCATGCGGAAGGACAGTTTCCGCTCGCCGTTGCGCTCCTGGTAACGGCGGAAACAGTAGTGGGTCAGGAAGATCATGAACCAGGTGAAAATGGCGCCGAACATCGAGATCGCCATCATCAAGGTGAAGGAGCTTTCCGGGTACACCACGTTCAGCAACGTTGCCAAAGCGATGCCCGAACTGGACAGCAACAAGGCATTGAGCGGGATCCCGGTCTTGCTCAACACTCCCATGGACTTGGGTGCATACCCGCCACGGGACAGGCTGAACATCATGCGCGTGGTGATATAGAGCTGACTGTTCATCGCCGACAACGCGGCAATCAGAATCACGAAGTTCATCACCCCGGTTGCGCCGGGAATACCGATGGTCTGCATGACGGTGACGAATGGACTCTGGGCATGACCGGCCTGAACCCACGGCACAATCGCCAACATCAACGCCAGGGTCAGCAGGTAGAAGACCACCAGCCGCACGATGGTCGCGCGAAAGGCCTTCTTCACCGCCCGCTCCGGATCCTGCGCCTCACCGGCTGCCACCGCGATCATTTCCACGCTCAGGTAACTGAAGATCGACACGATCACCGCGACCCACATCCCTTGCAAACCATTGGGGAAGAAGCCGCCGTGAGCCGTGTAGTTGTGCACGCCGTAATCCGGATTGCCGGAACCGAACACCACATACACCGCGAGGATGATGAAGCCGACAATCGCACCGATCTTGATGGTCGAGAACCAGTACTCGAAGGTGCCGAAAGTCTTCACGCTGATGGCGTTGAGCACGATCAGGACGCTCGAAAACGAGACGATCCAGATCCATTCCGGCACGTTGGCGAACCAGTACTTCATGTACATCGCGACCGCCGTCACTTCCGTGCCCACCGCCAGCACAATCGCCGCCCAATAGGCGTAGCGCACCAGAAACCCGGCCAGCGGGCTGACATAGAATTCGGCATAGGCACCGAACGAGCCGGAGGTCGAATGGGCCACGGTCATTTCTGCCAGACAGCCCATCAACAGCAGCGTGATGATCGCGCCAATCGCGTAGCTGAGCAGCACGCTCGGCCCGGCATAACCAATGGCGTAGGCACTGCCCATGAACAGGCCGGTGCCAATCGCACCGCCAATGGCGATCATGCTCATCTGACCCGATGTGAGCTGGCGCCGCAGGCCCTGCTCACGATTGGAAATCGCTTCGAAACCTTTTTCGGAGGTGGTCACTTTGTGTGCCCCTTTTTATTGTGATTGCACGGATACAAAACCTTGACGTCAAGTGACGCTATGGCGGATCTGGAACTGCTCCTGGGACCAGGTTTTCTGATCGAGAATCTCGCCGAGAATCTGCACTGCGTCCCAGACCTCGGTGAAGCAGGTGTACAGCGGGGTGAAGCCGAACCGCATGATCCGTGGCTCGCGGTAATCACCGATCACGCCACGGGCGATCAAGGCCTGGATCACCGCATAACCTTCGCGATGTTCGAAGCTGACATGGCTGCCGCGTTTGGCGTGTTCGCGAGGGGTGATCAGGGTCAGCTCGTGAGCGGCGCAGCGCTGCTCGACCAACTGGATGAACAAGTCGGTCAGTGCCAGGGATTTGCTGCGCAGGCTGGCCATGTCGGTCTGGGCGAAAATATCCAGACCGCACTCCACCATCGCCAATGAGGTGATGGGCTGGGTGCCGCACAAGTAGCGAGCGATTCCGCTGCTCGGCTCGTAGCGAGACTCCATGGCGAACTGCCGCGAATGGCCGAACCAGCCAGACAGCGGCTGCGTAACCAGATCGCACAGCTCAGGCGAAACCCAGACGAAGGCTTGCGAACCAGGGCCGCCATTGAGGTACTTGTAGGTACAGCCGATGGCGTAGTCGGCGCCCGCCTGATGCAGATCGACCGGCACCGCCCCGGCGGAATGCGCCAGATCCCAGATGGCCAGCGCACCACACTCGTGAGTCAGCGCGGTCAGGGCCTGCATGTCGTGCATGTAGCCGGTCTTGTAGTTGACGTGGGTGAGCATCACCACCGCGGTGTCCTGGTCAATCGCTAGCGGCAGCTCTTCAGGGCTGTTGACCAGACGCAGGGAATAGCCCTGCTGCAGTAGGTCCGCCAGACCTTCGGCGATATACAAGTCGGTCGGGAAGTTGCTGGTCTCGGTGACGATCACCCGCCGCGTCGGCGCTCTCGTAGCCTGCACACGCAGGGCAGCGCTGAGCACCTTGAACAGGTTGATCGAGGTGGTATCGGTCACCACCACTTCACCGTCACCGGCACCAATCAGCCCCGCCAATCGATTGCCCAGACGTTCAGGAAGGTCGCGCCAGCCGGCGCTGTTCCAACTGCGGATCAGACCGTTACCCCATTGCTCGGCGATCACCGCCTGAGCACGCGCCAGCGCTGTGACCGGGCGAGCGCCCAGAGAGTTGCCGTCGAGATAAATCACGCCTTCGGGGAGCGCAAACTGCTGACGCAAAGGAGCCAGAGCGTCCTGCGCATCAAGCGCCAGGCAATCGTTTCTTGTAGTCATTGAGTGTCCTGTTTTTTGAATGAGGTGCCGTCCGGGCAAATCGCGATAGTCGGGTCGAGCATGGGTGTGAGTGTCGTGTTTCAGGCGTTATTTACGCCTTCACGGTGGAGAGATAATGAACGAAGTTTTGGAGAATTTTCGTGCAAAGTAAGTGACCGTATAGTAGTTATCTCGAAGAAAATTCGAATCCAACCCAAATAAACGCGGATTTATTCTAGCCATGACTCTCGACTCGACAGACCTGCGAATCCTGCATCACCTGCAACAGGATGGCCGTATCAGCAATCAGGAATTGGCGGAGAAAGTCGCACTGTCGCCGTCGGCCTGTTTACGCCGTTTGCGGCTGCTGGAAAGTGAGGGAATCATCACCGGCTATCGCGCGGTGCTGAACGCCGAACGGCTGGGAATCGAGCTCGAAGCCATCGTCCATGTGTCATTGCGACAGGACGTCGAGGACTGGCACGAGACCTTCATCAAGAAGGTCCAATTGTGGCCGGAAGTGGTCACCGCCTACGTGATTACCGGGGCGAGCAACTATGTGCTGCGAGTCCAGGCGCGCAACCTGAAACATTTCTCGGACTTCATCGTCAATCAGCTGAACCGCACCGCTGGCGTCACCGATATCCGCTCGGAAATCGTCCTGCAGAAAATCAAGGAACGAGAAGAGTTGCTCGATCTGGTCGTACGCAAGTGAGTGTAGGAGCGAGCTTGCTCGCGATGCGGGTACCGTGGTGTATCTGAATGACCGCGGTGATGCTATCGCGAGCAAGCTCGCTCCTACATTGGATTTTCTTTGCCTCAAGCCCGTGCTCGCAGGTGATCAGCCCTGATCACCACCACCCACCGGTAATGTCATGCCAGTGATATAGGACGCCTCGTCCGAGGCCAGAAACAATATCGCCGCTGCCTGCTCATCGACCGTGCCGTAGCGCTTCATCAGGCTGCTGTCGCAGGTCTGTTCAACGATCTGCTGGTACCAGATTTTCTCTTGCGGCGTTTGTTCGGCACTGTTGCGCGGTATGCGCCGGGGCGGTGCTTCAGTACCGCCGGGGGCCGTGGCATTGACCCGGATTCCGCGCTCGGCGGTCTCGAAGGCCAGGCATGCCGTCAGCGCATTCACCCCGCCTTTGGCCGCGCCATAAGGCACACGGTTGATGCTGCGGGTGGCAATCGACGAGACGTTGACGATAGCCCCACTGCCCTGCTCCAGCATGTAGGGCAACGCGGCATGGCAGCACCAGAGTGTCGGGAACAGCGAGCGTTGCACCTCGCTCATGATCTCATCCGGTTTGTAATGCTCGAACGGCTTGGCCCAGATCGTCCCGCCGACGTTGTTGATCAGAATATCCAGCCGACCGAAACGCTCGACAGCCTGGGCCATGACCCGGCCGCACTCTGCGTACTGCTCAAGATCGGCGGTCAGCGCCAGCACTTCGCTGCCGGCCGCAAGCTCATCGCGCAATTCGAAAATCAATTCAGAACGATCGACCACCACCAACCGCGCACCTTCGGCCGCCATGCGCTCGGCGACCCGTCGGCCAATGCCCTGGGCTGCGCCGGTGATCAACGCGACCTTACCCTTGAAACGTAAACTGCTCATGTCATCTCCTCAACCATGGGATTGGACTCAGGCCGCGCTGGCAGCGAACTTCTCGTAGTAGAAGTTCGCCGGCGCAATGCCCTGTTCGGCCAGGTAACGGCTGACCCCATCGACCATCGGTGGTGGCCCGCAGAGGTAGACGTCGACATCACCGGCGTTGAGGTGCTGCGGTTCGATATGTTGGGTGACGTAGCCCTTGAGCGGATGGCCGCTGTCCGGATTGGCGACGCACGCACTGAAGCTGAAGTTTGGAATGCTCGCCGCGAACCCTTGCAGCCGCTCCATTTCCACCAAATCGTGGTCGTTGGTCACGCCGTAGATCAGGTGCAAAGGATAGTCACTGCCCTGCTCGGCGATTTTTTCCAGCATTGCCGTGAACGGCGCCAGCCCGGTCCCGCCCGCCAGCAACAACAACGGCCGACGAATTTCCCGCAAATAGAAAGAGCCCAACGGACCGGCCAGGTTGATCGAGTCGCCGGCCTTCGCAAGACCTGTGAGGAAACTGCTCATCAGCCCGCCCGGAACATTGCGGATCAGGAAACTGACCTCGCCCTCGCGCTGCAACGAGCTGAAGGAATAGGCACGGGTCTGTTCGCTGCCGGGCACTTGCAGGTTGACGTATTGCCCCGGCAGGAACGCCAGTTTGCTCAGTGCCTCACCCTTGATCGACAGCGACAGGGTGCTGTCGGAGAGCTGGCGGATCTCGCTGATGGCGGCGTTGTAGTGGGTCTGCTGAGTGCGACAAACGTCCGAAGACACCGGTACTCGCACCACGCAGTCGCTTTGCGCGCGCATCTGGCAGGTCAGCACGTAACCCTGAGCGGCCTCATCCTCGCTGAGCGCATCCTCGATGTACTCTTCGCCCAGATCATAGCGACCGGCTTCAGCGAAACACTTGCAGGTACCGCAGGCGCCGTCACGGCAATCCAGCGGAATATTGATACCTTGACGATAGGCCGCGTCGGCGACGGTTTCGCCAACATCGGCGGCGATGAAACGGGTCACCCCGTCTTCGAAATTCAATGCAATTTGATGGCTCATGGCAGCGGCCTCACAAATGGTAGATGTCGATGACCTGACGGACGTAATCGTTCTTCAGGATGACTTTCTTGGCCTTGATCAGTGGGGTTTCGCCGCGCACGTCGAGGGTGTAGAAACTGCTCCCGAAATAGCTGTCCACGGTCTTGTAGCGAAAGCTCAGGGTGTGCCAGTTGAAACGCACCTTGCACTGGCCATCGGCGACTTCCAGCAACTCGATATTGCTGATGTTGTGCGAGGTCCGGGTGTCCGGCACGCTGGCGCTGGAACGCTCGGTCTTGATACGGAAAACCCGGTCCTCCAGGCCACCACGGTTGCCATACCAGATCAGCGAGATTTCTCGTTGCGGGTCTTCAGTCAGCTCGTCGTTGTCGTCCCAGGACGGCATCCAGAAACTCGCGTCAGAGGCGTACAGTTCCAGCCAGTTGTCCCAGTCCTTGTCGTCCAGGTAGCGCGCTTCGCGGTAGAGGAAGTCACGCACCGCGTCATGGGAAATACTCATCACACGGCCTCCACGGGGATCGTTTTCGATTGTTCGGCGGCCAGTGCCTTGAGCATGGTCTCCTGCCAGTACTTGTGTTGCAGCACGAACAGACCTTCATCTTCGGTGCGTACGCCGCTGAGCAGCGGGTGCAGATCGATTTCCTGTGCGGCCGGATCGGCGCCTTCGACCCAATGCATGGCGCCGCGCGACATGTCGTTCCAGCCTGCGCTGCCCTGATAACCCACCTGGCAGGAGCGGAATTCTTCCAGGTCATCGGGAGTAGCCATGCCGCTGACGTTGAAGAAATCCTCATACTGGCGAATGCGCTTGGAACGGGCGTCGTCGCTCTCGCCTTTCGGGGCGATGCAGTAGATGGTGATTTCGGTGCGATTCACCGAGATCGGCCGGGCGATGCGGATCTGCGAACTGAACTGATCCATCAGATAGACGTTGGGGTACAGGCAAAGGTTGCGTGAATTCTCGATCATCCAGTCGGCGCGGGCCTGACCGAAGTCCTGGGCCAGCTCATCGCGACGCTCGTACAGCGGACGGTCTTCCGGGTTGGCCCAACGGGTCCAGAGCAGCATGTGGCCCTTGTCGAAGGAGTAGAAACCGCCGCCCTGCTTGGCCCAGCTGCCGGCACTCATGGTCGGATTGCAGTCGCCGGCCTCGCGCTGCTTGCGCTGGCCCTGGGTGGCCGCGTAGTTCCAGTGCACGGAGCTGACGTGATAACCGTCGGCACCGTTCTCGGCCGTGAGTTTCCAGTTGCCTTCGTAGATGTAGCTGGAGGAGCCGCGCAGCACTTCAAGGCCGTCGGCGGATTGATCGACGATCATGTCGATGATCTTCGCCGACTCGCCCAGATGCTCGGCCAGCGGCACTACATCGGCGTTCAGGCTGCCGAACAGAAAACCGCGATAGGACTCGAACCGCGCAACCTTGGTCAGGTCGTGGGAGCCTTCGCAGTTGAAACTCGACGGGTAGCCCGCTTCGGCCGGGTCCTTGACCTTGAGCAGCTTGCCGGAGTTGTTGAAGGTCCAGCCATGAAACGGGCAGGTATAGGACGCCCGGTTGCCGGTCTTGTGCCGGCAAAGCATCGCGCCGCGGTGACTGCAGGCGTTGATGAACGCATTGAGCACACCATCCTTGTTCCGCGCGATAAAGATCGACTGGCGGCCCATGGTGGTGGTGTAGAAGTCATTCTTGTTAGGGATCTGGCTCTCATGGGCCAGGTACAGCCAATTCCCTTCGAAGATGTGTTCCATTTCCAGGTCGAACAACCGCGGGTCAGTGAACATCTCTCGCTTGCAGCGATAGACGCCTTGTTCCGGGTCTTCTTCAAGCAGTGAATGAAGGTATTCAGGTCGCAAAGACATGGCCACAGCCCTCCGTTGTTTTTATTCAGGCAAGGCTCATGCTAGGGAGGTGGCGCAAACGGCAATATCCGTTGCGTGCAGATCGCTATCCGTTTTCTGCACTGGGGGGGGACGGGGATTTAGAGGGGGTGGAGCGCAGATTCAGTGACGGCGTTTGAGGGTATCCGATGGCAGTTCGCCGAACTGCTGGCGATAGCTTTGCGAGAACCGTCCCAGGTGCAGGAAGCCATAGTCCATGGCCAGCTCCGTGACGTTGCGCACGTTGCACGTCTCATCGCTGAGACAGGCATGCACCCGCTCCAGCTTCTTCAGGCGAATGTAGTTATTCGGCGTGGTTTGGGCATGGCGCTCGAACAGCGAATACAGCGAACGCAGGCTCATGCGGGCCTGAAGCGCCAGTTCTTCACTGCAGATGTCCTGTTTCAGGTTCTGCTCGATGTAGTCGACGATGTGCTCGAAGGTGGCACCACGGGAGCTCAGATGGGCGCGACTGACGTTGGTTTTCATCAAGCTGAGCATCTTGCTCGCAATGATCTGGGCGTAATGCTCCTGGACCTGGAGCATGGGTTCGCCCGCTTCAGCTTCCATACAGACCATGGCCAGCAAATTGACGAAGCCTTCCAGCTCTCCCAGGCTGTAGCGATTCTGCATAAAGCGCACACCCGGCTCCGGGTATAACCAGCGCTGCTCCAGGCAGGCCGACTCCAGCAGGCTGGTCGGTACTTTCAGAATGAATTTTTCGCAGTCTGCGGAATAGGTCAGATCGACCGGGTCATCGGGATTGATCAGCAACAATTCGCCAGGCGCCAGGTAGTGTTCCTGATCACGCCCGCGCCACAGGCAATTGCCCCTGAGCAGCACTTGCAGGTGGTAGATGGTTTCCAGTGCCGGTGAGGTGACGTGAACGCTGCCGCCATAGCTGATGCGGCACAGGTCAAGGCTGGCGAATTTGCGATGATTGAGACTGGCCTGAGGGCTGGAGGCCCTGGGCAGATGGATGCAATGCACGCCGACATGCTGATTGACGTAACCGGACACCGCATAGGGGTCGGCACACTCAAACACCATACTGCGCTCGCTCAGCAGACGACTTTCCATAACCGGTCACTCTTATTGTTCTTCAGTTGTGATTCTATGCCAGCCAACGCCGCGAACAACGCCGCGAGATAAACGGTCGGTTATCTCGCGGCTTTGCGGGCAATGGGCTGTCAATCTTCCAGGGCGCGGACCCGCTCCATACGCTTCTGTTCAACCGGCTCGGCGGCGGACTGCAAGGTGAAGTCAAAGTCGATCTGCGCGAAACGCCCCTCGACACCCAGCTCGCGGGCCATCTCCTGATCTTCGCTGAAACGAATTTCGGCGATCAGCTCATCACGGGTCGCATAGGCGAAGTCGTCATGCAGGTACGGATCGCCGGACAGGTTGATCTGAGTGGTCAGGTGCCGATGGCCGGGCGCCGAAATGAAGAAGTGGATATGCGCCGGGCGCTGGCCGTGGCGGCCCAACTGATCCAGCAACTGCTGGGTCGGCCCGGTCGGTGGGCAGCCGTAGCCGGACGGCACGATACTGCGGAAGCGATAGTGTCCCTGGGCATCGGTCTCGATACGGCGGCGCAGGTTGAACTCCGACTGCGTGCCATCGAAGTAGGAGTAGGTGCCACCGGTGTTGGCTTGCCAGACATCGACAATGGCGCCGGCCAACGGCTTGCCGTCGGTGTCGCGGACCTGGCCTTGCATGAACAACACGACGCCCGGATCCAGACCGTCATCGAGACGCGCTTCGTATTTGGAGAGCGGCGCACCGGCCACATACAGCGGCCCTTCGATGGTCCGTGGCGTACCGCCCGACTTGCCGGCCTGCTCGTCCTCGGCATCCATCAGCAGGTCCAGATAATGCTCAAGGCCTAAACCTGCCACGAGCAAACCGGCTTCCTGGTTTTTGCCCAGTTCGTTGAGGTAGTTGACCGCTTTCCAGAACTCTTCCGGGGTCACTTCCAGGTCTTCGATGATGTTTACCGAGTCACGCAGGATCCGGTAGATCAGCGCCTTGGCCCGTGGATTGCCACCCTCGTTGAGGTTACCGCTGGCTTCTTCGAGAAACTTCTGGACGCTGGCAGTGTGGGAAATTCTGACTGACATGATTTATTCCTCATCTTGTATTTATTAGGTTGGAGCACAAAGGTCATCTGGCCTAGCGGTCATCTTCGTGAATCGACGAAGGGTGCCGGCACAGTGCATTCACTTCGATGGCCATGTACGGATAGAGCGGCAGCTGCATCAGCAGATCATGCAGCTCCTGCACGCTGTCGACGTCGAATACGCTGTAGTTGGCGTAGAGCCCGGCGATCCGCCACAGGTGCCGCCACTTGCCTTGCTGTTGCAGGCGCTGGGCCAGGGCTTTTTCGTCAGCCTTGAGCTGCGCGGCGCGCTCGGGATTCATGTCGACCGGCAGGTTCACGGTCATTTTTACGTGGAACAACATGGTCTGATGTCCTCAGGCGTGTGAAGTGACAGGGGAAGATTTGTCGCGTCGGAAGAACGCCAGGCGCTCCTCGTCGAGGGTCAGGCCCAGGCCCGGCTCGTTCGACACATGCAGCTGAAAATCGCGATAGACCAGTGGTGCAGTGAGAATGTCCTCGGTCAGTAACAGCGGACCGAACAGCTCGGTATCCCACGTCAGTCTGGCCAGCGTCAGAAAGGCATGGGCCGACGCCAGCGTACCAATCCCGCCCTCGAGCATGGTGCCGCCGTACAGGCCGATCCCCGCCGCTTCGGCAATTGCAGCGGTGCGCAATACGGCACGCGGGCCACCGTTCTTGGCGATCTTCAGGGCAAACACCGAGGCCGCGCCTTCGCGGGCCAGATTGAAGGCGTCCTCGACACATTCGATGGACTCGTCGGCCATGATCGGTGCCGGGCTGGACAGGTTGAGCCGGGCCATCCCGCCACGGTTATTGCGCGAGATCGGTTGCTCGATCAGATCGATGCCGTTGTCGCCCAACACCTGGCAGGCTCGCAGGGCGACGGCTTCATCCCAGGCCTGATTGACGTCAACGCGGACGCTGGCGCGATCACCCAGGGCCTTTTTGATGGCAATGACATGGGCCAGATCCTGGCTCACTTCACCGGCGCCGATCTTCAGCTTGAAGATCCGGTGGCGGCGCAGATCGAGCATCTGTTCGGCTTCGGCAATGTCTTTTTCAGTGTTGCCACTGGCCAGGGTCCAGGCCACCGGCAGGGCATCACGGACACGCCCTCCCAACAACTCGCTGACCGGCAGGCCAAGGCGTTTGCCCTGGGCATCGAGCAACGCGGTTTCGATCCCCGATTTGGCGAAGGTGTTGCCGCGAATGCTGCGATCGAGCCGCAGCATGGCCGCGTTGATGTTGCAGGCATCCTGACCGATCAGCAGCGGTGCGAAGTGGCGATCGATATTGGTCTTGATACTGTCCGGACTTTCGTTGCCGTAGCTCAGGCCACCAATGGTGGTGGACTCGCCGATGCCTTCGATACCATCGGCGCAACGCAGGCGGATGATCACCAGGGTCTGGTTCTGCATCGTGTGCATCGCCAGCTTGTGCGGGCGGATAGTCGGAAGATCGACGATGATCGTCTCGATCGATTCAATGGCGCTAGCGTGCATGTCGATACCCGTCAGGTTCTTTGCTTGTTTTGCCCGATTCTGCCCCCCATTTTTTAGCCGTTCCAATATAGAATTGGTCTCGATCCATACCCCAAGGGTATGCAGCACACTGATCCGCACTCTTTGAGGAGTCCCCATGGAGCTTCGCCATCTGCGTTATTTCCAGGTCCTGGGGGAAACCCTCAACTTCACTCGCGCCGCCGAGCGTCTGCATATCGCTCAGCCGCCCCTCAGCCGACAGATTCAGCAACTGGAAGACGAGTTGGGCGTGGTGCTGCTGGAGCGCGGTCGCCCGCTGCGACTGACTGAAGCCGGACGGTATTTTTATGAACACTCCAACGTCTTGCTCGAGCAACTGGGCAAGGTCTGCGACAACACCCGTCGCATCGGCCTGGGCGAGAAGACCTGGCTGGGTATCGGTTTTGCCCCTTCGACCTTATACGGCATGCTGCCAGAGCTGATTCGCCGCTTGCGCAACAACGACGCCCTGGAGCTGGAACTGGGCTTGTCGGAGATGACCACCCTGCAACAGGTCCAGGCACTCAAGGCCGGCAGGATCGATGTCGGCTTCGGCCGCATCCGCATTGACGATCCGGCGATTCAGCAACGCGTACTGATCGAGGATCGGCTGGTCGCCGTCCTCCCCGCCGGTCACCCGCTGCTGGCCGGGCCGACGACGCTCGCCGAGTTGGCCAAGGAGCCTTTCGTGCTGTATCCGGGCAATCCCAGGCCGAGCTATGCCGACCATGTGATCGCGCTCTTCGATGCCCATGGGCTGAGTATCAAGGTGTCCCAGTGGACCAATGAGTTGCAGACCGCCATCGGTCTGGTCGCCGCCGGCATGGGCGTGACGCTGGTGCCGGCCTCGGTACAGGTGCTGCACCGCGCCGATATCGGCTACACCTCGTTGCTCGAAGCCACGGCCACCTCGCCGATCATTCTCAGTCGCCGTGTCGCCGACCAGTCGCCAGGCCTCAATCACTGCCTGCAACTGATTGAAGAGTTGCTGATTCAAGCCTAGTGGCCTGTGTGGCTAGTTCGTTAGCTCAAATTCGGATGCCGGCGGCCCAGAGCCAAGGCGCTGTGACGAGTCATAGCCCGCTATGGCGAGGAACAGCAACGCAGGATATGGGCTGCTGGCGCCGAAGTTGACTAACAGAACTAGCCACACAGGCCACTAGTCGCCGGGATATTCAGAGCCCACGCATGCGCCGGGCTTCGTTACGCTGCACGGTCATGCTCGGGGATTCGTCGAACAACTTGCGGTACTCGGCGGAAAACCGCCCAAGGTGCGTGAAGCCCCAGCCCATGGCGATCTCGGAGATATTGCGCGCCGAGCCATGCTCGAGGATTTCCTGACGCACGGCATTCAACCGGTATTTTTTCAGGTAGACCATCGGTGACAGCGCGAAGTACTTCTTGAACGCCTCGAACAACTTGAAACGCGAGACGCCGGCCGCAGCTTCGATGTCCTCCAGATGCAACGCTTCGCGGGCGTTGTCGTGAATGTACTGCTTGGCCCTGATCAGATAATGCGGCAGCTTGACCCCCAACACGTCCCGCAGCTCCTCGGAATAATTGTTCGGCTGGGCGAGGATCAAACCTTTGATCAAAGAGCTTTCGATGTCCCGAGTGAAGGCCACCTGCTCGTACAGTTCACTGCTGCGTTCCAGCTCGGCAATGAAATAACGCGCCATGCGCCACCATGAGGCCGAGGCCCCGTCGACCGCATCCATCACCGACTCGAAACGCAGCGGCGCATCCAGCGGGCGCTGCAGCATCCCCTCCAGGGACTCACTCATGGCGACTCGAGTGATCACCACCTGGACTTTGCGACAGTCGCCGGAGATCGCCAGCACCTGGCTTTCATTCGGGGAAATGATCACCCCTTGATCGCGGTTGGACTTCAATAGGGTGCCGTTCTTGCTCAGTTCCTGCTCGCCCACCAAAGGCAAACTCAGGCTGTAACTGCTGAAGTGCTCGGCGTCTTCGATATCGATAGTGACATCGGTGCCATATTCGATGGTGCCCAGGGTCGTGGCCATCGACTTGAACACATTGGCGCTGTGATGAAAGCGGATCCGCTCGGGGGTCGAGGTCTGGAGCCGGTGCGGGCCGCAGATACCGGACATCCAGTGCCTCGCACCCTCAAGGTCATAGCGATCGATACGAATGTCGCGAAACTGCGGATCAGCTTTGCTACTCATCACGGCGCACCCACGGCAATATTTTTTTGCGCGCTCTAACGGCGCGTATCAGGCTTGAAAAGAGCAAGTTCCACGCCACAAGACGACCCAGCCAACCCAGTGGATAGCGATCACCGACTAAGCGGATAAAGCATCCGTCTTGAAGCGCAGGCAAGCCATCGAACAGCGTTCGACGCACCGCAAAACAGTACCTGATTGCTGCAAA
This sequence comes from Pseudomonas sp. GW821-FHT01E05, assembly GCF_059422425.1. Taxonomy (NCBI): domain Bacteria; kingdom Pseudomonadati; phylum Pseudomonadota; class Gammaproteobacteria; order Pseudomonadales; family Pseudomonadaceae; genus Pseudomonas; species Pseudomonas sp. GW821-FHT01E05. The sequence continues at coordinate 538,257 of NZ_JBWKWW010000004.1, forward strand.
CGGGTGCAGCCGTTCATCGCCTGGTGCACCGCTTTGAGTATTAGCTGCCCAGCGCAAAGCCCGGGTGTTACCCCAGGTTAAAACCGTCCCCGTAGCAGCTGCCGAAGGCTGCGTTCGAGCGCGCAGCGGTCGTGTTGTAGGGTCTGCAACCGCACTCTTTCAGGGAAACCCTACATACCGACTTTACGACCGCTGCGCGGCCGAACGCAGCCTTCGGCAGCTGCTACGGGATCAGCGCGTCAATTGCCCACGAACTTTATGGACTGCCTTCGCCGACAAACCGGATAGACCCCTGCCCGCCCCACTCTCTCTAATGAGCGTACCGATTGGCCCGAATAAAAAAGGTACACGCCCATGAGTGGTGCAAAAAGCGTCGAACAGTGGAAAGAGTTTATCGAGGGCTGCCTGGACTTCCGTCCGGCAGACGGCGTGTTCCGGATTGCCCGGGATATTTTTACCGAGCCGCAGCTGTTCGATCTGGAGATGGAGCTGATCTTCGAGAAAAACTGGATCTACGCCTGCCACGAAAGTGAGCTGGCCAACAATCACGACTTCATCACCATGCGTGCCGGCCGCCAGCCAATGATCATTACCCGCGACGGCGACGGTCAGCTCAACGCGCTGATCAATGCCTGCCAGCATCGCGGCACGACATTGACCCGTGTCGGCAAGGGCAACCAGTCGACATTCACCTGCCCGTTCCACGCCTGGTGCTACAAAAGCGACGGACGCCTGGTCAAGGTCAAGGCTCCCGGCGAATACCCGGAAGGTTTCGACAAAGCCACTCGCGGCCTGAAAAAGGCTCGCATCCAGAGCTACAAGGGCTTTGTGTTCATCAGCCTGGACGTGCACGGCGAAAACAGCCTTGAAGATTTCCTCGGCGATGCCAAGGTGTTCTTCGACATGATGGTCGCCCAGTCGCCGACCGGTGAGCTGGAAGTGCTGCCCGGCAAGTCCGCCTACACCTACGACGGCAACTGGAAACTGCAGAACGAAAACGGTCTGGACGGCTATCACGTCAGCACGGTTCACTATAACTACGTGGCCACCGTGCAGCATCGCCAGCAAGTCAACAGCGAGAACGGCACCAGCGCTGGCGACACGCTTGACTACAGCAAGCTGGGCGCCGGCGATGCCAATACCGATGACGGCTGGTTCGCCTTCAACAATGGTCATAGCGTGCTGTTCAGCGATATGCCAAACCCGGCAGTGCGCTCCGGCTACGCCACGATCATGCCGCGCTTGATCGAAGAGCATGGCCAGGAAAAAGCCGAATGGATGATGCATCGCCTGCGCAACCTGAACATCTATCCCAGCCTGTTTTTCCTCGATCAGATCAGTTCGCAACTGCGCATCATCCGCCCGGTAGCCTGGAACAAGACTGAAATCATCAGCCAGTGCCTGGGCGTCAAGCACGAGTCGGACGCGGATCGGGAGAACCGGATTCGTCAATTCGAAGACTTCTTCAACGTTTCCGGACTCGGCACCCCGGATGACCTGGTGGAGTTCCGCGAAGCCCAGCGTGGTTTCCAGGCGCGCCTGGAGCGCTGGAGCGATATTTCTCGCGGCAGTCACCAATGGGCGACCGGCGCCACCCCCAACAGTGAGTCGATTGGCATCCTGCCGGCAATGACGGGCACCGAATTCACCCACGAAGGGCTTTACGTCAACCAGCACAGCAACTGGCAGAAATTTCTGCTCGATGGTCTGGAAGCGAAATCCTTGAAGCTGCGTGAGGTGTGAACATGAATCAGCAATTGCAGTACCAGATCGAGCAATTTTTCTATCGCAAGTCCGAACTGTGCGACGCCAAGGACTGGGACGCCTATATCAAACTGTTCGACGAACACAGTGAATTCCACCTGCCGCAATGGGACTCGGAACACGTCTACACCCTCGACCCCAAGCGCGAAATGTCACTGATCTACTACCCCAACCGCTCAGGCCTGGAGGACCGGGTGTTTCGCCTGCGTACAGGCAAGGCCGCCTCCGCGACGCCGATGCCACGCACGCTGCACCTGATCAACAACGTGCGCATCAGTGAACTTGAGGGCGGTGACCTGGAGGTGCGTCTGAACTGGCACACCCTGTTCTATCGCCTGGCCACTTCCGAGCAGTTTTACGGGAACGCGACCTATCGCCTCAAGCCCCGTGAAGACAGCTGGGTCATTACCCGCAAGCACGTCCTGCTGCTCAACGACACCATCAACTCGGTGCTCGACTTCTACCACCTCTGAATCCATGGAGACCGGGGCATGAATCACAAGGTCGCGTTCAGCTTTGCCGACGGCAAAACGTTGTTTTTTCCCGTACAACCCAATGAAATACTGCTCGACGCCGCTCTGCGCAACGGCATCAATATTCCCCTGGATTGCCGCGAGGGCGTCTGCGGAACCTGCCAGGGCCGCTGCGAATCGGGCGACTACAGCCAGGATTATGTGGACGAGGAGGCCCTTTCCAGCCAGGACCTGCAACAACGCAAAATGCTCACCTGCCAGACTCGGGTGAAATCCGATGCCACGTTTTACTTCGACTTCGCCTCTAGCCTGTGCAATGCATCAGGCCCGGACCAACTCACCGGTACGGTCACCGAAGTCAGGCAGGTCTCGGCCAGCACCGCGATCTTGCACCTGGATATGGGCACGGCAGGCCAGCCACTGGATTTCCTGCCGGGACAATACGCCCGACTGCTGATCCCGGGTACCCAGAGCAAACGCTCCTACTCGTTCGCCAACCGACCGAACAGCAGCAATCACCTGCAGTTCCTGATTCGCCTGCTGCCCGACGGAGTCATGAGCAACTACATCCGTGAACGCTGCCAGGTTGGCGACGAAATCGGGCTGCAAGCGCCGCTGGGGGCGTTCTATCTTCGCCACATCGCCAAACCGCTGATCCTGGTCGCCGGTGGCACCGGGCTATCGGCACTGCTCGGCATGCTCGACGAGATTGCCGAGCGTGGTTGCGAGCAGCCCGTGCATTTGTACTACGGTGTGCGGGACGCCGCCGATCTGTGCGAAAGCGCGCGCATTGAGGCCTATGCCGAACGCATTCCAGGGTTTCGCTACACCGAGGTGGTCAGTGATCCATCGCCGGAATGGGAGGGAAAGCGCGGCTACATTGCCGAGCATTTCGACACCAGCGAACTGCGCGACGCGGCGGTCGACATGTACGTCTGCGGGCCACCGCCCATGGTCGAATCGATCAAGACCTGGTTGCAGGCCCAAACCCTGGACAACGTTCATCTGTATTACGAAAAATTTACCGAGAGTAATGCCTGAGCCCTTAAAATGAGCGCAATTGAATAAACTGACGCATTCAAACCAAGCCTGACCATTACAACTAAAAGGAAACACGATGGCGGATGACATCTTGCAACAGGGTGAGCTCAAGCGGGGGTTGAAAAATCGTCATATTCAGCTGATCGCATTGGGCGGAGCGATTGGCACCGGACTGTTTCTGGGCTCCGCCGGCGTGCTCAAGTCGGCCGGGCCGTCGATGATCCTCGGCTATGCGATTGCCGGGTTTATCGCCTTTCTGATCATGCGTCAGCTGGGAGAGATGATCGTCGAGGAACCCGTGGCGGGCTCCTTCAGCCACTTTGCCCACAATTACTGGGGCGGTTTTGCCGGTTTCCTGTCCGGCTGGAACTACTGGGTGCTGTATGTGCTAGTGGGCATGGCGGAGCTGACGGCCGTTGGCAAATACGTGCAGTTCTGGTGGCCCGAGGTGCCGACCTGGATCAGTGCGGCGGTGTTCTTCGTACTGGTTAACCTGATCAACACGATGAACGTCAAAATCTTCGGCGAAATGGAGTTCTGGTTCGCGATCATCAAGGTCGTGGCGATCATCGGCATGATTGCCCTGGGCTGTTACATGCTGGTCAGCGGCACCGGCGGCCCGCAGGCCTCGGTGAGCAACCTGTGGAGCCATGGCGGCTTCTTCCCCAATGGCACCAACGGTTTGCTGATGGCGATGGCGTTCATCATGTTTTCATTCGGCGGCCTGGAGCTGGTCGGCATCACCGCCGCTGAAGCCAGCGAGCCGAGGAAGATCATTCCCAAGGCGATCAATCAGGTGGTTTACCGCGTGTTGATCTTCTACGTCGGCGCGCTCACCGTGCTGCTGTCGCTGTACCCATGGGACCAACTGCTACAGACATTGGGCGCTTCCGGCGATGCCTACAGCGGCAGTCCGTTTGTGCAAATTTTCGCCTTGATCGGCAGCAACACCGCGGCGCAAATCCTCAATTTTGTGGTGCTCACCGCGGCGCTCTCGGTCTACAACAGCGGCGTCTACTGCAACAGCCGTATGCTCTACGGCCTGGCGGAACAGGGCGATGCCCCCAAGGCGCTGATGAAGCTGAACAAACAGGGCGTACCGTTACTGGCGCTGGGCATCTCCGCGTTGATCACCATGTTGTGCGTGCTGGTCAATTATGTCGCCCCGCATGAAGCGCTTGAGTTGCTGTTCGCGCTGGTGGTCGCCTCGTTGATGATCAACTGGGCGCTGATCAGCCTGACTCACCTGAAGTTTCGCAAGGTCATGGGCCAACGCGGCATCGTGCCAGGCTTCAAGGCATTCTGGTCGCCTTACACCAATTACCTGTGCCTGGCCTTCATGGCCGTGATCATTTACGTGATGCTGTTGATTCCGGGGGTACGTGCGTCGGTCTACGCCATCCCGGTCTGGGTGCTGATCCTGTTCGTGTGCTACCGAATTCGGTTAGCCAGGACTCGCTCGTTGTCGGTCGCTCAATAGCCTTCAACCAGACGATAAAAAGCCCCGGCATTCGGTGAATGCCGGGGCTTCTTTTATTGTGGGTCAGAGGGTCGAACGCACTCGCCACAACTCCGGAAACAATACCGTGTCGAGCATCTTGCGAAGATAGCCGACGCCTTCAGTGCCGCCTGTGCCCGGTTGAAAACCAATGATCCGCTCAACGGTCGTGACATGCCGGAAGCGCCATTGACGGAACGAGTCTTCCAGATCGATCAGCTTCTCCGCCAACTGGTAGAGATCCCAATACCGTGAAGGATCGGTGTACACCACACGCCAGGCGGCTTCGACCGAGGCGTCATGAACGGTCGGGTTGGCCGGGTCGCGCTCGAAGCGCTGCGGATCAATCGCCAATCCTGCGCTGACCATCAACCGAATCGCTTCGTCATACAACGAAGGCGTGGCAATCGCCTTTTCAAGCTCTGCCAACAACTCGGGACGGTGAGCATGCGGACGCAATAGCGTTGCACTCTTGTTGCCCAGAATGAATTCGATCTCGCGGTATTGAAACGACTGAAAGCCCGATGACTGGCCCAGAAATGGCCGGATCGCGTGATACTCGGTGGGGGTCATGGTCGCCAGCACCGTCCAGGCATGCACCAGCTGATCGAAGATCCGCGAAACCCGCGCCAGCATTTTGAACGCCGGCGGCAGCTCACCCAGCCTGACGTGCTCGCGGGCGGCCTTGAGCTCATGCAGCATCAGCTTCATCCACAGCTCGGACGTCTGATGCTGGATGATGAACAGCATCTCGTTATGGTCCGGGGACAAGGGATGCTGGGCGCTGAGAATCTTGCCCAGGTCCAGGTAGTCGCCATAGCTCATGGTGTCGGAAAAATTCAGTTCGGCGTTATGCCATTCATCTGTCTGGCTGGCCGGCGAATAGGGACATTGGCTCATCGAACAGACTCCTCACGTTGCAGTGGATTGAGTGGACGCAGGACCGCCCTGACCGGACTGGCATCCAGGTTGGCAAAGCGCAGCGGCAAAGCGATCAATTCATAGTCCCCTTCCGGGACGTCATCGAGCACGATGCCTTCCAGGATAGCCATGCCATGCCGGGCCACCGCATTGTGCGCATCCATGGTTTTGGATTGTTGAGGGTCCAGTGACGGCGTATCGATACCGATCAACCGCACGCCCAGGCTTGCCAGCAGGTCGACGGTTTCTTTGGCGACAGCGGTGAAGTCCGGATCCCAGGAGGTTAGCGGCGCTTGTCGATAGGTGCGCAGCAGGACGCGTTCAGGCAGGTCTTGCAAGCGACCTTCAAGCTGTTCAGGGTGCACCAGCCGGCCGCTGTCCAGGCAATGCAACACGCGGCACGGACCGATATAGACATCCAGCGGCACATCGCCAATGGCTGCTCCGTCAGCGCTGTAATGCAGCGGCGCATCGACATGGGCACCCGTGTGAGGAGACAGAGTGATGCGCCCGACATTCACCGGGCACTCTGGCCCGAACTTCCAGACGCGCTCTTCTTGAAAAGGTGTATCACCCGGCCAGGTGGGTGTAGCGGTGCTCAAGGGCGGACTTATATCCCACCATGACATTGTTTCTTTCATTGCGAAGCTCTCGGCCTGTTCTGAAGTGAATGATACGAGTGATACCTGTGAATATTCTTGCGAAATCCTTCGGGAACGCCCAAGTATTTCGCACATATTGCTAAGAATCAGGCGTTTACCGGGCAGAAATTTCAATCAGCGAAATCGACTTCCGAACGGTTCATTCAAACGCCTGCTTCCATCCTTCGAGCATTACAACGATGCTCGAAGGCCACTGCGTTTCTGGATAGCTCAGTGTCGAGTACAGACAACTGACGCCTCGCCAAGCCCTATAGGGTGCGACTTCAGTTCTCCCTACCGTCCGGAGTCATCATGTCCAAACCGATTACCGTCCTGCGCGATACTCACCCGTTGCCAGTGCTCGATGCCTGCAAATGGGAAAAACTCGAAGGCGACCCGCACACCGTCAACCTCAACGCCTACACCAGCGAAGACGGCAGCAAGATCATGGGCACCTGGATCTGCACACCGGGCAAATGGCGAGTTGAGTACGTGAAGTGGGAGTACTGCCATTTTCAGGAAGGCTACTGCGTGATCACCCCGGACGGCATGGCGCCGATCCATCTGCGGGCGGGTGATATTTTCGTCGTGGAGCCGGGGATGACAGGCACTTGGGAAGTGGTCGAGACAGTGCGCAAGTATTTCGTGTTTGCCTGAACCTGACACGAATATTTGTGGCGAGGGATCGCCGCTTCGAAAAAACCCGAGAGCCCACCCGACGTGGGCTCTCGGAAAACCCCTTACTGGGGTTTGCGATAGCTGTTGATGATCGCCGAGAAGTCCTTGTCCCCTTCCCCACGCTGACTCATCGCCTGATACAACTGCTGGGCCACCGCGCCGAGCACCACCGGTTGGTGTGCCTGACGCGCCGCTTCAGTGGCCAGGCCCAGATCCTTGAGCATCAGCTCGGCATGGAAACCGCCGGTATAACCGCGCGACGCCGGCGCCGTTTCGACAATGCCTGGCCATGGGTTATACATCTCCGAACTCCAGCAACGCCCGGTCGAACTGTTGATGACTCCGGCCAGCACCTGGGTATCGATCCCCAGTGCGTCGCCCAACGCCATGGCTTCGCTGACACCGACCATGGAAATCCCCAGCAGCAGGTTGTTGCAGATCTTGGCAATTTGCCCGGTGCCGACTTCACCGCAACGAACGATGTTGCGGCCCATTTGCGCCAGCACCGGTTGCAGGATGGCGAACAATTCCGGCGTAGCGCCAACCATGAAAGTCAGAGTCCCAGCCTGTGCACCGCCGGTACCACCGGATACCGGTGCATCGGCCATGGCCACGCCTTGCTTGGCCGCAGCAGCCGCCACATCGCGGGCGGTCTGCGGGTCGATGGTGCTGCAATCCACCGCCGGAACACCCTTGGCAATCCCGGCCAATACGCCGTCTTCATCCAGCCAGACGCTACGTACATGGGCAGCCGCCGGCAACATGGTGATGACCAGTTCGCTGCCTTGAGCCGCTTCACGAGGTGAAGTGCTGATGGTGCCACCCAACTGTGCCAGTTCGGCGAGCACGGTCTGATTCAGGTCAAACAGGTTCAGATCGTGGCCGGCCTTGATCAGGTTGCGCGCCATCGGCGCGCCCATGTTGCCCAGACCGATAAATGCAATTTTCATGTTCTTCTCCTCGATCAGCGCAAGTGAATGGTGGTGTTCACGCCATCGTTCACGCTGTCATCGTCGAACCAGCGACTGGTGACCGTCTTGGTCTGAGTGTAGAACTGAACCACTTGTTTGCCGTACGGACCGAGGTCACCGAGCTTGGAGCCACGCGAACCGGTGAAGCTGAAGAATGGGACCGGCACTGGAATCGGGATGTTGATCCCGACCTGACCGACATCGATCTCGTTCTGGAATTTACGTGCCGCCGCGCCGCTCTGGGTGAACAGACCGGTGCCGTTACCGAACGGGTTGCTGTTGACCAAGGCGATCGCTTGATCAAGGGTGTCGACTTCCATCACCACCAGCACCGGGCCGAAGATTTCCTGGGTGTAGATCTGCATCTCGGGGGTCACGCCAGAGAACAGGGTCGGGCCAATAAAGTTGCCCTGTTCGAACCCCGGAACCTTGATGTCACGGCCATCGAGTTCCAGCTTCGCGCCTTCCTTGATACCGCTTTCGATCAGGCCCAGAACGCGCGCCTTGGCCTTCTTGGAGATCACCGGGCCAACATCGGTACCCGGCTCGCTGCCGGCATTCACTTTGAGTTTTTGCGCCAGTGCCTTGAGGTCCGGTAGCCATTGCCTGGCCGCGCCTACCATCACCACGACTGAAGTGGCCATGCAACGCTGACCGGCCGCACCGAAACCGGCGCCGACCAAGGCGTTGAGGGCTTGTTCGCGATTGGCATCGGGCAGCACCACTGCGTGGTTTTTTGCGCCCATCATCGACTGCACACGCTTGCCGTGTTTGCCGGCCAGATCGTAGACGTGAGTACCGACCGCGGTCGAACCGACAAACGACACGGCTTTGATGTCTTTGTGGGTGCACAGCGCATCCACTACATCCTTGCCGCCGTGCACCACGTTAAGCACGCCCGGCGGAATCCCGGCTTCCAGCGCCAGCTCCACCAGCAACATGGTCGACATCGGGTCCTGCTCGGAAGGCTTGAGGACGAAGGTGTTGCCGCAGGCGATCGCCATCGGGAACATCCACAGTGGAATCATCGCCGGGAAGTTGAACGGGGTAATCCCGGCGCAGACGCCGATTGGCTGGCGCAGGGTGTAGGTATCGACACCACCGGCGACGTTCTCGGCAAACTCGCCCATCTGCAAACTGCCGATGGAGCACGCGTGTTCGACCACTTCCAGACCACGGAAAATATCGCCTTCAGCGTCAGCGATGGTCTTGCCCTGCTCGGCACTGAGCACTACCGCAATGCGTTTGGAGTGTTCACGAATCAACGCTTGAAGCTTGAGCATGATGCGCATCCGCGCGCCGATCGGCGTCAGCTTCCAGGTCTGGAAGGCGCGATGGGCGGCGCTGATGGCGGCGTCGACTTCAGCGGCGGTAGCGAACGGGACTTTGGCCAGCACTTGCTGGGTGGCCGGGTTGACGATGTCGTGCCACTCGGTGGTCTGCGACTCGACCCATTCGCCGTCGATCAGCAGCTTGACCCGTTGCAGGGTGGTTTCGTCTGGCGTGAGAGATACGTTCATGATGGTCTCCTGGCTTCTTGTTATTGAAGTGGGTTGCTGTGCAGGGAGCCAAGGCGTTTTGTCGCCTTGAAATGAGGCGGTGTCCCGAGTTGGTTGTCGGACTGTTTTTGGAGTATAGATGTGCAAACTTCTAATAAGAACGCACATAAAAGCCGGTCTAACATGCAAAAAAACATCACGTCTTTGGGCTCATTGAACTGGGACGACCTTAAGTTTTTCCTCGAGGTCGCCCGTACTCGCAAGGCCAGCACCGCCGCCAAACGCCTGGCGGTGGACTACACCACCGTGTCGCGGCGCATCAGCTCACTGGAAGGGGCGCTGGGCACGTTGCTGTTCGAGAAGTCGCGGACCAACGGCTTTGTGCTGACCGCCGAAGGTCAGCGCTTGCTGGGTTACGCCGAGTCGATCGAAAGCACGCTGCACATGGCCTGCGAGCAGGTCTCGGGCTCTGGCGTGGCGCTGTCGGGTCATGTGCGCATGGGCTGCACTGAAGGGTTCGGCAGCTTCTTTATCACCCCGCAGCTGAGCCATTTCGTCGACACCTACCCGGCGATTTCGGTGGACATCCTGCCGCTGCCGCACTTCATCAGCCTGTCCAAGCGTGAGGCGGATATCGTCATCGCTCTGGAACGCCCGGAACACGGCCCGTACGTGTGCTGCAAACTCTGCGACTACCGTTTGCAGCTGTATGCGACCCAGGATTATCTCGACAAACACCCACCGATCCGCCGCCCGACAGACTTGGGTAAACACCAGTTCATCAGCTATGTCGACGATCTGGCGTTCAGCTCGGAGCTGCTTTACCTGGCCAACGTGCTGCCCGGCGCCAGCGCCAACCTGCGCAGCACCAGCGTGATCGCTCAGTATGTCGCCGCGCAGCAGGGCCGCTCGCTGGCGATTCTGCCGTGCTTCCTCGCCGCGCAGGACCCGCGTCTGCTGCCGGTGCTGCCGGAGGAAATCAACATCACCCGGCAGTTCTGGATGTATTGCCGCGAGGATCTGCGCAAGCTCAAGCGGATTACCTTGTTGTGGGATTACATCCGCAGCGTGACCGAGCAGAATCAACACTTGTTGATGGGCGAAACCCGCTCGATGGTGTTCGCGGACTAATCCGCGCTCACTACAATCGACACTCGGCGATTTTCGGTGTGGATTCAGCGCCTGGTTTGAACATGGGCGACAGGGTGCTCCGCCCCCGCGGTGTACTGCCCGCCTCGGGAAAGGCGTTTGGCTTGACACATTGCCCCAGCGGCAGCATCGAGCAGGGTGCCTGGAGTAACGCCATGATCGGGATAGATGGCAATCCCGATACTGAGTGAGGTCAAGATTGAGGTATTGCCCGGCAACGGGATCGGCATGTCCATGCTGGCAATTATCTTGTCGGCAATGCGCTCGGCGTCCTCGTACTTGTGCAGGGGCGTCAGCAGAATGGCAAATTCGTCGCCGCCCAGACGCGCGACAAGGTCATCGTCGCGTAACTGCGCTCTGACCCGCGTCGCAACGGCAACCAATACCGCATCACCGGCTGCGTGCCCAAAATTATCGTTGATGCCTTTAAACCGGTCACCGTCGAGAAACAACACCGCGACCCGCTCATCGAGCTTGTTCGCACTGCGCAATGCGCGGATCAGCCGGCCCTCGAAAAACGCCCGATTCGGCAGGCCGGTGAGGCTGTCATGACTGGCCTGGTGGGCCAGCGTTTCGTTTTCGTTTTGCAGATTCGTTTGCCAGGCTTCCATTTCATCGAGCAAGGCATTGATGTCGTTACCCAGACTATTCAGCTCGGCAATCTCGGTCGGTGGCACGCGCTGATCGAAAGCTCGCTCGCTGCGGGCAGCATGGGCCACACTGGCCAGACCGCGCAGAGGGCCGATGACCCCTCGAAGCTGACGTCGTGCCAGATGCAGGGCAATCCAGGCACTCAGGGCGGTGCACAACACAATGCCGGCCAGACCACTGAGCAGAAAACGCAACAGGCTGCCGCCATGACCGGTGAGCAGGATGCTGCCGATTTCCCGCCCCTGATGGAGGATCGGCAGAGTGATCGGTTTTTCCAGAAAGGTCTGGGCTATCTGCGTTTCTAACTCAGAGAGCAACCCGGTTGCCGGTCGCTGCCAACGCGCCAGCAACCTCCCGTTCTCGCCGAAAACCTGCGCGTCTGCCACCTCTTCCATGGAGGCGATCAACGCCAACGCTTCAGTCACCGCGACCTTGTCGTCGAACACCACTGCAGCTTCCACGGTGTAGTTGATCGAGCGAGCAATCAGATGCAGGTTGTGATCGGCATAAACGCGCAAGGCCAGCCCCCCAAGCAGGGTCAAGGAAATGCTGGCCAGGCCCACCGCTACCAACGCGACGATCAAATGCCCGCGGCCAATGACCGAGCGCAAGGTCGGAGGGTTATCGAGCTTGAATAAACTCATGGGCCCGCTATGCCGGTCGGCGCTTCTGGCGGAGCAAAAGCGAGGGAGGTCAACAAACAGAGAATGGTCGAGAGCAGTAACTGCCTCCAGCCAGAAATGCGTTCTGTCGTCGCGTCCATGCTCGGATTCTCGATGATCGTTACAAGGTGATGCCGCAACGATAGCATAGCCAGTGAAATGCTCACGAAACAGCATTTATAGATAGGTGCCTAATTGTTTAGAGAAACATGAAGTAACGATTTGAGCTTTCCTATTCTTCCCAGACTCGCGTCCTGCCTACCATCGACACCAACGTGACCTGTGGCCGCCAAGCGGCCGTAATAATAATAAAAGCTGACAGCGATGCAGTGAGAACGGATCCCCAGAGATCCGGCTCATAGAAACCTTTTACTACTGCCATAACAGCCCGATTCGGTCATGTACCGCCTCGAGCCTTGAGTAGTTGAAGGAATCGCGGAGGTTCACCAATGAAACTGGAAATATTCCGTACCCTCTGGGGCTATACCGCAAGCAAGGCTCAGGCTCTCGATGAGTTACTGAAAGCCGGCTTCGACGGCATGGAGGCCCGCCTACCTCTTGATGTCAGTGAGCGAGCCGAGTTCGGCGCCTTTCTACGGGCCAATCGACTCGGTTACATCAGCACGGTTTTTACCGCCTATGACGTGTTGCCGGAACAATCCGCGCCGCCCACCGAACACCTTCTTGATCTGGACAAAAAACTCGCCTGGGCCGCCGAGCTCAATCCTCGCTTCGTCAATGTTCTGGCCGGCAATGACCGCTGGCCACTGGCGCAGCAGGTGGAGTTCTTCGGCCAGGCCATGACGCTTGCGCGCAAGCACGGGCAAGTCTGCAGCTTCGAAACCCACCGTTCACGCTCACTGTTCAATCCCTGGCTGACCCTTGAGTTGATCCGGCAGCTGCCCGACTTGCTGTTCACCAGCGATATCAGCCATTGGGTCGTCACCTGCGAACGCTTGTTGAATGACCCGGCGGATGACCTGAGTGCCTTCGTCGAACGCGTGCACCATATCCAGGCCCGGGTCGGGTATGACCAGGGTCCACAGGTTCCCCATCCCGCGGCCCCCGAGTACGCCCGGGAACTGGCCTTCCATCAACAGCACTGGGAAGCCATCTGGCGCTCCCAACAGGCTCGTGGCTATCAGGTCAGTACCCTGACGCCAGAGTTCGGCGCCGACGGCTATTTGCATCACCTGCCCTTCACCAATGTGCCGGTTGCCGACCTGTGGTCGCTGAATGTCTGGATGGCTAGAACAGAGCGCGAACACTTCGATCGCTTCAACCACTCAACTCTCTCGTGAGGTTTTGCGTCATGCCTGAGAAGATCAATAACAGCCCGGCCCAAGCTAATTTCAAAAGCATTCCGGTGGTGGATATCGCCGGTTTGTTCAGCATCGAACGGGAACATCGCCTGGCCGTCGCTGAACAGCTCGGGGTGGCCGCCAGTGAGGTCGGCTTTCTCTACATCACCAGCCACGGCATTGAGCCGCAGCTGATCGCCAACTTGCGCCAGGCAGCCAGGGACTATTTCGATCAGCCCTTCGCAACCAAGATGCAGCACTACATCGGCGCCTCGCAGACTCATAAAGGTTATGTCCCGGAAGGCGAAGAGGTTTACGCCAAGGGCAAACCGGATCACAAAGAAGCCTTCGATATCGGCTTCGAAGTCCCGGTAAACGACCCGCTGGTGCTGGCCAACACCCCGCTGCTCGGGCCAAATGAATGGCCGCTGCTGCCAGGTTTCAAGGAAGCAGTGCAGGCCTACTACGCTGCGATCTTCGACCTCGGCCGACGGCTGTTCGGTGGCTTCGCCCTGGCATTGGGCCTGGAGGAAGACTATTTCGACAGCATGGTCACCCGACCACCCTCAAAGCTGCGGTTGATCCACTATCCCTTCGACGACGCGGTCCAGGATGCACCCGGTATTGGTGCGCACACCGACTATGAGTGCTTCACCATTTTGCTGGCTGACAAACCGGGGCTGGAGGTGATGAACAACCTCGGCCAATGGATCGATGCGCCGCCCGTTCCAGACGCTTTCGTGGTGAACATCGGCGACATGCTCGAAGTCATGACCGCGGGTGCGTTCGTCGCTACCGCGCACCGTGTGCGCACAGTCAGTGAAGAGCGCTACTCCTTCCCGCTGTTCTACGCCTGCGACTTCCATACCCAGATCAAACCGCTGCCCGGCTTTGCCAAAACCGAGCACGAGTACGAGCAAATCACCATTGGTGAACACATGTACGGCCAAGCCTTGCAGACATACCAATACCTGCGCAAGCGGGTAGAAAATGGCGAGATCCTGCTTCCAGAAAAGGCCCGCAAGCCGTCGAGCTTCGGACATTTGAAAAACCAGGCGCAGCCTTCCTGAAACCCTGTCGTCGGCCACTACTTCCCTACCCTGGAGTCACCGAACATGTTCACTAAAAACACCGCATCCTGCCTGACCCTGCTTGCCGCCGGCCTGCTTTGCGCCACCGCCAGCTTTGCCACAACCACCGCGACACCGGGCCAGTTAAAAATCGGCATGGAAATCACCTACCCGCCGTTCGAATCCTATGACAGCCAGAAGAATATTGTCGGCTCCGATCCGGAACTGGCTCAGGCCCTGGCCAAGCAGATGCAAGCCAAGGCAGAGTTCGTCGATACCAAGTTCCCTAATCTGATTTCCGGCCTGAACTCCGGGCACTATGACGCGATTATCTCCGGCATGTACATCACGCCCGAGCGTCAGACTCAAGCCATGACCATTGGCTACGCCGTGACTGGCGCGGCAATCATGGCGCCGAAAGACAGCGGTCTGAATGCGCAAACCCCTGAGGACCTCTGCGGCCTGAAAGTCGGCCTGGAACAAGGCACCACCTGGGTCGCTCAATTGAAGAAACTCTCCACCGAATATTGTGTGCCGAACAACAAGGGCGCCATCACTGTCAGCGAGTTCCCGTCGGCACCGGAAGTGACCCAGGCCCTGCTGTCGAAAAACATCCAGGCCCAGATGGAAATCGCCGGCGCGGCGAAGATGATCGCCGAGCACACCAGTGGCCGCGTAGTGGTCACCAGCGAGCATCTGGTCTATCCGCAAACCCTCGGCATCTTCGTCAAGAAAGGCAACAACGACACCTATCAGGCGCTGCTCAAAGCGTTTGATGAAGCCAAAAAAAGCGGTGATTACGCGGCTATCCTGAAGAAGTACAACCTGGAAGAAGCGTCTAACTAAGGCTACGCCCCTTCGCGAGCACGCGCCTACAAAAACACCGCTCCCCATGCGGGAGCGGCTTACCCGCGAAGATTTCAATGCGGTTTGAGGTACTTATGCAATTCGATTGGACGTACTTTTTCTCCCTGTTTGCAGAGTCCGCCTTCTGGCAAGCCTGCGTCACCGTGATCGAACTCAGTTCGCTGGCCTGGTTCATCGGCATGTTGCTGGGTTTTCTCCTGGCCTCGGCCAAGTTGTCTGCTTCGGCCTGGCTTAAAATACCGGCGGCCGTTTATATCTGGTTCTTTCGCAGCATCCCGCTGCTGGTGCTGGTGGTGTTCGTCTACAACCTGCCGCAATTGTTTCCGATGACCGGCTCGGTACTGTCCAATCCGTTCTACTCCGGGCTGTTCGCGCTGGTGATAACCGAAGCGGCGTATATGGCAGAGATCCATCGCGGCGGCCTGATTTCGGTGGCCAAGGGTCAGAAAGAAGCCGGGCGTGCGCTGGGTGTCGGCTTTCTGGGCTTGCAGCGTTTGATCGTGATACCTCAAGCCTTTCGCATTTCCCTGCCCACGCTGATCAACGAATACATTACCGTGGTGAAACTGACATCGCTGATCTCGGTGATCTCCCTGACCGAACTGCTCACCGTCGGCCAGCGCCTGTACGCGCAAAACTTCCTGGTGATGGAAACCCTCGGCGCGGTAGCGGTGTATTACGTATTTATCGTGAGCGTGTTCGGCTGGTTTTTGCACCGACTGGAACGCTATCTGGATCTGAACCAACGCAAACCACAAACCCTCGACGAAACTGCCGTGGCCCGACTCAAGGCACAAATCCCACCGCTGATTGCCACTACCGGCCTTCCAGCCATCCACGGTGCAGCACCGGTTCTGCAATTGGAAAAGATCCACAAGCGCTATGGCAATCACGAGGTGCTCAAGGGCATCGACCTGAAGGTCGGCAGTGGTCAGGTAATCTCGATCATCGGCCCGTCAGGCTCGGGCAAAACTTCGTTGATCCGTACTATCAATGGCCTGGAAAGTATTGATCAAGGTGAGATCAAGCTGTTCGGCGAAAGCTTCATCAGCCACGATGACACTCCCAACAGCGCCCGGGTTCGCAGTGGCGTGCGGCATATCGGGATGGTTTTCCAGAACTTCAACCTGTTCCCCCATCGCTGCATTCTCGACAACATAACCCTGGCACCGCGCTACCACGGCAGCGCCAAGCCCTTGAGCGAACAACGCGCGTATGCACTGCTGGATAAGGTCGGGCTGCTGGCCCACGCACACAAATACCCGCATCAGCTTTCTGGTGGCCAGCAACAACGGGTAGCGATTGCCCGAGCATTGGCCATGGAGCCGAAGATCATGCTGTTCGATGAGCCGACTTCGGCCCTCGATCCGGAGCTGGTGGGCGACGTATTGAACGTGATTCGCGATTTGGCGAAGGAAGGTATGACCATGCTGATCGTGACCCACGAGATGGACTTCGCGATGTCGATTTCTGATCGGGTGATTTTCATGGAAGGCGGGAATATTCAGCTGGATGCAAGACCACACGCCATACGCAATGAGCAGGCCGGGGAGCGGGTCCGACGCTTCATGGGCCTGCCCTCCCAGGAAATGCTGCTGGTGGCGGAGTAGTCGTCGCGGGAATTGGCCAGGTCTTTGTGGCGAGAGGTGAAATCCTCTCGCCACCGTTACGGCACCGGCTCACCCCAACTCAAGCATCAACCCGCTCAAGCGCTTGACCTTGCGCCGTACCGCCTCTTCGAATACACCGGGCCTTGGCTCGATCAGACTGAACCAGTCCTTGGCCCGGGTAATCCCGGTGTAGATCAGTTCTTTGGTCAGCACCGGGTTCAGTGCATCCGGGAGAATCAATGCGGTGTGGGTAAATTCAGAACCCTGGGATTTGTGCACGGTCATGGCGTACACGGTTTCCACGTCATTCAGCCGGCTGGGCAACACAAAGCGCACACCGCCCTGACCATCGTTGCGCGGAAACGCCACGCGCAGCACCTGACGACCTGCCTGCGGGCCGTCCCGTTCCGGCAGTTTCAGGGCAATGCCGATGTCGCCATTCATCAAGCCCAGACCGTAATCGTTGCGGGTCATCAGCACCGGGCGACCTTCGTACCATTGCTGGTCGCTGTCGATCAGGCGTGCCTTGAGTAGCGCACTGGTGATGCGCAGATTCAGGCCATCAACGCCCCAAGGGCCTTTTCGCACGGCACACAGCAACTGGAACGCATCGAAGGCCTGCAACACATTGCGTGCCCATTCGGTCCAGCGTGGATCCTCAAGCGCAGTGTCGACTGTCGGTCGCTGGCTGCGTAGAAGACTCAAGTAATGCCGATAACCCTGCGGCCCCTCGCCGTGCCCTTCAAGCAATAGCCGCTCCAGAGCGCGATCCTGCTCCCCCTTGAGCGTCAGCGAGAACAAATCGGCATGGGTGCGAACGGCCAGTAGTTTGCGCGCCTCATCGGCCTGCTGCTGATTGACCCTGCGCGCCAATTGGCCAATACCACTGCCCTCACCGAAACGCCGCGAATGGCGCAACATCACCACCTGCTGAGCCAATGGATGAACGTCCTCGGTATCTTCCTGCAAACCGCTGGCACTCAGATGTTCACCGCTGACCGCCTCCAGCCAGACGCGAGTCTGTGGGCTGTACCAACCGGCCTCGGCATCGCGGCACAAATCACCAAGTACCGCACCGGCCTCCACCGAGGCCAACTGATCCTTGTCGCCAAGCAACACAAGACGGGCATGTGTCGGCAAGGCATCGAGCAGGTTGGCCATCATCTCCAGGTCGATCATCGAGGCTTCGTCGACCACCAGCACATCCAGCGGCAAACGATTACCGGCGTGGTGGCGGAAATGACGGGTGCCCGGACGGCTGCCGAGCAAGCGGTGCACAGTGGTGACTTCAGAGGGGATTTTGTCCCGCACGCTGTCAGCGACTGCCAACGTACGAACCTGTTGGCTGATGGATTCGGTCAGTCGTGCGGCGGCCTTGCCGGTGGGTGCGGCGAGACGGATTCTCAGCGGTTTGCCAGACTCCACGGCCGGCGCTTGCAACAGGGCCAGCAGACGCACCACGGTGGTGGTCTTACCGGTACCCGGTCCACCAGTGACGATGCTGAAGGCGCCGCGAGTGGCCAGAGCACAGGCGAGCTTCTGCCAATCGATCGGCACCCCGCTCCTGGCCGCGCCGAACAAGCCACTCAAGCGCTCGGGTAGATCATCGGGCGTTGCTTCATGGGCCGCGAGTCGCTGACGCAACGCGGTATCGATGCGCCGCTCGTAAGCCCAGTAACGACGCAAGTACAAACGCTTGCCGGACAACACCAAAGGGCGCTGCTGCGCGTCGTCACGGCTATCGGCGGCCAGCGCTACCAATCGGCTGGACGCCAACACCTTGCACCAGTGCGCGCCGTCCAGTGCTTCGAGCAGTTGCGACGGCAACAGCATGGCGCCTGTGTGCACATCCCCTTCCGGCGGCAACGACAGGGCGAAGTCCGGCTCCTTGAGGGTCTCGAACAGATCCAGACAGACGTGCCCGTGACCCAGTTGGTGACTGGTCAACGCCGCCGCAAGCAGCACCAGCGAGTCGCCTTGAGGTTCGAGTTCGTGAAGGAAGCCCACAAAGGCTTTGTCCAGTGCCCTCAGCCAGCTGCGTTCGACCCATCGCTCAAGCAACAGCAGCAGATCTTCGGCTCGACTCAGCGGTGCCAGCCCGACCAGGCTTTCAGCGGCCAACGGTGTGGGCAGTAAATCGGCAAGGGAACGACTCATAGCAATACTCCTTGTTCCCAGGCGGGCTCGGCCCTGGGTTGCTCCGGTTTGCCCTGAAACAGCCGATCCAGACGCTCGATCAACTCCCGTGGCGGACGGGTAAAGCACACGCCCTGGCTCGGCGCTCGGGTGCCGCGCAAGAACAGATAAAGCGCCCCGCCCATGTGCCGCTCGTAATCGTAATCGGCGAGTCGTGCCTTGAGCTGGCGATGCAGGGCCAATAGATACAACACGTATTGCAGGTCGTAACGATTGTCGAGAATCGACTGTTCCATCGCCAGTTCGGTGTAGGCCGAATCATCGACACCCAGCCAGTTGGATTTGTAATCAGCGACGTAATAACGCCCTTCGTGCTCGAACGTCAGGTCGATAAAACCTTTGAACATGCCATTGAGCAACACCGGTTCGGCCGCCACCCGGGCAACACCGTTATGGGTGTATTGGCACACCAGCTCATCGAGTTTCAACACATCGACTTTATGGCTGGCGAACCAGAACTCCATCTCGACCCGGTACTGGGTCAGTTGTTCGAACACCACCGGTGACAGTCCAGCGCCGATGCGTAACGGAGCTTGCAGCAGGTGCAGCAACCAATCGCTCAAGGTGCCGATCCAGCCTTCCCAACCACGGCGGTTGCAGCGCCGAGCGATGGCGTCTTCGACACTTCGCCGATCGGCGGCAAAGCCTTCGTTACCGGCCCACTCCAGCAAACCATGGAGAAAGGTCCCGGGGTTCGGTCCACGGGGGAAACGATGGATATCGCCACCACTGGCGACCATTTCCCGAGGTGCATCCGGGTCGAGTCGCTCATCATCGAAGAGCTTCTGCGCTTGCGGACTTTCCGGCGCTTCGTCGCTACCGGCGCTCATACTCTCGCCAATACGCAGTGCGCTGTAAGAGGCAATCCACCAGTTCTCCGCAGCCTTGCGCTTGGGAATCAACGGCGCGAGCAGAACGGCTTCATTGCGCGGCGGTTTGAAACGGATTTCGCTCGCTTCGGGCATTTCGCTGCAACTGATTGCCTCACAGCCTTGCTGCAAGTCTTCCAGCCAGCGGCTCAGACCGGCCGATTCGGTCAACGACAGGCCACCACCGAGCAGATAGCCCAACGCCGACAGGTGCAGGACCGAACTGTTGTTATTGCCGCGCTTGAGGTCCGTGACGCCCAACCAGCAGGCGTGTTGCGCGCGGGTCAACGCAACGTAGAGCAACCGCAGGTCTTCAGCCAGACGCTCGTCATCAGCTTGGGCGATCAGCTCTGCGGTGGGCTTCAACGACACTTGCGCCTTGCCCGAGTCGTCGTGGTAATGCAGCGGCAGGCGACTGCCATCCACCGGTTTTGCCGAGCAGATGAACGGCAGAAACACCAACGGATATTCAAGCCCTTTGGACTTGTGGATGGTCACCACTTTGACCAGTTGCTCGTCACTTTCCAGCCGCAAAATCTGTTCTTCACCCGCCTGACCGGACAACGCCAGATGCTCGGCCAAATGCCGGATCAAGGCTTGTTCGCCATCCAGTTCGGCGGCGGCTTGCTGCAACAACTCGGACAGGTGCAGCAGATTGGTCAGTACCCGCTCGCCATCGCTTCGAGCAATCAACGCCTGGGGCAACTGAAAGTCATGCAGCAGACGGCGCAGCATCGGCAACACGCCCTGGCTGCGCCAGATCGCCCGATAACCACGGAACTGCATCACCCGCGCTTCCCAGGCCAGTTCGTCCTGATTCAAGCGCTCCAGCTCGGCCAATGGCAGATCCAGTGTGATACAGGCCAGCGCAGCACGTAACGGCCGCTCGACATCCGGTTCGGCGCAAGCCTTCAGCCAGGCCAACAGATCGTGGGCTTCTTGAGCTGCGAACACCGAGTCCTTGTCGGAAAGGTAAACGCTGCGTACCCCGCGGGCGGACAACTCACCGCGTACCGCCTGGGCCTCTTTGCCGTCACGCACCAGAATCGCGATATCGGCCGGGAGCAGGCCTCGCATATCCTGACCGTCGCGAACGAATCCCGCGTGGCCCTGCTGGCCGCCATTGAGCAGCGCGACGATTTCACTGGCGCAGGCGGCGGCCAGTTGCTGCCGGTAAACCACACCGGACAATGGCTGCTCGGCAGACAACTGCCAGATATTCAGCGCAGGCACAGGTTGACCATCAATCTGCAAAACTTCTTTACGTCCCTGAGAAGCAACAGGCAGAAAGGGGACGGGGTTCTCGCCAGTTTTTTCCCGGAACAGAAACGCACCACGGCCATGCTCGCGCGACTCGGCGCGCTCGAATACGTGGTTCACCGCGCCGACCATGCCATGGCTGGAGCGGAAGTTAGTGCCCAGGGTATGCAGGCGGCCACTGGTGGCCTGACGCGCGCGCAGGTAAGTGTAGATATCGGCGCCACGAAAGGCATAGATCGCCTGCTTCGGGTCGCCGATCAGGAACAGACCGCATTCGGGATTGTTGTCTTCGATGCGGTAAATACTTTCGAAGATCCGGTACTGCACCGGGTCGGTGTCCTGGAACTCATCGATCAGCGCGACCGGGAACTGCTCGCGAATCAACGTTGCCAGACGCTCGCCAGCGTCGGCCTGCAAGGCGGCATCGAGCCGCAGCAGCATGTCGTCGAAACCCATTTCGGCACGGCGACGCTTTTCTTCTTCAAAGCGCGTACCGACCCACTTGGCCGCATGTTGCAGCACTGCAGCATCCGGGGTCGGCAAGGCATCCAGACTGGCTTTCAGACCGGGCATGGCGTCCAGCCCCGGATGGTCTGGCGCCTGGCCTTTCCAGGCTTCGGCCATACCGTCCGGTGTCAGACGACTGAAACCGGTGCCGATATCCAGTTGCTCTTGAGACTCGTCCTCGGCCCAGGCGCTGATTTTCTCAAACCAGGGTTCGAAGTAACGCGCCTGCATCTTGCGCCCATCGACGGTCTTTTCAGCGACACCTTGCAGACAGATATCCCGCAGCTCGGCCGCCCATTGCAGCCATGGGGTCTTGAGTTGCAGAAGGGCTTCGCGCCGCTCTTGCAGGCAAGCGATAATCAGCTCGGCAGGCTCTTTTCCATCATCAAGACCTTGCTCGCTTGCGAACAAGGCACGCACGCGCGGCAACAACGCAGCCGGGCCTCCCCAATTGGCACGAACCCAGTTCAGCGCATCACCCTGCATCGGGTAGCAAAACAGCCGCCAGTAATCGCGCAGCACTTCACCGAGCAAATCGCTGTGATCGGTTTCCAGGGTCTGGGTAAACAGGCTGCCGCTGTCGAAGGCGTGCTCGCGCAACATGCGCTGACACCAACTGTGAATCGTCGACACCGCCGCCTCATCCATCCATTGAGCAGCG
Source organism: Pseudomonas sp. GW821-FHT01E05 (assembly GCF_059422425.1). Lineage (NCBI taxonomy): Bacteria > Pseudomonadati > Pseudomonadota > Gammaproteobacteria > Pseudomonadales > Pseudomonadaceae > Pseudomonas > Pseudomonas sp. GW821-FHT01E05. The sequence goes on from NZ_JBWKWW010000004.1 coordinate 560,546, forward strand.
ATGTCCAGACGATTGGCGCAAGTTGCCCATTGCTCAGGGCTGTATTGCTCGCGCAACTCGGCGATCAAGTCATCCGGTGCTGGCGTTTCGTCACGGAAAAACCGCGCAGCCTCGGCAAGACGAGTGCGGATACGCTCACGCAGCTCCTTGGTCGCTGCATCCGTGAAGGTCACCACCAAAATCTGCGGTGGCAGCAACTCGCGGCCAAAACCGGCGACCTCGCCACCGTGACCGAGCACCAGGCGCAGGTAGAGCGCCGAGATGGTGAAGGTCTTGCCGGTCCCGGCGCTGGCCTCGATCAGTTGGCTGCCGCGCAAGGGGAAAGCCAGCGCCAGAGGTGTCTTGGTTGTCATGAGCGAACCTCCTCGCTGGCCAATGATCGCCACGGGGCTTCAAGCAGTGGCCGGTAGAGAGCGTTACACCAATCAGCGAAGGTTTCGTCAGCGACGAGTGCGCTGTAATCGGGAAACTGTCGGGCCAATGCCGGGCTTTCGCGACGCTCACCGTCGGTGGTCTGACCGTCGCCTTCATAGGCCTTGCATGCGGCCGCTTCGGCTTTGACCGGATCGCTCTGGCCAAGCCAGGCGAAGGCAGTCTTCACCGCAACCGGCAATGGCTGACGCATCCCCGATTGCCAGGCCTGCAACAGATCGCCCAAAGAATTAAGGGCTGCGCTCTGCTCTATGGGAGCCAGCAACAAGGTGTCGTCACTGGCCACCAGCGCCGTGGTCAGCGACAACCCGCTCGCGCAAGCCGCCAGATGATTGACCCAGGGCCGAGTCAGCCGATGCCATTTGCGGATCTTGATTGAACCAATGCTGTTGGGAATCGTGGTGACAGCCAACAATCCTCCATCGCTGCGCTGATGCAGACCACTGAGCCAGCCCTCGAGGCCGACTCCATGCTGCTCGAGACTCACCGGCAAGGCACTGTTGAGCGGCGTCGGCCATAAAGCCAGCAACTGTTGATAGCGTTGCAGCAAGTCAGGCAGTGGCTCGATCAACTCCTGTTGCAAGCACTCACCAAAACCGGCCATTGGTAACAGACCGCTGCCCTGCAGGCGTTTTGCTTGAGCCTCCAAGGCCAGCTCGGGTTGTTCCGGATGGGTAAGCGCCGCTTCAAGCAAACTGTCGCTCAGGCTATAGCGTTGCAACGCATCAAGTACAAAGGGTTCCTCATCCGCCAGAGGTGCCTCGGCGGCCTCGAAAAACACCTTGAGCCGTTGGCTGAAGAAATGTCGCACCGGGTTTCGCAGGAAATCCTGTAACTGACCCAGGCTCAGCGGCTCTTCCTGAACATAGGCCGTCAGCGCTGGAAGCTCGGCGACGGCCTCGTGTGTCTGGTGAAGCAACTGCCACTCTCGGGCGTAGCTGAACAGTCCGTCGCCTTCATGAAAATAACGGGCGCTAAAGGGTTGCAGTGGATGTTCCTGGGTCATTGCATCAACAAGCGACTCATCGCTGTTCGACAGATGCCAACCGCTGGCCAGATGATCGCGCAACTGGCCTATCAACACTGAAGCCGGACGCTCGCTGTTGTCACGAATGCTGCGGCCGACCCAGCTGATGTAGAGCTGATCACGCGCCGAGAGCAAGGCTTCGAGCAGCAAATAGCGATCATCCTCACGCCGCGAGCGGTCGCCGGGACGGTAATCGCTACCCATCAGGTCGAAGTCCAGCGGCGGCTGCGCGCGCGGATAGTCGCCGTCATTCATGCCAAGCAAGCAGACCAGTTTGAAAGGGATAGCGCGCATCGGCATCAAGGTGCAGAAATTCACCGCACCGGCCAGAAAGCGTTGCGACAAGCGCCCCTGATCAAGCCCCGCCAGCCAGGCCTCACGGACGACGGTCAGCGGTAACTCATCCTGCAAACCTACCGACTCACAAGTCTCCAACCAGCTTTCGCGCAACTCTTCGAGCTGGGCCAGGAGGTAGTCGTCATGCTCATTGCTTGCCAGGAAGAACAACTGCGATAACGCATGCAGGCGCTCCCCCCATTGCTGCGGCGGCGCAGGTAACGAGAGTTCCTGGTGGGCAATCTGCAAGGCATCAAGCAACGCGACCAGCGGGCCGATCAACGCCGCGTCCAGACCACCTATTTCATCGTAAGGTTCGATGCCGTCACAAGCCGCTCCGCTGCCTACAACATAGCCGAGCAGCATACGCCGCAGGCCGAAGCGCCAACTGTTCTGCTCCAATTCATCCGGTAGACCAAGCCCTGCGCGCTGTTCGGCATTCATGCCCCAGCGAATACCGGCGCCTTCAATCCAGCGATGCAAGGTCGGCAGGTCACGCTCCTCTACGCCGAATCGAGCACGTAAGGCTGGAACATCCAACAGATCGAGAATCTCGCTGACCGGGAAACGACTGTCGGGCAATTTGAGCAGATGTTCCACGGCTATCAGCAGTGGATCGCGGCCGCGTTGGCCTTGGTCAGTCAGAGTGAAGGGAACGAAACGTCGGTCATCTCGCTCCAGTTGGCCGAACACGGCGCGGATATGCGGAGCGTAACTGTCGATATCCGGGACCATCACGATCACATCGCGAGGGCGCAATTGCGGATCGGCGCTGAATCGGGCGAGTAATTGGTCGTGAAGAATTTCGACTTCACGCTGGGCGCTGTGGGCGATGTGAAAACGGATCGACTCATCGTGTACAAGGTCAACACTTGGCCAATGTTCACGGGTTTCATTCAGGGGGCGAAGTTCGAGGATATCGTCCTGCAACTGGTTAAGCATATTCTGCGGCCGGCTTTCGCTGAACAGATCGATCCGCCCATCGCGAAAGGCCGAACGATAGCTGTTGGGATCATCATAGCTGTCGAGCAGATTGATGTAGTCGCGACCCTGTTTGCCCCACGCGGCCAACAACGGATGAGCATGTTGATGCAGGGTTTGCGGATCGAGCGCTGCGGGCATTCCCGCCTTGCGCGCTTGACGCTTGTATTGGTGCCGTAGCAGGTCTTTATCGGCGACGATGTCGGCCCAATGGTGACGACATGGGTTATGCACACAAAGCAAAACCTGACTGAAACGCGCCAATCCAGCAAGAGCTTCCAAGGCCTGGGCCGGTAACGAAGAAATGCCGAAAACGATCACTCGGGAGGGCAATCCTTTGGGAGCTGTATCCAGGCTGTTGATCCGCTCAATGAAGCGTTGATGAACTCCGGCACGACTTTGCGCCATGCCCTGCTCACCCACATCCAGCAGCAACGCTCGCCACAACTCAGCCTGCCAGCAATTTGCAGGCGTCAGCGCCTTGGCTTCGCCTCTGCCATTGCGCAGTTGATGGCGACCTGCTGCCCAGTCTTCCAGCCAGTCGGCTCGATATACCTGGTATTGATCGAACAGATCCGCCAAGCGTTCAGCCAATTGATAGCGCTTACGTAGATCTGTGTCGTGGGTAAGAAAGCGTTGCAAGGGTTCGAAGTGCGGCTGATCAATCAGCTCTGGCAACAAGCGCATCAGCCGCCAGGTCAGCGGGGCTTTATCCAGCAGGGATTTGGCCGGAATTTCATCACGACCCAACACCATACGATAAAGCTGCCACATAAAGCTGCCAGGCAATTGCACATCGATGGCGGCCGCTATTCCACAGCCGCCCATATCGTCATCTTGCGGGTCTTCAGCCAGCGCGAGCTTCAACCACTGGGCGATGCCGTTGCTCTGCACCAGGGCGATTTCATTTTCCAGGGGGGTGAGCGGATAGCGCCGCATCCAACTGACGACAAGACTACGCAACTCGTCCAGGCGGTTGCCGTGAACCACCATAAAACCAGCACTGAGGGACGTCGCGTCCGGCATAAAGGCTTCCTTGGAAAATGCAAAAGCTAGGGCCGAACCTTAGCACTGTCGGAGGGCCGGGGCAGCAGCGCGTGCCTGAAAGCTGCAGGAGCAGCCGGTCGACACTCGAGTGCGCGCCATGGCGTCTTGGAAATCGCCATCGCGAGCCAGCCCGCGCCGACAAATCGCGCGCAAAACAAAACCCCTACCTGCAGATGCAGATAGGGGTTTCGGAAGTTAATCTTGACGATGACCTACTCTCACATGGGGAAACCCCACACTACCATCGGCGAT